>JAIENY010000048.1 GCA_019750915.1 Xanthobacteraceae bacterium
CTCAAGCAGGGCATCTGGCCGGTGGCGGGGTGTGACGAGGTCGGTCGCGGTCCTCTTGCGGGGCCGGTGGTCGCTGCGGCCGTTATCCTCGATCCGGAGCGCATTCCGAAAGGCATCAACGATTCCAAGCGGCTGACGCGCGAGGAGCGTGAAAAGCTGTTCGACAAGATTTGCGCCACATCGCTGGTCGCGGTCGCGGCCGCGCCGCCATCGCGGATCGACCGCGACAATATCCTTCGGGCCTCGCTCTGGGCTCTGGCGCGCGCGGTTCGCGCGCTGCCCCAGGCGCCGCAGCATGTGTTTGTCGATGGTCGCGACCGGATCGATGTCACCTGCGACTGCGACCCGGTGATTGGCGGCGACGGGCTGTTGCTCTCGATCGCGGCCGCCTCGATTGTCGCGAAGGTGACGCGCGACCGGCTGATGTGCAAACTGGCCAAGGATCATCCGCAATACGGCTTCGACTCGCATATGGGCTATGCTGTGCCTGTGCATCTGGCGGCGCTGGATCGCTTTGGTCCGACCGCGCATCACCGCCGCTTCTTTGCGCCGGTCGCTGCGGCTCGCGCCAAGCATGAAGGCATTCCACCCGATCAGATCGAGCTGCCATCGCTTGACCACCCGGAAACCATCGCCGTGGTTGCCTGATCGGACGCGGCCCTTTATCAAGCGGCCTGCAGCCTATTCCGAGTTCGTTCAAAAGTCAGTTCAACGGCCCATCGTCCTCCCGTCCGGCGGTCCACTCACGTGATGCGTTTCACATCCCTGATTGTCGAGCTGGTTCGCGCCCGGCCACGTCTGTTTTTCTGGGCGACCGTGCTGCTGCAGGCGGCGCTATGGCTGGTATTGCCGACGCTTCTTTATATGAGCCCGCCGCCGCATGTCGCGACGCTGCTGGCATTCGGCCGCGAATATCAGGTCGGCACCGCGCTCGGCCCGCCGCTGTCATTCTGGCTGGCCGACATCGCCTTCCGTATGACCGGCAATCACATGTTTGGCGTCTATCTGCTGGCGCAGGTGTGCTTCATCGTCATGATGTGGGCCGTCTTCACGCTGTCCCGCGCGATCATGGGCGGTCAGCACGCGATCCTTGCCGCGATGCTGACGCTGACGATTTTCGCGTTCAGTTCCCCGGGCCTCGAATTTGGACCCGACGTGTTGGCAAGGTCGTTGTGGGCGTTGATCCTGCTCCACGCATGGCGCGTGATCGGGCAGGGACGGCGCACGGCATGGTTTTTGTTATCGATCGAGATCGGGCTGTTGTTCCTGACGACGCAATTCGCGATCGTGCTCTCGCTGCTGCTGGCCGTTTTTGCGGTGGCCACGCGGCGCGGTCGAAAGACCCTGATGTCGTTCGATCCCTTGTTCGGCGCGCTGGTGGTGATCGTTGTGGCGCTGCCATATTTCATCTGGCTATGGAGCAGCGGCGCGAGCGTGCCGCGCCCCTCGTTCGCCGATCTGGCAGGCAAGCTGGAGCAATGGGGCGTCCTGCTCGGCTGGCTGGTGTTGTCGGCGGCCGGCGTCCTCATTCTGATCGGCGCGAACTCTCCCTGGCTTGACCGCAAGCCGGAGGAGGCGCCGGTGATCTTCCGCACTCCCGTTGATCGGTTTGGTCGCCAGTTCCTATTTTTCTTCGGCTGCGTGCCGCCTGTTCTGCTCAGTCTTGTTGCGCCGTGGTTCGGGCTCGACCGCGTCGCGGGAGGCGAGGGCATCGCGCTGCTCCTGATCGGTGCTGTCGTCATCGTTGCGTGCCCGGATCTGATCTATCTGCGCCGCCAGCAGGTGCTGAGAACGATCTGGCTTGCGGCCATCGCTGCGCCGGTTGTCGCGCTGCTGGCAACAATCGTTTTTCAGCCATGGATGAACCGGAAGGAGGTTGAGACCTCACTTCCGGCAGGCGAGATGGGAAGGTTCTTTGACCGCAATTATACCCTGCGTGCCAACGTGCCGCTTTATGGTGTGACGGGCGATTCAGAGCTGGCGGCGCTTGTGGCTGTTGGTGCGCCGTCGCGGCCACGTGTCCTGTTCGACAGCACCTATGGCGATACGCGATGGTTTGGGATACCGGCGTTCTATGAGCGTGGCGGGCTGGTGGTGTGGCACGCCGCCGATACGGCGGGGGCGCCGCCGCCGGACATCGCAGCCCGCTTTCCGGGGCTGGCGCCCGAAGTGCCGCGAACCTTCTCCCGGCTGATTGAAGGCCGGCTGGAGCCGCTTCGCATCGGCTGGGCCGTGGTTCGTCCGGGAACGACGCAGGGCACCAAGCCGTAGTACCCCGCGCCCATGCGCGCTTACACCAGCATTCCGCCTGAAACCTGGACGTCCTCGACAATCTCGATCATCCCCCAAGGCCCGGCGCGGAGCGGACGTCGGGCGTGTTCGTTCAGGACGTCGGGGGGCCATTGGCCGACAGCTTGCTGCGTCTCCTGCAACTTCTCGATACGCCTGCCGCGTTGCCGGTGCTGCAATCATCGATCCTCCACGAGATTTATTTCTGGCTGCTCACCGGGCCGAACAGCGCTGAAATCTGCAAGCTGGCGACCGTCGACAGCCACACCGAACGGCTGAGCCGGGCGATCCATTTGCTGCGTGATCTGTCGCGGCCGGTCCGGACCGAACAATTGGCTGCGGCCGCCCAGATGAGCCTCTCGTCGTTTCACCAGCATTTCAAGGCGCTGACCTCCATGACGCCTCTGCAATACCAAAAGCATCTGCGGCTTCTGGAGGCCCGGCGGCTGATGCTGACCGATGCGGCGACCGCAACGACGGCGGCGTATCAGGTCGGCTACGAGAGTCCGTCGCAATTCAGCCGGGAATATGCGCGGATGTTCGGCGCGCCGCCGCGGCGGGATGTCGAGGGTGTGCGGGCAGGAAGCCTGTCACTGTGAGCACCGTCGGCCTGAATCGCCTCGGTTAGCTGTTCGGCTCACTTGATTTTTCAAACCGGACCTCAATTCTAGAGGTCTGCTTTTCAAAACAGAGAACCATCATGTCGGATCTTTACGTTACCAAAGTCACCGCGACCGGCGGACGGCACGGCCATATCCGCAGTGAAGACGGTTTGCTCGATCTAAATCTGGCGTTACCCAAGAGCCTTGGTGGACCAGGCGGCGCGACCAATCCGGAACAGCTTTTCGCCGCAGGCTATTCGCGTGCTTCGAGAATGCTGTCCTACGCGGTGCGCGCGAGGCCGGTCATAAATTCGCGGACGACGAAGTCGAGGTGACGGCCGAGATCGGCATCCGGCGCAACGAGCAGCAGAACTTTGTTTTGTCAGCCTCGCTCTATGTCACCATGGCTGGTGTCGATCAGGCGACGGCCGAGAGATTCGTCAAACGCGGTCACGAGGTCTGCCCGTATTCGAACGCGATCCGCGGCAATGTCGACGTCAAGATCACGGTCAACGTGCGCTGAGCGATCAGGCGCCGATTTCAAGCGCCTTCTTCGCCATTCGCAAATCCTTCCACGCCATCCGTTTGTAGATCGGCTGGCGCAGCAGGTAGGCGGGATGGAATGTCGCCATGGCGCGGATGGTGCGGGTGCCGGTGTGATAGTCGCGCCAGCGCCCGCGCGTTTTCATGATGCCGTCCTTTAGCTCCATGATCGCCTGTGACGACGGCTTGCCGAGACAGATCACGATCTCCGGATTGACCAGTTCGATCTGCCGCTTGATGAACGGCAGGCAGATCTGGGTTTCCTGCGGTGAGGGATCGCGATTGCCCGGTGGACGCCATGGGATGACGTTGGCGATGTAGGCGCTGGTGCGATCGAGGCCGATTGTCGCCATCATCAGATCGAGCAGTTTGCCGGAACGTCCGACGAATGGCAGGCCTTCGAGATCTTCATCGCGGCCGGGCGCTTCGCCGACGAACATGATCCGCGCCTGCGGGTTGCCGTCAGCGAACACGAGCTTGGTGGCGGTCGCCTTCAGCGTGCAACCATCGAAGGCTTCGAGCAGGTCGCGAAGTTCGGCCAGTGTCTTCGCCTTTGGCGCAAGCTCGCGCGCCGATTCGATCGCCGCATCCGGCGCAAGCGCGGCCTCGGTTCGCAGTGCCGGTGTCGACGCAACCTGCCTTGGAGCCAGCGGCACAACCTGCCGCGGCGCCGGGCGCGGTTCCGGCTCGATTTCGGTGAGGCGATTGACGGGTTCATCGGCCAGCACGCAGTCCACTCCGGCCTCAAGATAAAAGGCGAGGAGCTCGCGGGCGGTCGGCGGTCGTTCGGAAAGCATCCTTCCATTTTAGCTGCTCCCGACCGCGAAGGGGAGACGGAGAATTCTTTTCCCTCAGCAACCTCGGGTGATTGTCGAAGAGGGTTGTTATTGCAGTGAAAATCGGCCAACAACGGCCCTAGAAACCTTCAATTCGATCAGTCGGGCCTGTGATGAGTGACGAGGCGCTTCCCCGCGACTCCATGGAATTCGATGTTGTGATTGTCGGTGCCGGCCCTGCCGGGCTGTGCGCCGCGATCCGCCTCAAGCAGATCAATCCTGACGCCAGCGTTGTCGTGATCGAGAAGGGTTCTGAAGTCGGCGCGCATATTCTCTCCGGCGCGGTGATCGATCCCGCCGGACTCGATCAACTCATTCCCGATTGGCGCGACGATGCGGAGTGTCCGCTGAAAACGCGCGTGACCGACGACCGTTTCTACTGGATGACGCAGAGCGGCGCGACGCGGCTGCCGTCGTTCCTGATGCCGCCGCTGATGAACAATCATCACTGTTACATCGGCTCGCTCGGTGACGTGTGCCGCTGGCTCGGCGCCCGCGCCGAAGCGCTGGGCGTCGACATCTATCCCGGATTTGCCGCGACCGAGATTCTTTATGGCGACGGCGGAGAGGTTCTCGGCGTCGCGACCGGCGATATGGGTATTGCGCGCGACGGTTCGCACAAACCGTCATTCACGCGCGGCATGGAGTTGCGCGGCCGGTACACGCTGTTCGCCGAAGGCGCGCGCGGCAGCCTGACCAAGCAGCTCATCGCGAAGTTCGGTCTCGATCAAAACAGCGAGCCGCCGAAATTCGGCATCGGTCTGAAAGAAGTCTGGCAGATTGACAAGGCCAGACACAGACCGGGTCTGGTGCAGCACTCGTTCGGCTGGCCGCTCGGCAATTCTACCGGTGGCGGTTCATTTCTCTACCACTACGGCGAGGATCTGGTGTCGGTCGGTTTTGTCGTGCATCTGAACTACGACAATCCTTACCTGTCACCGTTCGAGGAGTTTCAGCGCTTCAAGACCCATCCTTCGATTCGCGGTGCGTTCGAAGGAGGCAAACGCATTTCCTATGGCGCGCGTGCCATCACCGAGGGCGGCTTTCAGTCGGTGCCGCGTCTGGTGTTTCCGGGCGGCGCTCTGGTGGGTTGCGCGGCGGGCTTCGTCAACGTGCCGCGCATCAAGGGCGTGCACAATGCGATGGGCACGGGCATTCTCGTTGCGAACTGCGTTTCGGACGCGCTGGCCGAAGGCCGCAGTAATGACGAGCTTCGCGAATACGAGGATGCCTGGCGGGATTCATCCGTCGGCCGCGACCTCGATCTGGTGCGCAATGTGAAACCGTTGTGGTCGAGGTTCGGCACCGTGCTTGGCGTCGTGCTCGGCGGTTTCGACATGTGGACGCAGACACTGCTGGGTCTGTCGCTGTTCGGCACCCAGAGCCACGGCAAGCCGGATCGCTCAACGCTGGATCCCGCGACGGCCTGCCAGCCACGCCCGGCGCCGAAGCCCGACGGCGTGCTGACCTTCGACCGATTGTCATCGGTGTTTCTGTCCAACACCAATCACGAGGAGGATCAGCCGATCCACCTCAAGGTTGCGGATATGGCACTCCAGACATCATCGGAGCACGATGTCTTCGCAGGGCCGTCCAATCGCTATTGCCCGGCGGGTGTTTACGAATGGATCGAGGAGGGCGCGGGACCGCGTTTCCAGATCAACGCCCAGAACTGCGTCCATTGCAAAACCTGCGATATCAAGGATCCCAACGGCAACATTACGTGGGTGCCGCCGGAGGGTGGCGGCGGACCGAATTATCAAGGCATGTGAGCACGTTTGCGCGAGGGAGCGGGCTTCGCCACGATGCCGCCATACTGTCAAAGCCCCCTGAGGAGCATCGCAAATCCTTGCGGATGAACCATAAACGGGCCATTGTGCGCTCGCGACCGGCTCGCCCTTCGCGGCCCGGCGAATCAATCCAATTTTGATGGAGCCCGCGCGCGTGAATCCTTCAACTCGTCCTCTTCGCGTGGCTATGACTGCCCTCCTTGCGGCTTCCATGTTGGTCGCGCCTGCGATCGGCTCGCGGGCCTTTGCTGAAGGAAGCCAAAACCTCGACAACGGCAAATTGAACTATCCCACCGCGCGCGATCTGCAGGAGGTGACGCCTGCCGGCAGTTATCTCGCCGCGCGCCATGCGAGTGCGGATCGCGATGCCAACGTTGCGGCGTCTTTCTATCGTGCTGCGCTTCGGCTCGATCCCAAGAATACGGATCTGCTTGACCGTGCTTTCATCGCCTCGCTCGCCGATGGCGAGATGGATGAGGCGGTCAAGCTCGCCGATCGCATTCTGGCCATCGACAAAACCAACCGAGTTGCACGGCTTGTTCTCGGTGTTCATGAGTTGAAACAGAAACACTACGGCGCGGCGGTCCAAAATCTCAACCAATCCGTGCGCGGGCCGATCACCGATCTCGTCGCGGCGCTTTTGTCCGGCTATGCGACGGCGGGTGCCGGCAAGCCATCCGATGCGCTGGCGAGTATCGACAAGCTCACCGGGCCGGAGTGGTACAATATTTTCAAGGATCTGCACGGGGGCCTGATCGACGAGCTGTCCAACAAGCAGAAAGATGCGGGCGTTCGCTATGAGCGCGCGATGAAGCTCGACGACTCGGCCCTGCGCCTCGTCGACGCCTATGGCCGCTGGCTGTCGCGCAACAAGGATGCGGCTTCTGCGATTGCAGTCTACGAGGCATTCGATAAAAGGGTGCCGAACCACCCGCTTGTCGTCGATGCGTTGAAGGAATTGAAGGCAGGCAAGAAACTGCCGCCGCAGATCAGCTCACCGCAGGAGGGTGCCGCCGAGGCGCTCTATGGAATTGGCTCCTCCCTGACACGTCGCGGCGGCGAGGATCTGGCGCTCGTCTATCTGCAGCTCGCGCTTTATCTGCATCCCAACCATCCGCTGGCGCTGCTCTCGCTTGCCGATCTCTATGAATCGGTGAAGAAGCCGCAGTTCGCTATCAAGATCTATGAGCGGATGCCGGCCAGTTCGCCGCTCAAGCGCAACGCGCAGATTCAGCTTGCGACAAATCTCGACAGCGTTGACCGCACCGATGAAGCGCTTGAAATCCTGAAGACGGTGACGAGCGAGGATTCTAAGGACACCGAGGCGTTGATGGCGCTCGGCAACATTCAGCGCTCGCGCAAGAAATTTGCCGAATGCAGCGACACCTACGGCAAGGCGATTGCTGCGGTCGGCAGCGAAAAGCCGAACTGGGTGCTTTTTTACTTCCGCGGCATCTGTGAGGAACGTTCGAAGCAATGGCCTCTCGCCGAGGCCGACCTCAAGAAGGCGCTCGAATTGCAGCCTGAACAGCCGCATGTTCTCAACTATCTCGGATACTCCTGGATCGATCAGGGCATCAATCTGCCCGATGCCATGGCTATGATCAAAAAGGCCGTCGATCAGCGCCCGGACGATGGCTTCATCGTCGATTCGCTGGGCTGGGCCTATTACCGAACCGGTGATTACGATAACGCGGTAAAGACGCTGGAGCGCGCGATCGATCTCAAGCCGGAAGACCCGACGATCAACGACCATCTGGGCGATGCCTACTGGCGTATCGGCCGCAAGCTTGAGGCGAGATTCCAGTGGGCGCACGCGCGCGATCTGAAGCCGGAAGCCGACGAGCTTCCAAAGATCGAGGCCAAGATCAAGGATGGGCTGCCGGACGACACGTCGAACTCCGCAGCTGCCGCTGACAAGAAAAAGGAAGACAAGGGCGGTTGAGCCGGGACGAATTCGGCTTCGGTCACTCTTGCGTTTTGTCATGGCCGGGCTTGACCCGGCCATCGATCTTTTGAGAGACGTTGGATGCGCGGGGTAAGCCCGCGTATGACGCTTCCAAGGTGTGATGACTTGATGTCGAATCGTCATGCTTTGGATCTGAGGGCTGGAACGATGTCGCAATTGATCGAGCGTGCATGCGCCAAGGTGAACCTGACGCTGCGGGTCGTGGGCCGTCGTCCTGACGGCTACCACGATCTCGACAGCATCGTGGCTTTTGCCGATTGCGCGGACAATCTCTCATTCGAGCCGGGGCCCGACCTTGGGTTGACCATGACAGGCCCGGGGGCTGTGGCGTGCGGCGACACCGGTGACAATCTCGTTATCCGCGCCGCGGAGCTATTGAAGAAACGTTTACCAGGCCTGAAGCTTGGCCACTTCACCCTCGACAAGCATTTGCCCGTCGCGGCTGGAATCGGCGGTGGATCGGCCGACGCAGCCGCCGCGTTGCGGCTGCTCGCGAATGCCAACGCGATTGTGCTCGATGACCCGCGCCTTGTGGATGTGGCGCGCGCGACCGGGGCGGATGTCCCGGTCTGCCTGGCCTCGCACACCTGTGTGATGGGAGGAGTCGGTGACAATCTCACGCCGCTCAATTTGCCCGATTTTCCTGCCGTGCTGGTCAATCCGCGGGTGGGCGTGGCCACCAAGGATGTGTTCGCCGCGCTCGGCCTGCGCGCTGGCGAATTGCGCATCGGCATTTCTGATGCGCTTGAAGCGATCGCCATTCCCGAGAACGAAATTTCGCTCGACGCCTGGCTTGATCTGTTGATCGGCGGCACCAACGATCTCGAAGCGCCGGCATTGAAGGTGCAGCCGATCATTGCGGATGTGCTCGGTGCGTTACGCGATCAGCATGGCGTCAAACTCGCACGCATGTCCGGGTCAGGCGCGACATGCTTTGCCATTTTCGGAACAGCGTCAGAAGCGCAGCGCGCCGCCGCAGCGATCGGCAAGATTTATCCGAACTGGTGGGTTCATGCCGGGACCTTGGGGTGAGCCGCCGTTACAGGAAGCGCGGCGAACGAAATGAAGCTCTATTACGCGCCGACATCTCCATTTGCCCGCAAAGTCAGAATCGCGATTTACGAGCTTGGAATTGAAGCGCTCGTCGAATTCGTCGAGACAGACCCCTGGACCAGCGCGGAACTGCGGCAACTGAATCCTCTGGGCAAGGTGCCGACATTCGTGTGCGGATTGGAACAGCCGCTTTTCGAATCCGGATTGATCTGCGAGTACCTCAATCAGTACGCTGATGGTGAGCTGTTTCCGGAGCCGGGCGCTCCGCGATGGAATGTGTTGCGCCGTCAGGCCGTTGCCGATGGCGTCAGCGCATCCGCAGGCCGTCTGTTCGCCGACGAACGGCGTGCGGCGAACGAGCGTGCCGCCACCGTGATGGAGAGGCAGCGGCAGGCCATCGATACGGGGCTCGACGCCCTGGAACGTGACGCCGCTGCGCTATCGGATCAATTGGCCGATATCGGCTCAATCGCGGTCGCGTCATCCCTGCAATATCTTGATTTTCGTTGGCCCGACCGGCACTGGTCCGTCACACGGCCAGCACTTCGAGGATGGCTGAACGATATCGCGCAACGTCCGTCGCTCGTGCAGACGGCCTATCGCACGATCCAGCCATAGACTGCGGATCAGTTCGACCGTGCCAAACAGAACGCGACGACTTGCTCGAGCGCGCTTTTCATCGGTGACGACGGAAACAGCGCCAGCGCGTCGACGGCCATAGCGCCGTAATGCTGGGCGCGCTGCATGGTGTCTTCCAGCGTGCGATGCTTGGTCATCAGGCCAATGGCGTGGTCGAGATCGCCGTCTTCAATCTCGCCGCGCTCCAATGTCCGGATCCAGAAATCGCGCTCAGCGTCGCTGCCGCGCCGGAACGCCAGCACCACCGGAAGCGTGATCTTGCCTTCGCGGAAATCGTCGCCGGTATTCTTGCCGAGCTTGGCGGCCTTGCCGCCATAGTCGAGCACATCATCGACAAGCTGGAAGGCGATGCCGAGATTCATTCCGAACGAGCGCGACGCGGTCTGCTCAGCCTTCGGGCGATTGGCAACCACCGGGCCGACCTCGCTTGCGGCAGCGAACAATTCGGCGGTTTTGCCGCGGATCACGGCGAGATATTCATCTTCGGTCGTCGCGGTGTTCTTCGCCGCGGCGAGTTGCATCACTTCGCCTTCAGCGATTGTGGCCGCTGCCGCGGACAGGATGTCCAGCGCGCGCAACGAGCCGACCTCCACCATCATTCGGAAAGCCTGACCGAGCAGGAAGTCGCCGACAAGAACGCTGGCCTCATTCCCCCACAGCATGCGGGCGGATAATTTGCCGCGGCGAAGTTCGCTCTCGTCCACCACGTCGTCATGCAGCAGGGTGGCGGTGTGCATGAACTCGACCGAGGCCGCGAGCTTGACGTGTCCCTCGCCGTCGTAACCGGCCAGGTGGGCCATCGCCAGCGTCAGCATCGGACGCAGCCGCTTGCCGCCGGACGAGATCAGGTGGTTCGCAACTTCCGGGATCATCGTTACTTCCGAGCCGGTGCGCGAAAGAATGGTCGTGTTGACCCGTGCCATGTCGTCAGCGACAAGCGCTACGAGCTGATCGATCGATGGGATAGAGTGGCCCTCGAAGGGAACAATAACAGCCACGCCGGGCCTCCAGTGAATTTGGTCCGACAATAGGAATTGGCGCGGCGTGCGGCAAGGGTATCTAACGGCGACTCTTGGCTATATTACGTCAAATAAACGAGGGTGTGTGCCTTGCGCGAGCTGCTGAGAACGAACGACATTGTGCTGGTATCGGCGGTGGGGGCGCTGCTCGATGGGGCCAATATCGATCACCTTTTGGTCGATGCGAATATGAGCGTGCTCGAGGGTTCTCTCGGCATTATTCCGCGGCGGATTCTCGTCCATGATGACGACAACCTTGCCGCTCGCCGCCTCCTGATCGATGCCGGTCTCGGACACGAATTGAAATATGAAAACTGACACCGCACCGATGTCGGAATCGCACGATTTCACCGAGGATGCTTTTCTTGGCGGTCGGCTGCGCCTTCGCCAATTCAAGCGAGGTCACCGGTCCGGACACGATGCGCTGCTGCTTGCCGCTGTGACGCCGGCCAAGCCGGATGACCGGGTTGTGGAATTCGGAGCCGGCGCCGGCGCCGCCGGTCTGGCGCTTGCTCGCCGCGTGGGGACCGTTGATTTGACGATGGTGGAGATCGACCGTGCCCTTGTCGATCTTGCACGCGACAATGCGATATTGAACGGCATTGCCGCGAACGTCATTGAACTCGATGTTGGCGCGCCGGCGGCCGCGTTCGAGGAAGCCGGATTGTCACCCGACAGCGCGCGTATGGTTTTGATGAATCCGCCCTTTCATGATGCCGATCGTCATCGGGCTTCACCCGATGCCGCCAGAGCGTTGGCCCATGTCGATCCCGGCCTGACACTGGAAACCTGGACTCATGCCGCGCGCCGCCTGCTGGTTTCGGGCGGGGTGCTGTCGATGATCTGGCGTGCCGACCAACTGGGAGAGGTCACGGCGGCATTATCGCGCGGCTTCGGCGGCGTCGAGGTGTTTCCGGTCTATCCGAAGGCGGGGACGGCTGCGATTCGCATCCTGGTGCGGGCGACCAAGGGAAGCCGGGCGCCGCTGCAGCTTTTTGAGGGCATTGTGCTCAAAGATGAGTCAGGAAGGCCGACGGACGAGGCAAGGGCCATTCTGGAAGAGGCGGCGGTCATTCCGGCCGGTTGATGCAAAGGGCAAGGCAAATGCCCAAAAAGATAGCCCGAGCTTACTGCGGAAGCTGTTCCGAGCCACTATCTTTGATTGAGGTATAGCGAAGTGCCGTGAACAGCACGCCCATTGCCAGCATCAGGATGTAAATCTTCATGGTCAGCCCCTTCGGCTGCGCTTTTGCAGCCGCCACTAAAAATGCAAGACACGTACCAAGTTCGGGACACGTACCAAGCCGTTGCCGGCTTGATTGCCAGTTCACCGATAATAATCGATTAAAGTGAAAGGTGTTGCGATGTCGCAGGTGAATTCCGATCAAAGGCAGGTGAGCGACGATCACAAACGGCTGAACGAGTGGTGGGATCGCTTCATTCCGGACCGGTTCAAGGGGCCGATTGTGCCTGTTGTGCGTTTGAGCGGGGTGATCGGTGCGGTGACGCCGCTGCGTCCAGGGCTGACGCTTTCAGGTGTCGCGAAAACCATTGAAAAGGCCTTCGAGACCAAGCGGGCCAGGGCGGTCGCGATCGTCATTAACTCGCCGGGCGGCTCGCCGGTTCAGTCCCGTCAGATTTACTCCCGAATCCGGCAGCTTGCTGACGCAAAGAAAGTTCCGGTGCTGGTATTCGTCGAGGACGTCGCGGCGTCTGGCGGCTATATGATCGCCTGCGCGGGTGACGAGGTTTTCTGTGATCCGTCCTCGATTCTCGGCTCGATCGGAGTGATTGGCGGCGGCTTCGGATTTCAGGATCTGATCAAGAAGGTTGGGATCGAGCGCAGGCTCTACACCTCCGGCGACAACAAGGGCAGCCTCGATCCATTTCTCCCCGAGAAGCCGGACGAGGTGGAGCGGTTAAAGGCAATCCAGCGCGAAATCCACGACACCTTTATCGACCTCGTCAAGAACAGCCGTGGCACCCGCCTCAAAGGCGATGAGACCTATCTGTTCTCGGGGGAATACTGGGCGGGCGAACGTTCGGTCGCGCTCGGCCTCGCCGATGGGATCGGCGATCTGCGCAGCGTTCTGCGGGCGCGCTATGGCGATCATGTGCGCACCCCGATGGTCGCGCCTGCGGCGGGGCTTCTGTCCACGCTCGCGGGCCGCAAGCCCGGTGCGGGTGTCCTGGTCAGCGCCTCCGGGTTCCCGGACGAGTTGATTTCGGCGCTTGAATCGCGTGCCATTTGGGCGCGTTATGGGCTCTGAGAAAGAACATGATTTTTCCCGAAAGCTGATGTCTTGTTTTTGGGATCATGCATTGAAACGGAGCGCGAGGCAGACATGCCACCCTTGATCCTGATCGTGCTGGGGGTTCTTGGCGGCGGAGCGTTGTTGCGGCTGGCGGCCAAGGAGAGCCAGCGCGTCAACCGCGAGCTGGAAGAGCAACGCCGGCGCGATGCGGGCGATCCCGGTGCTCCTGTGAATCTGCGTCGTGATCCCGCTACGGGGACATACCGTCCGGGCTGATTTCGCTCCTGTTGCCTTGATTCCTGAAGTCCACGCCGATACGGTCCGCGCCAAATTCGACTCCTTATCGAATCCCTGACGGGATCGCGGACAATTTCATGGACTCCTTACCTGCCCACATGCGCCCTGAACGCTCGTTTCAGGGGCTCATTCTGACATTGCAGCGCTATTGGGCCGATTACGGCTGCGTTATTCTCCAGCCCTATGACATGGAAGTGGGCGCAGGCACGTTTCATCCGGCCACGACGTTGCGCGCACTCGGGCCGCGGCACTGGAACGCCGCCTATGTGCAGCCCTCGCGCCGTCCCAAGGACGGTCGTTACGGCGAGAACCCGAACCGCCTGCAGCACTACTATCAGTTTCAGGTGATCCTGAAGCCATCGCCGCCTGACATTCAGGACCTCTATCTGAAATCGCTCGAAGCCATCGGGGTCGATCTGCATCTGCACGACGTGCGCTTTGTCGAGGACGATTGGGAAAGCCCGACGCTGGGCGCCTGGGGGCTTGGCTGGGAGTGCTGGTGCGACGGCATGGAGGTGTCGCAATTCACATATTTCCAGCAGGTCGCGGGTGTCGAATGTGCGCCGGTGTCCGGCGAACTGACTTACGGCCTTGAACGGCTAGCGATGTACGTGCAGGGCGTCGATCGCGTCTACGATCTCAACTTCAACGGTCGTGACGGCGCGGAGAAAGTCACCTATGGCGATGTGTTCCTGCAGGCCGAGCAGGAATACTCGCGGCACAATTTCGAATATGCCGACACCGCGATGCTGTTCGAGCAATTCAGGATGGCCGAAAGCGCGTGCAAGACATACCTGGACGCGGGCTGGCAAGATGGCAAACGGGAGGCGCACCTGATGGCGCTGCCGGCCTACGACCAGTGCATCAAGGCGAGCCATGTGTTCAACCTGCTCGATGCGCGCGGGGTGATCTCGGTCACCGAGCGGCAGAGCTACATCCTGCGTGTGCGTGAACTTGCCAAGGCCTGCGGTGAGGCGTGGGTGCATACACATGCGGGACGGGCGGAGTAACAACTGATGCCCGATCTTCTGCTCGAACTGTTTTCTGAAGAAATTCCCGCACGCATGCAGGCGAAGGCGGCGGACGACCTGCGTAAAATGGTCACTGACAAGCTCGTTGCCGAAGGACTTGTCTATGAGGGGGCAAAGGCGTTCGTGACGCCGCGCCGTCTTGCTTTGACCGTGCATGGCATTCCCGCACGCCAGCCAGATCTCAAGGAAGAGCGCAAGGGCCCGAAGGTCGGTGCGCCTGACGCCGCCGTTCAGGGCTTCCTGAAAGCTGCTGGCCTCGCATCGCTGGACGAGGCGAAGATCCAGCGGGATCCGAAGAAGGGCGATTTCTATATCGCGCTGATGGAGAAGACCGGACGGCCCGCGATTGAAGTGATCGCGGAAATTCTCCCCGTGATCGTGCGCACCTTTCCCTGGCCGAAGCAGATGCGCTGGGGCGCGGCTTCCGAGAAGCGCGGCGCGTTGACATGGGTGCGGCCGCTGCATTCGATCATCGCGACGTTCGGGCCCGAGACCGAAGACCCTGACGTCGTGAAATTCAATGTCGCGGGCATTGAAGCCGGGCAGGCCACCCATGGTCATCGGTTCATGGCGCCGGGCGAGTTCAGCGTGCGCCGGTTCGACGATTATGTCTCCAAGCTGGAGGCGGCCAAGGTGGTACTCGACCGCGAGCGCCGCAAGGACATCATCCTCGCCGACGCCAAGCAATTGGCGTTCGCGCAGGGGTTCGAACTGGTCGAGGATCAGGTGCTGCTCGATGAAGTGGCGGGCCTGGTCGAATGGCCGGTGGTGCTGATAGGCTCGTTCGACGAAGAATTTTTGTCGATCCCGGGCGAGGTAATCCGCGCGACAATTCGTAATAATCAAAAGTGTTTTGTGGTGCGCGATCTGAAAACCGGACAACTCGTCAACCGCTTCATCCTTACCTCGAACATTGAGGCGAGCGATGGCGGCAAGGCGATCGTCGCGGGCAACGAACGGGTGATCCGCGCGCGATTGAGCGATGCGAAATTCTTCTACGACACGGATTTGAAAACGAAGCTCGAAGCGCGGCTGCCGAAGTTCGACAACATCGTGTTTCACGAAAAGCTCGGCACGCAGGCCGAGCGGATCGCGCGCATCGAACGGCTGGCCGCCGAGATCGCGCCGTTGGTGGGCGCAGACGTCGAAAAGACCAAGCGCGCGGCGAAGCTCGCCAAGGCGGATTTGCTCACCGAGGTGGTTGGTGAATTCCCCGAAGTGCAGGGGCTGATGGGCAGGTACTACGCGCTGGCGCAGGGTGAGGACGCCTCCGTCGCCGCCGCCATCGAGGATCACTACAAGCCGCAGGGGCCGAATGATCGCGTGCCGGCTGATCCGGTCGCGATTGCGGTGGCGCTGGCCGACAAGATCGACACGCTGGTAGGATTCTGGGCGATCGATGAGAAGCCGACCGGATCGAAGGATCCCTATGCGCTAAGGCGCGCGGCGCTGGGTGTGATCAGGCTTATTCTGGAAAATTCAGTTCGTCTGCGTCTAATTGAAATGATGATTCCGGCGTCGATTCAGTTTCTGAATCTAAAACTTGAATCGGAGGCGAAGGCAAAAGGCTCGGTCGCGGCGAGCCTCGAAGGAAGTCCATATTTTCAAAAGAATCTGGCAAAACTTCTAAAGAAAGAAACCCAAGCGAGAGAAGTCGATGTAAATCATGATGCGATGCGGTATCTGACGAGCCTTTACGATCTCAGCTTCTTCTTCGCTGATCGTCTGAAAGCCCAGCTTCGCGATCAAGGCGCGCGGCACGATCTGGTCGATGCCGTGTTCGCGCTGGAAGGGCAGGATGACCTGCTGATGGTCGCGCGTCGCGTTGAGGCGCTCGGAAAATTCCTTGATACCGACGACGGCAAGAACCTGCTCGCAGGCACCAAGCGCGCGTCGAATATTCTCGCCATCGAGGAAAAGAAGGACAAACGAAGCTTCGACGGCGCGCCGGACGCGGCTTTGTTCAAGAGTGACGAAGAAAAGAAACTCGCCGGTGCGATTGCCGAGGTGAAGGCAGAAACAAGCGCCGCGGTCGCCAAGGAAGACTTCGCCGCCGCCATGGCCGCCATGGCGAAACTGCGTCCCGCGGTCGATGCGTTCTTCGATAAGGTCAAGGTCAACGACGACGATCCGAAGGTGCGCGAAAATCGTCTCAGACTCCTGAACGAAATCCGCGAGGCAACACGCGCCATCGCGGACTTCTCCAAAATTCAGGATTAGTTGGAATCTCCGCGGTTTTGCGGAATTTCCCCAGGCTACTCGATGACCTGAATGATCTTCCGCGTCTGCGGTTCAACGATCACGTACTCACCATTCACGCGCGAATAGCGGTAGCGATGGGCGCCATATTGCGACGGAACGTCGTAATATGTTACGCCGATCTCCGGCAGCCGCGCTCCAACCATCACCTGGCCCGGCACGCTGTAGTTCGGCACATTTTCCTGCACAACATATTCGCGGAAACGCGGGCGCAGATCGTCGGTAATTCCAAAACTGTCGTCGGCGACAACGCCAACGGTTTCGCCGTCGCGCACGATCACGGCCTGTGCATTGGCGATGGCCGGAATTGCCGCAACTCCGGCCAGCACGGCAAGTGCGATCATTTCCTTTCGCATCGTAAGGTCTCCTGCATGAACAAGCGTCGGCGATATGCCGAACGGCCGGGGTGACAATCCATGCCGCTGAGCATCGTTCCTGCGCGATGCAAGGCTTCATTGGGGCTTTTTCGTGCAGGAGTGGAACCAAACCGCTTCAAGAATCGTCTTTGATCGTCTAAGCGCGAAGGACAGACGAAGGAAAGACCATGTCGTTCCCGTCGATCTTTTTCTGGTTCTCATGGGGAGTTCTTGATGCACCTGACCACTCACATTCAGCCGATCGTGGCTTTGCTCGCCGGCATCCTGATCCTGATCATGCCTCGGTTCTTGAATTTCATCGTTGCCATTTATCTGATTTTCATCGGCATCGTCGGTCTTGGTCTCATCCATTAAGAACTAGCCGAAAGTTCATAGGTCCATGCGAGTTAACTTCCCCTCCGCGCCTTGCGCGGGGGCTTCAAACCGTGGTGTAACCCGCCTGCTTTTCCCCCTCGCAACGATTGGTCTGCCATGGCAAAAGCTGCCTCAAAGCTGAAAAAATCTTCCGTATCGTCAAAAAAGGCCTCCCGGCCTGTGCCTGCGAAAGCGGCGCGCAAAGCCGTTGGAAAGGCTGCCTCGCGCAAGGCCGTGAAGGCCAAGAAATCGGCGGTCGCGAAGACCTCGTCCAAGGTCGCCGCCAGCATCGGCGCAAAGGCCGGAAAGTGGGTCTATCTGTTTGGCGACGGAAAGGCCGAAGGCAAGGCGGGCTTGCGCGAACTGCTCGGGGGCAAAGGCGCGAACCTCGCCGAGATGGCCAATCTTGGCTTGCCAGTTCCCCCCGGCTTCACCATTCCGACCTCGGTCTGCACCTACTTCTATGAGAATAAAAAGAGCTATCCGAAGGAGCTGAGGGGGCAGGTCGAGAAGGCGCTCGAGGCTGTCGGCAAGATCGTCGGCAAGAAGTTCGGCGATGCCAAGAATCCGCTGCTGGTGTCGGTGCGCTCCGGTGCCCGTGCCTCGATGCCCGGCATGATGGACACGGTTCTCAATCTTGGCCTGAACGACCAGACGGTCGAAGCCGTAGCTGAAAAGTCCGGCGACCGCCGGTTCGCATATGACAGTTATCGTCGTTTCATCACGATGTACTCAGACGTGGTGCTCGGCATCGAGCATCATGTGTTCGAGGATATCCTCGATACCTACAAGGACTCGAAGGGCTACTCGCTCGACACCGACCTCACTGCCGACGACTGGTCCGATATCATCGGCAAGTACAAGGATGCGGTGAAGTCCGAACTGGGTCATGACTTCCCGCAGGATCCACACGCGCAGCTTTGGGGCGCGATCGGCGCGGTGTTCGGCTCGTGGATGACCGCGCGTGCCGTTACCTACCGCAAGCTGCATGATATTCCGGAAAGCTGGGGCACGGCTGTCAACGTGCAGTCGATGGTGTTCGGCAACATGGGCGATACCTCGGCGACCGGCGTTGCGTTCACACGCAATCCCTCGACGGGCGAACGGCTGCTGTACGGCGAGTTTCTCGTCAACGCGCAGGGCGAGGACGTAGTGGCGGGCATCCGCACGCCGCAGGACATCACCGAATACGCGCGTCAGGAATCCGGTTCCGACAAGCCGTCGATGGAAACGGTGATGCCGAAGGCGTTCAAGGAGCTGACGCGAATCTACAAGCTGCTCGAGAAGCACTATCGTGACATGCAGGACATGGAGTTCACGGTGGAGCAGGGCAAGCTCTGGATGCTGCAGACCCGCAGCGGCAAGCGCACCACCAAGGCGGCGCTGCGCATTGCGGTCGAACTGGCCAAGGAAGGCCTGATCTCGAAGCGGGACGCGGTGACGCGCATCGATCCGGCTTCGCTTGACCAGTTGCTGCATCCGACCATCGATCCCGTCGCCAAGCGTGACGTGATCGCCGCCGGGCTGCCGGCATCGCCGGGTGCAGCTGCGGGCGAGATCGTATTTTCATCCGATGAAGCCGCGAAGCTGAAGGCCGACGGTCACAAGGTCATTCTGGTCCGCGTCGAGACTTCGCCGGAAGACATTCACGGCATGCATGCGGCCGAGGGCATCCTCACCACCCGCGGCGGCATGACTTCGCACGCTGCCGTTGTGGCACGCGGCATGGGCAAACCCTGCGTTTCCGGCGCGGGCACGATCCGGGTCGATTACGCCAGCGGCACGCTCACCGTGGGCGGACGCACATTCAAGGCCGGCGACGTCATCACCATCGATGGATCGCTCGGCCAGGTGATGGCGGGACGGATGCCGATGGTTGAGCCGGAATTGTCCGGTGAGTTCGGCACGCTGATGGGCTGGGCCGATCAGGTCCGCAAACTGAAGGTCCGCGCCAACGCCGATACGCCGGCGGATGCGCGTACCGCGCTTCGCTTCGGCACCGAGGGCATCGGCCTGTGTCGCACCGAGCACATGTTCTTCGAGGAAAGCCGCATTCGCGCTGTGCGCGAAATGATCATCGCGGACGACGAGGCCTCACGCCGCGCGGCGTTGGCCAAGATCCTGCCGATGCAGCGCGCCGACTTCGTCGAGCTGTTCGAAATCATGAAGGGGCTTCCAGTTACGATCCGCCTGCTCGATCCGCCGCTGCACGAGTTCCTCCCACATAGTGAAGCGGATATCGAGGAAGTCGCGCGAGGTCTGAATGTCGAGCCGCGCAAGGTCGCTGATCGCGTTCGCGAGCTGGCGGAATTCAACCCGATGCTCGGCTTCCGTGGCTGTCGTCTGGCGATTGCCTATCCGGAAATCGCCGAGATGCAGGCGCGGGCGATTTTCGAAGCGGCTGTCGAAGCGAACAAGAGCACCGGCAAGCCGCCTGCGATCGAGGTCATGGTTCCGCTGATTGTCACCAAGGCGGAGTTTGACATTATCCGGGACCGTATCGATACGGTGGCGAAGGAAGTCAAAAAGGAAACCGGCGCCAAGCTGACCTATACAGTCGGCACCATGATCGAGTTGCCGCGCGCTTGCCTGAAGGCTGATGAAATCGCACAGACTGCCGAATTCTTCTCGTTCGGCACCAACGATCTGACGCAGACGACCCTAGGCGTCAGTCGCGATGATGCGGCCTCGTTCCTCGGCACATATCTGGCGAAGGGCATTCTTGAAACTGATCCCTTCATCTCGATCGACCAGGATGGCGTGGGTGAAATGGTGCGCATCGGAACCCAGCGTGGCCGCAAGACCCGTCCGAACCTCAAGCTCGGCATCTGCGGCGAGCATGGCGGTGATCCAGCGTCGGTGGCGTTCTGCCATGACGTGGGTCTCGATTACGTATCGTGTTCGCCCTATCGCGTGCCGATCGCTAGACTTGCAGCGGCGCAGGCCGCGCTTGGCAAACTGGCGACGAGTCAGGGATAAAACGTAGAAATACTACGACACGAGGACAGCGCCATTCGTGAAGAATGGCGCTGTCCTTTTTTCGCTTGTCGCATTGACCCAATCTTTACCATCTCGTGAGAGCCGCTGTTTACCAAGGCTTTCGATGTCGGCGCCCGCATAATGATCGGCGCTTGCCTGTGTCTCGCGCGTGACGGGCAATTAACCCAGCGGCAACTTTAATTCGATACTAACGAAATCGATCGAATTGCACTGAATGTGCAATGAAGATCGCGTGTGTGTGAGTGAGTATGTTGCGTGAGCGTAGCGATGTTGAGTTTGCGTAACAGACTGAAGGGCGCAAAGCTTGCGCCCTTCAGTTTTGTTGTGTGCCTGCTCTCGCTGGCACCCGCCGAAATCGGCTATCAGGACCTTGCCTCGCGCCTCGTGCACCAGCACGGCGTGGCTGAACGCTTGCAGCAATACATGTTCGCTTCAGCAAGCCGCTCGCTCCGGGTTGCTTCATTCAATTTTGTCCGTCCGATCGGTACTGATGTGCGGCAATCTCCGTCGGTGCTGCTCGCCAGTCTGAGCGGGGGTGACGGCGACGTCACCGGTGCGATCGGGCGCAATCTGTTTGGCGAAGCAGTGCGCCCGCTGAGGGCGTCGGACTATCCGACCGTCGTGCGGACGCTGAAGGGTGATCGTCTTGTCGTGACCACTCCTGCGGCAGACGAACCCGTGTCTCAACCTGCCATCGACGGGGCGCCGCCATCGGAAAACAATTCATCGGTGATGGGCGAGAAGACCGCCGATCAGTCGCCGGGTATGTTACCGACGCAGGCAGAGCCTCTTGATGAAGAACTGCAGGCTGCGCTGAATGCGCCGCGACTCGAGCAATACGACGTCACGCACGCACCGGACGGCAATGTGCTGGACGAGAAGGCTCTGGAAGCTCTGAAGACGGCGCCGGGTCGTGCAGCCGTACCCGTCACGGCTCCACAGGATCCGTTCTCGGTGAAAACGTCCAGTCTGTTCTTCGGCGACGCATCGCTTGGGGATACCGGTGAAACGCTGGAGCGATGGCAGCCTGGCGAGGAGCCCATTGTCGTGGTGCCCAACGTCGATCCGGACCTCAAGCAACACGTAGCTTCAGCGCCTTCGTCCGGCGGCGGAGAGCATGGCGGCCAGACCGTCGCGGGCAAGGGCGAAGTCAACGCCATCAACACGCACGTGCTATCTCCGGCCGAACGGCTGAAGCTGGACGACAAGGCGAGGGCCAAGGGCGAGAAGTGCCTTGCCGAAGCGATTTATTTCGAGGCGCGGGGCGAGGCCGTGCGCGGCCAGATCGCGGTCGCACAGGTGGTGATGAACCGCGTGTTCTCGGGCTTCTATCCGACAACCGTTTGCGGCGTCGTCTATCAAAACAAGGGCCGCCATAACGCCTGCCAGTTCACCTTCGCCTGCGATGACGTCAAGGACGTGATCGAGGAGCCGGATATGTGGGAGCGGGCGAAAAAGATCGCGCGCGCGGAATTGAAGGGTCAACTCTGGCTGCCCGAGGTCGGCAAATCGACGCACTATCACGCCTATTGGGTGCGGCCGTCCTGGGTCAATGAAATGAAGAAGATGTATCGGTACGGCGTGCATACCTTCTACAGGCCGCGCGCCTGGGGTGATGGAAGCGACGCGCCGAGCTGGGGGACAAAGGCGCAGACGGCGCAGATTTCCGAGCAACTGGCAGAGGCCGCAAAAAGCTCCGCCGAGCTTGAAGCGTCCAAGCGATAACGCGCGGAATCAGATTTCGATATCGAGCGCGACGTCGAAATTCGGGGCGGAGTGGGTCAGGGCCCCCGACGATGCATAATCCACACCGGTCTTTGCGATCTCGGCGATGGCGTTGAGCGTTACGCCGCCCGACACCTCCAGCACAACTCGTCCGTCCGCGATCTTCACCGCTTCATACAGCGTCGGCGTATCCATGTTGTCGAGCATGATGACATCGGCCAAGCCGGTTGCCAGCACCTCGCGCAGTTGATCGAGGGTATCGACCTCAATCTCGATCTTGACCAGATGGCCTGCGACTGAACGCGCGCGTTTGAGCACGGCGGAGACGCCGCCTGCAACCGCGATGTGGTTGTCCTTGATCAGGATCGCATCGTCGAGCCCGAAGCGATGGTTGAAGCCGCCGCCGCAGCGCACGGCATATTTTTCCAGCGCACGCAGGCCGGGCGTCGTCTTGCGCGTGCAGCAGATGCGCAGTTTGGTGCCTGCGGCTTGCTTCACGTAGCTTGCCGTCAAGGTTGCAATGCCGGACAGCCGTCCGACGAAATTCAACGCGGTGCGCTCCGCCGCGAGGACGGCGCGGGCTGCTCCTTCAATGGTGAGAAGCGTCTGGCCTTTTGTAACGCGATCTCCGTCGCGGGCATGAACATCGATGGCGATGACCGGCGCAAGGTATTCGAACGCGGCGACAGCCAACGGCAGTCCAGCGATCACGCCGGTCTGGCGCGCGACCATGACAGCGCGGGCTTGGGTGTCTTCAGGGACTGTCGCAATCGAGGTGATGTCGCCGGCACGGCCGAGATCTTCCGCAAGCGCTCGGTGCAGTGCTTCGTCGATCTCGATCTGCGACAGGAACCCGTCCGCGTACAGCAGTGAAGAGGGCGTCATATCGCTCACGGTCAGGCGCTCATGGGCACGGCGAAGGAATGCCGTTGCAGCGTCGCGGCCACGGCTTGCGCCGCCGCGAGCGTCGTCATGGTGCGCCGGGCGAAATCGGGATGTTCGGCCGGGAAGTCAGAGCGGTAATGCGCGCCGCGGCTTTCCTCGCGCACATGGGCTGCGGTCGCCACAAGCAGCGCCGTCGTCGCCATGTTGCGGAGCGCCGCACTATTGGTGTCGCGTTCCAGGGCGGCGAACATGTGGATCGCCTCGGCAAGGCCCTCGGCATCGCGGATGACGCCGACATTGGCGCTCATCATCGCCCGCAGCTCGCTTTCGATATGCGGCGACAACGCAACATTGCGTGTCACTGGAAGATCGATCAGGCTGACCGGAGCGAATGAGCGGTCCTTGAGGTCTTCGGCAATGCGCGCCGCATAAACCACCGCTTCAAGCAGTGAATTCGAGGCAAGGCGGTTCGCACCATGCGCGCCGGTGGAAGACACTTCACCCGCGGCCCACAGGCCCGGAATCGAGGAGCGGCCCTGCATGTCAACGGCGATGCCGCCCATGTGGTAATGCGCGGCGGGGGCGATCGGAATCGGCTGCGTGGCCGGATTGATGCCGCCTGCGACACAGCTTGCATAGACTGTCGGAAACTTTTCGGCGAATTTCGCGCCGACGGCCTTGGTCGCATCGAGGAATGCGCCGCGGCCAGCCGCGATCTCCGCGAACACGCCGCGCGCGACAATATCTCGTGGCGCGAGCTCAGCCAGCGGATGCTGTTTGAGCATGAAACGCTCGCCCGCGCTGTTGATCAGCGTCGCGCCTTCGCCGCGCAGCGCTTCGGTGGCGAGGGGCGCCGGATCTTGGCCGATCATGATGGCGGTCGGATGAAACTGGACGAATTCCGGATCAGCAACCACCGCACCTGCGCGGGCGGCGAGCGCGAGGCCGCTGCCGCTGGCTTCCACTGGGTTGGTGGTTACCGAATAGAGATGACCGATGCCGCCCGTCGCCATCACCACGGCGCGTGTTGCAATGCTCACCGGCGGGGACGCGGGATCATTGCTTCGGCGCAATTGCAAGCCGCTGACGCTGCCATTCTCGGTCAACAGCGATTCGGCGACATAGTCTTCGATGACACGAATGGAGGGTGTATTGCGGACCGCTTCGATCAGCGCGGCGATGATCGCTTTGCCGGCGCGGTCGCCCTGAACATGGACGATGCGGCGGGCCGAATGCGCCGCTTCGCGGCCGACGGCGAGTTTGCCTTCGAGGTCGCGGTCGAACGGCACGCCGTATTGTAAAAGATCATGGATGCGTGCGCCGGCCTCACGGGTCAGTGCCATGGCGACTTTCTCATCGACGATGCCGCCGCCCACCGCGATGGTGTCGGCCGCATGGGCTTCGGCGGTATCGCCTTCGGCAACTGCGGCGGCGATGCCGCCCTGTGCCCATGCGCTGGAGGCACCCTCGCCGAGCGGTGCGGCCGCGATCAGCGTGACGCGGCGCGGAGCCAGTTTCAGTGCGCAAAACAGTCCGGCGAGGCCGGCGCCGACGATGACGATCTCGCCGGTCGTGTTTGCAAAGTCGGGATGCGAAAACGTGTTCATGAGACGCACTCCAGCACCTGTGGAAGAACCTGTCAGTTCTTCAGGTTGACCATCCGCTCCACCGAACGACGGGCTTTGTCGGCGATCATCGGGTCGATCGTCACTTCTTCCTGCATGTAGAGCAGGCTATCCAGAATCTTCGGCAACGTGATCCGCTTCATGTGCGGGCAGAGGTTGCACGGTTTGACGAACTCGACGTTTGGAAGTTCCGCCTGCACGTTGTCGGCCATCGAACATTCTGTGACCATGACGATGCGCTTCGACTGGTTCTTGCGAACCCAATCGATCATGTGGGCGGTCGAGCCGGTGAAGTCGGCTTCCTTGACGACGTCGGGCGGGCATTCCGGGTGCGCGATGATCTGCACACTCGGATCCGCCTCGCGATAGGCGCGCAGTTCGTCACCGGTGAAACGCTCGTGCACTTCGCATGCACCCTTCCATGCGATAATCTTGACCTTGGTCTTGGTCGCCACGTATTTCGCCAGATACTGGTCCGGCAGCATGATCACGGTGTCGGAGCCGAGGCTCTCGACAACCTGCACCGCGTTTGACGACGTGCAGCAGATATCGACTTCCGCCTTCACGTCGGCGGATGTGTTGACGTAAGCAACCACCGGCACGCCCGGGAAACGCTCACGCAGCAGGCGCACGTCCTCGCCGGTGATCGACGAGGCGAGCGAGCAGCCCGCGCGCGAATCCGGTATCAGCACGGTCTTTGATGGATTGAGGATCTTCGAAGTCTCGGCCATGAAGTGCACGCCGCACTGGACGATCACATCGGCTTTCACCTTGGTGGCCTCGATGGCGAGCTTGAGCGAATCGCCGCCGACATCGCCGACGCAATGGAAGATTTCCGGGGTCTGATAATTGTGCGCCAGGATGACGGCGTTGCGTTCACGTTTCAGTTCGTTGATCGCCTTGATGTAAGGCGCCATGAACGGCCATTCGACCGGAGGGATGACGGCCTTCACCTTCTCATACAAATGAGCGGTCGCCCGTTCGACGTCCGGCGTCCACTCAAGCGAGGGCATCGGCACGGAAGGCGCCTTGTGGTTCAGCGCACGGCGGGGCGCGGGCGCATTCGGGGAATGCGCGGGATTACCGAAGTCTTCGGGTCCAAACAGTCCAGTAATTGGCATTGCTGCCTCCCGACTATATATACTCTATTTGAGCATATATGACGTCTGATAAAGCCGGCTAGAAAGCCGGTGCGACACTCCCTCCCGAGATGGCCCAGTTACTATCAGGGCATTATTCTCATTTGGAGCAAAACAAATATAACAGGTCTTTGACGCTCTCGCCAGTGCCAGTGCCGAATTTTTCGTCGTACTGCCTCTGACGCAGGCGCATAACACCATCGTCGGTTTGACCTCGGATAACGGGTCACTACTCTCCGGGCCGCAAAGAAAAAGGGGAGAGCGCCGTGGCGACATTCAAGGCAATCCGGATCGACAAGGCGGAGAACGGCACAACCGCGATGCTGACGCAGTTTGACGAAGCCGATCTGATGGAAGGCGATGTCACCGTTGCGGTCGAGTGGTCGACGCTGAACTACAAAGACGGGCTGGCTCTCACCGGCAAAGCCCCTGTGGTTCGTCGCTTTCCCATGATAGCCGGAATCGATCTCGCCGGCACGGTGATGTCATCCCGGCATCCGAAGTGGAAGGCGGGCGACAAGGTCGTCTGCACAGGCTGGGGCGTCGGCGAAACCCATTTGGGGGCCTATGCCGAAACGGCGCGGGTGAAGGGTGACTGGCTGGTTCGTCTGCCCGAAGGCCTGAGCCCTCGCGATGCGATGGCGATCGGCACGGCGGGCTTCACGGCGATGCTTTCGGTGCTAGCGCTGGAAAAGCACGGCATCACGCCTGGAGACGGACCTGCGATCGTGACCGGCGCAGCAGGAGGCGTCGGTTCGGTGGCCGTCAGCCTGCTCTCAAAAGCCGGCTACCATGTCATTGCCGCCACCGGTCGTGTCAGTGAAAGCAGCTATCTGAAAGATCTTGGGGCCGCGGAGATCATCGACCGCAGCGAATTGTCGAGCACTGCCAAGCCGCTTGCCAAGGAACGCTGGGCGGCGGGCGTGGATACGGTCGGCTCGACGACATTGGCGAATGCGCTGTCGATGACCAGACGCCACGGCGCGATCGCCGCCTGCGGTAATGCGGGTGGGATGGACCTGCCGTCCTCGGTCGCTCCATTTATTTTACGGGGGGTGTGCCTTTTGGGCATCGATTCGGTGATGTGCCCCGTGCCGCTACGCGAGAAAGCCTGGGCGCGTCTCGCAATCGATCTCGACAAGGCAAAAATCACTGAAATGACTAGGGAAATTCCTCTGGATGCGGTGATTGACGCCGGGGCGGAGATTGTCGCGGGCAAAATCCGGGGCCGGGTGGTGGTCAAGGTCATTTGACCCTCGTTCAGACTTTACAAACCATAGTGCTCCATTGTTGCCATGGTTGTTATGGTAATCAGGGATTTAAGATGGCCTTCTCGGCCCTGTCCCTGATCTGTTGAGTTGGAGTGGCTGCATGTTCGCGCGGTTGGCTATTGGGGTGGTACTCGCCGGTTCGGTCGTTGCACCTGCGTTTGCCGAGCAGATGGGCGCGACGGAAGCCCGTCGTTTCGTTGCCAACAAGACGTTCTCCTTCACCTGTTTCGATGGCACCAAGGGTGCCGGTCGCATTTTCGAGGACGGCTCTGCGACCGGCTCGGTGCAGTTCAGCGGCAGCGGTCCGGTCCGCCACATGCGGCTGCCGTCCAACACGCTCCAGGTTCGCGGCGATTCGATCTGCGCCTCGGTGCGGGGATTGCCGTTCGAGCCCTGCTTCAATCTGAACAAGTACGACGAAGTCTCATTCCGCGGCGCGGTGTCCGGGCTGGGCTTTGCCTACTGCGATTTTCACCGCGAAGGCAGGGCCCATACCTATCTGACCCGGCTGATCCGCAAACCGCGCTCGCTGCACGCGCCCGAGCAGCAGGCAAAGGTGTCCGACAAGCCGGCGGAAGCAACGGTCCGCTCAGAGCCGGTGGCCGAACTGCGCAAGTCTCAGGACTGATCTTTCAGGATCTGCGCCCGCGGACACGCAACCCTGGCGCAGGCCGCTCCTGCAAGACCTCACGGCGAAAACGAAACAGCGCCGCAGGCCGCCCGCCAGTTTGTGTCGACATCTCCCCGGTCGGCTCCACCAGGGCACCGGATTCAACCAGCCGCCTGAAATTCTGCTTGTGCAGATGGCGTCCTGAAATCGCCTCCACGGTGCGCTGCAGGTCAGTCAGCGTAAATTCCGCGGGCAGCAGTTCGAATACGACGGGACGATATTTCAGTTTGGCGCGCAGCCGCGCGATTGCGGTCGCCAGAATGCGGCGGTGATCGAAGCGCATCGCTGCGCCAAGATTTGGCAGCGATCGCCGCGCCAGCGCCGCGGGGCGTCCGTCGCGTCGAGCTTCCTCGACAAGACCTGCTTCGTAGAGGAGCTCATAGCGGTCGAGCACGCGTTCCTCATCCCAATGCGCGCCTTCGTCGCTGCCAAAGTAGAGACGCACCCGGTCGGCTCTGCTCAAGGCACGGCTCAGATTCAGCGCATCGGATTTCGCGGCCCATGTGTTCAACGCCGGGATGATATCCCTGTCGATCAGCGCAGGCTTGTCCTTGCGCCAGTCTTCCCAAGGGAAAAAGCGATACCACGGTTCAAACGATGCACCGGCGACGTTGGGCTCCGACGCGGTGTCGGCAATGCGCGTCAGCGCCAAATAGCCGATCGAGGCCACATGCACGCCGGTATCGCCGGGCGAGGTATGGCGGCCACGATCGCCAAAGGTGTAAAGTTGCTCGGCATAGCCGAGTTGAAGTCCGGTTTGTTCTTCCACCCACGCCCGCAGTCCGATCTCGAAGGTACGGTGCGACACGGCGTCGAACGGGCCAAATGGAAGCCCGGTGAGTTCATCGTTCGCGCCGGGAGCAGTGAGGATCAGCGGCTCATTTCCATTGATCGAAACGATTGCCGCTGTCAGTCCAATCTCAATGGGTGTGAGGAGTTTCTCGCTCATCACCGTCATTCGAGGTCAATACGGAAGGGGCGGCCCTCCAGCACCATGCTTGGCGGTCCCATCTGATCCAGCGCGCCAATCATGCGGCCCTCACGGCCGAGAAGATTGTCGGCAAGGCTGACGATCAGCCGGTTCGGGCTGGCGCTTGGCGATGCGTCGCGCATGCGCAGCGCGATCTCGTTTTCCGAGCGGCCGGGATTGAGCGCGCACGCCCCCATGAAGGCCGTCGCGGTGGAACGGCTAATGCCGGCGAAGCAATGGATCACCAGCGGAGCCTTGCGGTCCCAGCCTCGGATAAAGGCAAGTGCATCCTCGACATGCCCCGTCGATGGTGCCGTGAAGCCTTCAGCGATCTCGGTAATGTCATCCATCGAGATGCGCATGTGATTAGCTTCGAGGACGGATGTTGGCCGCACTGCTTTCTCGACCTTGCCCATCACTGTCAGGACATGGCTTGCTCCGGTGGAGGCTACTGTGGAGTGCAAATCGGCAAGTGAACAGACGTGGATCATGGGTCGCCTTTAGTTGCGCCTTCTATACGGCAATGCGCCTGAGCCTCAAAGCGCTGCCAATAGCTTATTTGAGGAGAGATTTGCATCGCGCAAGGAACTGTTTTTCCGCCTTGGTGGCCGACCACGGCGTCAGATAATCCTGCACCATGGCCAGACCAAGTTTCGGGTCGCGGCCGAACAGGCGCCTGGCCTCCGCGTCTGCAAAGCCCGCCAGCCGCGTGGCTTCGAGATACGCTGCGCCCATATCGGCAGCTTTGATCTGCGCCTCGATCTCATGCGGCAACACAGGCGGCAGGCCGAAGCGGATGTGGATCGCAGCGAGCAGCCGCTTTTCCACGGCTTTGTAGGCGCCGCCGATCACAGCCTTGAAGGGCGAGATCATGTCACCGATCACGTATTCGGGAGCGTCATGCAACATCGCGGCGAGGCGGATGCGGTGATCAATCCGCGGCGACTGCGTCCGCAGCACTTCCTCGACAAGCAATGTGTGCTGCGCCACGGAGAAGATGTGAGCGCCATGGGTCTGGCCGTTCCATCGCGCGACACGAGCGAGGCCGTGGGCGATGTCCTCGATCTCGACATCCAGCGGAGACGGATCCAGCAGGTCAAGCCGGCGGCCGGACAGCATGCGCTGCCAGGCACGGGCGGCAGGTTTAACCGTCGGCGCGGCTTTGACTTTATTCGCGGTCATTTTGCCTTGGCGGTGCGTTTCGGTTTTGCGAGGGCCTTGTGGCAATGGCAGGTCACGAGATGGTCGTTGACCATGCCGGTTGCTTGCATGAAGGCATATACGATCGTGGGGCCGACGAACTTGAATCCGCGCTTCGCCAACTCCTTCGACATTGCGATGGACTCAGGCGTTGCGGCGGGAAGGTCGCCTCGACCCTTGAATTGATTAATCTTGGGCTGGCCGCCGACAAAACTCCACAGCAATTTGGAAAAGCCCGGGCCTTCCTCCATGATCGCCAGATAGGCCTGCGCGCTTCTCACCGCGCCCTCGATCTTGGCGCGGTTGCGAACGATGCCTGCGTCGTTCATCAGCGCGGCGATTTTCCTGTCGTTGTAGCGTGCGATTTTTTTTGGATCGAAATTGTCGAACGCCTTTCGGAAATTGTCGCGCTTGCGCAGGATGGTGATCCACGACAATCCGGCCTGAAATCCATCAAGGATCAGTTTTTCGAACAGCGCGCGGTCGTCATATTCCGGGACGCCCCATTCCTCGTCGTGATAGGCGACATAAAGGGGGTCGTCGCCCGGCCATGGGCAGCGGATCGGTTGTTTGCTCGGGACCCGTTTGGCGGCGGCGGGGTTCATACCGAAGCTTTCTTCGGCGGCTGTATCTCACCGGGGTCGATAAAAGAGATCGGATGACCGTCGGCGAGGAAAGGCAGTTGCGCTTCGAGCGCATCGGCGGCGCGGTCGATACGGACCAGCGCAAGACCTTCGCCATTCACCGACGAGCCCATCGTGCCGATCGATTTGTCAGCTGCCGAAATCGAAGCGCCCGACGCAACATTGTCAGCGTTGTGGACGCGAACGACGCGCGTGCGCGCAGTGCCGCGATGCTGCATGCGCGATACGACCTCTTGACCGACATAGCAGCCTTTCTCGAAATCGACACCGTGCAGACGATCCATATTGGCATCGTGCGGAAAAGCATCGCTATAGATGAAATCCGGTCCGCCGCGCGGGATTCCAAGCGCAATCCGATGCGACTCGTACGCCGGTTCGTCGGTCAATTCGGCGTTTGAAGCGATTGCGGCCTTCGATGCGAGTTCCGCGGGCACCAGCAACCGCCAGCCCATCTGTTCGGAGCGAGGGTCGGCGAACATCAGGTCCATCTTCATCGCCGGTTCGCCGCCCCACAGCGCGAGCACGCCGAGTTCTCCGCCCAGATTCTCAATCACCACCTTGGCGCGGAGCTTGTAGATCGACAGCCGGTCCGCCAGCGGCTTGGCGAGTTCCTTCGGACAGTCCAGCAGGAAGCCGCCACCATGGCCGGCGGGGATTTCCGTGATGAGGAAATCCACAATGATTTTCCCTTGCGGGGTGAGAAGCGCGCCGAACCGGCCGATTCCGGGCTGGACGCGCTCGACATCGGTGGTGAGCAGTCCATTGAGGAAATTGCGGGCATCGTCGCCACTGACCTTGATCACACCCCGATCTGGGAGAAAAGCAGCTTTCATGAGGGACTTTTTCTGAGGGGACTTATCCGCGGGAATCATCTTTCCGGCGATTTCGTAGTGAAAAGTAAGGCTGTATGGTGCGGGCAACAAGGGCCCAGGGCGGGCCCGGTTTCCAAAATGGTGATGTTCTCAAACATGGTTCAGACTTTCGACCTCATTCTCAAATCCGGCACCGTCGTCAATCAGGATGGTGAGGGCCTTCGTAATATCGGTATTTCGGGCGGCAGGATTGCTGCGCTCGACGTTCCCGATACGGCCAGCGCGGCGGAGGTTGTCGATTGCAAAGGACTGCACATCCTGCCCGGCGTGATCGACACGCAAGTCCATTTTCGCGAACCGGGGCTGACGCATAAGGAAGATCTCGAGACAGGCTCGCGCAGCGCGGTGATGGGCGGCGTGACCGGCGTGTTCGAAATGCCGAACACCAACCCGCTGACGATCACCGAGGAGACGTTCACGGCCAAGGTCAAGGCCGGACATCACCGGATGCATTGCGACTTCGCGTTCTTCATCGGCGGTACGCGCGAGAACTTTCAGGATTTACCGGAGCTTGAGCGCGCGCCGGGCTGTGCGGGTGTGAAGGTTTTCATCGGATCGTCCACGGGCAGCCTGCTGGTCGAAGACGATGACGGGCTGCGCAAAATTCTTGCCGTTATTCGCCGCCGCGCCGCGTTCCATGCCGAGGACGAATACCGTCTCAACGAACGCAAGGGTCTGCGTGTGGAGGGCGACGCCAGCTCGCATCCGGTCTGGCGGGACGAGGTCGCCGCGCTGATGGCGACCAAGCGGCTGGTCAACATCGCGCGCGAATACGGCAAGCGGATTCACATCCTGCATATCTCGACCAAGGACGAGATAGAGTATCTGCGCGACCATAAGGATGTCGCCACTTGCGAGGCGACGCCGCACCATCTCACGCTCGCGGGCCCGCAGGATTACAAACGTCTCGGCACGCTGGTGCAGATGAATCCGCCGGTGCGCGACGCGAGCCATCGCGCGGGCATCTGGCACGGCATCTCGCAGGGCATCGTCGACGTGCTGGGCTCCGACCACGCGCCGCACACGCTTGAGGAAAAAGCCAAGACCTATCCGGCAGCGCCCTCCGGCATGACCGGCGTGCAGACGCTGGTGCCGATCATGCTCGATCACGTCAACGCCGGGCGGCTGTCGCTGGCGCGCTTCGTCGATCTGGCGAGCGCGGGACCAGCACGTATTTTCAACATCGCCTGCAAGGGGCGCATTGCGGCGGGCTACGATGCGGACTTCACCATCGTCGACATGAAGCGCACGGAAACCATCACCAACAAATGGGTCGCGTCACGCGCGGGCTGGACGCCTTATGACGGAGTGACGGTGACGGGATGGCCGGTCGGAACCTTCGTGCGCGGCCGCAAGGTGATGTGGCAGGGCGAACTGACAGCGCCGTCAAGCGGCGAACCGGTGCGCTTCATGGAGACACTGAAGCCGTAGTCTGTTCGCGCCAGCGATTTAGTTTTTAAGAAACCAGCGGAAATAGGCAATCGTTTCAGCCAACCCGTCACGAAGGTTTGTGGCGGGCAGCCAGTCCAGTTTGCTTTTGGCGGATGTGATGTCCGGTTGCCGCCGCTTCGGATCATCCTTCGGCAACGGCAGACAAACGACGCGCGATTTCGAGCCGGTCATATCAATGATTGTCTCGGCGAGCGCATGAACACTCACTTCGTTCGGGTTGCCGAAGTTGATCGGGCCTGTCACGGTGTCGTCGGCCTTCATCATCCGGATCAGCGCGTCCACCAGATCGGTGACGTAGCAAAACGATCGGGTTTGTCTGCCGTCGCCGTAAAGGGTGATGTCGTTGTTTTGGAGCGCCTGAACCACGAAGTTCGAAACCACCCGGCCGTCATTCGGGTGCATCCGCGGGCCGTAGGTGTTGAAGATGCGGGCGACGCGGATTTTTGTTTTGTGCTGGCGCCAGTAATCGAAGAACAGCGTCTCCGCGCAGCGCTTGCCCTCATCATAGCACGAGCGCGGTCCAATCGGATTGACGTTGCCCCAGTATCCCTCGGTCTGAGGGTGCATGGTCGGATCGCCGTAGACTTCCGATGTCGATGCCTGAAGGATTCTGGCTTTCAGGCGGTTGGCGAGCCCCAGCATGTTGATCGCGCCAAGCACGCAGGTCTTGGTCGTTTGCACGGGGTCCAGTTGGTAGTGGATCGGCGATGCAGGACATGCGAGATTATAAATCTCGTCGACCTCGACGGACAGCGGATAGGTGATGTCGTGCCGGAGCAAGTCGAAATGCTTGTGCGTCAGCAGATGTTCGATGTTGTGCCGCGCGCCGGTATAGAAGTTGTCGACGCAAAGGACCTCATTGCCTTCACCGAGAAGACGTTCGCACAGATGCGAGCCGATGAATCCGGATCCGCCTGTAATAAGAACTCGATTATTCAAATGCACTGCTGAAAACTCTAAAATGCCAAATAGTTTGTCAGTTGCAATTGCGGCTGTCAAACGTTGCGACGGAAATCCTGCATGGCTTCCTTGAATTTGCGTCGGCCCAAGCCGTTGGCCGGGATGAATCCCCCGCTCGGTCTGGCTTTATCGGAGATCAGTTTTTGACAATTGCCGGCATGCACATCGTGTCGTCGACGGACGACGGCTATTTCGAGCATTTCTGCGGCTTCCTGCATTCCGCCTGGCTTTATAATCCAGGCGCAAATTTCTATCTGCTCGATACCGGCATTTCTCCCGGCAACCTGAATGCCTTGGCCGCTTATGCGCAGGCTCGTCACATAAAGCTCTCGATCGTCTCCGCTGGAGAGCAGATCGCAAACGCTCTTCCCAATTATCGCAAGCGTTATGCGTTTGGCCGTATTTTTATTCCAGAATTGCTGCCGCATCTGACGCGCGCGATTTACATGGATTGCGACATGACCGTGACGGGAGGTCTGACGGATCTGTTCGAGACAGATCTGAAATCAAGACCCGCCGCCGTTTGTCTGGACAGCATTCAAATGACAATCGATAACGAAACGAGAATTCAGGGAATTGATTATAAGGGAGCTTACTTCAATTCCGGCATGATGGTGATGGATCTGTCGCGATGGCGGAAAGAAGGCATCGCCCAAAAAGTCTTGTCCTTCGCAAGGAAAAATCCGGACAAGCTGCCCTACATGGACCAGTCGGCGATCAATGTCGTCCTGCGGGGACGCGTCAAAATCCTCGACAAAAAGTGGAATTTCTTCAATCTGGATGATGTCGATCAAATCGATATTTCCGATATTCGCGTGGTGCATCACACGAATAACGAGCGGCCCTGGAAGTCGGCTTTGAATCCGTTCCGGGAGTTATACCGGCTGCATAGAAACCAGACGCCCTGGCCGTTCGGCGCTGAATTGAAGTTGCCGTTGTCAGAAAGATTCAAGCGGAAGAGGAGAGAGATTCTTGCTTTCTTCGGCAGCGAAGAGTACCGGCCGAAGGCGCATCTTTATAAAGTCTATGATGCTGTTTATGAGAAGATCGCTGTTCCATCTCAACAACGCGCAGAACAACTCATTGCCGGTTACGCCAAAGCGGAGGCAGCCGGCGGCTCTTAATCAGTCGGCCGAGGGCTACTGCTTGAGGGTAATGACGGAAAACTCGCCGGAGCGGATACGTGAGGGCAAACCTTCGACGAAAGTGGCAACAGCTTCTTCGCCGTAAGTATTCACCAATTCGTTGAACGCGGCGAACAGGCTGGCCTGCGCCAGGCAATCGCCATCGATGCCATCATGCAAGGCCTCGGCCCATGCCTCGTTGAGATAGCTTAGTGCAGCCTGCTTCTGCTCCTGGTCGGGACGAGAGGCGCGGGAAGGTGCAAACGGCGGATGCTGCATGAAAAAAGAAAACCCGAATAACGAGGCGCGGCCAAGACGATGCGCGGTAGACCCGAGCTTTAACACGCAGGGCGCGCGGGCCTAGCCAGTTCTTGCGAAAGGGTTAACGCGCAGGGGTCGATTGTTGATAATTCAGTTGGCGTAGCGCGAGGTCAGGTTGCGGGAAATGTCCGCACCTTCTGCAAGGTATCGTTTTATCACGAGATTTGCCGCCGGCGTGCAGGTTCGGTAGGTCTGCTGGAAGCCGTTATAGCCACGATTGAAGCTCGCGATCATGCGGCTGCGGCGGTCGCCTGAGGGCGTTTCCGCATCGATCAGGGCCTGCATCTCGCTGCGCCATTTCTGGCCCTCGCTGGTCCCGCAAATGCCCCGCAGATAGTGAAGGGCTCCGAGAATTTCTGCGAGTCGTTGCATATCCGGATCGAATGGGGCTGCTGCATCCTCGGCACGCGCCGCAAGCGGCGAAAGCAGGGCGCAAACCAGAAGTGGGGCGAGGAGACGTTTCAGCATTGCCGTCGTGATAACCCTGCTGGAGCGGCCGAGGCAAGACAGCTCAGGTGCCTTGAGCCTCTAAAATCCGCGCCACGGAAGCGATTACCTGTTTCAGCCCTTCGGTGGTCGGCAGATTGCCGATCTGACCCGGGACCAGCCATTTGGCATCGTCCAGTTCGTCGTTGAGGCAGACTTCGCCAGACACCCACCGGGCCGCAAACGGCAGAATGACGTAGTGACCGCCGCCGGTCTTGGGCGGCAGGGCTTCACGATAGCCGGCAAGCCCTACGACTTCGATGGTAAGCCCGGTTTCTTCCATCACCTCGCGCACCAACGCCTCGGTCAAGGCCTCGCCGAATTCCACACGGCCGCCGGGAAAGGTGTAGACGCCGCGTGCCGGGTCACGGTTGCGGCGCACGAGGAGGATCTTGCCGTCTTTGAAAATGCCGGCGCTGACTGCAACCTGTAGCGGCTTGGAAACGGATGACACGTGCTCAGGCTTCCATGATGCTGTCGATATCGGAACTGTCCGGACCGCCATGGATCAGTGCGGCCGCCATGGCCAGCAGAGGCGCGATCCACCCGATGGTTTCCGCCGCCAGCTTGATGCGGGTGCAATCCTGTTTGGTGCTGCGCATGCCCTCGCTGACGGCGAGCAATATATCGCGCATCGAGCGCACAACACGGTCGAATTCGGACCGCAGCGCCGTATCGGCTTCCTCATAGGCCTGAATCATCAAATCCTTCGCCTTGAGGTTGGAATCTTCAAAGTGTTCGCGATACGTTTTGGGCTGCCAGCTGAGAAAATCCTCCGCGCACTCGGGCATATCGGGGATCATTTCTAGGAGCATGATGGCTTCGTTGAAATGGTTCAGGTAGTCGGTGGCAAGCCCGGTTTTCGGGTTGATATTCGCCTCTTTGAGCAGCCGGGTACGCTCTGCCTGCAGGGCGGTGTCGAGATCTGCGGTTTGGGCTGAAGGGGCGAGCGCGGTCATCTGTCTGTGGTGAGTATCGAAGGTCGCCACCATAGGATGCGGCCGTTAAGGATCGGTATCCGGTTAGAGGTAGGATCGTCATGTGTGGCCGTTTTGTTTTGAATTCGGTTCCCGAGGCTGTTCGCAGGGCGTTCTCCTATCTGGAGCAACCCAACTTTCCGCCGCGCCATAACATTGCGCCCACGCAGCCCGTGTCCGTGGTGACGTTCGAGCACGGCAGTCGCCATTTCCAGCTGATGCGCTGGGGGTTGCTGCCGTCATGGGTCAAGAACCCGAAAGCGTTCTCATTGGTTATCAATGCGCGTGCCGAGACGGTTCTGGACAAGCCGGCGTTCAAGACCGCGATCAAGCGCCGCCGCTGTCTGGTTCCGGCGGACGGTTATTACGAGTGGCAGACCGATGGCGCCCGCAAGCAACCTTATTTCATCTATCCCCGCGACGGTGGCCCGATGGGATTCGCGGGGTTGCACGAAACCTGGGTTGGTCCAAACGGCGAGGAACTTGACACGGTCGCCATCGTAACCGCGCCCGCCAATGACGAGACGGCACATTTGCACGCGCGCGTGCCTGTGGTCATAGCGCCAGCCGATCATGGACAATGGCTCGATGCGAATGTGATGCATGCCGAGGAGGCTGCTCAGCTGCTGAAAGCTCCGCCGCGCGATTTTCTGGCGTGGCATCCTGTTTCCTCGGAGGTGAACCGCGTCGCCAACGACGACGCTGCGCTGATCTTGCCGGTCGAGCCCGAGCCGGCACCGGCTGTTATGGATGGTCCATCCGGCGAGAAGGCTGCCCCGTCCCGTCGTTCGAAAAGCCAAACCCGACAAGACGACACTCAGGGGTCGCTGTTCTAAAGAACTTTCCCCGGGTTCAGAATGTTCAGCGGATCGAACGCTTGCTTGATGGTACGCATCAGATCGAGCGAGACCGGATCCTTCACGTGAGAGAGTTCATCGCGCTTGAGCACGCCGATGCCGTGTTCGGCCGATATCGAGCCGCCATGCTTGCTGACGAGCGCATGCACGACATCATTCATGTCGCGCCAGCGCGCGAGATAGGCTGCCTTGTCAGCGTCGATCGGCTGACTCACATTGTAGTGGATGTTGCCGTCACCGAGATGCCCGAATGCGACCGGGCGCGCGCCGGGAATGAGTTTTGCGACCGCCGCGTCGGCTTCTTCGATGAATCGGGGGACGGCCGCGATCGGCACGGAGATATCGTGCTTGATGGAGCCGCCTTCCGGCTTTTGCGCCGGGGAGATGACCTCACGCAGGGCCCAGAACGCCTGACGCTGATCGAGATTGGCGGCGATCACCGCGTCGTCGATGATGCCGTCTTCCAACGCCTTCGACAAAATCGCTTCGATGATATCTCGCGCATCTTCGCGTGACGATGAAACTTCCATCAGGACATACCAGGGGTATGGTCTGTCGATCGGTTCGCGCAGCGACGGCCCGTGCTTGATCGAGAATTCGATCGCGATGCGTGCGATGAGTTCAAAGCTCGTCAAGCCTGACGCTGCGCGCGCGCGCGAAAGCTCCAGCAGCGCCAACGCAGCTTGAGGCGAGGCGAGGGCGACGAAGGCTGTCTCCATGCTTCGTGGCTTGGGAAAGAGCTTGAGAGAAGCTGCGGTGATGATGCCAAGCGTTCCCTCCGCGCCGATGAAGAGGTTGCGAAGGTCGTAACCGGTATTGTCCTTCTTCAGCTTTGATAGTCCATGCATGGTTCGGCCGTCAGCCATCACAACTTCAAGCCCGACGACGAGATCGCGCGCGACGCCATAGGACAATGCCGCGATGCCGCCGGCGTTGGTCGAGAGGTTGCCCCCGATGGTGCAACTGCCTTCTGATCCAAGCCAAAGCGGAAAGATGCGGTCAGCCTCGGCAGCCCGTGCGTGCACGTTCGAGAGGATCACTCCCGCTTCGCAGGTGATGGTGCTGGACTGGGTGTCCAATTCGCGAATCTTATCCAGTCTTCGCAACGACAACACGATTTCGCCATGATGAGGAACCTGCCCGCCGACGAGGCCGGTGTTGCCCCCCTGCGGCACGATCGCGGTCCGTGTTTCACTCGCGAGCTTGCAGATTGCCGCGACCTCCGCGGTCGAGCCGGGCTGCAGGACCAGCGGGGAGTGGCCACGGTATAATCCCCGCTCTTCGACAAGAAACGGCGCCTTGTCCTGCTCGCTTGTGATCGCATGTTTGTCACCGACAATAACGCGAAAACGCTCCGCAACATCAGGTGTCAGGACTGTCTGTGCCACATTCATCGGAATGCCTCAGGGTCTGTCTGCCGCTGCACGCCGCAGACGATCGTTGATTGCCTCGCCAAGCCCACGATTCGGAATCGGCATCACCGCAATGGTGCGGGCGTTGCGACGATCGAGCGTTCGCAGATGGCCGAACAGGTTTGCCGCTGCTTCGATCAGGTTAGCGGTTGGCGACAGGTTCAGCAGGCGTGAAGGGTCGGCGTCTGCGAGCGGCTGTCCGAACGCCAGCAAAACCTCGCCGTCTTCCAGATGCTTGGCGTTTAAACGGACCAGCGCCCTGGGAGCGTAGTGAGATTCGAGCATGCCCGGCGCGAGGGGCGCATCAGTTGCGCCATGTGTCGCCTTCGTTGCATCGTTCAATTTGATTCCGAGAACGTCCTCAATCTCGGAGCGGGCAATTCCGCCCGGCCGCAATAGCATCGGTTGGCCGTCACAGGCGACGATGGTCGATTCCACCCCGACCGCGACCGCTCCGCCATCAACGATCAGGTCGATCCGGCCGGCGAGATCGTCGCGGACATGTTCGGCTGTCGTGGGGGAAACATGACCGGAGCGGTTCGCCGAAGGCGCAACAACAGGTTTTCCGAGCCGTTCCAGAATCTCCCGCGCCACAGGATGTAAAGGGACACGAATGGCGACGGTATCGAGGCCTGCTGTGGCGAGGTCTGCGATCGCGCAATCAACTATTTTCGGCAAAACCAGTGTGAGAGGTCCCGGCCAGAATGCCCGCGCCAGCTTCAGGCTGGTTTCGCTAAACTTTGCGAATTGCTCGGCGACTTTAAGGGATGGGACGTGGGCGATCAGCGGATTAAAGGAGGGACGCCCCTTGGCCTCGTAAAGCCGGGCAATAGCCGTCCCGTTCGTCCCGTCGGCCCCGAGGCCGTACACGGTCTCGGTAGGAAACGCCACCAGACCGCCGTCCGCCAGGCAACGTGCTGCGGCTTCGGCACCGGTGGCGGCGGAGACGATTTTTGTTGTCGTAACAAGGCTCATAGGGACCTTTATGAGCGCTTGCCGATGGGTCGTCAAAGTGTTCCGGAGCTTCTTGCGGTCGGCGGGTTGGGCCGCTATAAGACCGCCCTTACGTCGGAGTGTGGCTCAGCCCGGTAGAGCACTGCGTTCGGGACGCAGGGGTCGCAGGTTCAAATCCTGCCACTCCGAC
>JAIENY010000038.1 GCA_019750915.1 Xanthobacteraceae bacterium
GATTCGAACCCTCGATACCCTTTTCAAGGTATGCTCATTTAGCAAACGAGTGCCTTCAGCCGCTCGGCCACGTCTCCGTAGCGCATGAGCCTGCCGAAGGATGAGCAGTTCGGCGAAAGATCATGCGCTGAATTTCAATAGCTTAGTGCGAGGTCGGATGCAAAACCGGGTGTCCGGTTTTGCTGACCGCGCCAGCCACCGTATGCCTGACGAAACATGGGGCTGCAAGACGGCCTTGATGGAAGGCTGTGGGTGGCTCCGTTTCTGCTTCGGAGCAGCCGCAGAGTTTATTCCCGATGCTCCAAGGAGCGCTTCTCGTCGACACTTCATATGAGTGGGATATGAGGGGCTTTGATTCGTCGGAAGCGGGTTTCGGTGGCCGGTTTCCTGGCTTTAGTCCGCCTGCTTAGTTGCAACGCAATGACAAACAAAATTCATAAACTAGAAAATTCCAATATTTTCAATGGCATGCTGACATGCGTGACAGTTGTGTGAGTGTTCTTTGTGCAACAGTTGGTTGGAAACGTCCCAAACGCGCGGTGATTGTGGCGGTCCTTTGTTGCGTGTGCGCCGCCCATGAGCAATTCTCCGTGTGCGACGGAGGGGGCATCCCGAGGTCGTCCCGTTTGACAGTTTCGCTTAAGTCGCTCGCGTTTGTGCGGGAGTGTCCGAAAGCGCGGAGCGATCAGGCGGTTCACGGGGATCAAGGGGACCAAACGTCAGGTGTTCATAGCACCAGCCGGCCGGAACCTTCCCTACTAATCAACTTGGAGGTTTTATGAGCAAGATTAAGAGCCTTGTCCTCGGATCGGCAGCTGCCCTTGCTGCGATCAGTGGCGCTCAGGCGGCCGATCTTCCCGTCAAGGCCAAAGCGGTCGAGTACGTGAAGGTTTGCTCTCTGTATGGCGCTGGTTTCTATTATATCCCGGGCACCGATACCTGTATCCGCATCGGTGGCTATGTACGCGCCGAAGTTAACATCAACGGTGGATTTACCGACATCGGCTATATCAACGGCGTTGGCGGTCTTCAGAACCGCACGACCAACAACTATCTGAGCCGTAGCCGTATTCTGCTCAACGTCGATACGCGCACCGCAACTGAATATGGCGTGGTTCGTACCTTCGCTGCGTTCGGTCCGCAGTTCAGCCAGGGCACGGACACGCAGGCCAACGGTGGTCTTCGCGTCGAAGCTGCATTTGTGCAGTTCGCCGGCTTCACCTTCGGCCGTTCGGCTTCGGCTTACGCGTTCCCATGGAACGGTGCTCCGGCCAACATCAACTCGGGTCTGTTCGGTGGTCCGAACTACGATGCGGGTGTGAACAACATCCAGTACACCTGGCAGTTCGGTAACGGCGTATCTGCCAGCCTCGGTGTCGATGCTCAGGAGCAGGCGAACCGCACGCAGATCGTGAACTACGCTGCTGGCATCACCGCCACCGGCACCAACGGCACGCCGCCGATCACCACTCCGGGCGCCAACGGCTTCTACGGTGGCTCGAATATTCCTGACATCGTCGGTAATCTCAAGGTCGATCAGGCCTGGGGCTTGCTGCAGTTCTCTGCTGCGGCTCACCAGGTCAACGCGGTGTACAACGGCGCCGCCGGCAGCGCCGAATCGTTCGGTCATCCGGACGACAAGTGGGGCTTCGCGGTCAGCGGCGCTCTGCAGCTGAAGAACCTTCCGACCGGACCCGGCGACGACATCAAAATCACCGGTACCTACACCGAGGGCGCGCTGCGCTATCTGCTCGGTCAGTCCGGCGCAACACCGCAGAACATCGCGCTCTTCGGCGCGACCGATCTGGCTGTCGCAACGATCTCTGATGCCAGCTACTCGGGTGTCGCAGGTTCGAGCCTTCAGCTGACGAAGGGCTGGGGCGTGAACGGCGGCTTCAACCACAACTGGGACGCCCATTGGACCAGCAGCGTGTTCGGAAGCTGGTCGCAGGTCGAGTACAACGGTGCCGCAACGTCGCTGTATTGCGCGGCATTCAAGTCCGGTGCGAATGGTGCGGCACTGGCTCCTGTGACCTGTAACCCGAACTTCACCATCACTCAGGTTGGTTTCAACACCACCTGGAAGCCGGTGAAGAACCTCGCTCTGATCGGCGAAGTCACCTGGAACAACTACGACTCCGGCATCAAGGGCACCTCGACGGCTGCTCTTGCTCCCGGCAGCGGCAAGGCGGTTGGTGCTTACACCTACAAGTCCGAAGACGTGTTCTCCGGCGTGTTCCGCGTTCAGCGCAACTTCTGATCTCGGCACCTTCGGGTGATCGGATCAACAGTCCCCGGCAGGCAACTGCCGGGGACTGTTTCTCATTGAGTTGAAGATTTGTTCTATGCAACTGCGGTAATGTAAGCAGGTTATGTTTGATCGAGATGTGGGCCCACATCTGTGATCATGTTGCATCAGTTGTTCTTTTTTGCGTTCATATCTGGAATTTTGTGTCACTTACGCCGTAACGAACCTCCGCGTGCTTACGATGATCTCGTTGTCCCAAGCATTTGGGATTCTTAGGGGAGGTACGAATGAACAAGATGATGCGGAAACTCGCTCTCGGCTCGGCGGCGACTCTTGCAGCGGTCGTTGGCGCACAGGCGGCTGATCTACCGGTCAAGGCCAAGGCTGTCGAATACGTGAAGGTCTGCTCTCTGTACGGTGCAGGTTTTTATTACATTCCGGGCACCGACACCTGCATCCGCATCGGCGGTTATCTGCGCGCTGAAGTGACCGTCAACGGAACCGCTTCGGAAGTTGCTTATATCAATGGTGCCGGCGGCCTTCAGAACCGCTTGACCAACGACTACGTCAGCCGCGCCCGCGTCCTCGTGAACATCGATACCCGCACCGCAACCGAATATGGCGTGGTTCGTACTTTCGCGTCGTTCGATCCCCAATTTACCCAAGGCACCGATACCCAGGCCAATGGCGGTCTTCGCGTTGACGCCGCGTTTGTTCAGTTTGCCGGATTTACTTTCGGCCGCTCAGCCTCGGCTTACGCGTTCCCATGGAACGGCTCTCCCGGCAACATCACCACGGGCTTACTCGGCGGGCCGGACTTTGTTTCTGGGGTGAATAATGCCCAGTACACTTGGGAGTTCGGCAATGGTGTGTCGGCCAGCCTCGGCGTCGACGCACAGGAGCAGGCGAACCGCACGCAAGTCCTGAACTATGCGACTGGCATTAGCCCCACCGGCACCAATGGCGCCGCGCCGATCACCACGCCTGGCAATAACGGCTTCTACGGCGGATCAAATGTCCCGGACGTCGTCGGCAACATCAAGGTCGATCAGGCTTGGGGCTTGCTGCAGTTTTCGGCGGCCGCGCATGAAGTCAACGCGGTATATTATGGCTCGGCAGGCAACGCCGAGTCGCTTGGTCATCCCGACGACAAGTGGGGGTTCGCGGTCAGCGGCGCCTTGCAAATCAAGAACCTGCCAACAGGGCCGGGCGACGATTTCAAGATCACCGGCACCTACACCGAAGGCGCGCTGCGTTATCTGCTCGGTCAATCCGGAGCGTCACCGACAAACGTCGCGTTCTTTGGTGCGACCGATTTGGCCGTCGCAACGATTTCCGACGCCTCCTATGCAACGGGCGGGGCTCTTCAGTTGACGAGAGGCTGGGGTTTGAACGGTGCGTTCAACCACAACTGGAATGCACACTGGACCAGCAGCGTATTCGGAAGCTGGTCGCACGTTGACTACAACGGCACCGCGACCTCGCTGTATTGTACCTCTTTCCGGAACACCGCCGCGCTAGCTCCTGTGACCTGCAACCCCGACTTTGAAATCACTCGGATTGGTTTCAATACGGCTTGGAAGCCGGTGAAGAACCTTGCTTTGACCGGCGAAGTCACATGGACCAACTATGATTCCGGCATCAAGGGTACTTCGAACTCGTTCATTCCGGTCGCAGGGAAGGCTGCGGGTTCGTACACCTACAAATCGGAGGATACATTCTCCGGAATCTTCCGCGTTCAACGCAACTTCTGATCGCATCGTTTAACAACACCAGCTCCCGGTTCTTCGGCGCCTTCGGGTGAAGATTCAGGCTATCCCCGGCAGGCAACTGCCGGGGATATTTTTCTTTCACGTGCTCACTGCGTTGTCGCACCGGCTGCAGAATGTCTTGATCGTTCCAATGGAGATCGGATCGATCAGCAAAGGCGCGTGACCTTCGTCGGCGACATGCATGACGTTCATGCCGGGACGGCGGCGTTTCATTTCTTCGACGCAGGCTTCTGACAGCAGATCCGACAACTCACCGCGGATCGACAGCAGCGGAATATCGGCCATCTGGTCGAACAGCTCCCATAGCGGCGGCGGAGCGTTGTCGTGGCTGATATCCTGAAACGACAATGCGAGCTTGGGATCGTAGGTGCGAACAAGTCTGCCGTTTTCTTCCCGGAATGCCCGGCGTGTCCACGCCATCCAGTCGTCCTCCGTTAGACGGGGAAAGACGCTGCCGAACAATTGTCTCAGTCCTCGTGCGGCGTCGTCCCATGTCGCTCGCGGCGGCGGATCGGCGATGTAGCTCTTGATCTTTATCAATCCGCCGATATCGAGTTCGGGTCCGATATCGTTGAGCGCCAGGCCGGCCACAAGATCAGGCCTCGTCGCCGCGAGCACCATGCCGATCAGGCCGCCGCGAGACGTTCCAAGAATGATCGTGCGATTAACCCCGATGTCCGCGGCCATCGACGCAACGTCGGCCGCTTCAATGGGTATCGCGTAATTGGCCGGGTTGGAATCGTAGTCCGATAGGCCTCGCCCTCGATAATCGACGGCAACCACGCGCCGTGGCGCATCATCGTCATTGGCAAGAGCCCGGGCGAGGACTTCGAAATCTTCTGCCGTGCGCGTCAGTCCGGGCAGGCAAAGAAGCGGTAGCCGGCCCGGACACGCTTCACCGATGATGCGCGCGCGCAGCCGCAGGCCGTCCGCCGAACGAAAAAACTCATCCCGAACAAGATGCGTCATCGGATAGACGTTACTCCGTTGCGCTCCCGCGGCGCAGATCAGCTTCAATCAACAGATCATGCCGTCCGCCAAAGCGCGCGCGATAGACTTGTAAATTCTCCATCACCCGTTGAACGTAGTTACGTGTTTCCGAGAACGGGATCAGCTCAACCCAATCAACCGGATCGACATTGGAGTCGCGTGGATCGCCATATTGGGCGATCCACTTGCGCACGCTGCCGCGGCCAGCATTGTAGCCGGCAAATGTCATGATGTAGGAGCCGCGATAGTCATCGATTAAGCCGCCGAGCTCGGCCGCGCCAAGTGTGGCGTTGTAAGACGGATCGTTCTTCAAGCGCGCAAAATCATAGGTCGCGCCATATTTTTTGGTGACGTATTTGCCGGCGTCCGGAGTCACCTGCATCAGTCCATAGGCATTTGCGGGTGACACAACGAGCGGATTGAAAGCGCTTTCCTGGCGTGCGATCGCGAACACGATCGCCTTTTCCACCGATGGTCCGATATCGCTGTAAGGTGGAATGCCATTCACCGGGTAAGCATAATGATCGAACGGCATGCCGCGATTAAGCGCCGCTTTTCCGGCAAGCAGCATGCCGCGAGGATCGCCGTTGCGCTCGGCCAGATCGCAGAGGGCAGCAAGCGCGTCACGGTCGGCCCGCTCACCCATGTCCGCGAGGATGGGGATCACATAATCCTCCTCATCAATGGCGTAAAGCAATTCCACCGCGCGTACGATTTCCAGTCGCTCACTGCCGCGCGAGAATGAGGGTTTGCCGTTCAGCGCCAGCTGAGGCAGGCGCAGTTTGGCCCGTGCGAGCTGACCATAATAACTTGTGGAGTGGACGGCGGCCAGCTGGTAGTCGGTCCGGGCATCTTGCGCGCGGCCTGCTGCCTCGGCTGCGCGGCCGCGCCAATAGCCAGCGCGCGCAAGCGCGGTCGGGTTCACAGTGTCAGTGCCGATCCGCGCGAAATGTTGGGATGCGAGGTTGGGATCGTTGAGGAAGCGCAGGGCGATCCAGCCCGCCGTGAATTCCTGTTCGGTCTTGTAAATGTCGCGCGACGGCAGGGCGGAATCCCGCGCCACGCGGTAAGCAAGGCGAGTGTCGCCTTTGTCCAGCAACGAGCGAGTGAGCACACGGCGTTCGACCCACCAGTCATCCGGATCGATCAATCTGGCGCCGTCGCGCGGGGCGGCAAGCATCAACTGTGCGGCTTCCTGGATTTTGTCGTTGCGGCGCAGGTACTGAATTTTGCTAAGCATATAGAGAGGGTCGCCGTGTAGCTCTGCCGGCACTGCGTCAAGCAACGCCTTGGCATTTGATGCCTTGCGATTAAGCCCGATGCGCGCCTTGGCCAATGCCACATACCCGCCGCCGAGCCGCTTTGCTGCTCGCAATGCGCCTTCCGTGTCCGTCCCGTAGAGCAGCGTATCCATCCGCCTCTTGTAGTCTCCGCCGCTCAGAAATGCCGAAAACTGGGCAAGCGCAGCTTCCTCGACATCCTGCGAGAACGAATCGTTGTGCCAGGCCTCCCGCACCAGCCGTTCGGCCTGCGCGCGATCACCGCGGTTGAGCAGAGCGCGGGCAAGAGCAAATCGGCCCTTGGCCGATAAAGGCTTGTCGCTAGCGAAGAAGGCGAGAACGGTGGCGTCGTCGCGCCGGTCATCCCAGAGCGCCGCTTCGCCGCGGCGGCGGAAAAACGTCTGGCTGGGCCAGCTGGGATTTTCGGTCAGGAAGGCGAGATAACGGTCTGAGGAGGCGCCATTGTCCTCGCTGCGCAGAATGATCCATTCGGAAAGCTTGCGCGCCAGCGGGTCGCTGATCGAAGGCTGTAGCTGCGTGGCGTCCGACTGCCGTTTGGCCCGCGCCAGCTGGATAATCTGTTCCAGCGTGCCCTGATCGGCTTTCGAAGTCGACAGGGTGGAGGCAATCGCCAGCGGTGCGGAGGGCGTTCTGGAAGGCGCCACGCGAGGTGGTACCGGTCTGATTGCTGGCTGCGGCGGCAGCGAGGCGACGGTCGCAGTTGTGCCGTGCAGCTTCGGATTGACCGGGAGCTGGGAGAGTGATTTCGCCGTCTTGGGAGCAGCTGGCGCGCCGCCATGGGGAATCGGCCGTGGTTTTGGAAGAGGCACGGCAAACGTCGGCTGGACCGTCAGGGCGAGGGTGCCGAGGCTAAAAGAAAGCGCCACCAAAGTCCGGCACGCTGCGTTTGTTGAAAAAGGAGCCACTGCCATCCCCGCCTTCGAATCACGCGAGCGCTTTTGACTCGTTGGTCTAGTGCATTGAATTTACGTGTAAAACAGGAACCTTTCGGGAAAGTTATTGTGCATCAGGAGAACGGCGAAATCACGGCCCGTTGCCATAATTCGAAACCGCGCCGGTCTGCTACTTCATGCCCTTTCATCGGAGAGCAGGAGCCGGTATCTATCCCCCTCCCGCGCGGGTCGCGCGGGGTTGATTTTGTTGGAGAACGACGATGGTGGCCAAGACGAATTTCCGCGGATCCTTCACAGCCTTGGTCACGCCTTTCAAAAACGGCTCAGTCGATGAGGCTTCGTTCCGTGCGTTCGTCAATTGGCAGATTGAGGAGGGCACACACGGGCTGGTTCCTGTTGGGACTACCGGTGAAAGCCCGACCGTATCTCACGACGAACACAAGCGAATTGTCGAATGGACGGTGCAGGAGTCGAAGGGACGCGTTCCGGTGATCGCCGGCGCCGGATCGAACTCGACCAAGGAGGCCATCGAACTGGCGCAGCACGCCGAAAAGGTCGGCGCCGCGGCGGTTCTGGTCGTCACACCTTATTATAACAAGCCCACACAGGAAGGTCTTTACCAGCACTACAAGGCGATCAACGACGCGGTCGGGATTCCGATCATCATCTACAACATTCCCGGCCGTTCGATCGTCGATATGTCGGTCGAGACGATGGCCCGGCTCTACGAGTTGAAGAATATTGCCGGTGTGAAGGATGCGACGGCCAACATGGCGCGCATTTCGCTCCAGCGCGCGGCGATGGGCGAGGATTTCAACCAGTTGTCGGGCGAGGACGTGACCGCGTTGGGCTACATGGCGCACGGCGGGCATGGCTGCATCTCGGTGACCTCGAACGTTGCTCCGCGGCTATGCGCCGAGTTCCAGAACGCGTGCCTGCGGGGCGATTACACCGCCGCGCTGGCGATTCAGGATAAGCTTCTGCCGCTTCACACTAACCTCTTCCTTGAATCCAATCCCTCGCCGGTCAAATATGCTGTGTCCTTGCTGGGCAAGATGACCGACACGCTGCGCCTGCCGCTGGTGCCGGTTACCGAGCCGACCAAGGTCGTCGTACGGAACGCGATGATTCACGCGGGGCTGATCAACTAGCTAACGACAGGAAGGGGTTTGCAGATGCTGAAGGAATTTCGCGAATTTGCGATGAAGGGGAATGTCGTCGATCTCGCGGTCGGCGTCATCATCGGTGCAGCCTTCGGTGCGATCGTCAATTCGCTTGTCGGTGACATCATCATGCCGGTGATCGGCGCGATTACCGGTGGATTGGACTTCTCCAATTACTTCACGCCCCTGTCGCATGCGGTGACAGCAGGTAATCTTGCCGATGCCAAGAAGCAGGGAGCGGTGCTCGCGTGGGGCAGCTTCCTGACCATCACGCTGAACTTCATGATCGTCGCGTTTGTTTTGTTTATCGTTATTCGCCTGATGAACCAGCTGAAACAGAAAATGGAAAAAGAGAAGGCGGCTGCGGCCGCGCAACCTGCGCCGACCAAGGATCAGGAGCTTCTTGGCGAAATTCGCGATTTGCTGAAAACCAAGGCGTGAGATTTGCGCCGCGCGCTTTGATCAGAATGGACATCCGGTATGGCTGAGAAGAAGGAGCGTCTGATCAAGGTCGTGGCGGAAAACCGCAAGGCCCGCTTTAACTATGCAATTGAAGAGACGGTCGAGGCCGGCGTCATGTTGACTGGCACCGAGGTCAAATCGGCGCGCAACGGCAAAAGCACGATCGCCGAATCCTATGCGGATTCGAAAAACGGGGAAATCTGGCTCGTGAATGCCAATATCCCCGAATATCTTCAGGCCAACCGCTTCAATCACGAACCGCGCCGCTCGCGGAAGCTGCTTCTCCACAAGCGCCAGATCAACAAGCTGATCGGCGCGATTGAGCGTGAAGGCATGACGCTGATTCCGTTGAAGATGTATTTCAACGAACAGGGGCGATTGAAACTTGAGCTTGCTCTGGCAAAGGGCAAGAAGCTGCACGACAAACGCGACACCGAGAAAAAGCGCGACTGGTCGCGCGAGAAGGGGCGCCTGCTGCGGGCGAGAGGTTAGATCATGAACCAGCCGAATCTGCATCAGGTGGATTGGAGCGGAATTCCGGCGCCGGTGGACGATGGCGCTGCTGCGCATCTCGCCGGAGCGCGGATTGCGCCGGTCATTCTTCCGGCGACCGACGGCAACATGATCTCTCTGGCTGACCAGAGCGGTCGTATCGTGGTGTTTGCCTATCCGCGCACTGGTGAGCCCGGCAAGATCGGTCTGACCGAGGACTGGGACATGATCCCGGGCGCAAGAGGCTGTACCCCGCAGACCTGTTCGTTTCGTGACCTGATCGGAGAACTTAAGGTCGCCGGTGCGCAGCGCGTGTTCGGGCTTTCTACACAGACCACTGAATATCAGAGCGAAATGACTGAGCGGCTGCATGTGCCGTTTCCGGTTCTGTCCGACAGCAAGCTCGAATTCGCAACTGCGATGAAACTTCCGACAATGGAAGTCGCGGGGGAGACGCTTCTCAAACGTCTCGCGTTCGTCGCTGACAACGGGAAGATTACACACGTGTTTTATCCGGTGTTTCCGCCGGACCGGAACGCCGCTGACGTGCTTGCTTGGCTTGAGGCCAACCCGCTTTAGGCGTCGAGATATTGACGCGCGCTTGCGAACACCGAACGGAACATCTCGGTCGTCAGTACACGAGTGTTGGTGTTGTAACGCGAGCAATGATAGCTGTCGAAGAGCCGCAAGCGGCCGATCTGCGTTTCCGCGCCGTGTGCGAAGGGTGCTTGCGCTGCGCGAAGTCCGAGCGCCTTGATCGTTGAATCATGTGAGACGCGGCCCAGCATCACAATCGCGCGCAGTGCCGGCATTTCATCAATCGAGGCCCGCAGAAACGCCCGGCAGGTATTGATCTCTGCGGGGAGGGGTTTATTCTGCGGCGGTACGCAACGCACCGCGTTACTGATCCGGCAGTCGGTCAGGATCAGCCCGTCGTCCGGGCGCGCGTCGTACCGGCCTTGAGCAAATCCGAAATCGGATAATGTCTGGTAGAGGAGGTCGCCCGCGAAATCGCCTGTGAAAGGACGTCCGGTCCGGTTCGCTCCCTGCAGGCCAGGGGCGAGACCGACAATCAGCAGACGCGCGTCAGCCGCACCGAAGCTTGATACCGGTCCGTTGAACCAATGCGGATGCTGTTGTCTGTTGGTCTCGCGGAATGCGGCGAGCCGTGAGCAGAGGGGACAATCGTGGGGCGGTTCGATCGACGACCGCCGCAAAACAGCCGGAACGGGGCCGGCGCCAAGGCGCCGGCTTTCCTTTGTCCTGCTCTCAGTCGTCGAAACCTTCGTCATCGCCCCGTGGTGCAATGCTGCTGGTGCTTCGCTGCAGGAATTGCGGCGTATGCTGGCGAGGCTCCCGTGGTGCCGGGCGCTCGCCTGGATCACGTCCGAGTTTCGCTTGCAGTTGCACCAGATCAGTAAAGACATCGGCCTGGCGGCGCAACTCATCGGCGATCATCGGCGGTTGACTGGAGATTGTCGAGATCACGGTCACGCGGACACCGCGGCGCTGCACGGCCTCGACCAGCGAGCGGAAATCGCCGTCGCCGGAAAACAGCACCATGTGGTCGATATGCTCAGCAAGTTCTATGGCATCGACAGCAAGCTCGATGTCCATGTTGCCCTTCACCTTGCGGCGTCCGCTGGCGTCGATGAATTCCTTCGTCGCCTTGGTCACAACGGTGTAGCCATTATAATCGAGCCAATCGATTAATGGCCTGATCGAGGAATACTCCTGATCCTCGATGATGGCGGTGTAATAGAAGGCTCTGACAAGAGTCCCGCGACTCTGGAATTCAAGCAGAAGACGCTTGTAATCGATATCAAAACCAAGAGTTTTGGCGGTGGCGTAAAGATTAGCGCCATCGATGAAAAGAGCGATCTTGTTGGCAGACGAAGTCATCTGGAGGAGGCTTCTTTCGTTTGTTCTGAAACTTTTTGGCGCGGCTCGACCGCCGCGCGAACGGCTGGGTACGCCATAATGGAGAAGCAATGAAGCAAAACCTTGTCCATCAGGCTAAAGAGACAGTAAACGTGCGGTTCCGCAATTCGCAACTGATTGTCGACGAAAAAAGGCGTATTTTTCCGGAATTCCTGCACAACCAGATGCAAAGTTGACGGTTGCGATTTTCGCTTGATACCTGTACCTACAGGGCATATCCAATATTTTGGCTGATTTTACGGAGCGGCTTGATGGCGCGCGTCACTGTGGAAGACTGTATCGACAAGGTCGATAACCGGTTTGATCTTGTTCTCTTGGCTGCGCATCGCGCACGCATGATCTCGTCGGGGTCGCCGATCACAATCGATCGCGACAACGACAAGAATCCCGTCGTCTCCCTGCGCGAGATCGCCGATCAGACCATCGCACCGGAAGACCTCCGCGAGGAGCTGGTCCATTCGCTCCAGAAATTCGTTGAGGTCGACGAGCCGGAGCCGGATACAATCCCGCTGATCGGTTCTGTCGGTGCCAGCGTCGATGCTGATGACACCGAGGTGGCTGTCGAGCGTATGACCGAGGAAGAGCTTCTGAAGGGCCTTGAGGGCCTGGCGCCACCGGAAGAGCAGCCGGAAGAGGACGAATAGCTCCAGTTCGATCGATTTTTTGCTTCAAAGCGTAAAGAAGGCCCGGAAATCATTGCCGGGCCTTCTTTTTTGGCGAAGTTTTCGCACCGCAGCTTTCTTGCGATTGAGGTGTGAGAGCGCAATAATTAAATAATTCGGCGGATAATCCTCATCCGCCTTTTGAAAGCATCAGAATGCCCGTCGGGCGCCGAACATCCCCTCGCCAGATGCAGGCGACCGCAGACGTGGTCGCCGCCGCCGTTGCTCGGCCGAGGCCGGTCGCGAAGACGCCCCGCTATAAAATGATGCGGCAGTACGATCTGGTCGATCGGGTCCGTGCCTACAATCCGAACACCGACGAGGACATGCTCAACCGGGCCTATGTCTATGCGATGAAGGCGCATGGGGAGCAGAAGCGGGCGTCGGGCGACCCCTATTTCTCTCATCCGCTCGAGGTCGCCGCTATTCTGACCGACCTCAAGCTCGACGATGCAACGATTGTCTCGGCATTGCTGCATGACACGATCGAGGATACCGAATCGACTCGCGCCGAGATTGACGAGATTTTTGGCACCGAGATCGGCGCGCTGGTCGAGGGGCTGACCAAGCTCAAACGGCTCGAATTAGTATCGCGCGAGGCGAAGCAGGCGGAGAATCTGCGCAAGCTGCTGCTAGCGATTTCCGACGATGTTCGGGTGCTGCTCGTCAAACTTGCTGACCGTCTGCACAACATGCGCACGCTTGAATTCGTGCCACCGGCCTCGCGCCGCCGCATTGCTGAGGAAACGCTTGATATCTATGCGCCGCTGGCTGGCCGTATGGGTATGCAAGAAATGCGCGAGGAACTGGAAGACCTCTCGTTTCGGGTGCTCGATCCCGATGCCCACGAGGTGGTGGCTCAACGGCTCGATGCCCTGACCGAGCAGAACCGCAATCTGGTCGGCGAGATCGAGAAGCAGCTATCTTGCAATCTCGAAAAGCATGGCGTTGTCGCCAAGGTCAAAGGGCGGCGTAAGCAGCCGTTTTCGATCTGGGTCAAGATGGAACGAAAGTCGGTTGGATTTGAGCAACTCTCCGACATTTTCGGATTCCGCATTATCCTTAAGACCGTGGAGGAGTGCTACGCCGCGCTCGGTGTTGTTCACACCAGTTGGCCCGTCGTGCCGGGGCGTTTCAAGGATTATATCTCGACGCCGAAGCAAAACGACTACCGCTCGATCCACACCACGGTGATCGGTCCCGGAAAGCAGCGCGTCGAACTTCAGATCCGAACCGAGGAAATGGACCGGATCAACGAATATGGCATCGCCGCACATGCCTTCTACAAGGACGCGGAAGGTTCCCCCACCGAGGTTTTGAATCGTGAATCCAACGCGTTCTCGTGGCTGCGCCATACCATCGAAATGCTGGCGGAAAGCGCCAACCCCGAGGAATTTCTCGAACACACCAAGATGGAACTGTTCCACGATCAGGTGTTCTGCTTCACGCCGAAGGGAAAACTGATCGCACTGCCGAGGCATGCCAACGTCATTGATTTTGCCTATGCGGTGCACACCGACGTCGGCAACAGCGCGGTCGGCTGCAAGATCAACGGAAAGTTCGCGCCGCTGTCGTCCGAACTCCAGAATGGTGATGAAGTCGTGGTGTTGACGTCGCGTGCGCAGTCGGCGCCGCCGGCCGCGTGGGAGTCGCTGGCGGTCACCGGTAAGGCCAAGGCCGCAATCCGCCGCGCGACACGCACCGCGGTGCGCGATCAATATGCCGGGCTGGGACGACGGATCGTTGAGCGGTTGTTCATGCGGGCAAAGCTTGTTTATGCGGACGACAAGCTGAAGGGTGCGCTGCCGCGGCTGGCGCGGACGTCGATCGAAGATGTGATGGCGGCTGTCGGGCGCGGCGAGATCAAGGCGGCGAACGTCGCGCGTGCCGTATATCCGGACTACAAGGAAGAAGCACGCCAGAGCAACATCAAGGGCACTGCGCTCAAGACCAAGGGCGAGGGGGCGCAAAAGAACGCCGCCATCCCGATCCGCGGTATCAATTCCGATCTGCCGGTGAAATTTGCACCTAACGGCGGGGCGGTTCCGGGTGATCGTATTGTCGGCATCGTCACGCCAGGAGAAGGTATCACCATCTATCCCATCCAGGCCCCCGCGCTGAAGGATTTCGAGGAGGAGCCGGAACGCTGGGTCGACGTGCGCTGGGATATCGAGGAAAGCGCGCCTCGCCGGTTTCCCGCTCGCCTTTATGTCCAGAACGTCAACGAGCCCGGCAGCCTTGCGCAGGTCGCCGGTGTTATCGCCGAGCATGACGGCAACATCGACAATATCGGCATGAGCCGGCGTTCGCCGGATTTCACCGATCTCATCATCGATCTTGAAGTCTACGACCTCAAGCATCTCAACGGCATCATCAATCAATTGCGGGCCAAGGCCGTCGTCGCAAGCGTCGAACGGGTCAACGGCTGAGCATTTTGCACGGGTTCTGAATGTCTGCTCCGCCACTTCGTCTCGGGGTCAATATCGATCATGTTGCCACGGTGCGGAATGCACGGGGTGGCAAATTGCCGGACCCGGTCCGCGCCGCCTTGCTCGCCATCGAGGCGGGCGCTGACGGCATCACCGCGCATCTTCGTGAGGATCGTCGTCATATCCGCGATGACGACATGGTGAGGTTGAAGCGCGAGCTGTCCCGGCCGCAGCTTGCAAAGCCACTGAATTTCGAAATGGCGGCGACGGCGGAAATGATCGGCATCGCGCTTGCAGCCAAGCCTCATGCGGTGTGCGTCGTGCCCGAACGGCGGACGGAGGTCACTACCGAAGGTGGCCTCGATGTGGTTGGCCAGCATCTTGCACTCGCGCCATTTATCGCCCGGCTGAACGATGCAGGTATTCGCGTGTCGCTGTTTATTGCGGCGGATCCCAAACAGATCGAGATGGCCGCGCAGCTAAAAGCTCCGGTCATCGAAATTCATACCGGCGCGTGGTGCGACGCCGTGAGTGAAGGGCGCGATGAAAAGACCGCCGTTGAATGGCGTCGTATTGTCGACGGCGCTGTGCAGGCCAGCTCGCTCGGCCTGGAGGTCCACGCTGGACACGGTCTCGATTACGCAACGGCTGAGACAATCGCGGCACTCCCGCAGATCGTCGAACTGAACATCGGCCACTTCATGATCGGGGAGGCGCTGTTCGTCGGTCTTTCGCAGACGGTGCGCCTGATGCGCGCAGCGATGGATCGAGGACGGGCTAAGATGGACGTGCGCGCATGATCATCGGGATCGGATCGGACCTCATCGATATCCGCCGCGTCGAGAAGGTGATGGAGCGTCATGGCGAACGCTTCGTCAGCCGGATTTTCACCGATGTCGAACAGGCCAAGGCGATGCGCCGCGCCAAGTCGGCCAAAGGCCTGGTGGCCACTTATGCGAAGCGGTTTGCGGCCAAGGAGGCCTGCTCCAAGGCGCTCGGCACGGGTATCCATCAGGGGGTGTGGTGGCGGGACATGGGGGTTGTCAATCTGCCGGGGGGACGTCCGACCATGAAGCTGACGGGTGGGGCGCTAAAGCGCCTCGAATCCCTTCTGCCGCCCGGGCACGAGGCCAGAATTGATCTCACAATCACGGATGATTGGCCCCTTGCGCAGGCTTTTGTGATGATTTCCGCGGTCCCGGCGACTGGCCGGTAAGCCTCCTGCGGGCATGCCAAAACGACGTTTTCGGCACCATTTTGACTGACGAATCAAATAATTGGCATTGTGTCACGAACCCTTCGATTGCGACTCCAGCCGCAACAGTCTAAAACCCGCGCGGTATTTCGGACCCAGACCGACAGCACCGCTCCAGAGGAATTCAAACGTAAATGAGCGCGACATCCGGCACAAAACCCGAAGGCGGCGTCGGCGAAACGATCCGCGTTGTCATCCATGCGATTCTTATCGCCTTGGTGATCCGCACGTTTTTATTCCAGCCGTTTAACATTCCATCCGGATCGATGAAGTCGACGCTCCTCGTCGGCGACTATCTGTTTGTGTCGAAATATTCGTACGGTTACAGCCATTACTCCTTGCCGCTGTCGCCGCCGCTTTTCTCCGGGCGGATTTTTGGCTCCGAGCCCAAGCGCGGCGATGTCGTCGTGTTCCGGCTGCCGAAGGACGATACCACCGACTACATCAAACGCGTCATCGGACTTCCGGGCGACCACATTCAGGTCAAGGAAGGGCTTCTCTACATCAACGACGTGCCTGTCGAGCGCAAACGCCTTGAGGACTTTGTCGGCGAGGATCCGTGTGGGTCCGGCGATGCCATCGCGCGCGTGAAGCAATGGCAGGAAACGTTGCCGAACGGTGTCGTCTACAAGACGCTCGATTGCGTTGATAACGGCTTCTATGACAACACCATGGTCTACGTCGTGCCGCCAAATCATTTTTTCATGATGGGCGACAATCGCGACAACTCGACCGACAGCCGCGTGCTTTCGGCTGTGGGGTATGTGCCCGAGGAAAACCTGATCGGTCACGCGCAGATGATCTTCTTCTCCATCAAGGAAGGGGAGCAGCCGTGGCAATTCTGGCGCTGGCCGGTCGCCATCCGCTGGAATAGGATTTTCACATTCGTCAGATGACAGACGAGACGACCATCGCGACAGATACACCGGAGCCTCAGACGTCCGAGACAAAGCCTGGTGATGCGAAGCCGGAGCGCAAGGTGGCAGAGACGGCTGCCTCGGCTGGCGCGCGTCCCGAGGCGATAGATGTTAAGACCAATAAGCCGCGGCGGCCGAACGCCAAGGTTGTGGTCAAGGACATCGAGCAACGCATCGGGCACACATTCAAGAACCCGGCGCTGCTGAAAACCGCGCTCACGCACGTCTCGGCTCTGAAGTCGGCGCACAACCGCGCCGACAGCTATCAGCGCCTCGAATTCCTCGGCGATCATGTGTTGGGTCTGATCGTCTCCGACATGCTCTACGGCGCTTTTCCGAAGGCGGACGAGGGTGAGTTGTCGAAACGGCTCGCGGATCTTGTTCGCAAGGAGGCTTGCGTCGATGTCGCCAAGTCGCTCGGCCTGCATGAGAACATCAAGCTCGGCACGGTTGGGGCGGGCGTCGGCGCGCGGCTACGCAACAGCGTCGTGGGTGATATCTGCGAAGCTGTGATCGGCGCGATCTTTCTCGACGGCGGCTATGGCGCGGCCGAGCAATTCGTGGTTCGTAACTGGACCGAACGGATGCGCCGGCCGGTGCGGCCATTGCGCGATCCCAAGACGGTCTTGCAGGAATGGGCGCAGGGTAAGGGTCTGCCGACTCCGACATATCGGGAAATCGAGCGAACCGGCCCCCATCATGATCCTCGCTTCCGCGTAGCAGTGGAGCTGCCGGGGCTTGAGGCAGCTGAAGGGGCCGGCAGCAGCAAGCGGTCGGCGGAAAAGGCTGCGGCCTCGGCGCTGCTCAGCCGTGAAGGTGTGACTGGCGGCAAGGATGCCTGAAGAGTTTATGCAGAACGACGTATCGACGCGTTGTGGTTTCGTGGCGCTGATCGGCGCGCCGAATGTAGGCAAGTCCACGCTGGTCAACGCGTTGGTCGGCTCCAAAGTCACGATCGTATCGCGCAAGGTGCAGACCACGCGCGCGCTGATCCGCGGCATCGTGATCGAGGATAACGCTCAGATTATTCTGGTCGATACGCCTGGCATCTTTCAACCGAAGCGGCGGCTCGATCGCGCCATGGTATCGACAGCGTGGAGCGGAGCCCATGACGCCGACCACGTTTGTGTGCTGCTCGACGCGCGCGAAGGGCTTGATGAGGAGGCCGATGCGATCTTCTCGAAACTCGAGAACGTCAAGCATCCGAAGTTTCTGGTGATCAACAAGGTCGATCTTGTACCGCGTGAGAAGCTTTTGGCGCTCGCGCAAAAGGCCAACGAACGCATCAAGTTCGAGCAGACCTTCATGGTCGCGGCGATCTCGGGCGACGGGGTTGACGATTTGCGCCGCGCACTTGCGCAGGCGGTGCCGCCGGGACCGTATCATTATCCTGAAGACCAGATGTCGGACGCGCCGCTGCGTCATCTCGCGGCGGAAATCACCCGCGAGAAGATTTACCAGAAACTGCATCAGGAATTGCCGTACCAATCGACGGTTGAGACGGATAGCTGGACCGAGCAGAAGAACAATTCGGTTCGCATCGAGCAAACGATTTTTGTCGAGCGCGACAGCCAGCGCAAGATCGTGCTGGGCAAGGGCGGTGCGACCATCAAATCGATCGGTGCGGATGCTCGTAAGGAGATTGCCGAGATCGTCGGCGTTCCCGTGCATCTGTTTCTCTTTGTCAAAGTTCGCGACAATTGGAGCGATGACCCCGCGCGCTACCGCGAGATGGGTCTGGAGTTTCCGAAGGAATGACACGCGGCGAGAAAATTGTGCCGCACAATGTGCTGCGGTTTGAGATTTTGCTTTACGTATCGCTCTTGATGGATGCGCTGTCTTATCCGTTTCGCGATATCCCCGACGACATGTCATCCCACGAGACGATGGTGATGAACCTGCTTGGCGTGGCTTTGATCGTGCTGTTTTTCTATCTGATCTGGACGGCGGCGCGGCAGCGGCGCAACTGGGCGCGCTGGGCTTTGGTCATATCGCTCGTTCTGTCGATTTTGACTCTGGCTGACGTCCTTTCGAGCCAGGGATGGTCGTTCCCCAGCGTGATCGACGTCTGCTCGTCTGCGCTTACGGCTTGGGGGCTTTACGCGTCCTTCACAGGTGACGCGAGGGGTTGGTTCAACGCCTGACCTCGTCCGGGTCGGAAGTGTGAACCTGTGGCGTTCTCTCGGGAATTTCGAAGTCACAGCAGCAGGGGTTGCTGCCGTGATCGGCCAAATCGGATAGACTGTTTTCCATGGAGTGGGTCGACGAAGGCGTGATTCTCGGGACTCGGCGGCATGGCGAATCCAGTGCGATCGTCGAACTGCTGACGCGCGGCCATGGCCGGCATCTCGGTCTGGTCCGGGGCGGAGCGGGGTCACGGATGCGGCCGGTGCTGCAACCGGGCAACTCGGTCAACGCGGTCTGGCGCGCCCGGCTGGACGAGCATCTTGGCACCTATGCGATCGAGGGAACGAGGCTGCGTGCAGCCACCATGCTGGCCTCTTCCCACGCGGCTTATGGCATCACGCATCTTGCGGCATTGACCCGGCTGCTGCCGGAGCGTGACCCGCATGACGATATTTACGATCAGCTTGTGGCGATCCTCGACGATTTCGACGATCCGCTGATTGCGGCGACCCATGTGGTGCGGTTCGAACTGGCGATGCTCACCGAACTGGGTTTCGGACTTGACCTGACCAGTTGCGCCTCGACCGGCACGACTGCCGATCTGGTCTATGTTTCGCCAAAGTCCGGCTGTGCCGTTTCCCGCGCCGCAGGAGAGCCTTGGCGCGATCGCCTTTTGCGGCTACCGCCGTTCCTGCGGGAACTGGAAGATATTGCGCAACCGCAAGACGGGCAGGAGGTCGCCGACGGCTTCCGTCTGACCGGCCTGTTTTTATTGCGCAATGTGCTTGAGCCGCGCGGGCAGGGTCATACCGATGCGCGGGACGGTTTTATCGCAGCAATAGCCAAGCCCCGCTCGCGCATGGCCGCGGAATAGTTCGTTCGCGGTGGGCACTCAAAACAAAACGGGCCGGATGAACCGGCCCGTCCGTTCAATGTGCAGATCACCACCGGCGATAATACGGGCGATAACCGCCATAATATCCATATCCCCGTCCGTACCCATATCCCCGCCCGTAATAGCCGGGTCCATAGCCGTAATAACGCGGGCCGGTGCGGTAGCAGTTGCGGACCCAGGCCCAGCCGTTCCAAACCCTGCGGCAGACCAGAGCGACCGATTCGGTCTGTGCCGGCGCACCCGTAACACCCGGCAGGGTCATGGCGTTAGCTCGGTTCTCTGTCACCGTCATTGCTCCGGCGAGCGAAACGGCGGCGATTGCCGCAAGAATAAGACGACGCATTGCTTTTCTCCTCTCAAGCACCTTTCGCAGGCCAGCTAACGACGCATTGGACCTACAAGGGTTCCATTCGACCACGTCTCCTTGGTGACGCAGGCCTATCATGCGATGAAACACCTGAATTGCTAATGAATTGCGTGGCCATCTGACCGCCGCTGCCCGGTTTTTGCGATTCTTTCAACCTTGTTCATCCGGGGCGCAGGCGTTAACTCCTGTGCCATGGGCAAGACACTGATTCCCGCAGAACCACAGGACGTTCAGGAAGTTGCACTGCGCGAGGCGCTCGAGGAGCGCTACCTCGCTTATGCGCTTTCGACCATCATGCATCGCGCGTTGCCGGATGCGCGGGACGGGCTCAAGCCTGTGCACCGCCGCATTCTCTACGGCATGCGGCTGCTCCGGCTCGATCCAAGCTCTCCGTTCAAGAAATCGGCCAAGATCGTCGGCGACGTCATGGGCGGATTCCATCCCCATGGCGACCAGGCGATCTATGACGCTCTGGTGCGCCTCGCGCAGGATTTTTCCTCGCGCTATCCGCTGGTCGACGGTCAGGGCAATTTCGGCAACATCGACGGCGATAACCCGGCCGCGATGCGATACACCGAGTCCCGCCTGACCGATGTCGCGCGTCTGCTTCTTGAGGGACTGGACGAAGACGCGGTCGAATTCCGCCCGACTTATGACGGCAGCGACAAGGAGCCAACGGTTCTGCCGGGCGGCTTTCCGAATCTCCTAGCTAACGGCGCACAGGGTATCGCGGTTGGCATGGCAACGTCGATACCGCCGCACAACGCGGCTGAACTGTGCGACGCGGCGCTCCACCTGATCGACAAGCCGGCGACCAAGACGCGCGGTCTGCTGCGCTACGTCAAGGGACCGGACTTTCCGACCGGCGGCGTCATCGTCGATTCCCACGAGTCGATCGCCGAGGCGTATAACACCGGGCGCGGTGGTTTCCGCGTGCGCGCGAAATGGCATCAGGAAGAGGGCGCGCGCGGGACCTGGAATGTCGTCGTTACCGAGATTCCGTGGCTGGTGCAGAAGTCGCGCCTGATCGAGCGCATCGCCGAACTTCTCAACGAGAAGAAGCTGCTACTGGTCAGCGACATCCGGGACGAGTCGGCGGAAGATATCCGCGTCGTCATCGAGCCGAAGTCGAAGAACGTCGATCCTGCCGTGCTGATGGAGACGCTGTTCAAGCAGACCGAGCTTGAAAGCCGCATTCCGCTGAACCTCAACGTGCTGGTCAAGGGCCGCATCCCGAAGGTGCTGGGCCTTGCCGAATGCCTGCGCGAATGGCTGGATCACCTGCGCGAGGTTTTGATCCGCCGAGCCAACCACCGCAAGGCGCAGATCGAACATCGCCTTGAGGTGCTTGGCGGCTATCTGATCGCGTACCTGAACCTCGACAAGGTGATCAAGATCATCCGCACTGAGGATGAGCCCAAACCTGTCCTGATCAAGACGTTCAAGCTCACCGATCTTCAAGCCGATTCCATTCTCAACATGCGGCTGCGCAACTTGCGCAAGCTGGAGGAAATGGAAATCCGTGGTGAGGACAAGGACCTCCGCAACGAGTTGAAGGGCATCAAGGTGGTGCTGGCTTCCGAAGAGGAACAGTGGAAGAGGGTCGGCGAGCAGGTCCGGAAAGTACGCGAGTTGTTCGGGCCCAAGACCCCGCTGGGCAAACGCCGCACGCAGTTCGCGGACGCACCCGAGCACGACCTTGCTGCCATCGAGGAGGCGCTGGTCGAGCGCGAACCGATTACGGTGGTGGTATCGCAGAAGGGCTGGGTCCGTACGCTGAAGGGCCATGTCGAGGACGTCTCGAACCTTGCGTTCAAGACCGACGACAAACTCGGTTTCTCGTTCTTTGCCGAATCCACGTCAAAACTGATGCTGTTCGCGACCGACGGCCGTTTCTACACGGTCGATGCGCAGAAACTTCCCGGCGGACGCGGCCACGGCGATCCGATCCGCATGACCATTGATCTGGAAGGCGACGCCGATATCGTGTCGATGTTCGTTACAAAAGGCGGCCGCAAATTCCTGGTCGCCAGCAGCGACGGGCAGGGCTTTGTTGTCAACGAGGACGATTGCGTCGCCAACACCCGCAAAGGCAAGCAGGTACTCAACGTGACTGCGCCGAATACTGCGGTCGCGATCAGCGAAGTGTCGGGTGACACGATTGCCGTGATTGGCAGCAACCACAAGATGGTGATCTTCCCGCTGGATCAGGTGCCGGAAATGACGCGCGGGCGGGGTGTGCGTCTGCAGAAATACAGCGGCGGCGAGCTGTCTGATGTTATGACCTTCACCGCAAAGGAAGGCATGACTTGGAAGGATTCCGCCGGCCGCGAACAAGCCTCAACCTGGAAGGATCTCGCGGACTGGCGCGGCAATCGCGCCGACGCCGGCCGCCTGGCACACGGCTTTCCGAAGTCGAACAAGTTCGGCAGGGGAATCGCATAAGCGGCTGGGGCGCACGATCCGGTAGCGCCCCAGCGCTCGTCCGCAGTTAAGCGGCCGCTCGCTTGAATGCGTCACGCGCCGCCTGATTGGCGCGGTCGAACGCCGTCCGTGTCTCACTCAGCGCGGACGTCAATGCACTCCATGATTCATTGCCGGCCAGTGTTAGTTTCTGGAATCTTTTCTGGGCCTCGTCCGCATCTGCCTTCATGCGTTCGATGGCCGCGTCGATTTCGATCCGGCGCTCAGTGGTGAAGCCCTTTGCAGCGTCGGAAAACTTTTCGGCCGTTTCCTGCCAGGCCTTCAGTTGAGCGGCGGACTGAAGTGCGAATGTCGCCTGCTGTTGTTCGATCTGCGTGCCGAATTTCTCGATATAAGTCTTCACCTGCTTTTCAAAAGCGTTCCAGTCCGACTCCAGTTGCGTTTTTGTGCTTACCCAGGAGGCTTCACTGGCTTGTGTCTGTTTTTTGACGATGTCGCTGAATTCGTCGCGTCTTTTCTCCATATCGGCGAGGGCCTTGTTGGCTTTCGTCCGAATCCCGGCCTCAAGTTCGCTGACTTTGCCCGCTAACGAGGTCAGGGCGGCATCCATTTCATCGATCCGTTCCTTGGCCCAGTTGACGTAAAAATGAATGTTGTCCTGCATTGGCATGGTCCGCTCCTTTTAAATGGCGGATCACGGTACGATGTTGCGATCGACACATATTGCTCTGGATCAAAAGTAAACCGCATGGGCCAAAGTGCCACGTTGCTTTGTCAGAAGAACGCTAGTGCAGCCGCTCGACCTTAAGCAGGCTCGGAAACAGCTTCATCCAGAGAAATGCAATCAGCACCGTTCCGACGCCGCCGAGCACAGCGGCTGGGACGGTGCCCATCAGCGCGGCGGTCATGCCGCTTTCGAACTGACCGAGCTGGTTTGAGGCGTTGATGAAAAGGAAGTTCACCGCGCCGACGCGTCCGCGCATTGCGTCCGGCGTCGCAAGCTGAACCAGCGAGAAACGGACGACGACGCTCACAGTGTCGGCTGCGCCCATCACGATCAACGCAGCGAGCGAAAGCCACATCACCTTTGAAAGCGCGAATACGACAGTCGCAAGCCCGAATACGATCACGGCCTGAAACATCCGCAGGCCCGCGCTGTGTGTGATCGCGTAACGTGCGAGCACGGCGGTCATCGCCAACGATCCGATCGCGGGTGCGGTGCGCAGCAGGCCGAGCCCGAGCGGTCCGATCTCGAGAATGTCGCGCGCGTAGATCGGCAGCAGCGCAACAGCGCCGCCGAGCAGCACGGCAAACAGATCGAGCGAAATGGTGCCGAGGATCGCGGGATTGTTTCTGACAAAACGTGCACCCGCGAACAGCGCGCCGAAAGTCGGCGGTTCTTTCGCCGCGACTGTCCGCTCAACCTGGATCATCCCGCTGAACGCGATCGACGATATCCAGAGCACCGCCATGATCACATAGGGCACCGACGGCGAGATGGCATAGGTGATGCCGCCGATCGCGGGGCCGCCGATGATCGCCAGTTGGGTGGCCGCGGTCGAAACGGCGGTGGCCTGCTGAAGCATGTGCTCCGGCGCGGCATTCGGAAGGAGCGCGGCAGTCGCCGGGTTTTCGAATGCGGTTACTGTTCCCAGCACTGCCATCGCCACGAAGATTTGCGACACGGTGATCCATCCGGCGTAGGTGCCCCACGCCAGAAACATCGCAACGACACCTTCGAGGGCCTGACAGATTTGCAGGACGCGGCGCCGGTCGTACCGGTCGGCCGCGTGGCCGGCGATGAATACCAGGAGTGCGATGGGAAGAAACTGAACCAGACCGACCATGCCGAGGTCGAACGCGCTGTCGGTCATCTCATAGATTTGCCAGCCGACCGCAACGGCCGCGATCTGCGTGGCGACACGAGAAAACCCGCGGCTGCAGAGAAAAAACAGAAAGGGCGGGTGACGTAGGAGGGACGGCGCGGCGGCTGCGGATGTCATCGGTTGTTATTATTGTTATGGAGCTATGCCCGTGTTGCCATTTGCCGCGCCGCTGAGCAACGCTACATTGGAATGTGCGATGCGCGAGTGAGGAATGAATGGTCCGTTACAACGAAATCCGGCAGGGCGAAGTCGCCGTGGCGGCTCCCGAACCGAGCGATGCGGGGCTGACATTCATCGGCCAAATTCACACACCGTGGAGCGACCGGATGAAGACACCGCGGCAGGGGCGTCAGGACGGCCCAATTTGCAAGCTCGAGATTTTCGAGCCTTGGGTTCCGGCGTTGCGGGGGCTTGAAAAATTCAGCCAGGTCGAGGTGCTGTACTGGCTGCATCGGTCGCGGCGCGATCTCGTGCTCCAGAGCCCCGCAAGCGACAACAAGGTGCACGGCACTTTTTCGTTGCGCTCACCGGTCAGGCCCAATCCGATCGGCACATCGCTCGTCAGGCTGGTCGGCATTGAAGGCAATATGGTGATGGTGCAAGGGCTCGATTGCCTTGATGGCACGCCCCTGATCGACCTGAAGCCGGACCGTTGCCAGTTCACGCCGATAGCGCCGTCGCAACCGGGCGATTTTGAAACAAGCCAATAGGTCTTGGACCTATATCGATCGTAATTGATCGATTTCACCGATTCTAAAAACTAACTCTGTTTGCCTTGCAGCATTCTGGTGTATCCGAGGCATTCATTTGCGTCCTTCGAAGGAAATCATGTTTCCATCGCCGAGGTGACGATAACGAGATCGTGACTATGTGGAGTGTCCGATGCCCAAACGAAATCTTGCCGGCATAGGCGACTATAAATCGAGTGCCGGCGGCTGGGGTGCGTTGAAGGCTGTCGCTGACGCCTTGCGCTCGCAGATGGGCGTCGTGAACGAAACCCAGGGCCTTCTCACGATGAACCAGCCGCGGGGCTTCGATTGTCCCGGATGCGCATGGCCAGATCCGCACCACACCTCCTCCTTCGAATTCTGTGAAAACGGCGCCAAGGCGGTGTCGTGGGAAGCAACGGCCAAGCGCACGACGCCTGAGTTCTTCGCAGCCCACACCGTCAGCAAACTCTGGGGATGGCGCGATTATGATCTGGAGAACGAGGGGCGCCTTACACATCCGATGATGTACGACAGCGCCACGGACAAATATCTGCCGATAAGCTGGGAGGAGGCCTTCGCGAGGATCGGTGAGGCGCTGAGATCGCTGCCCGATCCGGATATGGCGGAATTCTACACATCAGGCCGGACGTCGAATGAGGCGGCGTTCCTTTATCAGTTGTTCGTCCGCGAATACGGCACTAATAACTTCCCTGACTGCTCGAACATGTGCCACGAAGCCACCAGCGTCGGCTTACCGGAGTCGATCGGCGTCGGCAAAGGCACCGTCACACTGGAAGATTTTGACGAGACTGACCTTGTTTTCTGCATCGGGCATAATCCCGGCACCAATCATCCGCGTATGCTGGGAACGTTGCGCGAAGTCGCCAAGCGGGGCGTTCCGATCATTACCATCAATCCGCTGCGTGAACGCGGACTAGAGCGCTTCACCTCGCCGCAGCACCCAGCGGAAATGCTGACCGGTGGCTCGACGCCGATTTCGTCGTCCTACTATCTCGTTCGCGTCGGCGGCGACATGGCGACGTTGAAAGGCATCATGAAGGCCGTGCTGGAGATGGACGCGCACAGCGTTGCTGAAGGCGGCTCTGGCTATCTGGATCGGGATTTCATTGCGAAGCACACAGCCGGTATCGATGACTTGGTCACCGATCTCAACGCGACGCCGTGGCGAGATATCGAAAAGCGATCAGGTCTGGCGCGCGCTCAGATGGAGGAGATCGCAAAGGCGTACGTCAAGGCTGAACGCGTGATTCTCAACTATGGAATGGGGATCACTCAGCATCGGCATGGCACGGCGAACGTGCAGCAGCTGGCAAATCTGCTGATGCTCCGTGGCAATCTGGGCAAGCCAGGCGCTGGTATTTCACCGCTGCGCGGGCATTCCAATGTGCAGGGTGACCGGACGGTCGGCATCACCGAAATCCCCAGCGATGCATTTCTCGATGCGCTCAAGCAGGCATTCGGCTTTGAACCGCCGCGCGAAAAGGGCCACAACGCCGTCGAAGCGATTGAGGCGATACGCGACGGCCGCTCGAAGGCGTTGATCAGTATCGGCGGGAACCTTGCGGTCGCGATGTCGGATCCTGAGGTGACATTCGAGGCGATGCGCAAGCTCGATCTTGCGGTGCATGTCGCGACCAAGCTCAACCGCTCTCATCTGTTGCTCGCCAAGCAGTCTTTTATCCTGCCGTGCCTGGGGCGGACAGAGATCGATGCGCAGGCGACCGGCACGCAGTCGGTGACCGTCGAGGACTCGATGTCGATGGTTCACGCGTCGCGCGGCGGCCTGAAGCCGGCGTCGGACCACCTCAAGTCAGAGCCCGCGATCGTCGCCGGCCTGGCAAAGGCGACCTTGCCGAACTCGGTGGTGCAATGGGATGATCTCATTGCCGACTACAGCAAGATCCGCGACAAGATCGAGGCGGTGTTTCCGGCCTTCGCGGATTTCAACGCGAAAATCGCCAAGCCGGGCGGCTTCCGCCTCTATGTGGCAGCGTCCGAACGTGAATGGCTGACGCCAAACAAGCGAGCCAATTTTCTGGTCTATCCCGGACTTGACGAAGACCCTCTCGTGAATGATGAGCAGATCCTGACGCTGACCACGATCCGCAGCCATGATCAGTACAACACGACGATGTACGGCCTGAATGATCGTTATCGCGGCATTACGGGTCGGCGCGATGTCGTTTTCGTCAACGAGAAAGACCTGGCAAGACGCGGACTCCAGCATGGCGACATTGTCGACGTGATCGTGGCCGACGGCCAAGGCTCGCGCGTGCTCCGCGACCAGACCGCCGTTGCCTTTCATATCTCCGAGGGCTCAATTGCAGCATATTATCCGGAGGCGAACGGCCTTATCGCGCTGGAAAAGTTCGACGCGAAATCCGGCACACCGTCGTACAAATCGACGCCGGTGACGATACGGGCCTCGCAGGCTGAGTAGCGGTTTATGTGGAAGTTTGAAGCTTGGTCCTCAGCACCGCAAGTCTGCGGTTGCCCAAGTGCTTGCACGGGCGGGTGAGTTACAGGCGGCCTAGCGAGCAATCCATCAGGGTTTTGCCTTGGACTACGACCTGGAACGCCTATGCTTCCGGTTCGGAAGCCATGCCCGATGCATCGACGCGCAGCCATCCGTTGGGGGCAAGACGCTGTTGCGGCAGGAAGCGGCCTTTGTAATCCATCTTGGTGGATCCCTCGATCCAGTAGCCTAAATAGACGTAAGGCAGTCCCATTTTCCGGGCGAGGGCGAGATGGTCGAGGATCATGTAGGTGCCCAGAGAGCGGTCCTGCTCCCCGGTCTCGAAAAACGAATAGACCATCGACAGGCCGTCGCTGAGAACGTCCGTCAGCGCCGCCGCAATCAGCTCACCGCCCTTGCCCGTGATTCCGGTATCGGGCGTGCGGCGCCTGTATTCGATAATGCGGGTCGAGACATGGCTATCCTCGACCATCATTGCATAGTCGAGCACGGTCATGTCGGCCATGCCGCCGTCATGGTGGCGGGAATCGAGATAGGAACGGAATACCGAGTATTGTTCGGACGTCGGCACCGCATTTCGCATTTCACCAACGAGATCGGCGTTGCGGGCCATGACCCTGCGCAGATTGCGGGAGGGCTCGAATTCGTCGGCGACCACCCGCACCGAGACGCAGGCCCGGCACAGGTCGCAGGCGGGCCGGTAGGCAATCGACTGGCTGCGGCGGAAGCCGCCATGGGTCAGGAGATCGTTGAGTTCGGCCGCTTTTTCGCCGACCAGATGTGTGAACACTTTGCGCTCCTGTCGTCCCGGCAAATACGGGCAGGGCGACGGCGCCGTGAGATAGAACTGCGGCGTGTTGCGCGAGTGATGTGTCACGTAGGTCGGTCAACCTCCCAAATGGCGGCAGATTCTCCCGTCGCCAGATTCGCCTAAGCAGCATCCTCCCGGGACAAGCGGTCGTCAACGGCTTGACAACGGTATGACGCCATCAAAGCGGCCGCCAGGAGTTAACAACCACAGTCCCGAGTACGAGGTCGTGCAGGAGTTGCTTACGGCGATTGAACAGGCCGACGATTACCACCAGAGGTGTCAGGAACGACACAGAAACCCAGTAGGCGATGGCATGCGCCACGCCGAGCAGGAAGTAGGGACGGTTGCCGGACAATGTTTCCATATGGATTCCCAGAATCCGCATACCGACGGTCGCGGCATGCCGGCCACCAAGCGAGGCGCCGTAATAAACCAGCGCCCAGATCACCGAAAACGGTGAGACCAGCCAGAACAGCGCCCAGCCGAGACCAAGGGTTACGATACCGAACACCGCGATGAACAGCGTGACCAGAACGACCGGCACGGAAAGAACGACAAGGTCGATCAGGAAGGCGATGAAGCGTTTCGTCAGCACGCCATCATAGGCAGCCACGGTACCGCCCGCCGCGTCGTAACTTCGCGATGCCGCGTACGGGTTGTTGCGCCATGCATTGCCAGTACCTTGGGGAGTACCTTGTGTGTCGGCCATCGTGATCTCCAGCGCCCACAGTCGGACGTTACCAATGACGTGGCCCCGGCAGAGGGGCCCCGCAAGATGACGGCAGGTGACGTTACCAAATTTTAAGTGGTGGGCTTACCCTCCCGCGCGAATGCGTTCGGCGGCTAGCGGGGCGAAATAGGTGAGGACGCCGTCGGCGCCGGCGCGTTTGAACGCCAGAAGGCTTTCCATGATTACGCGATCACCGTCGAGCCAGCCGTTCTTGATCGCCGCCATCAGCATCGCGTATTCGCCGGAGACCTGATAGGCGAAGGTCGGCATCGCGAAGGTGTCCTTCACGCGGCGAACGATATCTAGATAGGGCATGCCGGGCTTCACCATCACCATGTCCGCGCCTTCGGCAATGTCGAGTTCGACCTCGCGCAGCGCTTCGTCCGAGTTGGCCGGATCCATCTGATAGGTCCGCTTGTCGCCGGACAGCGTCTTGACCGAACCGATCGCATCGCGGAACGGACCATAGAAAGCGGACGCATATTTTGCCGCATATGCCATGATCTGGACATCCTGGTGGCCGGCGTCATCGAGCGCGTCGCGGATTGCCCCGACACGACCGTCCATCATGTCCGACGGCGCAATGATGTCGCAACCGGCTTCGGCCTGGACGAGGGCCTGCTTGACAAGAACGGCCACCGTCTCGTCGTTCATAATGACACCGTCGCGGATCAGTCCGTCATGTCCGTGGCTGGTAAACGGATCGAGCGCGACATCGCAGAGCACGCCGAGATCGGGAAATTCCGTTTTGATGGCACGGACCGCGCGGCACACCAGATTGTCGACATTGAGCGCTTCCGATCCTTCCTCGTCGCGCAGCGCGGCTTCGGTGAAAGGAAATAGGGCGAGACAGGGGATACCGAGTGTCGCAGCCCGCTCGGCGTCTCGCACGCACTGGTCCACGCTCAATCGCTCGACGCCCGGCATCGAGACGACGGGATCGCGTTTGTTGTTACCGTCCGCGACGAACAGTGGCCAGATCAGGTCATTCGTTGAGAGCGCGTTTTCCGCGACAAGCCTGCGCGACCAGTCCGACTTGCGGTTCCGGCGCAGTCGGGTCGCCAAATGGAGGGAGGTGGCATCCTCACGGCGAAGTTCCGTTCGACCGGGTGGCGTGTCGCGCATTTCGATGGGGCGTCCGAACTTGATGGCCATGCTGATGTCTCCCAGAGCCAAAGTTTAGCATTTGCGGCAGGGAACGTCACCGCGGCCCATGCGAATATCTCGATTGATTTTATCGCTACAAACGACCAAATCTCTCGATGATGAATGATGATTTCGAACCATCGAGAACGCCACTCACCCCGGTTCGGGCGGGTTTGGATGACCCGCACCGGCGCGACCATCGCGGCGGCTTAATGTCGTTGTCGAGCGACGTCGAGACCGGCGAGACCACCTGGACGCAGCGGCTGGTGTTGTTCCTGCGCGCGATGGGGGTGATCGCGATGATCATGGGCCTTTACAATTGGGCGCAGATCACGGGATTTCTCGGTGGTGATGATGGTGCTTTCGAAGTGCAGACGACGCAATGGCAGTCGGCCACGGTATATTTCGCCGTGATCGAACTCGTTGCTGCGGTGGGACTGTGGCTCGCAACACCATGGGGCGCGGTGGTGTGGCTGACGACCATCGTATCGATGGCCGTGGTGGAGATCATGTTTCCATCGATTTACGGCGGGCACTTTCTGGTCGTGCTGTTCGCTGCTGTATTGCTGGGAGCTTATCTCGCACTGGCGTGGATGGCTGCGCGTGAACGTCCGCCGTAGAGTGCGGGTCGCGAATGCTTGACGGAATCTTTCAAATTCGACCGATTGTCTCCCAGAACGTGACAGCTTGCGTGACGAAGCGTGAACACGAGGCCTGCTTGGCTTAATCAAAGGTAACGAAAACCTCTGGAAACAGCTGTTAAATCAATCGTTTACTCAATCAAATAAACGCTCTTTTTATCGTGTTGTTTAAGCTCATCTTCAGGCGCGATCCCTAAAGTTGTCGACATCAGGCGAGACAAAAGTTTCGTCGAATAAGTCGTAAAAAATGACGACAGGGGAAGTGTCATGATGAAATCCGCAGCGAAAACGGCTATGCCCGTTCACGCTGAAACCGGCTCGCCGGTTCAGCCTCTTTATCTCGAAGCGCTTACGCTTGTTGAGCGGCTGCATCGCCGTTTGCTCGATGTTATCAAGGATGAATTCGATCGTCGTGGCCGTTCCGATATCAACTCGGTGCAAGCCTTGTTGCTCTACAACATTGGCGACAAGGAACTGACCGCGGGAGAACTGCGTACGCGTGGTTATTATCTCGGCTCGAACGTCTCGTACAATCTGAAGAAGCTTGTTGAGATGGGCTTCCTCGATCACCAGCGTTCGCGCGTTGATCGCCGCTCGGTCCGCATCCGTCTGACGGAGCAGGGACAGGAGATCCGCCACATCGTCGATGCGCTTTATCAAAAGCACGTCAGGACGGTGGAGCAGGTCGGTGGCATCTCAAACGATGAGTTCGCGACTCTCAACAAGTCGCTGCATCGTCTCGAGCGTTTCTGGACCGACCAGATTCTGTATCGTCTCTGATCGTTTATCAGAGGCTCGGCAGTTAGAGGATGATGCGAAGGTGCACGGCGGGGGCTTGATGCCCTGCACGTGTTCTGGCTTCTCGGGCCAGTCACGCACCACCCCGATGCCTGCTGCAAAGCCGGATTGCCCTCCGGTCCTCCACGGCCGTTCCGTAAGGAATGGCCGTTTTCTTTTGTCAGCAAACGCTGATAAGAGTGCGGGATGTCAAAACAAAGATTAGAAGTGAAAATTGAAGGCAGCGGCGGCTCCAGCAAGGTTCAGGAGTGGCAGTGGTCCTTGATGCTCGGATCGCAGCGTCTCGATGGCGGAGCGATCACGGGGGCCCGTGCGCAAGCCGCTGAGGCGGGTGAGCGTGCCAAACGGCGTTACCTGGCGTCCGGCGGCCTTACAAAAGCTTCGAATTAAGACGGCTTGCACTTCGAGCCGCCCGTTTCGCGGGCGGGATGAATCGCTATGTCGGTTGCGGCGCTTATCGCTGTTCGCTGAAAAGGTTACGGAACGGAGACGGTCTTCGTCTCGCCATCAAAGCCTGTGGGCTTGAAATGCGCGCGGATCGTTACCTTGAGCGGGCCCTTGATTTTTACGTCGCTGAGATCGCGTGTGAAGGGTTGCTCATCGTCGTGCGGATGCACGAGGGGTCTGGTCCCCAGTACTGCGCCATCCGGCCCGACGGCTTCAAGACGATCCGCGTAACGATCCCATCCGGTGTCCTTGCTCTTGACGGTTACCGCGAAGCTGTAGGTATCCGGCCCGACATTTGTAGTTTGCACACTCACCACATCGGCATCGCCGGCTTGTGCTGCGCTCATGGACATGGCCGCGGCCGAAATCGTCAGAGCAAAACCGACGAGGCGCAAAGACTTGAACATGAGGATGTTTCCGTTCTGGTATCGGTTGCGGAGCGATCGGATATGTAGTGTCCGGTTGCGTGAAGTTATCGACGCGGACGAGCCGCAGCGTGAAACTTAGTAGCTAAAAATTCTTCGCGGCGCCTTCAAAGTTTCGTCAAGTTGAGTCGTGCGTTTTCTCTATGCAGGCGTGCAGCGACCGGGAGAATCGACTCGTAAACGAGTCCTGAATCCAGCACCGCAAGATACAAAAATATACCGCGAGACTCTTGCTTCTGCGCTTTTCATCATTGCTGCATGAAGAAACCGATTCTCACAGTCGAGCTTGAGCGACTCTGGGCCGCGTTAAGCGTTGCGTTGATCGTGGCGTGCGCACTGAACCTGCTCGCCTTCTGCTCGCGGCTTTAACGCTATGATACGGGGTCACTCGCGAGCGAGTTGCGCCCGAGACCTATGAACCTCTCAAGGCGCTTCGATGCTTACGGGCCAGCGATGCTTCCGGCCTTTCGCAAATAAAAACCCCGCCAGCTCTTGGAGTAGCTGGCGAGGCTTTTGAGCTTTCATCTTTGTCCGGATCACTCCTTCCTAGGTTACTTGCTCAGACAGGCAATTCCGCCAAATCGATCTGGTTTCAGCTAATATGGGCGATATTTGCGGGTTCCGGCGTTCTGCCAAGGGTAACTAAATAAGGGCTGGGAACCTCTCAACTTGGCCGCCGGGGCCATATATGGTATGTCGCGCTGACCGCTGCAGCCTTCATCCCTCAACCCGTCCGCGTCCACCTTCGAGGCGCGGGGAGATTTGCTCTTATGTCGTCGTCCGCCAAAACCGCATCCGCGCCCGATACCTTCTTTACCGCGACCCTCGCCGAGGCCGATCCAGAGATCGCGGCCGCCATCAAGGGCGAACTCGGCCGTCAGCGTCACGAAATCGAGCTGATCGCTTCGGAGAACATCGTCAGCCGCGCCGTGCTTGAGGCGCAGGGCTCGGTGATGACCAACAAGTATGCGGAAGGTTATCCGGGTGCGCGCTATTACGGCGGCTGTGAGTGGGTCGATGTCGCTGAGAACCTCGCCATCGAGCGGGCCAAAAAGTTGTTCGGCGCGCAGTTCGCCAATGTCCAGCCGAACTCAGGCAGCCAGATGAACCAGGCTGTGTTCCTGGCACTGCTCCAGCCCGGCGACACCTTCATGGGCCTCGACCTTGCGGCGGGTGGCCATCTCACCCACGGTTCGCCGGTCAACATGTCCGGCAAATGGTTCAAGGCCTCGCATTACACCGTGCGTCCCGACGATCACCTGATTGATATGGACGAGGTGGCGAAGCAGGCGGAGCAGGTGAAGCCGAAACTCATCATCGCGGGTGGTTCGGCTTACTCGCGTCCGTGGGACTTCAAGCGCTTTCGTGAGATTGCTGACAGTGTGGGGGCATATCTTCTGGTCGATATGGCGCACTTCGCCGGACTGGTTGCCGGCGGCGTTCATGCCTCGCCGGTGCCTTATGCCCACGTCACCACGACCACCACGCACAAGTCGCTGCGCGGTCCGCGCGGTGGACTGATTCTCACAAATGACGAGGCGCTGGCGAAGAAGTTGAACTCGGCGATCTTCCCGGGCCTGCAGGGCGGCCCGCTGATGCATGTGATCGCGGCGAAGGCGGTGGCGTTCGCCGAGGCGCTGCGGCCGGATTTCAAGGTCTACGCCAGGAATATCGTCGAGAACGCCAAGGTTCTGGCCGAGACGCTGCGAACGCATGGCTTCGAGATCGTTTCAGGCGGTACCGATAATCACTTGATGCTGGTCGATCTGCGGCCGAAGGGTCTGAAAGGCAACGTGTCGGAGAAGGCGCTGGTTCGCGCCGGTCTGACGTGCAACAAAAACGGCGTACCTTATGATCCGGAAAAGCCGTGGGTCACCTCTGGTATTCGTCTTGGCACACCGGCCACCACGACACGCGGTTTCGGCATTGCGGAGTTCAAGCAGGTCGGTGGTCTGATTGCCGAGGTGCTCAACGCGGTGACGCAGTCGCCGGACGGTTCGGCGCCGGGCGTCGAAGAGTCGGTGAAGAAGAAGGTGCGCGAGCTCACCGATCGCTTCCCGATCTACAGCTAAGGAAACCCCACCAACATGCGCTGTCCCAGCTGCAGTAGCCTCGATACTCAGGTGAAGGATTCACGGCCGACGGAAGATTCGGCCGTGATCCGCCGTCGGCGCGTATGCATGGCGTGCAATTTCCGTTTCACGACCTTCGAACGCGTGCAGCTTCGCGAATTGACGATCATCAAGCGCAACGGTCGCCGTGTGCCGTTCGATCGCGACAAGCTGATGCGATCGGTGCAGATCAGCCTGCGCAAGCGCCCGGTAGACGGCGAGCGGGTCGAAAAGATGGTGTCCGCCATCGTGCGCGAGCTTGAGAGCGGCGGCGAAGCCGAAGTGTCGTCGGAGGCGATCGGCGAGATCGTGATGGAGCATCTGCGCCAGCTTGATGACGTCGCCTATGTGCGTTTCGCCTCGGTCTATCGCAATTTCCGCGAGGCGAAAGATTTCGAGGCGGTTCTGGGCGAATTGTCGGGCGAGGAAGAGGCTCGCCATCTGACGTTACCCAAGTGACTGTGCCCAGCTGCCCAGCTCAGGCATGAGCGACGACCGGCGATTCATGGAATTGGCGCTGGCGCTGGGACGGCGCGGGCAGGGCCGTACGTGGCCGAACCCGGCGGTGGGCGCTGTCGTGGTAAAGGACGGCATCATTGTCGGGCGCGGCTGGACCCAGTCAGGTGGGCGCCCTCATGCCGAGCCAGTGGCTTTACGTCAGGCAGGCGAGGCGGCGCGCGGCGGCACACTTTACGTGACGCTTGAGCCATGCTCGCATTTCGGGAAATCGCCACCGTGCGCCGATGCCGTGATCGCGGCGGGCGTGGCGCGCGTTGTTTCCGCGATCGAGGATCCCAATCCCGAAGTTGGCGGCCAAGGTCATGCCCGGCTGCGTGCGGCGGGTATCTCGGTCGATGTCGGCCTCTGCTCGGATGAGGCCGCGCACGACCATGCCGGGCATTTCCTGCGCGTTCGCGAAAGTCGCCCCTTCGTGGTTTTGAAGCTGGCAGTGTCGGCGGATGGCAAGATTGCAGCGGCCGGACGCAAGCCCATTACGATTTCGGGCGAGGCGGCGAAGGCACGGATGCATTTGCTGCGCGCCCAGAGCGACGCCATCCTGATCGGGATCGGGACCGCATTGGCAGACGATCCGCTGCTGACATGCCGGTTGCCCGGTATGGAAAAACGCTCCCCGGTGCGGGTGGTGCTGGACCGCGCACTGAGGCTATCCAATGACAGCAGGCTCGTGCATTCGGCCCGTCAAACACCCTTATGGATCATGACATCCGACCTCTCTGAGGCGCACGCCGAGATGAAATTGAGCGCGGCTGGCGCGCATGTGATGCGGCTGCCGACCGGGAGGGAGCCGGGTCTCGATTTACGCGCCGTGGTGCATACATTGTCCGGGCATGGCATCACGCGGCTGATGGTCGAGGGCGGCGCGAAGGTGGCGTCCGCCTTTATCAAAGCGAACCTTGTGGACGAGTTCTGGCTCGTCCGGGGCTCGCAGGTCGTCGGCGACGATGGACTGCCTGCGCTGGAGAGCCAGACACTCGATATCATCTCCGCCTCACCGAACTGGCGCATCCGCTCGGCGGAAGAGCTGGGCAACGACACTCTGACCATTTACGGACGTTTGTGATGTTTACCGGGATTGTGACCGACGTCGGAGAAATCGTCAGCATGTCACCGACGGCGCAGGGGCAATTGCATCGGCTGCGCATCGCCTGCGATTATGACCAGACAACCATTGCCAATGGCGCATCGATTTCGTGCAATGGTGTCTGTCTGACCGTTGTGCAATCCGGCGTCAGCGGGAGGACCTGGTTCGATGTCGATGCGGCGGCGGAAACGCTGCGGCTCACGACTGCAAAACATTGGACGAAGGGCACGCGGCTCAATCTCGAGCGGGCGCTCAAGATCGGAGACGAACTCGGCGGCCATATCGTGTCGGGTCATGTCGATGGTATCGCCACGATCGTCACGCGCAAGAATCTGCCGGACATGGCGCGGTTTGAGCTGCGCGCGCCGCGCGACTTGGCTCGCTTCATCGCAGCCAAAGGCTCGATTACGCTTGATGGTGTGTCCCTTACCGTGAACACCACCGAGGATGAAAAGTTCTCCGTTCTGATCATTCCGCATACGCTTCAGGTGACCATTCTGAATACTTGGCAAACGGGCAGCGAGATCAACCTTGAGATCGACGTCATGGCGCGTTACGCCGCACGTTTGGCAGAATTCAAACCCTAAGCACCTTGGCTTTATGTTGCGGTGCGACTACAACCACGGCCAGTAACCGAACTAAAAACTGATTGAAGAGACTTGGATATGGCCACGCCGCGCCGCGCCGCTCTAAACGACCAGACTGACATCAGCGGCTCCCGCGTGGTGATTGTCGAAGCACGCTATTACGATGACATTCAGGATGCGCTGTTGGACGGCGCGAAGATCGAACTCGATTCCGCCGGTGTGGGCTACGATATTCTCAGCGTGCCGGGCGCGCTTGAGGTTCCGGCTGCGATCGCGATTGCACTTGATGCCGCAAAAAAGAATGGCAAGCCCTATGAGGGCGCGGTGGCGCTCGGCTGCGTCATTCGCGGTGACACGATTCATTTTGAGATCGTCTCGAATGAATCGTCGCGTGGCCTGATGGATCTTTCTGTCTCGCGCAGCATTCCGCTCGGCAATGGTATCATTACCGTCAATAACGTGGAGCAGGCGTGGGCCCGCGCCCGGGCCGACGAATTGAACAAGGGCGGCGACGCCGCGCGTGCCGCAATTCAGATGATGCGTATCAAGCGAAAACTGGCGAAACCATGATGGCCGAAGCTCCTAAAACGGCGGCTCGGAAGATCGCCGAGAAGAAGGCCAACCGGCGCGGCGCGGCGCGGCTCGCGGCCGTGCAGGCGCTCTATCAGATGGATATCGCCGGTGCCGGCGTAAACGATGTGTTCGCCGAATTCGAAAGCTATTGGCTCGGAAATGAGGTCGAGGGCGATGAGTATCTGCCGGCCGAAGCGGCGTTCTTCCGTGACGTCGTGTCAGGCGTGGTGCGCGATCAGGGCAAGATCGATCCGTTGCTTGACGACGCACTCAATCGCGGCTGGCCGCTGAAGCGCATCGATGCGATCCTGCGTGCGACGCTGCGGGCAGGAGCCTATGAACTGGAGCATCGCAAGGACGTTCCAGCCCGCGTTGTCATCAAGGAATATGTCGATGTCGCCAACGCGTTCGTCGACGCGGACGAAACGGGTCTTGTCAACGCGGTGCTGGATCAGGTCGCGCGGCAATTCCGTGCCGGCGAATTCGAACGGGGGTAACGGCCTTGGGCGCTCGCGACAAGCCATCTTCCGGCGAAGATGATCTGATCGCCCGCTACTTCCGGCCGCTCGCCACCCATGAAGGCGCCCTCGGCCTGATCGACGATGCGGCAATTTTGAAATCGTCCGGCGAGGATATCGTTGTGACGACCGACGCCATCGTCGAGAACGTCCATTTCCTCGCCGCAGATCCGCCGGACACGGTCGCGCGCAAGGCGCTCCGGGTAAACTTGTCCGATCTGGCCGCCAAAGGTGCCGCGCCCGCCGGTTTTGTGCTTACGCTGGCGATCCCGCGGTTCGATGAGGCTTGGCTCGAGCCCTTCGCCCGGGCGCTCGGGGAAGATGCTGTTACGTTTGATTGTCCATTGCTGGGCGGCGACACCGTCTCGACGCCGGGTCCCCTGACGCTTTCCATCACCGCTTTCGGCAGGGTTCCGGCCGGGACAATGGTGCGGCGCGACCGAGCGAGAGCGGGCGATCTGATCGCCGTCACAGGTACAATCGGGGATGCGGCTCTTGGCCTGAAATGTCTCCGGGGCGAGCGGGTAACGGAAGAGCCCCACCTTTGCGAGGAGTTGATTGGGCGTTACCGCATTCCGCAGCCACGTAACGCGCTGGCGCCCGCAATTCGCAAATACACCCGTGCGGCGATGGACGTGTCCGACGGACTTGCCGGGGATCTTGCCAAGCTTTGTGCCGCCTCGCGCGTATCGGCGACGGTGCATGTCTCGAAGATTCCGTTCTCGGATGCAGCACATACCATTATGTCGCTCGGCGCTGCCGATCCTGAAACGCTGATCGCGGGCGGTGATGACTACGAAGTCCTCTGCACACTCCCCGAAAGCCGCTGGAACGATTTTGAAGCCATGGCGCAATCCGCCGGGGTAGATGTCACGGTGATCGGCAGGATCACGGACGGACCCGGGCCGCCGTCCTTCCTCGACGCATCGGGCGCGCCGATCGTCCTGAAGCGGATGTCCTACAGTCACTTCTGATCCGGGCGTTGCTGCGCCGCAAACGCGCCTTTGGCGTCCGTGCGACTTATTTCTATTTCCAAACTCATTTGTCACGTGCGCGAAGCGTTGCGCCGTCACAACGATTTTGGCAGTCTTTCCACCGAATTGGGGCAATCCTGTCGATCGACAACTGCGCTCATTCTGCGAGCCGTCGAAAAGCACGGCCGTTTTTCCGGGAAGGATCAGAGGCAATTCAATGACAGCTTTGTGGTTGATCGTGCTCTGTGGAGCACTCTCTATTGTGTATGCTGCGTGGGCGACGTCTTCGGTGCTGGCGGCTGATGCGGGCAATGCCCGGATGCAGGAGATCGCGGCTGCGGTGAGAGAAGGTGCGCAGGCTTACCTGCGCCGGCAGTATGCGACGATTGCCGTGGTCGGGATCGTGATTTTTGCGCTGTTGGCTTACTTTCTGGGTGTTCTTGTCGCGATCGGCTTTCTGATCGGAGCTGTCCTTTCGGGTGCTGCAGGTTTTATCGGCATGAATGTTTCGGTGAGGGCGAATGTGCGAACCGCGCAGGCCGCCACCAAATCGCTGGCCGGAGGTCTGGAACTCGCATTCAAGGCCGGCGCGATCACCGGTCTTCTTGTTGCCGGCCTCGCGCTGCTCGGCGTCACGCTCTATTTCATCTACCTGACGCAATTCCGCGGCCTCGCTGTGAATGACCGCGTCGTGATTGATTCGCTGGTAGCGCTGGGCTTCGGTGCGTCGCTGATTTCGATCTTCGCGCGTCTGGGCGGCGGCATCTTTACCAAGGGCGCCGATGTGGGCGGCGATCTCGTAGGCAAGGTCGAGGCGGGAATCCCGGAGGATGATCCTCGCAACCCGGCCACGATTGCCGACAACGTCGGCGACAATGTCGGTGATTGCGCCGGAATGGCAGCCGACCTGTTCGAGACTTACGCCGTGACGTCGGTGGCGACCATGGTGCTGGCTGCGATCTTCTTCGGCGGCACACCGATCCTGTCCAACATGATGATCCTGCCACTGGCGATCGGCGGCATCTGTATCATTACCTCGATCATCGGAACATTCTTCGTCAAGCTCGGCGCCAGCCAGTCGATCATGGGCGCGCTGTATAAGGGCCTGATTGCCACCGGCGTGTTGTCGCTGATCGGGGTTGCCGTCGTCGTGCAGGCCCTGATCGGCTTTGGCAAGCTTGCCGGCGTCGACTACAGCGGCCTGTCGCTGTTCGCCTGTGGCGTCGCCGGGCTTGCTGTGACCGGCCTGATCATCTGGATCACCGAATACTATACCGGTACTGATTTCCGGCCGGTGAAGTCGATCGCGGCTTCGTCAGTGACGGGGCACGGCACCAACGTCATTCAGGGCCTGGCGATCTCGATGGAGTCGACCGCGGCTCCGGCCATTGTCATTATCGCGGGCATCCTAATCACTTACGGATTGGCCGGATTGTTCGGCATCGCGATCGCGACCACGACGATGCTGGCACTGGCGGGCATGATCGTCGCGCTGGATGCCTTCGGTCCGGTGACCGATAATGCCGGCGGTATTGCCGAAATGGCTGGTTTGCCAAAGGAAGTTCGCCGGGCGACCGACGCGCTCGATGCGGTGGGCAACACCACCAAGGCGGTGACGAAGGGCTATGCGATCGGCTCGGCGGGCCTCGGCGCACTGGTGTTGTTCGCCGCCTACA
>JAIENY010000081.1 GCA_019750915.1 Xanthobacteraceae bacterium
GCGAGAGACGGGGCTCGAACCCGCGACCTCCGGCGTGACAGGCCGGCGCTCTAACCAACTGAGCTACTCCCGCACGGACAAATCAGCCCGCGAGACGGTGGGACATAAAGGCGGCGACACCGCAAGTCAAGGACATTGAAAAAATCCCTGTTGTTCGGCCTTTTTTCCACCGCTGATGCAAAATATCACCTATTTATGGGCGAAACATCATAGGCAGACAGCGCCCGAATCAAATAATGCCTGATAGACCGTCAGTTCCGTGAAGCCAGTACCCACAAGGAGGGCAATTATGGCAAAGAAAGCAGCTACCCCCGCGACCGTTACTCTCAAGCACCTTGCCGCCGCGCTCTCGGAAGAGCACGAGCTGTCGAAGAAGCAGACGGAAGCGATCCTTGGCGATATGGTCACCAAGATCACCAAGCACCTCAAGAAGGGTGAACGCATCCGCATCGTCGGCCTCGGCATCCTTCAGGTCCGCAAGCGCGCCGCTCGCATGGGCCGCAACCCGGCCACGGGTGAGCAGATCCACATCAAGGCCAGCAAGAAGGTCGCCTTCCGCGCTGCCAAGGAACTCAAGGAAGCCGTCTAAGCTTCTGGTTTCCTAAAAAACGCCACCCCGGCACGCGACGCGCTGCCGGGGTGGCGTTTTCTTTTGTGCCGGGCCAACTCGGATTATGGTGTGTCAAACACCCCACCGAGGTTTCCATGGCGCCTGCTGCATTCAAGCATTCCGTACTCGACCGTTTCCTGCGTTACGTCCGCATCGACACCCAATCCGATCCCACCTCGCCGACCACCCCTTCCACCGAAAAGCAGAAGAACCTCGGCCGCGTGCTGGTGGAAGAACTGCTCGCTCTCGGCATCAAAGACGCACATCTTGACGATGACGGTTACGTCTACGGCACGGTGCCCGCGACATCCGACAAGAAAGTGCCGGTGATCTGTTTCTGCTCGCATATGGACACCTCGCCCGACTGCAGCGGCAAGGACGTCAAACCTCAGATCCTGCGAAACTACAAAGGCGGCAACATCGCGCTCCCGGGCGATCCCACGCAGATGATTCGCGTCAGCGAACATCCGGCCCTCAAGGAGCAGATCGGCAACGACATTGTCACCACGGACGGCACCACGCTGCTCGGCGCGGACGACAAGGCCGGCATCGCCGAGATCATGGACGCCGTTAAAATTCTGACGGAGAATCCGGATATCAAGCACGGCACGATCAAGGTGCTGTTCACGCCGGATGAAGAGATCGGACGCGGCGTGGATAAGGTCGACCTGCAAAAGCTCGGTGCTGATTTTGCCTACACACTGGACGGCGAATCCGTGGGGCATCTGGAAGACGAGAGTTTTTCAGCGGACGCTGCCATCATTCACATTCAGGGCGTCAGCGCGCATCCGGGTTTTGCCAAAGGCAAGATCGAACACGCCATCAAGATCGCCGCGCGCATCGTGGAACGGCTGCCGAAGAACATGACGCCGGAGACGACGGAGGGACGCGAGGGCTTCCTGCATCCGGTGGGAATGAGCGGCACGCTCGAGCAGGCCACGCTCGAACTGATCGTCCGCGATTTCACCGAAACCGGCCTGAAGGAAAAGGAGACGATGCTGGAACAGATCGTCAGCGACGTGATGAAGGATTTCCCGCGCTCGACATCCCGCATCGAATTCAAGGAGCAGTACCGCAACATGAAGGTGGTGCTGGATCAACACCCCCAGATCGTCGAATACGCGCTGGAAGCGATCACCCGCGCGGGGCTTCAGCCGGTGTTGTCCAGCATCCGCGGCGGCACCGACGGCTCGCGGCTCTCATTTATGGGCCTTCCCTGCCCGAATATCTTCGCGGGTGAGCACGCATTCCATTCGCGGCTTGAATGGGTCAGCGTGCAGGATATGGAAGCCGCGGTGCGTACGATCGTGAACCTCGCGGAAATTTGGGAAGAACGGGCCTGATGCGGGCTTGATTGCAGCCCGCGGACACCGTGATATCCAGTGTTACGATCCCCTAACGAGCACACCCACCCCATGAAAATCGCCTATCGGCCAGAGATCGATGGATTACGAACCATCGCCGTTCTGGGCGTTGTGCTTTTCCATCTTGGGGTGACGGGCTTTGGCGGAGGCTTCACCGGCGTCGATGTTTTCTTTGTGATTTCGGGATACCTGATCACCCGAAACATTCTCGGTGACATCGAACGCGGTTCGTTCTCATTTGCCGACTTCTACGCACGCCGCTTTCGCCGCATCCTGCCAGCCCTGATTTTCACAGTTGCGCTGACGTTCATAGCGGGACTGCTCTGGCTCGGTCCGCTGGCGATGAGGCAACTCGCCAAGGAGTCAACCCACGCTCTGCTGTCGATCGCCAACATTCAATACTGGCGGGAATTCAAACAATATTTCTCGCCCAATGCCGACGACCTGGCGCTCCTTCACACGTGGTCGCTTTCGGCGGAGGAACAGTTCTATCTGATCTGGCCCTTGTTTCTGGTTCTCGCCGCACGAAGCGGGAAGATCTTCGCTGCAATCGTCACAGTCGGCCTGATCTCATTTGCCGCGGCCTTCTACTGGAGCAAAATCGACAACTCCGCGACATTCTTCCTGATGCCGTTCCGGATTTTCGAGTTTGCGATCGGAGCCGCCGTCATCTCCGTTGAGCGAAAAATCCGCGACAACGCATTCGCTCACGAAGGGCTGACGCTGTTCGGCCTCGTGGCAATCGTCGGAAGCATGCTCTTTCTTGATTCCACCTCGCCCTTCTTTACCGTGACGCTGCTGCCGTGCCTCGGCGCCGCCGCCATTATCGCCGCGGGTTCGCAATCAGGACGATCCCGTTTGCTGACATCATCTCCGATGCTTGCAATCGGGCGCGCCTCCTATTCGCTTTATCTGTGCCACTGGCCCATGATCGTGTTCGCGCGGATCGTTTTCGGCAATGTGGCCGATACGGCCCTCGGCATTGCGCTCAACTTCACATTGATGATCGCCGTCGCGCTGCTGATGCAACGCTATGTTGAACAACCTTTCCGGCAAGCCGGGCTACGCACTGCGCCGAAGATCACGCTCTACCGTTTCACCGCGCTGATCTGCGCCCTTGGGGTCGTGACCTACGGCACGTTCCGCGCCGGCGGACTGGAGTGGCGACTGACGGAGGAGGCCCGCGCACAAACCCTGTTGCTGAGTCCGGGAGCCTCGGTCTGTCCGCTATCCCTTCTAAACGGGCTTTGCGACTTCGGCCAACTCGACGCGCCGCTCACGCTTGAGCTGATCGGCGATTCCTATGCCATTCAATATCTGGCCGGGCTCGATCCCCTGTTGAAAGAGTTGCACATGCGCGGCGAGGGTTCGAAGACTGAGGGCTGTCCGGTTCTCGCGGGAATGCCGGTACCGCCGAAAAGCTGGAATCCGGCTCGTTGCAAGGAGCACAGTGAAATTGAACTCGCGCGGCTTGGCGCCAGCGCGACCCATGTCATTATCAGCCATAACTGGTTGACGTATCAAAACAGCCGGTTCGCCGGCGATCCGGCTTTTTCGATCCCTTCGCAAAAAGAGCCCTATTCATTCGTGCAGAAACATCTGGAACAAACCATCCAGACGCTTCAGAAGCCGGGACGAAAATTCCTGATCGTGGGAGCACAAATCACTGCCGATCAATGCCGATTCAATATGGCGCGGGTATTGCCCGGCCCATTGCCCCGCGCGCCCGCTTCGGAATGCCCGCCCAAACCGCGAGAGAAAGCTGTCGTGGAAGGCGCCGGAATCAACGCAATGCTGCGAGAGGTGCAGAGGAAATTTCCGGATCAGGTGCAGCTCTGGATTCCGGTCGAGACTTTTTGCGACGCGATGTGCCCGACAACCCGAGACGGAACGCTGCTGTATTTCGACTCAGGACATTATAACGTCGCGGGCTCGAAATATGCCGTCGAACGTGCGCGCGACCTGCTGATCGCGTTTTTGAAATCATAACGTCGCAGGAATGGTAGGCGGCGAGAGATTCGAACTCCCGACCCTCTCGGTGTAAACGAGATGCTCTAACCAGCTGAGCTAGCCGCCCGTACCGCGATTAAATTCGCCGGGGCGTTTTACGGGCGGGTGTCTGATAGCGCAAGCGGCCCGGCGGGCTTTCCCTGCGATTTTGAACACGAGGCCAACAAAAACGGCGCCCCGAAGGGCGCCGTTTTGTTTCATGACCAGATCAGTGGGCCGTCAGGCCGGGTTCGTCCGGAGTATCGGCCTTCGGCGGAACCGAAGTGTCCTCCTCCCAGACGATCGGAACCGGCTTGCGCACCAGCGCCTTGGCCAGCACGTCGTCCATCCGGTTCACCGGGATGATCTCCATGCCGCCCTTGATGGCGTCGGAAATCTCGTTCAGGTCCTTGGCGTTGTCCTCAGGAATGAAGACCGTCTTGATACCGCCACGCGCGGCCGCAAGCAGCTTCTCCTTAAGTCCGCCGATCGGAAGCACCCGGCCACGGAGCGTGATCTCGCCCGTCATCGCAACATCGCGGCGAACCGGAATGCCGGTCAGCACCGAGACGATGGCGGTCACCATCGCGACACCGGCCGAGGGGCCGTCCTTCGGAGTTGCCCCCTCAGGCACGTGAACGTGGATATCCCGGCGATCGAACAGCGGCGGCTCGATACCGAAGGCGATCGACCGCGAGCGGACGTAGGACGCAGCAGCCGAGATCGACTCCTTCATCACGTCGCGCAGATTGCCGGTCACCGTCATGCGGCCCTTGCCAGGCATCATGACGCCTTCAATGGTGAGCAACTCACCGCCGACCTCGGTCCAGGCCAGACCGGTCACAACACCGACCTGATCCTCTTCCTCGATCTCGCCGTAGCGGAACTTCGGCACCCCGAGGAACTCCTCGACCACCGCAGGCGTGATCTTCACCGACGTCTTCTTGGAGATCGTCAGTTCCTTCACGGTCTTACGCGCCAGCGTCGACAGCTCACGTTCCAGATTTCGCACGCCCGCTTCGCGGGTGTAACGGCGGATCGTCAGCAGCAGGGCTTCGTCATCAATGGAGAATTCCTTCGACGACAGGCCATGCTTGGAGATCGTATTCGGAATGAGATGCTTGCGGGCAATCTCAACCTTCTCGTTCTCCGTGTAGCCGGCGATGCGGATCACCTCCATGCGGTCCATCAACGGGCCGGGAATATTGAGGGTATTCGCGGTCGTGATGAACATCACGTTGGAGAGGTCGTAATCCACTTCGAGGTAGTGGTCGTTGAACGTGCCGTTCTGCTCGGGGTCGAGAACCTCGAGCAAAGCCGACGACGGATCACCGCGGAAATCGGCGCCCATCTTGTCGATCTCGTCCAGCAGGAACAGCGGGTTCGAGGTCTTCGCCTTGCGCATCGACTGGATGATCTTGCCGGGCATCGAACCGATATAGGTGCGCCGGTGACCGCGAATTTCCGCCTCGTCCCGGACGCCGCCGAGCGATACGCGCACGAACTCGCGCCCGGTTGCCTTCGCGATCGACTTGCCGAGCGAGGTCTTGCCGACGCCCGGAGGGCCGACGAGACACAGGATCGGGCCGGTCAATTTGTTGGCGCGCGACTGCACGGCCAGATACTCGACGATGCGGTCCTTGACCTTCTCAAGACCGTAGTGATCGTTGTCCAGGATGTCCTGCGCGGCGTTGAGGTCCTTCTTGACCTTGGACTTCTTGCCCCACGGGATCGACAGCAGCCAGTCGAGATAGTTGCGCACGACCGTCGCCTCGGCCGACATCGGAGACATCTGCCGCAGCTTCTTCAGTTCGTGCTGCGCCTTCTCGCGAGCTTCCTTGGAGAGCTTGGTCTTGGCGATCTTCTCTTCCAGATCGGCCAGCTCGTCGCGACCTTCGTCGTCGCCGAGTTCCTTCTGGATCGCCTTCATCTGCTCGTTGAGGTAGTATTCGCGCTGGGTCTTCTCCATCTGGCGCTTCACGCGCGAGCGGATTTTCTTCTCGACCTGCAGCACCGAAATCTCGCTCTCCATCAAGCCCAGCACCTTCTCAAGGCGCTGCGAGACGGACAGCGTCTCCAGGATGCCCTGACGGTCGGCGATCTTGACAGCCAGATGCGAAGCCACTGTATCGGCCAGCTTGGCATAATCGGTGATCTGCTGAACAACGCCCACCACCTCGGCGGAAATCTTCTTGTTCAGCTTCACATAGCTTTCGAAGTCGGAGATGACCGAACGGCCGAGCGCCTCCGCCTCGACGCTGGTGGCGTCGGTGTCGGCGAGTGCCGTGGCAGCCGCTTCATAATAGTCCTCGCGGTCGGTGTACTTCTCGACGCGCGCACGCTCCAGGCCCTCGACCAGCACCTTCACGGTGCCGTCGGGCAATTTCAGGAGCTGCAGCACGCTGGCGAGTGTACCGATCTCGTAAATGGAATCCGGCGAAGGATCATCGTCGGACGCGTTCTTCTGCGTCGCGAGCAAAATCAGTGCGTCATTCTTCATGACATCTTCGAGCGCGCGAATTGACTTCTCGCGGCCGACGAAGAGCGGCACGATCATGTGCGGGAAAACGACAATGTCGCGCAACGGCAGAACGGGATAGTTCTGGCTTTCGCCATGCGCGATCTGTGGTCGAGGCTTGGAGGCAGTCATGTGCCTTTATTCCTTTCTTTGCGCCCCCTTGTGCGTAGTCCATCCAACGATGCAACCACAACAAGGTGCCAAAATAACCGGAAATCAAAGGGCTCGATCGAGCCATCAGCCGTAAAGGCCTTTCCTTCCGGGCAGTCATTGCGGCGAATCCGTCAACCGACAGGTCCGCCGCAGAGCATTAGGTGGCTATCAACCCCGGGGGTGTCAAGTGAGCAAGAAGCCCCCGTGAACATTGGGGATTTCATGTTTTGAACGAATCAAAAAGGCCGCCGGAAAACCGGCGGCCCTTCAAAAATTTCAAGTTCCCGGCAGGAACTCAGGCGCTTGCGCTGCTCTCCGCAGTGCGCTCGGCGCGATCGGCGTAGATATACAGCGGACGTGCTGTCGCCTCGACCACTTCGCGCGAGATGACGACCTCTTCCACGCCTTCAAGGCCTGGAAGATCGAACATCGTCTCGAGCAGAATGCTCTCGAGGATCGAGCGCAAACCACGCGCGCCGGTCTTTCGCTCGATCGCCCTGCGCGCCACGGCGCCCAACGCTTCGTCAGCGAACGTCAGTTCGATGTTCTCCATCTCGAACAGCCGCTGATACTGCTTCACCAGCGCGTTCTTCGGCTCAACCAGGATCTTCTTCAGCGAAGCCTCGTCGAGGTCTTCCAGCGTCGCAACCACCGGCAGGCGGCCGACGAACTCCGGAATGAGACCATACTTCAGCAAGTCCTCGGGCTCGACCTCGCGGAAAATCTCGCCGGTGCGGCGGTCTTCCGGAGCGAGCACGCTGGCTGCGAAGCCGATCGAGGTGGTGCGGCCACGTGACGAGATGATCTTCTCGAGGCCCGAGAACGCACCGCCGCAGATGAACAGGATGTTGGTCGTATCCACCTGCAGGAACTCCTGCTGCGGATGCTTGCGGCCACCCTGCGGAGGCACCGAAGCGACGGTGCCTTCCATGATCTTCAGAAGCGCCTGCTGCACGCCCTCACCCGACACATCGCGTGTGATCGAGGGGTTGTCCGACTTGCGGCTGATCTTGTCGATTTCGTCGATATACACGATGCCGCGCTGCGCCCGCTCGACGTTGTAGTCGGCAGCCTGCAGCAGCTTCAGAATGATGTTCTCGACGTCCTCGCCGACATAACCGGCTTCAGTGAGCGTGGTCGCATCCGCCATCGTGAACGGCACATCGAGGATGCGGGCCAGAGTCTGCGCCAGCAGCGTCTTGCCCGAACCGGTCGGACCGATCAGCAGGATGTTCGACTTTGCAAGTTCGACATCGCTGTGTTTGGTCTGATGGTTGAGACGCTTGTAGTGGTTATGAACCGCCACCGAGAGGACCTTCTTGGCATGGTTCTGGCCGATGACATAATCATCGAGAACCTTGCAGATCTCCTTCGGCGTCGGAATGCCATCACGCGACTTCACCAGCGAGGATTTGTTCTCCTCCCGGATGATGTCCATGCACAGTTCAACACACTCATCGCAGATAAAAACCGTAGGACCTGCAATGAGCTTGCGGACCTCGTGCTGGCTCTTGCCGCAGAATGAGCAGTAAAGTGTATTCTTTGAATCGCCAGTTCCGACCTTGCTCATTCCTGTCTCCGTCTACCGATCATTCCGTCCTGGGATGCCGGCTATCTAGTTAGAGTGAACAACTAGATAGGAGCAAAACCCGTACCAGAAAGACGTTGCATTCGAGATATGCCCGAATCGTGACCCTTTCGAATCCTTATTCGACCCTATCCCACTCTCGCCAGCGAACCATGCTGGCACCCGATGATCAAGAATTCGCTAACCCCGGGGACCGCCATCATCCAAGTCTAGCGTGATTTGGTGCGATATCGCGACCCAAATATAAGGCTATTTGGACTTGCTGCGGCAATAAGGGCCCGCGAATCAAGCAGGTCCGCCCCCGGAACCTTCCGGAGCGGGCCCGCCACCTTGCCTGTTGATAAGGCGGATCAAGCCGCCTTTGCCATCGGATCCTCCGGCCGCTTGTCGATCACCTTGTCGACGATGCCGAAATCACGGGCCTTGTCAGCGGTCAGGAAGTTGTCGCGCTCGAGCGCATCCTCGATCGTTTTGTAGTCCTGCCCGGTGTGCTTCACATAAATCTCGTTCAGCCGCTTCTTCAGGTTCAGAATTTCCTGAGCATGCAGCATGATGTCAGTGGCCTGGCCCTGGAAGCCGCCCGACGGCTGGTGAACCATGATGCGCGAGTTCGGCAGCGAGAAGCGCATATTCTTCTCGCCTGCTGCGAGCAAAAGCGAGCCCATCGACGCCGCTTGCCCGGTGCAGAGCGTGGAAACCGGCGGACGAATGAACTGCATGGTGTCGTAGATCGCCAGACCCGATGTCACCACGCCACCCGGCGAGTTGATGTACATCGAGATTTCCTTTTTCGGGTTCTCAGCTTCAAGAAACAGGAGCTGCGCGACGACCAACGTCGCCATGCCGTCCTCGACAGGACCGGTCAGAAAAATGATGCGCTCCTTCAGAAGGCGCGAGAAAATATCGTAGGCCCGCTCGCCGCGATTGGTCTGCTCGACGACCATGGGCACAAGGTTCATGTAAGTCTCAATCGGATCGCGCATTCGTCACCTGAGGTTGGCGGATAAGTCTCGAAAAATACCCCGCGCGGCGCGGGGCTCTTGCCGAACAAGATAAGCTAGGATTGCCTACCGGCAAGAGACCTTCAAGCTGATTCGGCTTGCAAAACAAGCGGCGGCGCCGAGGGCGCCGCCGCGAATTGTCCGCATTCTTAACGAGAAACCAAGATCCGCGATCAGGCGGCGGCCTTCTCGTCCTCTTCCTTGAACAGGTCTTCGCGGGACACCGGCTTTTCGGTGACGGTCGCAAGTTCGAGAATAAAGTCCACCACCTTGTCCTCAAAGATCGGGGCGCGGAGCTGAGCAAGCGCATTGGCGTTGCTGCGATAATAGTCCCACACTTCCTTCTCGCGACCCGGCATCTGGCGGGCGCGCTCGACCACGGCGCGGCTGACTTCATCGTCCGTGACGGTGATCTTGTTCTTCTCGCCAATCTCGGAAAGCACGAGGCCGAGGCGCACGCGGCGGTCGGCGATCTTGCGATAGTCTTCCTTGGCGACTTCCTCAGTGGTGTTCTCGTCGGCGAAGGTACGGGACTGCGAGTCCATTTCACCCTTGATCGATTCCCACATCAGCTTGAATTCGTCGTCAACGAGCGACTGCGGCGGATCGAACTTGTGGGTTTCGTCGAGACGATCGAGCAATTCGCGCTTCAACTTTTGCCGAGACGCACCGGCGAACTCCTGGGTCAGGCGTTCGCGCATGATTTCTTTGACCTTGTCGAGCGACTCAACACCAAGCGTTTTGGCAAACTCGTCGTCAACCTTGGTTTCCTGCGGCGCCTCGATCAGGGTCGCGGAGGTTTCGAACTCCGCATCCTTGCCGGCAAGATTATCGGCGGCATAGTTCTTCGGGAAAGTCACCTTGAGTGTCCGGGTTTCACCGGCTCCCATGCCGATCAACTGTTCCTCGAAGCCAGGGATGAAGCTGTTCGAGCCGATCACGACCGGAATGTCCGAGCCGGTGCCGCCGTCGAAGGCGACGCCGTCAATTGAGCCCTTGAAGGACACGGTGACGCGGTCCCCCGATTCGGCCTTCGCGCCCTCGGCCTTGGCCGCGTAGGAGCGGTTCTGGTCGGCGATGCGCTTAATCGCCTCGTCGATATCGGCGTCAGTTACTTCTGCGACAGGCTTTTCAACCTTGAATGTCTTGAAATCGGCAAGCGTGATCGGCGGGACAACCTCGATCGCGACCGAGTAATTGAGGTCGGCCTTGCCATCGAGCACGCGTTCGACCTCCTGCTGGTCGGTCGGCATGGTCAGCTTCGGCTCGTTGGCGAGGCGAAAGCCGCGCTCGTTGAACACCTGCTGGTTGGTCTCGCGGATAACGTCTTCCAGCGCCTCAGCAGCGACGGAACGGCCATAGATCTTCTTCAGATGCGCAACCGGCACCTTGCCGGGACGGAAGCCGTTGATGCGCACCTTGTCCTTCATGTTGACGAGGCGCTCATTGACCTTGGCATCGATCTCGGTGGCCGGGATGCTGATCTGGAATTCGTGCTTAAGTCCCTCGGCGAGGGTTTCATTCACCTGCATAGCTTCAATCTTCTTCCGGCTTCCCGGCCCTCAGGCCGTTGTTGTCAATGTTTGGACGCAGCCTTTAAGGCCACGCCGCGAAAGTCCTCATGAACGATCACGTCTCCCGAAACGCGGGCGCGAACGACGGCTCTCGTGGCCGGGTTCTGACATTCGACGTGCCTCTCGGCAAATCTTCAAACGAATGCCAAATCCAGTCCACTGGTGCGGGCGGAGGGACTCGAACCCCCACAACTTTCGTCACTGGAACCTAAACCCAGCGCGTCTACCAATTCCGCCACGCCCGCGCAGCGCACATCGTCCGGCGGCACAGCCGCGAGCGGCGGGCTTATAACATAGGGCTGACGCCGGGCGACAAGAAAAAAAGCACATTCCGCCGCAGCCTTAAGCGCTGGACTTCGCCGCGCGAAAATGGTCCGCATCGGGCATGAACGATCAGAGGTTTTCGCCTCCGCGCCGAACCATCCTCAAGGCTCTGGGGGGTCTTGCAGCAACGCCTGTTCTGGACGGCTTCATCCCTGTTTTTGCAGCCAGTTCCGAACAGAAACCGCTCGCCGTGCGCCTGGAGCCACGATCCCTGGCGCTGAGCCAAGGCGCTCCGCCGACGCCGGTATGGTCGGTGGAAGACGGCTCCTCGTCATTGGCCTCACTGATCCGTGGCAGCGGCGACGCCGCGGTGCAACTGGCGAACGCCAGCCCCATTCCAGCCGGATTCGAGGTCCGAGGGCTGGAGGGCGGCGTCCGGATGCCACAGTCGGCGATCCAGCCCGGCGCCGTTGCGACGCTGGAACTGACGGACCAGTCCGGGACATTCCTGATCGATCCCCGCCTGCTCAGCGACGGCGCCGAAAAGCCCACACAGCCGCGCGTGCTGGTCGTCGAGGGCGGCGAAACCTTCAATGCGGATCGCGACGAGGTGCTGCTGATCGAGGACTGGAAGATCGGCACGGACGGCAAGGCCTTCAGCGCGGGCCGTGAGATCCCCCAAACCGCCCCGCTGTACACCATGAACCGCAAACCGGGTTTCAACCTCGCCGTTCGGCCGAACGAACGGGTACGGCTTCGTCTGGTCAACGGCTGCCAGCGTCTCGTGGTCGCCCTGAAGATCGCCGACCATGATCTCAACGTCGTCGCCATCGACAGCAAACCGGCCGAACCATTTGTCGCACGTGACGGCCAGATCATCCTGGCACCCGGTTCGCGCGTCGATGCGCTGCTCGACGCGGCGCGGCCAGCCGGCTCCGCTGCTGCCATTCTGCTGCACGACGGCAGGGTTCCGATGCCGGCCGGACAAATCACGACGAATGGCGCGGCGGTGCGTGCGGCCCCGCTCCAGCCGCCGTCTCCGCCTGCTCCGCCACGCTCGAATATCGATTTGAAGGGCGCACAGCGAGTCGATCTGTCGCTGGACCCCGCGCAATGGGTGAAGGCCAGCGCGTTCGATGTTAATTCGGCCCCCGCCTTCCGAACCAAACGAGGGCGCACCGTCGTGCTGTCGATCACCAATACCAAAGCATCGGCGGCCACACTGCATTTGCACGGCCAGCACGTCCGCCTCCTCGACCGCCTCGACGATGGCTGGAAACCGTTCTGGCTCGATACGCTGATCTTTCAGCCCGGCCAGACCCAGCGTATCGCGTTCAATGCGCAGACGCCCGGCAACAGGCTGCTCGAAGCCGTGACGACGGCATGGAGTTCGCCGCGTCTGTTGCGCTGGTACGCCGTCGAATAATCAATCCTCGATCTCGAACGACTCGTAGAGCTGAGCGAGAATCTGCGGCAACATCTCCGGCAGGTCCTCCGCGATCAGGCCCGGTCCGAATTCATGCGCAGCCTCGCCGTGCATCCACACCGCCATCGAGGCGGCTTCGAAGGCGGGAACGCGTTGCGCGAGGCAGCCGCAAATCATGCCGGCGAGGACATCCCCCGCTCCTGCCGTCGCCAGCCATGGCGGCGCATTGGACGCGATCGTCGCGCGGCCGTCGGGGCTCGCGACCACGGTATCCGGTCCCTTGATGAGGACCGTCGCACCGGATTCCTTTGCTGCGAGCCTTGCGCGTTCCAGCTTTGAGAGATGACGATCGTTGTCCGCGAGCGATTTGAACAGCCGCGCGAATTCGCCTTCATGCGGTGTCATCACCACCTCAGCGTTGCTCATCGCCCTGATCGCGTTGAACAGCACATCGGACTGATCGGCAAAGCTTGTCAGCGCATCGGCGTCGAGAACCGCATTGCGATCGTGACCAAGCGCCGTCAGCACAAAATCGCGCGTATGCGCACCCACGCCCGCGCCCGGCCCGATCACGATCGCATTGAGCCGCGGATCCTTGAGATAATCGCCAAACTCGACCGGATGATCGACCGCACGAACCATCACGGCAGTCAGTGCCGCCGCATTCACCGGCAAAGCCTCGCGCGACGAGGCCACCGTCACAAGGCCCGCGCCGGCGCGCAGCGCGGCACGCGCCGCCATTCGCGCCGCTCCCGTCTCGGAGATTCCCCCTGAGACGACGACGGCATGGCCGCGTCCGTACTTGTGGCCGTCGACCTTCAGAACGGGGAACGAACTGCGCCACAACTCAGGCACGTTCGCGAACGTGTCGGGTCCGATGGTCTGCAATACACTCTCCTTGATGCCGATATCGGCCACGTCCACCGGGCCGCAATACAGGCGGCCGGGCAACAGAAGATGGCCCGGCTTTTTTCGGAAGAAGGTGACGGTTTCGCTCGCGCGAACGGCGGTGCCCATCACCTCGCCGGTCGAACCATTGATGCCGCTCGGCAGATCGACCGCGAGCACCGGAACGCCGCTCGCGTTGATCGCATCGATCATCACCTGCGGGTCACCCTTCACCGGGCGATCAAGACCCGCGCCGAAAATCGCATCGATGATGAGCGCCGGCTTGCCGATCGCACCTGGCGTGAACGGGAGCAGGCTGCCCTTCCATTCCCCCGCAGCGCATGCGGCATCGCCCTTCAGGCTGTCGGGCTTGCAGAGCAGCGCGACGGCAACTTTCCGCCCTCGCCCCGCGAGAACCGTGGCCGCGACAAATCCATCCCCGCCGTTGTTACCGCGGCCCGCGACGACAAGGATGTCGCCATGCGGCGCGAGGCGTTCGGCGGCTTCCGCCACCGCCTCGCCCGCGCGCTGCATCAGGGCGAAGCCCGGCGTGCCGCCCTCAATCGTCAGCCGGTCGGCTGCGGTCATCTGCTCGACATTCAACAGTTGCATTGCAGCACGCTTACTCACTTCGCCTGCCGGACAGGCAATCATTTGCTGATGACGCGAGGAAAAAGCTCATATAATGAGCAATTGCCTATTATGTGACCATTTCGGGTTCGCGACCTGCCGCAGCGTCCCATGTCCGCCGAGGGTAACAGCCTGATAAAGCACCGCAATCGGCAAATGCGCGAACTGGCACGGACCCTGCTTTGAGGGCCGGGCTCGCTTGGACGGAAGAGGTTCCGACATTCGGGCACAAAAGACCCGCGTCAAACGAATAAAAAACGGCCCCATTCGCCGTTTAACGCAACTGACGCGCTTGGAAAGGCCGGAGAGAACACGTGAAAAAAATCGAGGCGATTATCAAGCCATTCAAACTCGATGAAGTAAAGGAAGCGCTTCAGGAAGTCGGGCTCCAGGGTATCACCGTCACCGAAGCCAAGGGCTTTGGACGCCAGAAAGGCCACGCCGAACTCTACCGCGGCGCGGAATACATCGTGGACTTCTTGCCCAAGGTGAAAATCGAGATCGTGATCGGTGACGATCTTGTCGACAAAGCCATCGACGCCATTCGCCGCGCCGCCCAGACGGGGCGGATCGGAGACGGTAAAATCTTCGTCTCGAACATCGAGGAAGCGATCCGCATCCGGACCGGGGAATCCGGCGTCGACGCCATTTGAACATCGCCCCCAAGAAGATATAACGTCCCGCCTCAACCGCTGGCGCCGCAAGTTTTGCGGCGCCTAAGCGCGTCCGGCCGAACGAATTTTCCAACCCACAAAAGGGGTACTCATGAAGACCGCCAAAGACGTCTTGAAGTCGATCAAGGACAATGACGTAAAATATGTCGATCTGCGTTTCACGGATCCGCGCGGCAAGTGGCAGCACGTCACTTTCGATATCTCGATGGTGGATGAGGATCTGTTCACCGAAGGCACCATGTTCGACGGTTCTTCGATCGCCGGATGGAAGGCCATCAACGAGTCGGACATGACCCTGATGCCCGATCCGGTCACCGCAACGATCGATCCGTTCTTCGCAGAGACCACGATGGTCATCACCTGCGACATTCTCGAACCCTCGACCGGCCAGCCCTACAACCGCGACCCGCGCGGCATCGCCAAGAAGGCGGAAGCGCAGGTCAAGGCGATGGGCGTGGGCGACACCGTGTTCTTCGGACCGGAAGCCGAGTTCTTCGTGTTCGACGACGTCCGCTTCCAGACCACCCCTTACAACACCGGCTTCAAGCTCGACTCGTCGGAATTGCCGACGAACTCGGACACCGAATACGAAGGCGGCAACCTCGGCCACCGCATCCGCACCAAGGCCGGCTACTTCCCGGTGCCGCCGCAGGACTCGGTGCAGGACATGCGCTCGGAAATGCTCGGCGCGATGGCGCGCATGGGCGTCAAGGTCGAGAAGCACCACCACGAGGTCGCCTCCGCCCAGCACGAACTCGGCATGAAGTTCGACACGCTGACCCTGATGGCCGACCAGATGCAGATCTACAAATACTGCATCCATCAGGTCGCGCACATCTACGGCAAGACCGCGACGTTCATGCCGAAGCCGGTCTATGGCGACAACGGCTCGGGCATGCACTGCCACCAGTCGATCTGGAAGGACGGCAAGCCGACCTTCGCCGGCAACAAGTACGCCGATCTGTCCGACACCTGCCTCAACTACATCGGCGGCATCATCAAGCACGCCAAGGCGATCAACGCCTTCACCAACCCCTCGACCAACTCCTACAAGCGTCTGGTCCCGGGCTATGAAGCGCCGGTGCTGCTCGCCTATTCGGCGCGCAACCGTTCGGCCTCGTGCCGCATCCCCTACACCGCTTCGCCGAAGGCCAAGCGCGTCGAGGTGCGCTTCCCCGATCCGATGGCCAACCCTTATCTGGCCTTCGCGGCGATGCTGATGGCGGGCCTCGACGGCATCAAGAACAAGATCGATCCGGGTCCGGCGATGGACAAGGATCTGTACGATCTGCCGAAGGAAGAACTGAAGCAGATCCCGACGGTGTGCGGCTCGCTGCGCGAGGCGCTGGAGAATCTCGACAAGGACCGCGCGTTCCTGAAAGCGGGCGGCGTGTTCGACGACGACTTCATCGACAGCTTCATCGAGCTGAAGATGACCGAAGTCGCGCGTTTCGAGATGACCCCGCACCCGGTCGAGTTCGAGATGTACTATTCACAGTAAGAACTGCGGTTGCGATTGCGAAAACGCAAAACCCCGGCAGCGATGCCGGGGTTTTTTGCTTACGGAAGAAGATTATTCAATCTCTTGAATGCCGCCTTAAGCCAATCCCTCGCTCTTCTCCAGAATACCGCTCATTCCTTGAATGAAAAGAAGGTCGGCACGCGGCGGCGTCAGGCATCGGACAAAGGAACGTCACAAACGACGATCTACATTTCCTTCAACACTCCACCACACTCACATGGCCCTGCTTTCCGTAGTCAAGCAGCACGCGGTCGCGCGTGATGAGTGTAGCACCGAGGCTGCGCGCCGTCGCAGTTACAATACGGTCGGCGGGATCGCGCGGCGGCTTGCCAGGCAGGAACGACGATGCAACCAGAAGTTCCGGCGGCATCGGTGCAAGATTCATCAATGGCAATGCCAAGACGTCTGCAAACCATCGCTCCGGCGTCGCCGTCATTTGCAATCGTTTGCGCGCGACCAGTAGACCAATCTCCCACGCGGTGATCGGCGAGACATAGGTCTGGGTACTGGACGCGGCAGCCTCACCAATCACCGTGATGGATTGCTCCGAGAGCCGATCGCCCTCGGCGATCCAGATCACCGCACAGGTATCGAGCAGGAGTGGCCGCATTTCACTCACCCCATGCCGGATCGGCCGGTTCGGTTAGATCGACCCCCGATGTGATCCTGATCGTCCCCTTCAGTGCGCCGAACAATGGGTGGCCAGGCGATCCCTTATTGGACGGCGCCGGCGACACCGACTTCGCGACGCGTCGAAACACCAGCTTCTGCCCGGCCATGTCCACCTGCTCACTCTCGAACCCGGCTTCGAGCCATACACGCGTCAGCACGCTGTTAGTCGGATTGTTGCTCCACCACGGGCGATGTCTGTGCGCCGAAGGCGGCAATTTGGTTTGTGTGATCCGCTCAACTTCGGCAAAGGACATCGGCACGTGTTCCCGGTTCTGGGTTTTCAAAAAACTGCCGAGACGATCATATTTCGACATGTGGCCCCTCGCTCGCCAAAAATAGTTACTAACTAGTATTACAAGTGTCCCTACTGATTTGCAACCTCTCCTCTTGCTTTTTGTTTCAACTGGACTATATTCCTATCCATCCCGTCTCACTTGAGGGGCGGATCGCGATCGTCACGAACGCGAGGCGGGATGCGGTGGCTGCGCACGGTGTTCGATGCGCGGGCTCATGAGAGGGCGCGGCGCTGTCAAAAGCTCCGGGCCTTTTTTGTTGCCCGTGCTGACGGCGGCATCGTGTTCGGACTGGCCCAAACCGCGAGGTCCCGGCGCAACGCCTTGCGCCATGAACGGTGGCCCGACGCATGGATCGGCCGCCGGGGGCCCCGTTCGCGGAGCGAGCCTTTAAAACCATTGCGTGCGGAACGCCGGATGTTGCGGCGTACCCGTGGTGACTTAAGCTCGTGCGCTTTCATTTTTCGCGCATGAGGCTGCGGATGCGCGAGCATCCGGCGTTCCGCGCGCCCTCATTTTTCGAGGGCGCTGAGCGAAGCAACGACGGCGCCCCCGCGCCTGAAACAACAGGGGTGATGAGCCATGTCTGCAAACGGCGCGCGAATGTTGGAGCGGCTTTTTCACATCCGGAACGCGACGGCCGCGGTCGCTTTTCCTTGATCCTTCACATGTTTTTGAGAGAAAGTGCCCGCAAATCAGGTTCGGCCAAATTCCTTGGCCAAAATGCTGGAGTTGACGTGTCCCCACCGATCGAAAAGCCCGTCCTCACCCGCAACGATATCGCCTGGTCGATCGCCGTGGGCGGAATCGCCATCGTCAGTTTCGCAACGGCCCTGTTCTTTGCCTGGGAATTCGCCGCCACCCTGTTCCTGATTTTCGCGGGCGTGCTGCTGGGCGTCGCGCTCACCGCCATGACCAACCTGCTGCATCGTGTGATGCCCGGCCCGCATGCGCTGCGGCTGCTGATCGTCTGCCTCGCGCTGGCCGCCATCTTCGCCGGCATCATGACGCTCGGCGGCTCCACCATCGCCGATCAGGCCACAGCGCTCAGCGGAACGATCAAGTCGCAGATCGCCAACGTCAAAGCCTTTCTCGATTCCCATGGAATCGACACCAGCTACCTCAATCTGAATTCGACGCCCTCCTCGTCCCTGACGCCGTCCGGTTCATCCAGTGCGATCCCCTCCTCCACGGCGTCACCGGCGACGCGCAGTTTGCCAAGTCCAAGCGAACTGGCTTCAGGCGGCGGCGCCATTGTCGGCCAGACGCTGAAGCTGATCCTGGGGACCATCGGCGCGGTCGGCAATTTCTTTATTGTCTTGTTCCTCGGGCTCGCCTTCGCGACCCAGCCCGCTGTCTACCGCAGCGGCATCCTGCGACTCTCGCCCGCCTCCTTCCGCCCGCAGGTCGAAATCGTCGTCGACCGGATCGGCATCACGCTGCAACGCTGGCTGATCGCGCAGATGATCACCATGATCGCGGTGTTCTTCGTCACCTGGGTTGGTCTTGTGATCATCGAAATTCCCGGCGCTTTCATTCTCGGAATCCAGGCCGGCCTGCTGGCTTTCATCCCCACGGTCGGCGCCATTCTCGGCGGCCTGATCATCGTGCTCGCCAGCATCTCGCAAGGCTGGGTCGCTGTCGGCAGCGCATTTGCGCTGTTCCTCGGTGTCCATGCCCTTGAGAGCTACGTGCTAACACCGATCATCCAGCGCGAGGCGATCGATATCCCTCCCGCCACGCTGTTCGCCTTCCAGATCCTGCTCGGCGTGGTGTTCGGTCTGTGGGGTCTGGCGCTGGCGCTGCCCCTGATGGCGATCGCCAAGGTTTTCCTGGATTACATGCGCGAGAACGAGGTGGGACCGCATCCCGCATGACACACCCCCCAAAAGCAAAAGGCCTCCACAAGGAGGCCTTTTTCAATTCAAAAACTTGCCACGTCGGTCATATGTTCGACCTCGGGCGGAGCGGCAAAATGCGGCCCGACCAGCGCGCGCCACTCGGCGTAATTGGGACCTTCACGGAAGTCGACGGTGTGGTTCTCGAGCGTTTCCCACTTGAGAAACAACCTGTAGCGGGATGGCTTTTCGATCGACCGTTTGATCTCCAGGCTTTTCCAGCCCTTGCTTCGCTTGAAGATGGGCTTTGCCATCTCGACAGCGACCTCGAAATCCTTTTCCTGCCCTGGCTTGATATCGATTTGCACGATTTCTGTAATCATCAACTGACCCTCTGTTTTCCAGAAGGCTCTAGCGGACCGAAAGCATGGGGATCAAGTCAAAAAGCCTCAGGCGACACGTTAAAACGCGAAGGCCAACAATCCGGCGATGACAAATACACAACCAAGCAACGCAACCGATTGAAAATCGCGCGATGTCCCGTAGCGCCCCTCGGCGCGACGGGCCGCGATCAAGGCATTTTCGTACTCGTCCGAGCTGGAAAACACGCAGGCAAAGCCTGCTCTCGCGGAAGTTGCGGCAGCCTCCAATGCGGAGACGTCCTTTTCGATATGGTGAGTACGGCTAGCCATGCGTCGATGCTAGGACGCCGTGGTAAACGAACCGTTAGCGGCGGGCGTCGTCTACACGGTCAGGCGTGCGCTTCCGCGACATCCATCATCTCGTCGCTTGAGGGAACGATGGACGGACTTTTCATGCCTATCCGGGTGTTCGTGAGCGACAAAGGCTCCTCCGGAATGGCTTCGACGCGGTTTCGGCCGCCGCGCTTGGCGCGGTAAAGCGCTGTATCGGCGGAGGCCATCAGGACATCCAGTTCAGTGTGAGCCGGACCTGCGGCAATGCCGATGCTGACGGTGGTTGCAAGCGGCGCGTCGTCCACCGTCACACCTGCCTTCTCGAACGCATCACGCACACGCTCCGCCACCACCTGCGCCTCCTCGAGCACACAAGGCAGCACGGCTGCAAATTCCTCACCGCCCACGCGCCCGACCAGGTCGGTGACACGAAGCGAATCCGTTACCACGTTGGCAAAAACCTTCAGCACATCGTCACCGGTAGCGTGGCCGAACCGGTCATTGACTGACTTGAAGTGATCGATATCGAAAATCATCACCGAGATGGCACGGCCAGCCTTGGCTTCGCGCTCGCTCATCCTAGCCGTTGCTTCACCAAAGCCACGGCGGTTGAGCAGTCCCGTCAGCGGGTCAATCGACGCAGCGTTCTTGTGAGCCGCGACAACGCGCTCGTTAACAAGCATGAAAATGATGAATACGGTGCCGATCGCGTAACACACCAGCTCGACCGCGAACAACGCGGCCCAAATTCCGATCGTCGACCGTGCAAAACTTGTGGAGCCGAATGCATCGTCCAACACGATCGGAAGCATCAGCACCGTGCCGTGCAGCAGCGGTACGAAAATCGCAGGCCATTTTGCCCGCACGGCCTTGCGGCGCTCGCGCCAAAGCTCTGTCGCGGTCAAAGCCGCGTATACAGCGACGATTCCGCCGCCCAGTAACATCTTTGATTGAGCCGGCATATGCGGGACGAACAACATCGCGCCGACCCACAGCGCCGCGCCTGCAATGACGCCGAACAAAACCGGTGCCCGGCCATGGAATACGCGCGCCGCATCCCATACCAGCCCGCACGCAATGAAACCCACGGCGTTCACTGCAAGCAACAACGGCATGCCGAGCCGCTCGCCGCCAGCGGTCCACAACGCGATCGAGGCGGCACCGAGCAGATAGGCTGCGCCCCACCAGCCAAGCGCAGCTATCTTTTCCTGCTGCCAGAAGAACAGCAAAAGCCCGCCAAGCATGGCCGCGATAAATGTCGCGACGAGATACAGCGCTGAAATATCGAATGACAAACTGGCATTAGTCATTGCCGTAAGGCCCCGCCTGGCGATCTGGAAGTAGACGCCTCAGCAGCCCCACAATAAATCGAGAGGTATTGGCACTTTGTATGTTTATGGCGCCAAATCTTCTGAAAAACTGCTGCTTATTTTCAGCAACGAGAAACCATGCGGTTGATCCGCCATAACAAAAAGGGCGCCGCACGGCGCCCTTTTGATAAACAATTCGCGTTCGCGGAAAATTTGAATGAAAGCGTTAGCGCTTCGAGAACTGGAACGAGCGGCGGGCCTTCGCCTTGCCGTACTTCTTACGTTCAACGACACGCGAGTCGCGGGTCAGGAAGCCACCCTTCTTCAGCACGCTGCGCAGGTCGGGCTCGAAGTAGGTCAGCGCCTTGGAGATGCCGTGACGAACGGCACCAGCCTGACCTGACAGGCCGCCACCAGCAACCGTTGCAATAACATCGTACTGACCCTGACGGGCTGCAGCGACAATCGGCTGCTGAAGCAGCATACGCAACACTGGGCGGGCGAAGTAGACTTCGACGTCGCGGGTGTTGACCTGAATCTTGCCGGAACCCGGCTTGATCCAGACACGAGCAACGGCGTCCTTGCGCTTGCCGGTCGCGTAAGCACGACCGAACTTGTCGACCTTCTTCTCACGCTTCGGTGCGTCGGGAGCGGCCGTCTTCAGCGACGACAACTGATCGAGGGACTGCATGGTGTCCGACATTAGGCGGCCCTCGTATTCTTGCGGTTCAGGGAGGCGATATCGATGACTTCAGGCTGCTGTGCCTCGTGCGGATGTTCCGCACCGGCATAAACGCGCAGGTTGCCGAACTGCATGCGGCCGAGAGGACCTCGGGGGATCATGCGTTCGATCGCCTTCTCGACAACACGCTCAGGAAAGCGACCATCAAGGATCGATTTCGCGCTGCGTTCCTTGATGCCACCGATGAAGCCGGTGTGGTGATAGTAAACCTTGTTCTCGCGCTTACGTCCGGTGAGGACGACATGCGCGGCGTTGATGATGATGACGTTGTCACCGCAATCAACGTGGGGGGTGTAGGTTGGGAGGTGCTTGCCGCGCAAACGCATCGCGACCAAGGAAGCGAGACGGCCGACCACCAGACCCTTGGCGTCGATCAGCACCCACTTCTTGTTGACCTCGGCAGGCTTTGCCGAAAACGTCGTCATGTGAGATTTCCATGAAATTGGATTCCGGCAAGAACACCGGATTGCGCGTGTTTCTAGAGAACACGGCCAAATCCGTCAATGCCGCTCAATCCAAATAAAATAAACAAAAACAATAACTTAAAAATATGGTATTAAGATACCCTTGAATTCTTTAAGCGCTGGGAATGGAGTACGTCGCCGTAGCATGAGCAATTGGATCCGGTGAGGTGCCGGACAAAAGTTGGACCTCGCCGAACGCCAGCCGTTTGCCGATCTTCATCAGCTTTGCCGCAGCCAGAATATCCTGCCCCGGCTGCCCCTTGCGGAAGAAATTGATGTTCAGATTGGTCGTCACCGCGAGCCCCACCGGACCAATCGCGGACAGCAGCACCACGTACATCGCGAAATCAGCCATCGCCATCAGCGTGGGTCCGGAGATCGTCCCGCCCGGCCGCAGCATCCGCTCGTTGTAAGGCTGTCGCAGAAGGCTTGTTTGACCGTCTGCAGTCTCAATCTGGATATCGCCGCCGCCGAATGCTTGCGGAAATTCACGACGGAGAAATACCTCGATCTCGGCCACACTCATCTTTGCATTCGTCATGTGGCCTGTCCCAGCCTCCTGAAGATTTGTGACAGTTCTATCACAACGAGTTGCGGCGAAAGCAAGCTGACTTCAACTTCGACCGCTGGACTTAAGATCAACGACCAACGGCTGATTGATACAGGTGTCAGCGGGAGCATCGCACAGTCCGGCATTAACCAAAACCATCTCCCCCGCGTTGAAGAGGAGGGGCGTGAGCTGCGTTAACGTCGCGGGAAAAGCTGGCTTGACGGACCCTCTCGCCAACCGCAGCATGATTTCCTGCCGCACGTAACGAACGCTCGCTTCGCGTTTGAGGGATGATCCATGACAGAGCGCTCGCCGGGATTTTCGACACTTGCCATTCACGCCGGAGCCCAGCCGGATTCGACGACCGGCGCGCGGATCACACCGATCTATCAAACCGCCTCCTACATATTTAACGACGCCGAGTACGCTGCCTCGCTGTTCGGCTTGCAATCATTCGGCAACATCTACACACGCCTCACCAATCCGACGACCGCAGTCTTGGAGGAACGGGTCGCGGCGCTCGAAGGGGGAACCGCCGCGGTGGCGACCGCATCGGGTCATGCCGCGCAGCTCCTTGCCTTTCACGCCCTGCTCCAGCCTGGCGATGAGTTCATTGCAGCCCGTCAGCTTTACGGTGGTTCGATCAATCAGTTCAATCATGCGTTCAAGAACTTCGGATGGAACGTGATCTGGGCTGATGCCGACAACACATCCAGCTTCCAGAGCGTGGTGACGCCCAAGACCAAAGCCATCTTCGTCGAATCGATTGCCAATCCCGGCGGGACTATTACCGACATCGAACACGTCGCATCGATCGCGCGGCAGGCGGGTGTTCCGTTAATCGTCGACAACACTCTCGCCTCGCCCTACCTCGTCAAACCGATCGACCACGGCGCCGACATCGTCATCCATTCGATGACGAAATTTCTTGGCGGTCACGGCAATTCACTCGGCGGCATCGTCGTCGATGCCGGGACGTTCGACTGGTCGCGCGACGGGCGTTACCCCATGCTAAGCGAGCCACGCGCCGAATATCACGGCATCAAATTTCAAGAGACATTCGGCAACTTTGCATTTGCGGTTGCCGTGCGCGTGCTGTCGCTGTGCGATCTCGGCCCCGTGATCTCGCCGTTCAACTCCTTTCAGATTTTGACCGGCATTGAAACGCTGGCGCTGCGCATGCAACGCCATTGCGACAATGCCAAAGCCGTTGCCGAATGGCTTTCCCAACAACCCGCGGTGTCATGGGTGAGCTACGCGGGGCTTCATGGCGATCGCTATAACAACCTTGCACGGAAGTATGCGCCCAAGGGCGCAGGTGCCGTGTTCACCTTTGGCCTGAAAGGCGGCTACGACGCCGGCAGAAATCTCGTGTCAAAGGTGAGTTTGTTCTCGCATCTTGCCAATGTCGGCGATACGCGCTCGTTGATCATTCATCCCGCCTCTACAACGCATAGCCAGTTGACAGACACGCAGAAGGTGCAAGCCGGCGCCGGACCCGAGGTTGTGCGTCTTTCGATCGGTCTGGAAGACAAGGAAGACCTGATCGCGGATCTTGAACAGGCGCTTGCGGAGTGATCTGTTTTTATTCCCGGCGGAATAAAAAAAGGCGCCGGGCATGGCGCCTTTTTTATCCTACAGCCAACTTGGAGGCGTCAAACGTATCCCGGGAAGGCATTACTAATCGATGAGGCCTGGTCCCGTTCCTCGAATCCGCGGTTTGCGTAGCATCGCGCCGGTTTTACCCATTGCGACAACAGTTGATACGCAGCATTTGTATGAATGTTACTTCGTATCGGACACAGACGCGTGATTCAAAAACGCGCCGAGCGCATGCAAGTTTTTCAACTCAGGATGTCTGTCCTAGCGGACGACCGAGCCCTACCGCAGGCAGGTTGCGCTGCGAGCCATGCAACCGCTCCGCTTGCATCAACGCAAGCGTGAGAACAACAATCGCCATTGCCTGGTGCGCGAGGCCCAACGGGATCGGGACCTGCTGGAGCAGCGTCAGAATGCCCAAGGCAACTTGCGCGCTCAACGCCGCAGCAAGCCAAGCTGCCCCTCGCTTTACAGAAGGCGACACACCGCGACGAAATACATCCAGCAAATGAATAATCGCAACCGCAAATAGCACGTAGGCAATCATGCGGTGCGTGAATTGCACGGTGAGCGTGTTATCGAAGAAGTTCTTCCACCACGGCTGGTCAAAAAACAGCCGTCCTTGCGAGGGAATCAAAGCCCCATCGATCTGCGGCCAGGTGTTGTAGATGCGCCCCGCGCGCAAACCTGCAACCAGCGCGCCGAAATAGAGCTGGAGGAAAACCAGACCTAGCAAAATCTTGCTTGTCATCGCAGCCGCGAACGAACCCGCCACGGTCATCTTCGGCTTCAGACTGCGCAGCGTCCAGACAATTGCGGAGAAAATCACAAGTGCAAGGATGAAATGGATCGCCAGCCGATACTGCGACACAGAGACGCGTTCGGACAAACCGGATTTGACCATCCACCATCCGACGGCGCCCTGCAGTCCGCCGAGTGCGAAGATCACCCATAACCTTTGCTTTATGTTCGGGCCGAGACCACCGCGCCGCAGAAAAAAGAGAAAGGGCAGAAAAAAAACCAAACCGATGGTCCGGGCGAGCAGGCGATGCGCCCATTCCCAGTAAAAAATGGTTTTGAAATCGGCAAGGCTCATGCCGAGATTCATTTCACGATACTGTGGGATCGCCTGATACGCCCCGAACTCTTTCGCCCAGGCGGCCTCCGTCAGCGGCGGCAATACGCCCGTCACCGGCTTCCATTCCACGATCGACAGGCCGGACTCCGTGAGCCGCGTCGCACCGCCCACAATTAAAGTGCACACAATCATCGCGGCGACGATACCGAGCCAGATACGGACGGGTCGCAACAATGCGCGGCGGTGTTCGGTAGGAACCTGAGACATCGAAGCTGGCTTGTTTCCTTTGACCGGCACCTTATAGTCCGGCTGCTTTGACCCGCAAAGCCTGTTCCTACCGCGCGCCTTTTTGATGAAAATCCGGACACGAAAACTGATCGGAACCGTCGGCCTGCTGGTGCTCGTGATTGTATGGTCACTCGCCGGGATGGCCGTCGCGCAGATGCCGTGGCTAGCGGCTTCCCGGCTCGCTCAGGGCGTGTTTTATGTGGTCGCAGGGATCGGCTGGATCGCTCCGGCGATGCCCCTGATTGCCTGGATGTCGCGTCCGGATGGAACTACCGCTCAGTGACGTGCAATGTCCCGCCGCGGCCGGCGTGACATCGTCAAACCCGACACGAGAACTTGTAATATCCGGGTCGAAGAGCACCGGCCGTCCCATGTCAGGCGCGGCAGATCGAATGCTTTCACAGCCCCGTCCGGTGCCATCAGTCCCGCGCGCGCGGTAACGGCACTTGAAAACCCTGCTTCCGCGACAAGACGGCCCTCGCGACCCGTGAAGGTCCCCTCCTCACCAAATGGATACGCAAAGTAAGGGCATTCGCGCCCAAGCACGGACTCCAGGACGCTGCGGCCCATCTTCATCTCGCGAAAGGCAACGGCATCCGGAAGCTTGGCCAGCGCCACGTAATTCACTGTGGCGCTGCCAATCGTCGCTCGGGGATCGCCCGCCAATGTGGCGATATCGGCCCAGTTCATCATCGCGTCGTTGACCGAGGCTCGTACATCCACGCGATAACGCGCGCAGGCGTCCCTGATTGCGAAGGGAATGTCATCCGGAGGCAATTCACGCAATCTGCGGTAGAGCGCATTGAACACAAGATATTTCTCGGCAATCGATGTCGATTTGAAACGCCGCTCCTCGCCATCTACGATAAGCGAGATGCGCGGCGTTCGCGCGATCAGCTCCTCGAGCGTGAGCCACCACGGAAAGGCCACGCCGTCGATGAACCCGGTCGGGATATAAATGGCGAACGGCACGTCATGGCCTTGCAAGACCGGATAAGCATGTGCCCTGAAATCGCTATAGCCGCCATCAAAGGTCAGAACCGCGAAACGGCGCGCGCCCGCTGGACGCTGGATTCGCTCGCACGCTTCGCTGATCGAGACGATATCGAAATTCCTGCGTTTGAGCGTTGTGATCGCCCTTCGCAGGAACGAGGGCGTGATCTCATCGGCCCTGAGCGGTTGAAAAGCGCGGGCTGACCGGGGCCTGACACGCCTGAATTTCAGGATAACCCCGTGACCAGTGGCTTTTCGCTCAGCAAAACCGGCCAGGCCGGTAAAATAAGCCACTTCGAGACTCAGGCCCTTAATATGATGCTTCCAGTCCATCACAATCTTACTGACCCGATACACGCAACTGCCAGCACTCTGATTACTCTTTGTTGATATTTGTTTGAAAAGGTCAAAATGGGTCGCCGTGGACCGTTGGACCACAAATTCACAGAAACAAGGGCCTGTAATGGCAATGGTTGCTGGCAGCGAAGGGCAATTCGCGTCGCACGCTGATGCCGACGGCGCCGTGACCCGAATAGATATCTATCACGACATCACGCTCGCCGAAGCCGTCTGGCGCGGCTGCGAAAATAGCTGTCATCTTTTCACACCCTATCAGCGGTTCGATTTCCTCAAGGCGTGGCTCACCAACATCGGCCCGCACCAGAACGTCACCGCTCTGATCGTCGTTGCCTTCGACAACGCGAACCGGCCGTTGCTGGTCCTGCCGCTCGGCAAAAGCCGCGAAAGGGGCTCGACCATCGCGCGGTTCCTTGGCGGCAAGCACACTACGTTCAACATGGGCCTGTGGCGGCGCGACTTCGCCACCTCCGCCAGCAAAGCTGACATTGATACAATTCTCGCTCAGGTTGCGGCCGAAGGCATCGACGTTCTTGCTCTCATGCAGCAACCGAAACTGTGGGCGGGCATCGACAATCCGATGCGGTTGTATGCACACCAGCCGTCGGTGAACATGTGCCCGACGCTTTACATTCCCGCCGGAGCAAAACCGGACGATCTTGTCGGCAGCGGCTTTCGACGCAGAATCCGGGGCAAGGAGCGCAAGCTCAAGGTTTTACCTGGATATCGTTTCTCGACGGCGGAAACAGACTCCGATATATCCCGCGTGCTGGACGCTTTTTTTCGGATCAAGCCGCTGCGCATGGCTGCTCAGAATCTCCCGAATGTTTTCGCCGATCCGGGTATCGAACAGTTTCTTCGCGAAGCATGCCATGCGCGTTTGACGGACGGTAGCCGCGCCATAAAGATCCACGCCCTGGAATGCGACGACGAAGTGATCGCGATGTTTGCGGGCGTCGCAGGCACCTATCGTTTTTCGACAATGTTCAATACCTACACGATGTCGGAGAACGCCAAGCATAGCCCGGGACTCATTCTGATACGCGATATGATCGATTTTTACGCTCGCGAAAACTTCACCATGTTCGACCTCGGCATCGGTTCAGACGACTATAAGCGTCAGTTCTGCAAGGACAACGAGCCGATCTTCGACAGTTTCATTCCGCTCAGTGCGCGCGGATCGCTCATCGCGCCCGGCATGTCATCGCTCAATCGTGCCAAGCGTTTGGTGAAGCAGAACCCAGCTCTGATGCAGATGGCGAGCCGATTGCGCAACGTCTGGCCACGCTGATCGTCTCTTAAAATTTTCGGAATTAGGCAGCGACCACGTGTTGATCGGCAGCGGAGACCTGCTCTGCGACGGTCTGCGTTTTCAAAATCGTCACATCGCCAAAGCCGGATGCCAGAAGCTGTTCACGCATCGCGACGCGCGCATTTTCCGAGATATCCGAATTCGGTAGAATGACAGCGTAGGCACCGGAGGCGATAAGGGCCTGCGGCAAGTCGGCCGCTGTGCCGGCGTCGAGCACGATATGCTCATAAGCGCGCAGCAAGGCGTCGAACGCCATGGCAACGCGCGGCGAGTGAAGCAGCAAACGATCCGGCTGTGATCCGGCGCCGATCATGTGCAACCTGCTCATACGGTCCTTGGTGATAATCTGGCCGAAGGATGCAACGCCGCGCGCAAGGTCGGTCAGGCCCGGCATCGTGGAGACGACCGCGACCGTCGACGAGATCGAGGACACCATGGACAGGTCAATCAGCAAAACCTTGGCATCGCGCGACAAAGCGCGCGCAAGGGTCAGCGCCGTAAGCGCGACATTCTCTGCTTTTCCAGCGCCTATGACAGTGACCTTGCGAGCGCCCTCACCCGCCCCCCGCAGTTCCGCAGCAAGCTCGTCAATTTCGCTCATGTTTGTGGCAGCTTCCGACTCAGCCATAGCCTTTTGCGGAAATGATTGCGGCTGCTGTCCCCACGGCGCCGTAATCCGCAGCAGCTCGGTGGTCGTGACATAACCCGACGTCAGCAACAGGGTGATCAGCGTCACAATCAGAACGATCGGCAGCTTCTTGGGATAGGCCGGCGTGTTGGACACGATCGCGCTTGAGATAATTCGACCATCGGCGGGCGCTGAATCAATACTTTCCCGTGTGGTCGCTTCGCGATACTTGGCGAGATAAGTCTCGAGCAGATCGCGCTCGGACTTGGCCTCTCGTTCCAGTGCACGAAGCTGAACATCCTCGCTGTTGCTCGATGTGGCCTGCTTTTTGAGTTGGTCGAGACCTGCGTTCAGGCTGTCGACACGTGCGCCGGCGATCCGCGCATCGTTTTCGAGAGAGCGGGACAGCTTGGCCGCCTCCTCGCGAATCTGCCGATCGACATCCGCGACCTGAGCTTTCAGCTCCTTGATCCGGGGGTGCTGATCGAGCAACGTCGAAGACTGCTCCGCAAGCTGCGCGCGTAACGTCGCGCGCTGTTCGCTCAGACGTCGCATGATCTCCGAGCTGAAGATGTCGGATGCTTCGATTGGCTTGCCACTTCTCAGCATGTCACGGATGGCGCTGGACCGCGTTTCAAGATCCGACTTCTGCGCACGGGCGTTGTTGAGCTGCGTATTCAATTCACCCAACTGCTGGGCAGAAAGTGTCGTGTTGTTCGTGCCAACGAAAAGGCTAGACTTTGACCGGAACGCTTCCACACGGTCCTCGGCATCCGCGACTTTCTTGCGCAGCTTGTCGATTTCGCCGGACAACCACAGGCCCGCAGACTTGGCCTGCCCCTGCCGCGCCGCCTGCTGCATGACGAGATAATCTTCGGCAATTGAATTGGCGACCTTGGCGGCCAGATCGGGATCGCGTGACTGGAATTCGATCACCATCACGCGCGATTTATCGACAGCATAAGCCGTCAGTCGATCATAGTAGGCGCCGAGCACGCGCTCTTCCGGGGTCATCCGGAATGGATCGCGGCCGATGCCGATCAATGACAAAAGGCTCTTCAGCGGTGAAATACCGGCCAGTACGGGATCGAATTCGGGCAGCTTGTCGAGATTGTTCTTTTTAATGACGTCGATGGCCAGATCTCGGGACAGCAGCAACTGCACCTGGCTTGTTACAGCAGCGTCATCCAGCGCTGTGCGTTCTTCGCCGCGCTCGCCGTTCGGCCGAAGGAAAACATTTTCACGGCCATCAATGAGAATGCGTGCTTCCGACTTGTAGCGCGGCGTAATGAGGTTGACACCGATCATCGACAGAATGAACATGGCCGCGGTCGGTACGATGATCCACTTTCGGTTGCGGACGATCGCCTGCCAAATCAATCGCAGATCGAGATCGCTCAGCCGCTGCGCACTCTCAGCCAAGGGCGAAGCCGCTGTGGGAGCAGCCATATACCGCACGAACGATTCGACGGCGTTGCCCACCCGCTCACGCAACATCGCCACACGCATCGACAGCTCCCACAAACGCCACAAAACCGACTCTAGACTGGTGCCGATTACATTCCATTAAGGTTGCTGCGCGGTTAATGCGCGATGGGTCATGCTTTTTAAAGATGAGCCGATTATGGAATTCCCATGCTCCAGCCCGACCGCCCGTTCCGTATCATCCACGCCCTGCGTACTCCCGTCGGAGGCATCTTTCGCCATGTCCTCGACCTCGCGGCTGGGCAGGCAGAACGCGGGCACGACGTCGGTATTTTCACAGACAGTCTGACAGGCGGCGAGCGTGCGGAGGCTGCACTGGCAGACCTTGTCCCGAAACTGAAACTCGGCCTGCACCGCCTTCCCATCCGGCGTGAACCGCATCCGGTCGATCCTATGACGGCGATGCAATTCTTAAAATTGATGAAAGTCCTGAAGGTTAACGTGCTCCATGGACACGGCGCCAAGACCGGGATTTTCGTGCGGCTGAAAGGCCGTTCGCAAAACACCATCCGGGTTTACACCCCCCACGGCGGATCGCTGCATTACAAGCCGAACACGCTCAAGGGCGCGTTTTACGCGAACATGGAAAAGGCGTTCAAGGACCGCACCGACTTGTTCCTGTTCGAAAGCGCGTTTGCCCGCGATACGTATGAGCGGATCGTCGGAAAGCCGAACGGGCTGGTGCGCTGCGTCTTCAATGGCGTCGGCGCGTTCGAATTCGATCCGGTTCCGCTTGCGGCCGATGCAACGGATCTGGTCTATGTCGGCGAGTTCAGACACATCAAGGGCGCGGACCTGCTCGTCGAGGCGGTGGCCAAGCTTCATGCCGATGGCCGCCCGGTGACGCTGACGCTGGCCGGCGACGGCGAGGAAACCGACAATCTCAAGGCTTTGATTAAACGCCTCAACATCGAGCACGCCGTCCGACTCATCGGGCACGTCCGGGCGCGTCACGGTTTCTCGAAGGGTAAGCTGTTGATCGTTCCATCGCGGGGGGACTCAATGCCTTATGTCGTCATCGAAGCCGCAGCCGCAGGAATCCCGATGTTGGCTTCTCGGGTCGGAGGAATTCCGGAAATCCTCGGTCCGTTTGAGGATGCATTGTTCGCAGCCAACAATCCTGGCGCGATGGCAGATGCGATTGAAGCCGCTCTTTCCGATCTCGATGGCGCAGGCGCGCGCGCCAAATCCCTGCGTGAGCGCATCTTCGTCCACTTCTCGCAAAATGCGATGGTAGATGGCGTGCTCCGCGCCTACCGCGATGCGTTTAATGATCGTTAATTCAACCTTTCCTCGTAACGGTTTCTTCTATTTCTTCTTTTACTTTCTCCAGCATATGCGCCTTTGCAAATACCGGTGACGGCAAAAGGGAGCCGGGACGTGGAACCAATCGACGTTCGATCGATGCTGAATTCAGCGGCCACCGATGTTGCCGTCGATAACGGTGCTGACCATAGATACTTCATCGAGCGCCGACGGAAACTGACTCCTCCCGCACTGGCTGTCGCCAACCAAAAGGTCGGGCCGGCCTATTCGGGGGTGGTAATCAATGGCGCCGTTCGCGCCGCAGACTTCGTCTGCCTCAGCCTTGTCGGGATCATATCCTATATTGGCTATGTTGTTCCGATCGATGGATTTTCCTGGAGCTACATCGCGGCTGTGTTGGCCGTGGCGCTGTTCGGCGTCATCAGTTTTCAGGCAGCCGAAATCTACGATCTTGCAATCTATCGCGGCCAGTTGCGCCAGCTCAGCCGCTTGACCTCCTCATGGCTGTTCGTCTTCCTGGTTTTTATCGGCGCCTCATTTTTCCTGAAGGTCGGCGACACCGTCTCGCGGTTCTGGCTCTGCACATTTTTTTCCGTCGGCCTTCTGGTGCTTGCTACCGGACGCCTGACCCTGCGTTCGCTGATCCGTCGCTGGGCGCGGCAGGGCCGGCTTGACCGCAGGACCGTCGTGGTTGGCTCAGACGAGAACGGCGAGCAGTTGATCCGGGCGCTGCGCCGGCAGGATGATTCCGACATCAAGCTGCTGGGCGTCTTCGACGATCGCAACGACGATCGCGCGCAGGAAACCTGCGCCGGCATTCCAAAACTCGGCAAGATCGAAGACATCCTCGAGTTCGCGCGCCGAACCCGCGTCGATCTGGTGCTATTTGCGCTTCCTATTTCTGCCGAGAACCGCATCCTCGCAATGCTGAAGAAGCTTTGGGTGTTGCCCGTCGATATTCGGCTTTCCGCGCACAACAACAAGCTGCGCTTCCGTCCCCGCTCCTACTCCTATATCGGCTCGGTTCCGACGCTGGACGTCTTCGAACAGCCGATCACTGACTGGGACATGGTGCTGAAATGGATGTTCGACCGGATTGTCGGGGCAGTGCTTCTGCTCATACTGTCTCCGGTGATGGCGCTGGTTGCCCTCGCGATCAAACTCGACAGCGCCGGACCGGTTCTGTTTCGTCAGAAACGCTTCGGGTTCAATAACGAGCGCATTGACGTTTTCAAATTCCGCTCCCTGTATCACCATCAGGCCGATCCGCTGGCTGCCAAGGTTGTGACCAAGAATGATCCGCGCGTCACCCGCGTCGGCCGCTTCATCCGCAAGACCAGCCTTGATGAATTGCCGCAATTGTTCAACGTGGTGTTGAAGGGAAATCTCTCAATCGTCGGGCCTCGCCCCCATGCCGTACAAGGCAAGCTGCAAAGCCGCCTTTTCGATGAAACCGTCGATAGCTATTTTGCCCGGCATCGCGTCAAGCCCGGCATCACGGGATGGGCACAGATCAACGGCTGGCGCGGCGAAATCGACAACGAAGAAAAAATCCAGAAGCGTGTCGAATTTGATCTGTATTACATCGAAAACTGGTCACTCCTGTTCGACCTGTACATCCTGTTGATGACGCCGGTCGCACTCATGACCAAGAACGACAACGCGTATTGATCAGGTTTGCGAGGGTTCGGCGATGACCTTCGCCTTAGATAATCTGCCTCGATCCGAAGCAATCGACCGTCCGTTCACGCGGACGGTTGAGCACATCCTGATGTGGCTGATCGGGATGAGCGGCGCGATCGTTTTCATCGAACCGAGCCCCTATGAGCTGGTCACGCTGGCCAGCATCGTGGTTTTCTATGCCACCGGCCTGCGGCTGAAACCCGCGTTCCTGCCGCTCCTCTTCATGCTGATCGTTCTGAACGTTGGCTACACCATCTGCTCCATCGAACTGCTGGACCAGTCGAAGATCATGAACTGGATCGTGACCTCGTGGTACATGGCGATCACCGCGTTCTTTTTCGCATTGATCATGTCGCAGGATACCGAGGCGCGGCTCGATTGCCTGCGTCGCGGACTGATCGTCGGTGGCGTGATCGCGTCGCTGGCCGGTGTTGCCGGCTATTTCCATCTCATACCTGGCGAGCACGAACTGCTCACGCTCTACGGCCGCGCACGTGGCACCTTCAAGGACCCGAACGTCCTGTCGGCCTTTCTGATCCTGCCCGCGCTTTTCACGCTGCAGAACCTCGTCACATCGGCCTTCTGGAAATCGACGCGCAACGCGATCGCGCTGGGCATCATCGCACTTGCGGTTCTTCTTGCATTTTCGCGCGCGTCATGGGGGCAATTCGTACTGACCTCGATGTTCATGCTGCTCCTGATGTATCTCACCAGCAGCGCGCGATCTCAGCGCAACAGGATCATCCTGACCTCGATTGCCGCTGTTGCGGCGATCACGGTGCTATTGCTGTTTCTGCTATCGTTTGAATCCATCCGCAACCTGTTCAACGAGCGCGCAAGCCTGCACCAAAGCTACGACAGCGGCCGCTTCGGCCGCTTCGGCCGCCACCAGCTTGGTTTTGAGATGGCGCTTGATCTGCCGTTCGGTATCGGACCGTTGCAGTTTACCAAGTTCTTTCCCGAGGATACGCACAATTCCTTCCTCAACGCGTTTATGTCGGGAGGATGGATTTCCGGTATATGTTTCCCCGCGCTCGTGTTCATTACGGTCGCGATGGGATTTCGGCTGATCTTCGTCAAGGTGCCATGGCAACGCACCTATCTTGCGTTATTCTCTGTTTTTCTGGGGACCGTGGTCGAAGCGTTCATCATCGACGTCGATCACTGGCGCCATTTCTGGCTTATGCTCGGCACGATCTGGGGGATTTCGGCGGCAACTTTTGAATACAAGATGCGGAACGGCTGGCCCACGCAGTCACGTCAGCGCTCCGGTGCTATTCGTGATGGTCGAAGTACCGGAAGCCGTGACGTTTCATCAGTTCATCACGCTGGGCCGATTTGAGATCTCCTGCCATCATTTCCTCGACAAGTTCGTCGAACGTTGTCCTGGGCGACCAGCCGAGCTTTTCGTGCGCCTTGCTCGGGTCGCCAAGCAGCGTCTCGACTTCGGTCGGCCGGAAGTAGCGCGGGTCAACCTCGACGATACATCTCCCCGTCGCGGAATCGTAACCCTTTTCGGCAACGCCGCTTCCTTTCCATTCAACGCGAATATCGGCACACGACGCGGCGCGTTCAATAAATTCGCGGACCGAATGCTGCTTGCCGGTCGCGATCACAAAATCTTCCGGTGTGTCCTGTTGCAGCATGAGCCACTGCATCTCGACATAATCGCGTGCATGCCCCCAGTCGCGCAGCGCGTTGAGATTCCCTAGATACAGCTTTTCCTGCAGACCGAGCTTGATCCGCGCAAGCGCGCGCGTGATCTTACGGGTGACAAACGTCTCACCACGGATAGGCGATTCGTGATTGAAGAGAATGCCGTTGCAGGCAAAGATACCGTAGGCCTCGCGGTAATTGACAGTGATCCAATACGCGTAAAGCTTGGCGACCGCGTAAGGCGAGCGCGGATAAAACGGTGTGGTTTCCTTTTGCGGAACTTCCTGAACCAACCCGTAAAGCTCTGATGTGGATGCTTGATAGAAGCGCGCTTTCTTTTCTAGCTTCAAAATTCGGATAGCTTCGAGGATACGCAGCGGACCGATAGCATCCGAGTTGGCGGTGTACTCTGGCTCTTCGAACGAAACAGCGACATGACTCTGAGCCGCCAGATTGTAAATCTCGTCCGGCTGGACCTCCTGCACGATACGTATCAGGCTTGATGAGTCGGTCAGGTCACCATGATGCAGGGTAAAGTCGAGACCCTTCTCGTGCAGGTCGTGATAGAGATGATCGATACGATCGGTATTAAAGAGCGAGGTGCGGCGCTTAACGCCGTGGACGGAGTATCCTTTGTCCAGCAAAAGCTCCGCAAGATATGCTCCGTCCTGACCAGTGACACCTGTGATCAATGCGGTCTTGCGCGACATAGGGAGCCCTTGAATTCTTGGCAAAAAATACCGTTGCGGGAATTTCCACGATTAAAAGATAAACCGCTTACCGTCTACGCCAGGACGGCAACTTCCCGAACATCTGGCCGATTTTGGTCATTACGCCGGATGGGGGATCAACAACGACCCCCTTCAGGATCATCCAGCAAGCAAAGCCCCCCACCAAAAGCAGAAGTACATACTGGACCGTAACAGCGTGCGGATTGGAGACTGCGATGGTCGAACAGGCATATCCGGCGATTCGAACAACAAGCACAACAATGCTCAGGGCCGAGATCGCAAAGTTGCGGCCTTGCCGGGTGGTGCGCGGCATTCCAAGAAAAGCGAAAGCCAACGCAACGAATACGAAAGGATAAAGCCCAGCCAGTATCCGGTCGTGAAGCTCGGCCCGGAACTGCCCCCGGCTCCTCTGGGCGACCAGATCGTTGGCCGGCGGCGAGATCAGTTCTCCAATAAATCTTTCGCGCGCGTTGTAATTGTAGCTCTGCGGCGCCTGTGAGAACTGCGACATGTCGAACGCATAACTCTTGAAGGCGACGATCACCGGGTCTTTCTTGTTGTTCTGATAGCGTTGCAGGTTGCCATCGTTCAGAACCAGGAACGACCCCTTCTTTGTTTTCTGGACAATGCCGCTGTTGGCGAGAATGTTGATCCGCTCGGCAGGATTGCGCTGGTCGTCGATAAAGATGCCGACCAGCACACCGCCCGGCCGCTTTTCCTGAACGCGAAGCAGCAGCTTATCCAGCTTGATGAACTGCCCCGGCTGCAAGACGTTTGCGAGAACGTCAGCGCCGATCTCAGTGTTCCAGCGTCTTAATATCCGCAGACATTCCGGCGCGAGATAAAGAGCCAGCATCGAGATCAGGCAGCCGACGATTACCGTCGCAGTCAGAAATGGCCGCAACAAGCGCCATGGCGACAATCCTGCGGCGTTCATAACGATGATTTCGGAATCGGTCGACAGCTTGTTGAGCGTGTGGGTGACCGCGAGCAACATCGCGATCGGCGCAATAATCAGCGCGAGCACCGGGATCGCCAGACTGGTGATCCCCAAAAAAACCATGATGGTCTGTCCCTGAGCGGTCAATAGATCGATGCCGCGCAGCGCCTGCGTGACCCAGATCACGCCGGTTAGCGAGACAAGCACAATCAGGAACGACGTTAATGTCAGTCGAATGACATAGGCGTCCACTGCTCCCAGCCAGCGGCGCGGATGAATGGTGTTTGATACGATGCTCAGGATACACCCTGTGGCGAGAGCTGGACGACGCTATTGTTATCACCACCGTCGGCGCTCATTTCGAACAACAAAGAACGAACCGCGAGCTCAACGTCGCCATAAGGAATATCAGGAACGCCGCCATCGCAACAGATGGCACGGTTTGGCACCCCCCAAGCGTACCATTCAGCAGAAACCAGCGAAGAGCCGGTCAGCGTAACCACCGGCTTCCCAAGCGACGCTGCGATGTGAACGATTGACGTGTCAGGCGTGACGATCAGGTTTGCAAACGAAAGAAACGCCGAGAAATCGGCAAGATCCTGGCTCGGCTCCAGCCACTCTGCCCCGCTCGCGGCCGCGATCTCGCGCAAGGTGACCGCATCCGAGGGGGCGGATACCAGAATGACGCGATAGGCGTCGGATTTGAGATCGTGTGCCAGCCGCGTGTAGTTTGCCGTGCCCCAATATTTTCGTGCCGACGAACCCGATATATTAATCATGATGATTGCGCGCGCATCACCCGAGACGCCAATGATCTTGGACCGTGCGTTTTCAACAACCGGCTTAGGCAACACAATGGACTGCCGGGCCTGCTTTGGAGCCACATCGATGCCGAGCGGCTTCAGCAAACGCAGCAATGACAGCACCTGATGCTCAGGCTTCGGGGCGCGGCGAACCGGCACAGAATAAATCGGCATCGAGGTGTCATCGAACCCGATTTTGATCCTGGCGCCCGACAACGCGGTGTAGATCGCGGCTGTCATTGAGTCGCCGGTCAGCATGTCGATGGCGACATCGTAACGACGCTTCCGGCACTGGGTCAGAATCGAGATTATTGTGCGGAGTTTCTTGTCGGTGTGGACGATCCTGGTCAGGCCACCAAGCAAAGGCGCCGCGGCACCATTTTTTCGCCCGAGCAGGAGATCAATCTCGGCATCGGGGAAACGTTGCCGGAGCGCCGCGAATACCGGCGTCGAGACAATGGCATCGCCGATCTTGTCGGTCCGGATCAGCAGGACTCGCCGGATACCGTCCGGGCGCGAGATCATCGCAGCCAGACCCTCCGCTCCAGATACTCCCGGCCTGACAAGGGCATAGAGCTGGCGGGTCGACCGCCAAATCCACCGATCAAATTTTGAAAGCGCCATGACCCTGTGACATCCGAGCGTGGGGTACGCTATAAGTCTATACCTTGAAAAAACAAGGCTTTGTTAGGACGCACGGGGCGCTTTTTACGGATGGAAGACACATCGAGAGACTGGGAAAAACTGGCCCAATCCACTTTAATTGCCATCCTTTCAGTCGCACCCGCTTTTGCCATCATCAGGCATCAATGGCCGCAGATTCTACTGCCCCTAGCAGTTGCTCCCGCTATTCCCCTGCTCGTGGGCATGCCAAATCGGTGCAGCGTTATGTTGGCCGGGCGCGAACAGCAACGGAACCCGACCGTCGTCTGTTGTGCGCTTTTCGTCTGCTGGGCGCTGGCGTCAATCGCCTGGTCATCCGATCCTGCCTCCTCAGCTGCAACAGTTGCGAAAGCCGCACTCGGCTGTGGCGCGGTGCTTGTCGTTGCCATCGCTGCCAGACCGCTGAGCCGGCGAAAGCTCGTGTTCGCGATAACGCTCTGCGCCGTCTTTGCCTCGGTCGGGACGATCATCACCGCGCTCACCGGCGGTGCGATCCATCATGCGGCGGGGTGCTGCAGACTTACCGTGCAACCCGAATTGAGCGGCGCGGCCGTTTTTATTGCACAGTTCGTTCCCATCAGCATCGGGGGGTTCATTTTGGCGAAGCGGCTCGGGATGGCGGCGGCGATGTTCGTGCTGGCCGGCTGCGCCGTCGCCTTATCAAGCAGCGGCGCTTCGGATCTCGGTTTTGTGGCGAGTTGCGCAACACTGGCCGTCGGATATCGATATCCACGCGTTGCCGTCACCTTTCCGTTGGCTATCGTTTTGTTTGGCTTTTCTACGGCGCTGTATCTCGGCGAACTGAAATTTCATTCCCCGCGATACTTGAGCGGGATCTTCGCGTCATTTCACGTCGAAGAACGCGTTCGGATCTGGGCCTATTATGTGGATTTGTTCTGGCAGCGGCCATGGACCGGCTACGGAATCGACGTGGAACGGTTTCTTGCGAACCTTGCTGCCGACACGTCTATCCCACCGCCTCCAAACGCGCATTTACATCCGCACAACGAGCCACTACAGATTCTTGTGGAACTGGGAGCGATCGGCGCAGCCTTGTTGATAGCCGCACTGACGGCTGCAACGCTGAGGCTCATACGCAACGCCAGCTTCCGTACCGCCGTCGCGGTCGCGCCCGCCGCAGCTTTCGCGACCGCCGGACTTGTCAATTTCGGAATTTGGGAGTGGTGGTGGATGACCGGCACGATACTCGCCTCGATCTGCTCATTCCAGCTCTTGCAGCAACATTCCACTTCCAGGGCAGCCAGGCCATGTGACGGCATCTCTGCGCCATGACACTGGACACACACACATTGGCGTCTCCAAGATCGGCCGCTGACTATATTACAGCCCCGCTGCCGGCGATGCTCGCTATCCTTTTTGTGCTGACCGTGGTGCGTTTGATCGGCCTCAAATTTTCGACTGTGGACCTGTTCTTCGATGAGGCTCAGTACTGGTCATGGGCTCAGCATCCCGAATTCGGATATTTTTCCAAGCCACCGCTTCTTGCATGGCTCATCGCAGCTTCGGAACACGTCTGCGGCAGCAGCGAAGCCTGTGTTCGCGCCCCTGCGCCGGTGATCTATTTCTGTATCGCAACCATTGTCTATTTTATCGCCCGCCGGCTCTATGATGAACGCACGGCGTTCTGGAGCGGGCTGGCGATCGCGCTTGCAACCGGCGTCGTGTTCTCCGCTCGCATTATCTCGACCGACGTACCGCTTCTGCTGTTCTGGTCGCTTGCGCTGCTGGCCTATGTCGAACTGCTCGAACGTCCGCGCTGGAGTTGGACTGTCGTGCTCGGTGTCGCAGTTGGCCTTGGCCTGCTTGCCAAATATGCGATGGTCTATTTCTACCTCGGGGTCGCACTGACGGCCTTGTTCGACTCCCGCGCACGAGCTCTTCTTCGCACCGGCATGTTCTGGGGCAGCGCTCTGATCGCTCTGCTCGTCCTGCTGCCGAATCTGTTCTGGATTGCCTCGCACGACTTCGTCACCTTCAAACACACCGGCGACAATATTCAGGGCAACGGTCCGGGCTTCCGGCCGCTTGAAGGACTATCCTTCATCGTCAGCCAGTTTGGCGTGATCGGACCAATTACCTTCGGTGTCTTCCTGATCGGGCTCGTCAAGCTTCGGGGCACGCGCTTTCCGCTTGCCGACCGCATCATGATCGCCTTCGCGATACCGCCGCTCGCGCTGATCACTGCAACCGCGATGATCACCCATTACAATGCCAACTGGGCGGCGACCGCGGCGATTTCGGTAACAATCTTCGCCATCGCGATCCTCGTACGCGAAGCGCGATGGAGATTGATCTACGCAACCGTCTGTATCGGGCTGATCGCGCAGACCTTGTTTTTGGTCACCGATGCGGTTGCGCCGAAAGTCAGCGTGCCGTTCATCGCCAAACCCGATGTCTATGAGCGCACAATGGGGTGGCGGAATCTCGCGGACGCAGTCAAATCCCGCGCCACCGAGGCAAATGCAAAAAGCATCGTCGCCGATCAGCGCGCCGTCGTCGCCGAGCTACTGTATTATCTGCGCGACGCCGGCATACCTATCTACGCTTGGCGGTCCCAGACTGCGCCATCCGATCAATTCGACATGGATATTCCCTTGACGCGCGATGCGCCGCAGCCGGTTCTGGCCGTGGTTGAGTGTCCCGCAACAAACCGTTATCGGGCCACCTTCGCCACGGTAGAGACCTTGCCCGATATCACCGCGGTTTCCGGCCCACACTCGAAACGAGCCTACCGGGCGTTCCTTCTGTCGGGTGCCTCCGGTGAAAAGCAGCCCGCCGGATCCTGCTTTGGCTCATAGTAATCGCATCTTGCGTCATGCTAGGAACGAGGTTAGACGAACGGGGTTCGGAGCGTGGCGCAGCCCGGTTAGCGCACTAGTCTGGGGGACTAGGGGTCGTGGGTTCAAATCCCGCCGCTCCGACCATTCACTTCAAATCCCGGATACCCGCTCGTCTCTCCGTACCACCTTCTCCAACGGAGACGCCGGTGCTACAGACCTATTTCCGGTAATTCGGCACGATAGCATCCGCATTCCTGGTGATGAAGAACTTAGAAGCCGCCGTCGTCAGGTGACCATCATCTCTTGAAACCGGCGCTCCGTCGCTGCCGGGAACGATGATCAGGCAGCCCTCGGGATCACAGAGCGTTGCAGCCGGCGAGATGAATGTCACGCCTTCCCGCGCTGCCACCTGCTTGACCATATCCTCGGACGAAAAAGCTGTCGGATCGAGATAGGCAGAATCACGCACCGGCAACTTGTCCGGGCGTGCCGCCGAGCGATCGAAAAAGCTGAACTGGAGATTCCGTAACGGAATCGCTGAGGGTGCCAGCTTCCAATGCGGAAATTGCCCGAACACGACGATGTGCTTTACACCTGCGGACTTCACCCAATCGATCGTCCTGGTCAGTTCGCTGTCGTCAACCAGCGCATACCCTCGGTACCCCTTGTAAAGCGACCATCGCGCGGCCAGAATAACCGTGTCGGGATGCAATTGCTTGATCTTCTGGCGGGCGAGCGCATTGGACTTGTTGCAATGCGCCGGTTGCTGCACCAGTGTTCCAACCAACGGCGGACAAGCGAACGCGATAAGACGCGCCAGCCTGAAATCCTGTTGCCGCTGTTGAAGATCGAGCAGTCCCGGGATCAAGTGATAGGCATGTGAATCGCCCCACACGAAGACAAGCGGCGCGCCCGCCGGGCCGGTGCCGTCGCATTCTGAGGCTGGCAACACATCCGCGTTGAACTGGCAGACGTTGGGTTTCACCTCCTTCGCCTCCGTCACGAGGTTTTGCATATTTTCCGGAAAGCGATGCGGCAGACCGCTCTTGGCATAGACCGCAAATCCAAGGCCCCCACAGACGGCAAGCAGGGCGGCGAGTGAAACGGCCTTGATGGATTGATATCCCCCCGACCTGACGGGCCGCTCGATCAACCTGTACGTGACATGCGCAAGCACACATGCCGCACCGATCAGTCCGAGGGACATGATCACCGTCGGCTCCTTGTGGAAACGGATGATGCGGGCGAAAACCAGCAACGGCCAGTGCCACAGATAGAGCGGGTAACTGATCAGCCCGATGTACACCAGCACCGGGTGACCGAGCACGACGCGATTGGCTCGCGCATTCTCACCTGCCGCTATCAGCAGGACCGCGCTGCCGACGGGCAACAAGGCCCACCATCCCGGGAATGCCCTGTCGCGATCAATCACAACCATCGCCAGCACAAGCAGTAGTAAACCAGACCAGGACATCCACTCGCTGCTGCGACTGAGCCCGGCAGCCCGGGCGCGCATCAAAGCCAGCACAGCTCCGGCGCCGAGTTCCCAGAAACGGCTGAACGGCAGGAAAAACGCAGAAACCGGTTCGGCGGCACTCTGCCTGACGTTGTAAAGAAACGACAGAACCGCAAGCGCAATGGCAATCCATACCACGGCACGCCGGCGAGCAAACATCAGCAAAATCAATGGCCAGACCAGATAGAACTGCTCCTCGACGCCCAGCGACCAGATGTGCAGCAGAGGGTTAAATTCGGCGTTCGGCGCAAAATAGTTCTGTTGCAGCCACAACGAGATATTGGCGGCGAACCCGGCTGATGCCGCCACATTAAGGCCGAGCGTGCGATAGGCGTCGGGCAGCACGAATAGAAAGCCGAGCCCGAGCGATACGAGCAGCACGCAGATCAACGCCGGAAATATCCGCCTGATACGCCTGCCGTAAAACTCCGCAATGCTGAAACGCTGGGCCGCGACGTCCTGATGAATTAATCCGGTGATGAGAAAACCGGAGATGACGAAGAATACGTCGACGCCGACGAAGCCACCGCGAAAGACCGCCGGAAAATAGTGGAACCCGATAACGAACAGGACGGCAATCGCGCGCAGCCCATCAACATCTCGTCTGTATGGGAGTGACACGGGAAATGGGTCCTGCGGGCTGACTACTCAATCATCTGATCAATTGCCCCGCGCGCGATCGATCAGCGCGCGGGCATTGAGCAGATCGTCGAGCACAGCTTGCAGCTTGTCACGCCCTACAGGGCGAAGGTTGTTACGGATCTTCGGCGGCGCGTAGGCCTCCGCTCCGGACACTGCAACTCTCGGCGGCGGATTGACGGAGGGACTGATCGGCGGCGCGGCATCCGGCATGGCGGCGACGGGGATCTGCGGCAGCGGGCGGGACATTGTCGGCCGGATCGGATCGATCCGGTCCGCCATGGCGGGCACGAAATCGGCCTCCTCCGTCTCGCTCTCGTCGTCAT
>JAIENY010000029.1 GCA_019750915.1 Xanthobacteraceae bacterium
TGAACGAAATCTATCTCGGCCTTGGTGCTTACGGCATCGGTGCGGCGGCGCTGGTTTATTTCGACAAGTCGGTCAATGAGCTGACGACGGCCGAGGCGGCCTATCTCGCCGCCCTGCCGAAGGCGCCGGCTCAGCTTCACCCGGTCCGCAATCATGCGCGCGCAGTCGAGCGCCGCAATTACGTGATTGATCGTCTGGCGGAGAATGGCTGGATCAGCCAGGCTGATGCGCAGTCCGCGCGCAAGGAGCCACTGGTCGTCACCTCCCGTACCAATTCGGCGCATATCAACGCGAGCGAGTATTTCGCCGAGGAGGTTCGCCGCGACATCTTCGAGCGTTATGGCGAGAAGAAACTCTATGAGGGTGGGCTTTCGGTCCGCACCACGCTCGATCCCAAGCTGCAGATGATGGCTCGCAAGGCCGAGGCCAATGGACTCGTCACGTATGACGAGGCGACGGGGTATCGCGGTCCCGTCACCAAGATCGAATTGAGCGGCGACTGGGGACCGAAACTCGCCGACGTCAAATCCCTGACGGACATCGCGCCATGGCGGATGGCGGTGGTTCTGGAAACCAGCGATCAGTCGGCCCGGATTGGGTTCCAGCCGCCGCGTGAACTTGGGGGAGCGGTTTCCAAGATACGCGATACCGGACTGATCACACTCGACGGGGTGCGCTGGGCGAAGCCCGCATCTGGACCGAACCGCTACAAGGCGCCGACCAACGTTTCGCAAGTGCTGACACCGGGCGATGTGATCTACGCCGAACCGATGGTTGGTAAGGACGGGAACGTTGTCGAGGGCCAGTACCGATTGCGGCAGATTCCGGAGGTCTCCGGTGGGCTCGTTGTGATGGATCCGCATACCGGCCGCGTGCTGGCGATGACGGGCGGTTTCTCTTTTGACCAAAGCCAGTTCAATCGCGCGACACAGGCCTATCGCCAGCCGGGCTCCTCGTTCAAACCAATCGTTTATTCCACCGCGCTCGATAACGGCTACACGCCCTCAAGCATTATTGTCGATGCCCCAATCGAGATCGATCAGGGCGCGGGGCTTGGCGTGTGGCGCCCGGAGAACTATTCGACAGGTAAATATTATGGCCCGCGGACCTTGCGCTTTGGTCTTGAGCACTCCGTCAACAACATGACGGTGCGCCTGGCGCAGGATATCGGAATGCCGATCATCGGCGATTACGCCAAGCGCTTCGGCGTCTATGACGAATTGCCGAATTATCTGTCCTACGCGCTCGGTGCCGGTGAAACGACCGTGATGCGGATGGTCACGGCCTATTCGATGATCGCCAACGGCGGCAAGCGCGTGAAGGCGACGCTGATCGATCGTATTCAGGACCGCTACGGACACACCATTTTCAAGCACGACCAGCGCGAATGCCGAGGATGCGACGCTCCCGAAGGCTGGCACAACCAGCCGGAGCCGACATTGATCGATCATCGCGAGCAGGTGCTCGATCCGATGACGGCGTATCAGATCACCTCGATGATGGAAGGCGTGGTCCAGCGCGGCACCGCAACCGTCGTGCGCGAGGTCGGCAAGCCGATCGCGGGCAAGACCGGAACCACGAACGAGGAGAAGGACGCATGGTTCGTCGGTTTCTCGCCGGACATCGTGGTGGGCCTCTATGTGGGCTACGACAAGCCCAAGCCACTCGGCAAGGGCGGCACCGGTGGTCATCTGGCCGCGCCCGTAGCGAAGGATTTCCTGAAGATGGCGCTTGCCGACAAGCCAGCCGTGCCGTTCAAGATTCCTGCCGGAATTAAGCTCGTTCGCGTCGATCTTGGTACCGGCATGCGCGCGGGCCCGGACAGCGCGAAGACGATCCTCGAAGCCTTTAAGCCAGGAACGGCGCCGCCCGACAACTATGCCTCAATCGGCGTGGCCGATGCGGATGGACGGGTTTTGACAGTATCGCCTGATGCAGACCGCGCCATCATCCGCCCAGGGACTGGCGGCCTCTATTGAGCGCATTGCGCTCGGGCTTTTCAACGTTTAAGTCGTCTGCACTGAATCGCGCCGCAACCACGGCGACAACTGATTATCTGGAATAGAAATGCGTCCTGAAATTGAACGCCTTGTCGAAGAGATCAAGCAGTCGGTCGGGCTGCTGAGGAGGCATCTTTGACGTCGACGCTGCAACTGCGCGTCTGGCCGAACTGAACAATCTCGCCGAAGATCCGAACCTGTGGAACGATCCGCAGAAGGCCCAGAAGCTGATGCAAGAGCGGACCTCGCTCGAGAATCAGCTTTCGGGGATCGGCAAGATCGAACGCGAACTCGAAGACCAGATCGGCATGATCGAACTCGGTGAGTCCGAGAACGACGAAGGCGTCGTTGCCGAGGCCGAGAACATGCTCAAGGCCGTGAAGAAGGATGTCGCCCGCCAGGAACTGGAAGCTTTGCTGTCAGGCGAAGCCGACGGGTTCAATTCCTATCTTGAGGTGCACGCCGGGGCCGGCGGGACCGAGAGTCAGGACTGGGCGGCGATCCTGCTGCGCATGTACACACGTTGGGCGGAAAAGCACGGCTTCAAGGTGGAGTATCTTGAAGAAACTCAAGGTGAAGAGGCTGGCATCAAATCGGCGACAATCCAGATTAGCGGCCATAACGCCTATGGCTGGCTGAAGACCGAGGCGGGCGTGCATCGGCTGGTGCGGATTTCACCCTTTGACTCCAACGCGCGCCGGCACACTTCGTTTTCGAGTGTCGCGATATTTCCTGTGGTCGACAACTCGATCAAGATCGACATCAATGAATCGGACGTGCGCGTCGATACCATGCGCTCGGGCGGTGCGGGCGGTCAGCATGTCAACAAGACAGAGTCCGCCGTGCGACTGACCCATATTCCGACCGGCGTCGCTGTGGTCTGTCAGGCCGGTCGTTCGCAGCACAAGAACCGTGCTCAGGCGTGGGACATGCTGCGTGCGCGGCTCTATGAAATCGAATTGAAGAAGCGGGAAGAACAGGCCGCCGCCGATCAGGCCGCCAAGACCGAGATCGGCTGGGGCCACCAGATTCGTTCATACGTTCTGCAGCCTTATCAGATGGTGAAGGATCTTCGCACCGGGGTGCAGACATCCGATACGTCCGGCGTGCTCGACGGTGATCTTGACGAGTTCATGGCAGCGACGCTGGCGCAGAAGGCATTCGGTACCGGCCCCGGCCATGTCGAGGATGTAAGCTAGCGCTATCGCTGAAGCGATCTAGCCTTGTGCGAAGCGGATTCCCGCGCGCAGGAATCGCTGCGGATCGACAGCTTCACCATCGATCCGCGTCTCGTAATGAAGGTGCGGACCTGTCGAACGGCCGGTCGATCCAACTTCACCAATGACCTGACCGATTTTGATGACGTCGCCGACCTTCACATTGATCTGCGACAGATGTCCGTAACGGGTCGCCAGGCCGTTGCCATGGTTGATTTCGACCATGCGGCCATATCCGCCGGCCCATCCGGCCGAGGACACCACACCGTTCGCGGTCGCACGGACCGGATCGCCTGTTGAAGCGCGGAAATCGAGGCCTGTATGCATCGCCGGCCTGCCGAGAAACGGGTCCGTGCGGATGCCGAAGCCCGAGGTGAATTCCACTTCGCCGATTACCGGTTTGCGATAAGGCACCATTGCCAGCGTGCGGTTGGTACTTTCGACCTGACTGCGCGCAAGATTGACTCGGTAGAGCTGGCGCTCAAAAGGATCGGCGTTTCGTCCGGGCGGTTTTGCGGGAATGAACGGGCCGCCGACAGCAGCCTTGGGCGTTGCGGCGCGCATCTGCGCAGCATTGAGTCCGAGATCGGAGAACAGCGACTGCATCCGGCGCAGCCGCGCATCATAGCTGTCTTCGGCAGCGGTCAGGATGCTCGTTTGACGGCTTTCCACCTTGTCGAGAGAGCTTTGCAGACGGGCAAGCAATCCTCCTGCGTCCTGATTGCTGGCGAAACGGGTCGGGGCAATGTCTGGTGCGGGACGGCGCGATTCAAGACGGGCTTCGCGATCGGGCGGAGTTGCGAAAATCACCGTGTCATTGATCGGCGAGGGCTTCGGAATTCCGCTGCCGCCGTTGTCATTCGACGGGAGCGGCCGCGAGGACTTGATTGATCCGGTAGCCCCGGTGTCCGGCAGTCCTGCGAGCGCGTTCGCGCGGGATTCCAGCAGCGATTGCCGTTTCATGATCTGAGAAAGCTTTTGATCGTATTGCTCCTGGTCCAGCGCCTGCCGGCTGGTCGTGCGATCAATCCGTGACCGCAATTCCGCGATGCGATCTTCGTAGGCGTATTGCATCTCCGCCTGCCGGGAGAGCAGCTTGGTCAGCACATCGTCGCGAAACGCAAAATAGGTGGCCGTGACTGCGGACCAAACGCCCATCACCACAATCGTGCCGACGATGACCCAAAAGACGACCGGCGCAACGCGCACTTGCTTGCCGTGGTGAACGAGAGTGTAGCTGTGCGGATTATGGCGCGGAGCCGCCTGAGGACGGCCCTGGTGGGCATGTCTGCGCTGCAGGGCTCGTCCATCGTCGTGGGGGTGATGGTGAGCGTGTTGATCATGGGGACGGTAATGGGACGACATCAGAACTCCGGCACACCCGCCAACTGGGCGAGGCGACTGATGCCGATCTGACATTGGTATGGTTAATTTTCAGAAAACTCTCAGGATCCGAGTGCGGCTAGCACCGCCTGCGCATGATCCTTGACCTTCACGTTCCGCCATATCTTTGAGATACGGCCATCGGCCTCGATTAGGAAAGTCGTGCGAAGGATGCCCATGAAGGTCCTGCCGTACATCTTCTTTTCTGCCCAGACACCATAGGCTTCCAGCATCTGATGCGTCTCGTCGCATCCCAGCGGAATGGCGAGCGCGTGCTTTTCACGAAATTTTTGCAGGGCTTTGGGGGCATCCGCCGAAACGCCGAGGATAGCGACGCCGCGAGCTGCGAAGTCCGATGCGATCTGGCTAAAGCCGACGGCCTCCTGGGTGCAGCCTTCCGTTCCTGCCTTCGGGTAGAAGAAGATCACGAGGCGAGCTGCGGCAAAGTCGTTGTTGGAAAGCAGGCGTCCATCATCGGACAGGATCGAGAAGGCCGGTGCCATTTCGCCTTCCCGCAACCCCGTCAAGCCCGGCGAAGTTTGGAGCGTTTCAACGGATTTCTCTCGCATTTTCTTGGACATGGCCTTCCTTTTGTCTTTTTCGGCGGGTCTATTGATGGGCAAGATGAAATCGGCACCTGAGGGGGACTCCGGTGCTGGGCAATTGTACGCTTTAAGATAAACTGATGCGGGATTCTCCACCCGTTTCGAGGCATCGGACAAGCGGGATGGCTTCGAGCTGTTCCGGGCGCCGATGGAACGGTCTTAAATTTCCGTATGGTCGATAACGTTCAGCGCCAACGTGAGGCAATGCCAAATCTCCAGCCTCAAAAAGCGTCGAAACAACAGACTGGACACAATCACCATTGGCATCACGCCGACTGGGATGATGAGAACTGTCAGTACGCGCGTCAGTTGCTGAGGCGTTCGCGCGGCAGGTTCGGTGGTTTCTCCAATCCGTTCGAACGGCTGGGCCATCGCATCCTCGATACTGGATGGATCCGAAAGACGCTTATCACCATATTCGTCGTCGGCGGTGTTTTTGGACTGGGTTTTTTCAGCCTTTGGCTGCGGCTCGGCGCCGGACCGATCAGTCTCGACATGGTGACGCCTTGGCTCGTGTCCGCGATCGAACAAAATCTTGGTGAGGAGCACACCGTCGAAATCGGCGGCACCCAAATCGAGCGCGCTGGCCGAATTCGCGTCGCTGTCCGTGTGCGCGATCTGGTTGTGCGCGATCGCAACCACGCCATTGTCGCCAGCGCCCCGAAGGCCGAAGTCCGGCTTTCCGGCGTGGCGCTCATGCTTGGAAAATTGCGGGCCGAATCACTGCGGCTGGTGGATGCGGAGTTGTCTGTTCGCATTACGCCCGATGGCGACGTAATCGTAACTACCGCCGGTACGACGCAGCCGTTGGCGACGGCCCGGGTTCCCGTCAAGCCTGTTGCCAGGATTGCAACACCGCCCGCCGGCGGTGCAACACCTTCAGCAGCTACGCCGGCCGAACAACAGGTGGCCGCGAACGCCGCACCTGCGGCAAGCGGTCTTCTTGCCGTGATGGGATGGCTGGATGCAATCGGATCGAAAGGACTGGACGGCCAGAGTCTGAACGAAATCGGATTGCGCAATGGCTCGTTGCTGGTCGATGACCAGCAAAGCAAGACGAAGGTTTCTTTCGACAACATCAGTCTGAGCCTGCGACGCCCGTCCTCCGGCGGCGTGACGATGACGGTCGGTGAGGAGGGAACCAAGCCCTGGTCGCTTCGGATTGGTGTGGGTGCTCCTGAGAACGGAGTGAGGCCGATCGAGCTTGCGCTGGACAAAGTGCCCACCAAAAATCTTCTGCTGGCGGCGCGTCTGAAAGACTTCAACTACACCACCGAAGGCATGGCGCTGAGTGGCCGGATGAAGGGGCAGGTCGGGCGCGACGGATTGCCAACCTACCTCTCCGGCGAATTCGCTCTCGACAAAGGCCAGCTGATTGACCGCGGTACGCCGGACTATCCGATGAACATCGATCGCGCGGAAGTGCGTTTGGACTGGGATGCTGCGCGGCGGGTCATGGTCGCGCCGTTGCAAATCACATCCGGAGCCAATCGCCTGACGCTTCTGGCCCATCTCGAAGCACCGGCCGACAGCACGCAGAACTGGCAGCTTGGATTGAGCGGCGGAACAATTTTGCTCACCGACCCTCAGGGTGAGAATCCGGTCATCTTCAACCGCATCGCGGTGCGGCTGATGTTCGATCCCGACCACCGCCGCGTGGTCATGACTCACTGTGACTTCAGCAACGGCGATACTGCGATTGCGGGGTCCGCCACGCTGGATTACTCGACGCCGGAAGCCCGGCTTCAGCTCGGTCTTGCTGCCACACCAATGTCCGCTTCCGTGTTCAAGAACATCTGGCCGATTCTGGTTGTTCCCGAAGCCCGCCAGTGGGTCATCGACCGTATCTCCGGAGGAACGCTGCAGCACCTGGACATCGCAGTGAATGCTCCGCTTCACACACTGGCACGCGGGGGGCCCCCGATTCCGGACGGCGGCTTGTCGGTCGATTTCACGGCGTCCAATGTCGCGCTGCATCCGCTCGATGCGATGCCGTCCATCCATGACGCCGACATGCAGGGACATGTCAGCGGCCGCACCGTGAAGATCACCATCGGGCAGGGCGGTGTCGATACGCCGGCGGGGCGTAAACTGACGGTGTCTGATGTATCGTTTCAGATACCCGATCTGGTTCCGAAGCCTGCGCCGACAGTGGTTCGCTTTCGCGTCGATGGCCCCGTTGCGGCCGCCGCCGAGGTCCTGCAATCTGATCGCCTCAGTGATGTCAGCACTGGTGTGCCGATTGATCCGAATACGAGCAAAGGCAACGTCTCCGCGCTCGTGACGCTGAATATGCCGCTGAAAAATGCGCTGACCAAGGAAGACACCAAATACGCCGTGAGCGTCGATGTTGGCGGCCTGTCGGTCGACAAACTCGCGATGAACCAAAAGGTGGAAGCCAGCGCGCTCAAAGTTGTGGCGGATAATGACGGCTACCGCGTGAAGGGCGATGTGAAGATTGCGGGCCAGCCTGCGATGGTTGACTATCACAAAGATGCAAGCGGTGATGCCGACGTGCGTTTGGCGACGACCCTAGACGACAGCGCGCGCGCCAAGCTCGGCGTCGATTTGGGATCGAGCGTCTCCGGGGCGATTCCGATCAAGCTGTCCGGCAAGATCGCTAACGGCGACAGCGACAGCCGTTTTGGAGTCGAGGCTGATCTGACGGCGACGAAGATCGACAACATACTTCCCGGCTGGACCAAGATCGCCGGTAAAGCCAGCAAGCTTACTTTTAACGTTGTGAAAAAGCCGCAGAGTACTCGATTTGAGGACATCTCAATCGAAGGAAGCGGCACTGCGATCAAGGGCGCAGTCGAAGTCGACCAAAACAACGATCTCATCAGCGCGATCTTTCCCACCTTTGCGCCTTCCGAAGGCGATAAGGCCTCGCTTCGCGCGGAGCGCGGACCGGATGGGGCACTCAAGGTCACACTACGCGGCGATGTTTTCGATGGTCGCGGCCTAGTCAAAAGCGGTATGTCGGGCAACGCCACGAGCGATCCCAAATCGAAGGCCAAGCTGGGCGATATTGATATCGATGCGAAGGTTGGTGCGATTGCCGGATTCTATGGTGAGGCTATTCGCGCGGTTGATATCAAGTTCTCACGACGCAACGGCACGGTTCGCTCGTTTGCGCTGTCCGGCAAGCTCGGGCGCGATACACCGTTGAATGGCAGCCTGCGCTCGCGGGGACAGGGCCGCGATCTGTTGTTCGTCGAGACCGCCGATGCTGGAGCGCTCTTCAGATTCACCGACACCTACTCGAAGATGGTCGGTGGGCAGATGTGGATCGCAATGGATGCGCCGACCGCCGACGCCACGCCTCAGGAAGGATTGCTGAACGTCAGCAACTTCGTGGTGAAGGGCGAGTCGTCACTCGATAACGTGGTCAATGGCGGCAACCATAATGGAAATTCCCCCGGCATCGCATTCACGCGCATGCGGACGGAGTTCACGCGGGAAACCGGACAGCTGCGCGTGAAAGACGGCGTGGTGCGCGGGCCTGCCGTGGGCGCCACCATCGAGGGCAGCATCGATTATGCTGAAAATCAGGTCCGGATGAGCGGCACTTTTGTTCCGATTTACGGCCTCAATAATATCTTCGGCCAAATTCCGATCGTCGGTCTGGTGCTTGGCGGCGGTAGCAATGAAGGGCTGATCGGCGTCACTTACGAAGTCGTCGGAACGCCCGGTGCACCGGTGTTGCGCGTCAACCCGATCTCGGCGATGGCGCCGGGCGTGCTTCGCAAGATCTTCGACTTTAACACCGGAAAGCAGCAGAACCTTCCGCCGGATTTCCCGTCCGCGCAATCGCAGTGAGCGGTTAGACCGGCTTCAGCAGGATATGTCGCTTACGGCCCATCGACAGTTTGATGACCCCCTCGGGTGTCAGGTTATCGTTGGTCAGCGTCATCTTGTCGTCGGTCACCACGACATCGTTGACCCGGATGCCGCCCGCCTTGATCTGCCGCCTGGCGTCACCGTTCGATGAGACGAGGTTGGCCTTGACGAAAAGAGCCAGCACGGAAGCTCCCGACGCCAATTCCGCGCGGGAAATCTCCAGCGTCGGCAGGTTCTCGGCGATCGCGCCTTCCTCAAAGGTGCGGCGTGCGGTCTCGGCAGCCTCATCGGCGGCGGCGCGGCCGTGAACCACTGCGGTGGCTTCGGTGGCCAGAATCTTTTTCGCCTCGTTGATCTCCGAGCCGCCGAGCGCTTGCAGCTTTGCGATCTCGTCGAGCGGCAGCCGCGTAAACACTTTGAGGAAGCGGCCGACGTCGGCGTCTTCGGTGTTGCGGAAATATTGCCAGAAGTCATACGGGCTGAAGAGATCGCCGTTGAGCCAAACCGCGCCCTTCGCCGTCTTGCCCATCTTGGCGCCGGACGATGTGGTGAGCAGAGGCGTGGTGAGCGCGTAAAGCTGTTTCCCGCCCATACGGTGGCTGAGCTCGACACCGTTGATGATATTGCCCCACTGGTCCGAGCCGCCCATCTGCAAGATGCAGTCGTAGCGGCGGCTGATCTCGACGAAATCGTATCCCTGCATGATCATGTAATTGAATTCGAGGAACGACAGCGACTGTTCGCGGTCGAGCCGGAGCTTCACGCTGTCGAACGACAGCATCCGGTTGACTGAGAAGTGCCGTCCGACCTCACGCAGGAACTGAACGTAATTCAGCTTCAACAGCCAGTCGGCATTGTTGATCATCAGCGCGTCGGTTGGACCCTCGCCGTAGCGCAGGATGCGGCCGAAGATCTTCTTGATGCCTTCGATATTGGTTGCAATCGCGTCCTCGGTCAGGAGTTGGCGCTGCTCGTCGCGGAACGAGGGATCGCCAACCATCGACGTGCCGCCGCCCATCAGCGTGACCGGTCGGTGCCCGGTCTGCTGCAGCCAGTAGAGCATGGTGACGGAGATCAGGTTTCCGATGTGCAGGCTGGTTGCCGTGGCATCATAGCCGACATAGGCTGTAATCGGCCCCTTGGAACAGGCGTCATCAAGCGCTGCCGGATCGGAGATCTGGTGGATGAGACCGCGCTGGTCCAGCACGTTCAGGAAATCGGACTTGTAGGCACTCATGATGCGCTCTGGTCTTAGCGTTTTGGTGAGGCGTGTGGTGTATCAGGTCTTACCCCGGATTCAACCAAGGAGCGGCCAATGCTGAACGCCATTGGGCTGATGAGCGGGACCTCGCTCGACGGTATCGATGTGGCGCTGGTGCGGACCGACGGGGAGAGAATCGGCTCCTTCGGCCCGGTCGGCTACCGGCCTTACTCCGCTGCCGAACGAGCCCTGCTGCGGAAAACCCTTGAAGCCGCCCCGAAGCTGACCAAGCGCGACGATCGCTCCGGGATATTCGCGGAAGCCGAACATCTGGTCACGAGGACCCATGCCGAGGCCTTGGAGGCTTTTCTGGCGCAGCACGGGCTGCGCCGCGAGGAAATCGATGTCGTCGGTTTTCATGGCCAGACCATCCTGCATCGTCCTCAGCAGCGGCTCACCATTCAGATCGGCGATGGACAATCACTGGCGCGGATGTTGAATCTGCGGGTGGTCTTCGATTTCCGGGCGGACGACGTTGCCGAGGGAGGGCAGGGTGCTCCGTTCGTGCCGGTGTATCACCGCGCGCTGGTGACTATGAGCAAGGTCGAGATACCTGTTGTTGTTGCCAATATAGGCGGCGTCGCGAATATCACTTACATCGACCAGGAGGCTTTGATCGCCTGCGATACTGGCCCCGGCAACGCGCTGCTCGACGATTTCATGTTGCGCGAGACCGGCAAGGCGGTCGATCAGGATGGCCGGTGCGCCGCACGCGGCAGGCCTGACGGGGACTGGATCACGCGGGCGCTTGAGCATCCTTTCTTTGCGGAATTGCCGCCGAAATCGCTGGACCGCAATGATTTCGCTGGGTTCACCGTCGGTGGCATGTCCCGCGAGGACGGCGCCGCGACGCTCACAGCTTTCACCGCAGCCTCGATCGGTCATGTCATGGAATGGCTGCCGCGGTTGCCGCTGAACTGGATCGTCGTCGGCGGAGGGGCGAACAACCCGACCCTGATGGCGATGCTCCGCTCTCAACTGGCGCCTGCAATCGTTCAAACCGGCCATGAACTCGGCTGGTCCGGAGACGCCGTTGAGGCACAGGCGTTCGCCTATCTCGCGGTGCGAAGCCTCAAGGGGCTGCCGTTGACCTATCCCGGTACGACCGGCGTGAAATCGCCGATTACCGGAGGGGTTCTTGTCGAGGCCTGAGGATTAGCGGACGTTGGCAAGCCGCATGTCGAGATAGGACGTGATCGTTTCCATCAACGGCTCAAGTTTGTCCTGGAAGAAGTGGTTGGCGCCGGGAATGATCTGCTGATCGATCACGATGCCCTTCTGGGTTTTCAACTTGTCGACCAGAGCGGTGACGTCCTTGGAAGGCGCAACGATATCCTTTTCGCCATGAACGATCAGCCCTGATGAAGGACATGGCGCGAGGAACGAGAAGTCATAGCGATTCGGCTCCGGGGCGATCGAAATGAATCCCTCGACCTCGGGGCGGCGCATCAGGAGTTGCATGCCAATCCAGGCGCCGAATGAAAAGCCCGCAACCCAACAGGCGCGCGCCTCGGGATTGATGGTCTGGGCCCAATCGAGCGCTGCTGCTGCATCCGACAATTCACCGGTGCCGTGATCGAACGAGCCCTGACTGCGTCCCACGCCGCGGAAGTTGAAGCGCAGCACTGAAAAGCCGCGAGCGACAAAGGAGTAATACACCTGATACACGATCGGGTGATTCATGTTGCCCTGGAATTGCGGATGGGGGTGCAACACCATCGCAATTGGTGCATTCTTCTGCTTGGCTGGATGGTAGCGGCCTTCAAGACGGCCAGCAGGGCCGGTGAATATAACTTCGGGCATTGGTGTCCTTGGCAGTCTTCCTCAACGCTGTGCTGGTCTTTGACCATTGCAGCGAAGCGTCGATCGAGCATCGCCGCCGTCCGGCGTGCGACATTGAAATTTGAGGCCTGCTTCTACCATGGGGGCGGGGTCAAAAAGCAAGCATATTGAGCATGGTGTCTTTATACCTCGTCGGAAAGTATAGGCAGAGCAACAGGTTGGCATGATGTCCAGTTCTGCCGAGAAGCATGTGGCCCGCACGCGCGTTTATTTCGACTGGAACGCCACGACTCCGATGCGTCCGCAAGCCAAGGCGGCCATGATCAAGGCCCTCGAGATGGCAGGAAACCCGTCGTCGATCCATGCGGAGGGGCGTGCAGCCCGGCGGCTCGTGGAGGAAGCCCGGACCGCGGTCGCTCACGCGGTCGGTGCGACGGCGGCCAACGTGATTTTCAGCTCGGGTGGAACCGAGGCGAATGCGCTGGCTCTGACGCCCGGACTGCGCCGGGAGGGTGAGGCGGTGACCCGGCTGGTGATGTCTGCGATCGAGCATCCCTCGGTTTTGTCTGGGGGGCGATTCGCCGTTGAGGATATTGAGGTCGCGCCGGTTACCGTTGATGGCGTGGTCGATTTAGCCCGTCTGCAGGAGCTTCTGGCTGGAAAGCCGCCGGCGCTGGTTTCGGTGATGCTGGCCAATAACGAGACGGGGGCCATCCAGCCGATTTCGGAGGTCGCAGGCCTGGTTCATGCCGCGCATGGCGTGCTGCACGTTGATGGCGTTCAGGCGCTCGGGAAAATTGATATTAATTTCAATGAACTGGGAGCTGATCTTCTATCGCTTTCTGCGCATAAAGTGGGCGGCGCCAAGGGTGTGGGCGCGCTGGTTTTGTCCGACAGGATTGCCGGGTTGGAGCCGCTGATCGAGGGCGGAGGCCAAGAAAAGGGCCGAAGGGCTGGAACCGAGAATGTGGTGGGCATCGCGTCGTTCGGCGCCGCTGTCAGTGCGGCCGACGACACCCGGGCGGCCTCCGCAAACCGAATGCGGAAACTTCAGGAAAAGCTTGAGCGTGGGCTGCTAACTATCTCACCTCAAATAAGAATTATTTCATCCGGCGTTCGTCGTCTGCCAAACACGACGCTGTTTTCCGCGCCTGGCATGAAAGCGGAAACCGCTGTCATCGCCTTTGATCTGGAAGGAATGGCAGTGTCTTCGGGGTCCGCCTGTTCCTCCGGCAAGGTTCGCCCATCGCATGTTCTGGAGGCCATGGGCATCCCGCCAGCGCTGGCGCAAGGAGCTGTGCGTCTGAGTTGGGGCTGGGACACTGCTGAGGCAGAGGTTCAATACCTGCTCGAAGCTTGGAAAACGCTGGCGGGTGTATTACTTAAAGGAGCAGATGCGGTGGCTTGAACAATTCTAAAAAAAGGGTGATTTCGGGAACGAAAGACCCTAAATGACAAGCGTACCGTTCCACTGCGGTCCTTGAAACCGCGAGGGGAGATTAGAATGCCTGCCGTCCAAGAGACGGTCGATCGGGTTCGCCAGATCGACGTCGACCAATATCGCTACGGTTTTGAAACACAGATCGAGTCCGAGAAGGCCCCGAAGGGTCTTTCAGAGGACATCGTTCGCTTCATCTCTGAAAAGAAAAACGAACCGGCATGGATGCTGGAATGGCGCCTTGAGGCCTATCGCCGCTGGTTGACCATGCAGGAGCCGACCTGGGCTCGCGTCGATTATCCGAAGATCGACTATCAGGATCTCTATTATTATTCCGCGCCCAAGAAGAAGACGGTCGCTTCGCTTGACGAGATTGATCCGGAGATTCTCAAGACCTATGAGAAGCTCGGCATTCCGCTGCGCGAGGTCGAGATGCTGGAGGGCGTCGTGAGGCCGGAAGGCGAGCGCCGTGTCGCTGTCGATGCCGTGTTCGATTCGGTCTCCGTCGCCACCACTTTTCAAGCCGAGTTGAAGAAGGCCGGCGTGATCTTCATGCCGATCTCGGAAGCCATTCGCGAACATCCCGAACTGGTGAAAAAGTATCTCGGCACGGTCGTTCCGACCTCCGACAATTTCTTCGCGACGCTGAACTCGGCGGTGTTTTCGGACGGCTCATTTGTCTACATCCCGCCGGGTGTCCGCTGCCCGATGGAGTTGTCGACCTACTTCCGCATCAACGAGCGCAACACCGGCCAGTTCGAACGCACGCTGATCATCGCCGACAAGGGCTCTTACGTCAGCTATCTCGAAGGCTGCACCGCGCCGCAGCGCGATGAGAACCAGCTGCATGCGGCTGTGGTCGAACTCGTCACGCTGGACGATGCCGAGATCAAGTATTCGACGGTGCAGAACTGGTATCCGGGGAATTCGGAAGGCAAGGGCGGCATCTACAACTTCGTCACCAAGCGTGGCGACTGCCGCGGCAAGAATTCCAAGATATCGTGGACGCAGGTGGAAACCGGCTCCGCGATCACCTGGAAGTATCCGAGCTGCATCCTGCGCGGCGACAACTCGCAGGGCGAGTTCTACTCGATCGCGATTTCGAACGGCTATCAGCAGGTCGATTCCGGCACCAAGATGATCCATCTCGGCAAGAACACATCGAGCCGCATCATCTCGAAGGGCATCGCGGCGGGCAAGTCGCAGAATACCTATCGCGGCCTTGTCACCGCGCACCGCAAGGCGACCCACACGCGCAACTTCACCGCGTGCGATTCGCTTCTGATCGGTGACCAGTGCGGCGCGCACACCGTGCCGTATATCGAAGCGAAGAACTCGTCGGCGCATTTCGAGCACGAGGCGACGACGTCGAAGATTTCCGAAGACATGCTGTTCTATTGCGTCCAGCGCGGCCTTTCGCAGGAAGAAGCGGTGGGGCTGGTCGTGAACGGCTTCGTCAAGGACGTGTTGCAGCAATTGCCAATGGAATTTGCGGTCGAGGCGCAGAAGCTGATCTCGATCTCGCTGGAAGGAAGTGTTGGATGACCGCGTTACTCGAAGTCAAAGGTCTCAAGGTTCAGGTTGAGGACAACGAGATTCTTCACGGTCTCGACCTCACGGTGAACGAGGGCGAAATCCACGCCATCATGGGACCGAACGGATCCGGCAAATCGACGCTGTCGCACGTCATCGCCGGCAAGCCGGGCTATGAAGTGACCGGCGGAGAAGTCCTGTTCAAGGGCGAGGACCTGCTGGAGATGGCGCCGGATGAGCGCGCCGCGAAGGGCGTGTTCCTCGCATTCCAGTATCCGGTCGAAATCCCCGGCGTCGCCACCATGACGTTCCTGCGCACGGCATTGAACGCGCAGCGCAAGGCACGCGGCGAAGACGAATACTCGACGCCGGATTTCTTGAAGAAAGTAAAGGAAGTCTCAACCAGACTGAGCATTCCGCAGGAGATGCTGCGCCGTGGCGTCAATGTCGGGTTCTCGGGTGGCGAGAAGAAGCGCAACGAAGTGTTGCAGATGGCGTTGTTTGAACCGAGCCTGTGCATTCTCGACGAGATGGATTCAGGCCTCGACATCGATGCGCTGCGTATCGCAGCGGATGGTGTCAACGCACTGCGAGCCAAAAACCGGTCGATGATCGTCATCACGCACTATCAGCGGCTCCTGAACTACATCGTTCCGGATGTCGTCCACGTGATGTCGAAAGGCCGGGTGGTGAAGACCGGCGGCAAGGACCTCGCCCTGGAGCTGGAGAAGTCCGGTTACGCGCAGTTCGAAGATAAAGCGGCGTAAGCGAGTATCTCGATGAACGTTGCATTGGTTAAATCAATAGCTGAGCAGCCGTACGGCGAATTGTTCGCCGCGGCGCGCAGTCGCCTGCCAGGTGTTGGCCCTGTCGCGGACGCTCGCGAAAAGGCGTTCGATGATTTTGTTCGACGCGGTCTGCCGCATCGGCGAATTGAAGAATGGAAATACACCGATCTGCGGGCGTTGTTGCGCGATGTCGCACCGTTGGCCCCGACGCCCAACAAGACAGCGATTGATCGGGCAAAAGACGCGATGGAAGCGCTGGCCGTTGATGGTACCCAAAATCTGGTGCTTGTCGATGGCGTGTTCGCGCCTGAGCTTTCGGATTTTACAGCGCTCGAGAAGGGCGTTCGCGTGCAGACCTTGCGAGAGTCGCTCGACAATGACGGCAATCCGTCACGGGCCGACCTGTTGCTGACCAGCACTGCGTCCGATGCGATGATTTCGCTGAATGCCGCGATGGCCACCGATGGCGTGGTGATCTTCGTGGATGACGAGGTCAAACTGTCGAAACCGCTCCACGTCGTGCATGTGGCGACGGCATCTGGCGTCTCGTCGTTCACGCGTTCGCTTCTGAAAATCGGCAACGGGGCTCAAGTCACCTTTGTTGAGAGTTTCGTCGCGGCCGAGGGCGCGAAGACCTATCAGGCATACGACTCCGTTGTCGTTTCGATCGGCGATAAAACGGAGTTGCAGCATGTGCGTCTGGTCGATGACGCGCGCGACGCAGCGAACATCACGACCGCCGTATTCACGCTCGGCCGCAAGTCGAAGGTGAATACCTTCGTGCTTACGCAGGGCGCTGGTGTCAGCCGCTATCAGGGCTTCATCACCTTTGCCGGTGAGGGCAGCGAGTTGTCGACCAATGGCGTCAATCTGCTCGGCAGCAAGCGTCATGGTGACACCACGCTGGTGGTTGACCATGGTGTGCCGCATTGCACGAGCCGCGAGGTTTTTCGTGCGGTGATCGACGATCAGGCGCATTCGGTGTTTCAGGGCCGCATCATCGTCCGTCCGGATGCGCAGAAGACCGACGGCAAGATGATGACTCGTGCTCTGCTTCTCTCTGACGAGGCCGAGGCGGACAACAAGCCGGAGCTTGAGATTTTCGCCGATGATGTGACCTGCGGCCACGGCGCGACGACGGGCGCTCTCGATGAAAGCCTGCTGTTTTATCTGCGGGCACGCGGCCTGCCGGAAAAAGAAGCGCAGGCGCTCCTGATTTCGGCATTCGTGGGCGAAGCCATTGAGTCCATCGTCAATGACGACCTGCGTGACCTCGCGGTTGCGACAGCGGAGCGTTGGCTGGCATCGCGAGGCTGATGATGCATCCGGCTGTCGCGAACGGTTCATACAATGTCGATCGGGTTCGTGAGGATTTCCCCGCGCTGAGCACGTTGATCTACGGCAAGCCGCTGGTCTATCTCGACAACGCGGCTTCGGCGCAGAAGCCTGTCGCCGTGCTCAACCGCATGACCGAGGCATATCAGTCCGAGTATGCCAACGTGCACCGCGGCCTGCATTATCTCGCGAACGCTGCAACAGACGCCTATGAAGGCGGCCGGACCAAGGTCGCGAATTACCTCAACGCGAAGCGCAATGAAGAGATCATCTTCACCCGCAACGCCACGGAGGCGATTAATCTGGTTGCTTCGTCATGGGGCGCACCGAATATCACGGAGGGCGATGAGATCGTCCTCTCGATCATGGAGCATCATTCCAATATCGTGCCGTGGCACTTCCTGCGCGAGCGTCAGGGTGCAGTCATCAAGTGGGCGCCGGTCGATGACGAAGGCAATTTCCTGATCGAGGAGTTTGAAAAGCTTCTCACCCCGAAGACGAAAATCGTTGCGATCACCCAGATGTCCAACATGCTGGGCACGGTCGTGCCGGTGAAGGAGGTCGTCCGTCTCGCGCATGCACGCGGCATTCCGGTGCTGGTCGATGGCAGCCAGGCCGCCGTGCACATGACCATCGACGTGCAGGATATCGACTGCGATTTCTACGTCTGCACCGCGCACAAGATTTACGGTCCCAGCGGCATCGGCGCGCTTTACGCGAAGTACGATCACCTGGTGGCGATGCGGCCCTATAATGGCGGCGGAGAGATGATCCGCGAAGTTGCGCAGGACTGGGTGACTTATGGCGATCCGCCGCACAAGTTCGAAGCGGGTACACCGGCAATCGTTGAGTCTGTCGGTTTTGGTGCCGCGATTGATTACGTGAACTCGATCGGCCGGGAACGGATTGCCAAACACGAGCACGATCTGCTGACCTACGCGACCGAGCGTCTGCGTGAAATCAACTCGCTGCGGATTATCGGTACGGCGCGCGACAAGGGACCGGTGATCTCTTTCGAAATGAAGGGCGCACACCCACATGATGTAGCAACCGTGATCGATCGCAGCGGGATCGCGGTTCGGGCAGGAACGCACTGTGTGATGCCCCTTTTGGAGCGATTCAACACAACCGCCACCTGCCGGGCCTCGTTTGGCATGTACAATACACGCGCCGAGGTTGATCAGCTTGCACAGGCGCTCATTAAGGCGCGGGAGCTTTTCTCATGAACGACACCAGCAATGTCGAAATAGCGCCGGAAGCCGGTGCGCCGAGCAGGATCGATACCGTTTCGGCTTTGCCTCCGGAAGAAACCGAACGTCTCGGAGCTGATATCGTGGCCGCGCTAAAGACGGTCTATGACCCGGAAATTCCGGCGGACATTTATGAGCTTGGCCTGATCTACAAGGTCGACATCAAGGATGACCGGGCCGTGGACGTCCAGATGACGTTGACGACCCCGAATTGTCCGGCCGCGGGCGAATTGCCGACGATGGTGGAGAATGCCATCGCTAGCGTGCCGGGTGTCGGTCCGGTGAGCGTCAATGTGATCTGGGAGCCGGTGTGGACACCAGACCGAATGTCGGACGAGGCTCGCCTTGTCCTCAACATGTGGTGAGCCCGATTTAACCGTTTTGCTTTTAGGTGGACACGCCGGAACGCGGCATTGAAATGCCGGAGGACATCGCCAAATGACTGCTATGACACCGGATACGCCAAGACCCTCGACCAAGCCTGCGGTTCGTCCTCGCCCGCAGGTCATGCGTTTGACCGATGCGGCTGCGAACCGCGTCAAGGAATTGACCGGCCGCGCTGATTCTGAAATCCTTGGCCTGCGTGTCGGTATCAAGAACGGCGGTTGCGCCGGACAGTCCTATACCGTGGAATACGCCCATGATGTTCGCCCGACCGACGAGGTGGTGGAGGACAAGGGTGTGAAAATCTTGATCGATCCCAAGGCTGTGCTGTTCCTTCTTGGGACCGAGATGGACTACAAGGCCGACAAGATGCAGGCCCAGTTCGTCTTCAACAATCCGAACCAGATCAGCGCCTGCGGTTGTGGTGAGTCTGTTCAGCTTCAGGCCGCAAAGATCGATGGCTAAGGTCGCTGGTCCCGAGAGCTGGGACCGCGATCATCTTCTCGACCTTTTTTCCGCGTTCGGTCCGATTGGGCTGAGGCGGATGTTTTCCGGTTTCGGCATTTCCGCTGACGGCGTGAATTTCGCGATGGCGCTGCGGGCGGGGGTCATCTTTCGCGTCGATGACGCGACTGTTGAGAAATACGAGGCCGAGGGAGCTCCGCCTTTTCAATATACCACCAGCAAGAAGACAGTGGTCGTCCAGTCGTATCGCCACATTCCGGAGCGTCTGTACGATGATGCTGAGGAGTTCGCGGTGTGGGCGCGGGAGGCCCTCGGTGCTGCACGCCGCGCGAAAACGAAGACGGGTGTGGGGAAAGCCGGGCAAGCCGCTGAAAATTCGAAGCGTTCGCCTAAGCTCGCGAGGAAGTCGAATAGGGGCGCCTCGAGCAGGCGGAAGTCTGCGGGTTCTCGCCGTCAGGCGACTTGAATCTGTGCATTGGGGACGAATTCCGGGTCGGCCTCGCAGATGACGCGGTTGCGGCCATTGCGTTTGGCGGCATAGAGGCAGGCGTCGGCACGATCAATGAGCATGTGAATGTCGTCGCTCGGCTGCAGGATCGAGACTCCTGCGGAAATTGTAACCCGGCCAAGGATTTCACCGGTCGATTTTTTCTTGAGCTGTTTGGACATCACGGCGCGGCGAATATTGTCGGCAACCGCCAGAGCTTGGCGCAATGCGGTGTTCGGCAGGATAATAGCGAATTCCTCGCCGCCGTAACGGGCGGTGACATCCTGTCCCTTGATGCTGGCTTTGAGCGCCATGGCCACCAGCCGCAAAACCTGGTCGCCGGTCAGATGGCCGTAGTTGTCATTGAAAGATTTGAAATGATCGATGTCGATCATCAGGAGTGACAGCGGCTCCATCTTGGAGTGTGCGTGTTCGACAGCCGCTTCCAGGGCTCGATCGAAGAACTTGCGATTTCCAAGCGAGGTCAGCGGATCGGTCAGGCTTTCCGTGCGGATCGCCTCGAGGCTCTCTTGCAGGTTGACGATTTCCTGCTTTGAACTGTGAAGGCGCGATTCAAGCGCCTTGTTGGTCTCATGCATTTCATTCGTGGATCTGACGAGTGCTTCGACGATCTGTTTGACCTGGAACGGGTCCTTCGCAATCGCAAGCTTTTTATTGGCGCCGTCGAGATCGTTACCGAACGATGTCGTCATTCCGAGAGCATCGGTAATGAGCGTCATCACATCATCGATTTCGTTGATGACCCGTGACCCGACTTTGTCGATACGGTCCGTCATACGGGCCTGCGACAGGTAAGTGTCGTAGATCTGATCGAGATCGGATTCGGTCAGCTTACCGTTGCGCGAGAGGGTTTCGTTGATGACCTTGTTGAGGTCTGGATTGTGCCCCGTCGCATAGACGTACCAGATTTCATAGTTGCGCGGGATAGCGGTCTGTCGCAGGGAGCGGATTTGGCCCAATGCGACTTCAGCATACGCCAACGTACGCTCATGCTCATCGACTAGACCAATCACGATAACGTCCCCAAGGCAACGTTCTGCTGCCAAAGTCAGCAATGACTTCAGTATGCGCGTAGGTTAGGCGAGGAGAATGAATCAGAGGTAAATAACGGAACCAGAAGTTGTGAGCTTTTGGCTGTTACCCACGGGCTCTGATTGGCCGCAGCAGAAACGCCGGCAGGTGAGAATGATCTGCTGGCTCTGCATGTTGATCTTGCGATACCGCCGCGACCGGCAAGCGTCCCAACGACGGCGGAGGTACTGCCGCCGGCTTTGAAGGACGTTCGGCAGGGCGAGCCGCCTTGTCGCGATTGCGCGGCTTGCTGCCGCCGCGACGAGGCTTCCGCTGAGCATGCTCTGATGCGGCGGGCTGGTCGTTCTCGACCGTCTCGACAGGTTCGGCTGCAACAGAAATGCCTTCGAGCTGCTGGATCGGTTGTCCGATGAGTTTTTCGATGGTCACGACGGCCTTCTGGTCGGCAGGGCTCACAATCGAAATCGCGGTGCCAAGGCGACCGGCGCGGCCCGTGCGGCCGATGCGATGAACATAGTCATCTGGATGATGGGGAATATCGAAATTGAAAACGTGGCTGACTTCGGGAATGTCGAGGCCGCGTGCGGCGACGTCGGATGCCACAAGCAAGGGAAGCTCGCCCTTGCGGAATTGCTCAAGCGCCGCCGTGCGGGCCGATTGATCCATATCGCCATGCAGTGCGCCGACGCTGAATCCGTGGCGCTGGAGCGAGCGGTGAAGCAGGGCGACGTCGCGCTTGCGGTTGCAGAAGATGATCGCGTTCTTTAGGTCCTTGGCGTCACGCAAGAGCTGACGAAGCACGGCGCGCTTGTCATGCGGCTCTCTGCTGACAGAAACCTGCGCCTGCGCGACCGTGACAGCGGTTGATGCCGGCTTTGAGACTTCGACCTTCACCGGGTTGTGCAGGAAGGCTTCGGTGATCCGGCGGATTTCCGGCGGCATGGTCGCGGTGAAGAACAGGGTTTGGCGTGTAAATGGAACCAGTTTGCAGATCCGCTCGATATCGGGAATGAAGCCCATGTCAAGCATGCGGTCGGCTTCGTCGATCACCAGCAGTTCCACGCCGGTAAGGAGCAGTTTGCCGCGCTCGGTGTGATCGAGCAGACGGCCTGGCGTGGCGATCAACACATCGACGCCGCGCATCAGCTTGAGATCCTGATCTCCGAACGATACGCCGCCAATAAGTAAAGCGACGTTGAGTTTCTGGCCGATGCCGTAACGATCGAAGTTTTCCTTCACCTGCGCGGCGAGTTCGCGCGTCGGTTCCAGAATGAGCGTGCGCGGCATGCGTGCGCGTGCACGGCCCTTCTCGAGAAGGGTTAGCATCGGCAGGACGAATGCAGCCGTCTTGCCGGTACCCGTCTGCGCGATTCCCAGAACGTCGCGCCGGGCGAGAACATGGGGAATTGACTGGGCCTGGATAGGAGTTGGGTCGGTGTAACCGGTCGCGGCGACGGCAGCGAGAACCTTGTCGGACAAGCCAAGATTGGAAAAGGACATTGAGCCTCTAGCGCGAGATCGCCGTTCGAACTTCTCGGAAAATCACTGCCGCGCTCAACCCCGGAACGGCAAGCAGTGATGCACGGGGAAGGTCTTCTCGCAAGCAAGCGGCTGATCAGATAGCCGGTTTTCGACTCTGGCCGCGTGCACGGAACATAGGCCTGAATCGCGGAAAGTCAATGAATTTGGGTGAAAAAGCCCTGAAACACTTAATATTTCAGGGTCATCCCATTGTCAGAAACTGGTCAAATCGGCATCGTCGAACATGCAAAACCCGGTCTGCATGGTGGCCCGATGAGCAATTCATCCCAGACGGGTGCGACGGACAGCCGGTCGGCCCAGGCGAGGCTTACGGTGCAATGCTGCGTGGTCGGAGGTGGCCCCGCCGGCATGATGCTGGGTTATCTACTGGGGCGTGCGGGTATCAAGACGATTGTGCTTGAGAAGCACGCCGACTTTTTCCGAGATTTCCGCGGCGACACAGTGCATCCATCCACCATGCAGGTGATGCAGGAATTGGGACTGCTTGACGATTTCCTGAAGCTGCCGCATCAGAACGTCGCCCAATTAGAAGGCCTGTTCGGCACGACCTCGATCAGGCTTGCGGACCTGTCAACGCTCGACGCGCCCTGCCGCTATATTGCGTTCATGCCGCAATGGGACTTCCTGAATTTTCTCAGCGGCAAGGGAAAGCAGTTTAGCAGCCTCGATGTTCGCATGAGTACAGAAGCGGTCGAACTGGTACAAGGTGGCGATCGCGTCAGCGGTGTTGTCGCGCGCTCCGGTGATCGCATGCTCCACATTGAGGCCAGTCTGGTGGTGGCATGCGACGGCAGGCATTCGATCACGCGCGAGCAGGCGGAAATGCCGATCCACGAAATCGGCGCACCGATCGATGTGCTGTGGTTCAGGGTCGGTAAGCCGACAGGGGCAACCGATGGCATGTTTGCGCGCGTACAGGCCGGGCAGTTCATGATCACGCTCGATCGCGATACCTATTGGCAATGCGCCTATGTGATCGGAAAGGGGCAATTCGATGCCGTAAAGGCGAGGGGGCTCGATGCCTTTAAGGCGCGCGTTGCGCAGATGGCGCCGATCCTCAAGCCTCATATCGATGACGTGAAAGGCTGGGACGATGTGAGGCTTCTGTCGGTGCAGATCGACCGGCTGACGCGCTGGGCGCGACCGGGATTTCTATGCATCGGAGATGCCGCGCATGCGATGTCCCCGGTGGGCGGCGTCGGTGTCAATCTGGCGGTGCAGGATGCGGTCGCGACTGCGAATTTGCTCTATGACAAATTCGGCGGCAGCGGACCGACACTGGCCGAGCTCGACCGGGTTCAGGAGCGCCGTATGTTTCCGGTGAGGGCGACACAAGCCATTCAGGTCGCCGTGCAGAACAAGCTGATCAACCGTGCGATCTCGGACGCGCAGTTTGATCCGCCGCTGGCCCTGCGGATCGTCAACAAGTTGCCGTTTCTTCAGCATCTGACGGCGCGGGTTATCGGCCTCGGCGTCCGTCCCGAGCATGTGCAGTCGCCGGAATCAAAGCCGGTGTAAGCGAACATCTGGAAGTTCTTAAACGTCCAGCAGGTCCTCGCTGGCGAACTCGGCTTTCTCGGTGATGAAGGCGAAACGCGATTCAGCTTTCGTGCCCATCAGCCGCTCGACGGAATCCGCCGTGCCTTCACGATCGTCCGGCAGAAGCATGACGCGCAGCAGCGTCCGTTTCCTCGGGTCCATCGTGGTTTCCTTGAGCTGGTTCGGCATCATCTCGCCAAGACCTTTGAAGCGGCCGATCTCGACCTTGGCGTTGGCGTGGAATTCCTTTTTAAGGATTTCATCGCGATGCGCGTCGTTGCGGGCGTAAAACGTCTTGCTGCCGTGAGTGAGCCGATAAAGCGGCGGCACCGCGAGATACAGATGGCCTTCATCGATCAGCTTCGGCATTTGCCGATAGAAGAAGGTGATCAGCAGCGATGCGATGTGGGCGCCATCGACGTCAGCGTCGGTCATGATGATAATGCGAGAGTATCGCAGATCCTCTTCGCGATATTGAGCGGCGGTCCCCGCGCCGATCGCCTGAATCAGATCGGAAAGCTGGGCGTTTGCGGTCATCTTGTCGCGCGTCGCCGAGGCGACGTTGAGGATCTTGCCGCGCAGCGGGAGAATGGCTTGCGTTTTGCGATCACGCGCCTGTTTGGCGCTGCCACCTGCGGAGTCGCCTTCGACGATAAACAGCTCGGACCCTTCCGTCGCGGTGTTGGTGCAGTCCGCGAGCTTGCCGGGAAGGCGGAGCTTCTTCACCGCAGTCTTGCGCGAGATTTCTTTCTCGGCGCGGCGGCGCAGGCGCTCGTCGGCGCGTTCGGCGATGAATTCGAGCAGTTTGTTGGCCTGGACCGGATTGCCGGACAGCCAATGATCGAACGGATCCTTCACCGCTTGCTCGACGATGCGCTGGGCCTCAGCGGTTGCGAGGCGATCCTTGGTCTGACCCTGGAACTCCGGTTCGCGCACGAACACTGAAAGCATGACGGCTGCGCCCGTCATAACGTCGTCGGACGTGATGACGGAAGCCTTCTTGCCCTGACCGATGCGCTCGGCGTGATCTTTCAAACCGCGCAGCAGCGCGCTGCGCATGCCGGCTTCATGGGTGCCGCCATCCGGCGTCGGCACCGTGTTTGTGTAAGACGACATAAAGCCGTCGGCGTCGGCGGTCCATGCCACCGCCCATTCGCAGGCGCCATGCGCGCCGTTACGTCCGGATTTTCCTGAGAAGATATCGGGATGAGCGAGGGTATCGGCATGAATGGCTGCCGCGAGATAGTCCCTCAACCCACCGGGGAAGTGGAATTTGTCTTCCGCGGGAACGTCGTCAATGCCCTTGAGCAGTGATGGATCGCAGCGCCAGCGGATTTCGACACCGCCGAACAGATACGCTTTTGAGCGTGCCATCTTGAACAGGCGCTGCGGCTTGAATACCGCCTTGCCGCCGAAAATCTCCGGATCCGGCTTGAAGCGGACTTTTGTGCCGCGGCGATTGTTGACCTTGCCAAGTTCTTCGAGCTTGCCCTTTGGCTTGCCCTGCTCGAACGTCATCCGGTAGAGCTGCTGATTGCGCGCCACCTCGACCACCAGTTCGGTCGACAACGCGTTGACCACCGATACGCCGACGCCGTGCAGGCCACCGGAAGTCTCGTAGACCTTCGAGTCGAATTTGCCGCCCGCGTGCAGCGTGCACATGATGATTTCGAGCGCGGACTTGTTCTTGAATTTCGGATGCGGATCGACCGGAATGCCACGGCCGTTATCGGTCACGGCCAGATAGCCGTCCGCTGACAGTTCGACATCGATGAAGGTCGCATGTCCGGCAAGTGCCTCGTCCATCGAGTTGTCGATAACTTCTGCGAACAAGTGGTGAAGCGCCTTTTCATCAGTTCCACCAATATACATGCCGGGCCTGCGGCGAACTGGCTCAAGCCCTTCGAGAACCTCGATATCGCTTGCGGTATAGCTCGCTTCGGCCCCAGACCCTCGCGGGGCTGGTACAGAACGCGCCTTGCGCTCACTGGTCGCGAAGAGGTCACTGGAACCCTTTGGCGCTGCTGCAGATTTTGTTTTTGCTTTCAATGGCTTCGGCATGGTTTAGAGGTCTGTGAATCTGTGGGGATGACGCGAATCGGCGCAATTCACTATGGCATGCACCGTGGCAATGTGATGAGCAACCCTCATCTAAATGGCGCGGGCGCTTTAACAGGGCCAGTTTTCCGGCATTTGTTGGATATGGCATCGGCGTAAGCCGGTGAAAAGGGATTGGAATGGGTTTGGAAGGCTGGGTTCACGGAGTGGTCAATTTCGTCAAGGACCACGAGGTCTGGGCTGCGCCCATTGTCGGCGCACTCGCATTCGGTGAATCGCTCGCATTCATATCGTTGCTCATCCCGGCGTGGAGTGCACTGATTGGCATCGGCGCACTGGTCGGCGCAAGCGACGTCAAATTCTGGCCGGTCTGGATCGCGGGCGGACTCGGAGCAGCTTGCGGTGACTGGCTGTCATACTGGATCGGCTACAAATTCAAGGATCGCGTGGGCGACGTCTGGCCGCTCACACGCTATCCGGAGTTGCTTCCGCGCACTGAAAAATTCGTCAAGAATTGGGGCGTACCCGGAATTTTCATCGGTCGTTTCTTCGGGCCACTGCGCGCGGCGGTCCCGCTGGTCGCCGGAATTTTTGAAATGCCATACTGGAAATTCCAGTTCGCTAATTTCTCGTCTGCATTCGTATGGTCGGCTGCGCTGCTCTGGTTCGGTGACGTGATTTCACGGGTGATTGCCTGGTTCTGGACAGTGATTTGAGCAGTCGCATCCTCGTGATTCAAAAGACCGGTGTTTTCGACTAAAAGACCTGCGTCAAAAGTGAAGGGCTTGCATGTCGAACTCAGAGGTATTCCATCGGTATCACGTCGGCGACGTCGAAGTGACTGTTGTGCGTGATGGCCATCGAACTTTTCCGCTTCCCGATCATTTCGTCGTCAATGCAACGAAGGATGATGTCAACGCCGCACTGGAATCCGCATCACTGCTGCGCGACGAAATGACCATTCACTTCAATCCGCTCGCGCTGAAAATCGGCGGCAAAACCGTTGTGGTCGATACCGGCCTTGGCGAGGCCGGCAAGGCCATGACGAATGGTACGGCCGGGCATTTCACCGACAATCTCAAGGCATCGGGAATCGATCCGAAACAAGTCGATGCCGTGGTGATCTCTCACTTCCACTTCGATCACATTGCCGGACTGGCCGACGCGCAAAATCGATCGGTCTTTCCGAATGCGGAGATTTTTGTTCCGGCGACGGAATGGAGTTTCTGGATGGACCAATCCGAACGCAGCAATGCCCCGGAGGGAAGGCGCGATGCATTCGACGCCGTTTGGCGCATATTTGACGACATGTTAAAACGGAAGGTGACCCAGTATAATTGGGGTGACGAAGTTCTGCCCGGTCTGCTTGCGGCTGAAACGGCGGGACACACGCCGGGTCATACCTCGTTCATGCTGACATCCGGCGCAGATCGTCTGTTCATTCAGTCGGATGTGACAAATCATCCGGCCTTATTCGTCCGCAATCCCACATGGCATGCCGCCTTCGACATGGACGCCGAGCGGGCGGAGCGAACACGCCGCCGGGTTTATGACATGCTGGTATCAGAGAAATTGAAGGTGCAGGCGTTCCATTATCCTTTCCCCTCGTCCGGCTATATCGAGAAGGACGGTGACCGCTACCACGTTCTGCCTGGGCCTGGACTTAAGCCGATTTGGTAGGCCGCGAACCTTGACCGGAATGGCTCGCGGATTTATATCCGCTTCATGATCAAGGGCACCACCATCACTCGTCTGTTCCGTCGCGGCGCTCGCGCGGCGTGATGGTCGATTTCGTTTGATCGCCCTTATGCCGCCGGAAATGGTCCGCGGCATCTTGTCTGCTCCCCCAAACTGCCGCATGACCTTTCCCGCGACGCCTGTTGAGCTCGTTAGGTAAGGACCGTTTGTCATGGCTGAAAAGAAGAAGATCGGCATTCTCGGCGCTTCCGGCTATACCGGAGCTGAGCTTGTGCGCTTGCTGCTGCGCCATCAGCGGGTTGAGATCGTATTGCTGACGGCGGACCGCCGCGCCGGGCAGAAGATGGGCGACGTCTTCCCGCAGTTCGCCCCATACGAATTGCCTCAACTTGTCTCCATCGACAGCGTCGAGTGGGCCACGGCCGGACTCGACCTCGTGTTCTGCGCGCTCCCGCATGCCACCACTCAGACCGTTCTGAAGGACCTGTTGACGAAAGCTCCGGGAACTAGGGTTGTCGATCTTTCGGCGGACTTCCGCTTGTCGGACCCCGCGGCCTACGCGAAGTGGTACGGCCATGAGCATCACGCGTTGGAACTTCAGAAGGAGGCCGTCTATGGCCTCGTCGAAGTGTACCGGCGCGATATCAAGAAGGCGCGGCTCGTTGCCAATCCCGGCTGCTACACGACCTGTGCGCAGTTGCCGCTTATCCCTTTGCTGAAGGCAAAGGCGATCGAGTCTGACGAGATCGTCATCGATGCCAAATCGGGCATGACCGGCGCCGGACGTTCGGCGCGCGAGGAGATGCTGTTCTCGGAAGTTTCGGAGGGCTTCAACGCCTATGGCGTCGGCGGCCATCGTCATATGTCTGAGCTCGATCAGGAGTTTTCGAAGGCTGCCGGCAAGGAGGTCGTCGTATCCTTTACTCCGCATCTGGCGCCGATGAATCGCGGCATCTTTTCGACGATTTATGTGCGCGGACGACGCGGCAAGACGGCGCAGGATCTGCATCAGATTCTGGCGGAGCAATATGCCAAGGAGCCGTTTGTCTATGTCTTGCCGTTCGGCAAGACCCCGCACTCGCGTCATGTTCGGGGGTCAAACATGACGTTCATCGGCGTTGTGCAGGATCGCATCGAAGGTCGCGCCATCATTGTCTCGACCCTCGATAATCTGACAAAGGGCGCATCAGGGCAGGCTGTTCAAAACATGAATGCCATGCTTGGCTTTGTGGAAACCCTCGGTATCGACCAGCCGGCGATGTTCCCATAAATCTTGAGCGAAGGGCGGCTGCGGCCGTCCTTTGCCGGTCAAACGGCGCGGAAGATTGCGATCGCGAGTACGGCCTGCGCGAAGAAGCCGATTACGAACGCCAACGTCCGCAAAACCGGAATGCCCATCACATAAACCACCAGATGAGCGAGGCGGGACCAGAAATAGACCGCGCACGCAAGAACCGTCCATTTGCTCGAATAGTCGATCGCGTTCAGGATCAGCACCAGCGGCGCGAAGACGATAAGATTTTCGACCGCGTTATCGTGCGCGAACATCAACCGGTTTGCCCATTCGGCCTGTGGCTTGGCGTTGCGCGAGGGATTGGCCATGGCGCCGGTCACGCCGCGCACCTGACACCGGTTGACGGTGTAGGGGATCCATAAAAGGCCGGTCATGATGACAGTCAGGGTCAGCCAGAACAGTTCTCGCGTCATCGCATTTTTCCTCTGGGGTCAAAGCAGTGTGGAGATTCGTCGGAACGCCCGACCGGTTCTAGCCGAAACGGCAGAATAGACCAATTCACGCAAGAATGATGCGACGGTCTGGTGCAGAAGGATCGGTGCTCAGGCGCGAACACGGACGTAGCTTCCCGGCGCGTCCTCGATCGCTTCCACGGCACCGTGACCGGCTGGCCTCGCCGCCGTCGATTCCGGATCGATCGTTTCGAGCCATGACCTCCAGTCGGGCCACCACGATCCTTTGAACTCGTGCGCGGCCTTCAACCATTCATCGACCGTCGGATAATTGAGGTGATCATTGACCCAGTACTGGTATTTGCCGCTTGCGGGCGGGTTGACGACGCCTGCGATATGCCCCGATGCGCTCAGCACAAAACGTACCGGGCCACCGAAGAACTGCGATCCGTAGAGCACAGACTGGGCAGGCGCGATGTGATCGTCGCGCGTGGCGAGATTGTAGACGGGGACCTTCACCTTCGACAGATCGAGCCGCGCATTGTCCAGGACCATTGTCCCGGAAGCCAGCCGGTTCTCGAGATAGCAGTTGCGGAGATAGAAGGAATGATTGGCCGCCGGCATGCGCGTAGCATCTGAATTCCAATGCAGCAGGTCGAAGGTCGAGGGTTCCTTGCCTTTCAGATAATTGCTGATGACATAGGGCCAGACCAAGTCGTTCGGCCTTAGCATGTTAAAGGCCATCGCCATGCGCGAGCCTTCCATGACGCCTGCCTGCTGCATGTCATATTCAAGAGAGGAAATCTGGCTTTCGTCGATGTAAACAAGCAGGTCGCCGGCATTCGTGAAGTCTACCTGCGCTGCAAGAAATGTCGCCGACGACACGCGTACCTGACGCCGTTCCGCGAGCCACGCCAACGCCGTGGCGAGCAGGGTGCCGCCAACGCAATATCCCATGGTATGGACTTTCATCTCGCCCGTGGCCCGTTCGATGACGTCCATCGCGGCGAGGGGACCAAGCCGCATGTAGTCTTCAAACGTTTTGTTGCCGAGACTCCTGTCCGGGTTGACCCATGAGATCACGAAGACGGTGATGCCCTGGTCAACCATCCATTTGATGAAAGATTTCTCCGGCTTGAGGTCGAGGATGTAATACTTGTTGATCCAGGGCGGCACGACGAGCAGTGGTGCGCGCAACACTGATTCCGTGGTCGGCTCATATTGGATGAGCTGCATGATCTCGTTCTGATAGATCACCTTGCCGGGCGTCAGGGCGAGGTCGACACCCACCTTCAGCGAGTTGCCCGACTGCCTGATCTTCAACGTACCGCCGCCGGCCTCAATATCCTCGGCCAGCATTTTCATGCCGCGAACCAGATTATCTCCGCTGCTTTCCAGCGTCTGGCGCAGCACTTCCGGATTTGTCAGGACGAAGTTCGATGGAGCGAGAGCGTCGACGATTTGCTTGACGTAAAACTCCGCCTTCATCTTTACGTGGGGATCGAGACCTTCGGCGTCGCGGACCAGATCGAAAGCCCAGTTCGTCGTTAGCAGGTAGAACTGTTTGATGAAGTCGAAGAACTGGTTCGCCTTCCATTCGGGATCCTGAAAGCGTTTATCGCGCGGGTCCGGCTCGATCGCCGGATCGGATTCCTCGCCGTTGAGCCTGCGAACGGAGCGGCCCCAAAGGTCGAGGTACGAGGCGCCGAGCTTCATCTGAAGCTCGCTGGCGCGGGCCTGGTCCGACATCCAGTATTCGATGACCTGCGTCAGCGTCGTGATGATTTCGCCCATTTCGCCGGGCCCGGTACTGCTGATTCCGCCGTTTTCGCGTGGCTGTAAAAAAGCGGCCAGGGCCTTACCGCCATTTTCCATGGCACGGGCAAGATTGAGCGCGAACGCATCGGCATCGAAGCTTTTGGGGACAGGTGTTTCAGTAGGTACGTCGCTCATGTGAACGATAGGTCCGGCTGGTCAAAGTTCATGTTGCCATAGCTTTGTTAACCGACCTTGCTCCTGAATAGCTATACGCGTTGCAACAGGCTGTCTTGGTTCGGACATATTCGGCCCGCAAGCCCGTGAAATGTGCATTTTGCGCTCTGGAATTTAACACTTTTCCGCAATATGAGGTCCGACCCGGACCCGGTGCAGACAGCCCGCACAAAGGTGAGTTTATTGACGTTGAGAGCGAGTCGATTGCCGCCGTGTCTGCGGCTACGGTTGGTGACGGGCGCGGCGATGGCGGTATTGGGCCTTGCGTTGGCTGGGTGCGCGTCATCGCATTTTGGCGACCTTCCGGTCGTCGGCCTGCCTGCAAGCACACCGGCCCGGCCCGAGGTCCAGCCTGCCTATCTTCCCGTCGACGACACGCCGGCGTCTCGATCCCAATCGGTTCTGACCCCCGAGGAACAGGACAAGGTGGCGAGGGACCTCACCGCGGCAAGGGACCGGCAGTCCAAGATCACCGGGAAATCACCCAGCCAGTCCCCCCAGCAGTAACCAGCCTCACCCGATCAAATCGTGGCGCAACGGCAGTGGCGCTGGGATTGGTTCGTGTTAGAAAGAGCCCACCACGCAATCAGTGATTTGTCGTTTAGGGGCCTCAACCGGGCTCGGAGCCTTGAATCCATGGAAGAATTTTACCGCATTCGCCGTCTGCCGCCTTATGTGTTCGAACAAGTGAATCGGGCCAAGGCGGCCGCGCGCAATGCGGGGGCCGATATCATCGACATGGGCATGGGGAACCCGGACCTGCCGACGCCGCCCCATGTGTTGGAAAAGCTCAAGGAGACCCTCGGCAAGCCGCGCACGGATCGCTACTCGGCCTCCAAGGGAATTCCGGGGCTACGCCGCGCCCAGGCGGCATATTACGAGCGTCGCTTTGGCGTCCGCCTCAATCCGGAGACACAGATCGTCGCGACCCTCGGATCGAAAGAGGGCTTTGCGAACGTGGCGCAGGCTATTACCGCGCCCGGCGACGTCGTGCTGGTGCCCAATCCGAGCTATCCGATTCACGCGTTCGGCTTCCTGATGGCGGGCGGGGTGATCCGCTCGGTGCCAGCTGAACCGACTCCCGACCTGTTCGGTCATCTTGAACGCGCGATCAAACACTCGATCCCGAAGCCGATCGCGATGATCGCATGTTATCCGTCGAATCCGACGGCCTATGTCGCTTCGCTCGATTTCTACAAGGACCTCGTGGCGTTCGCGAAGAAGCATGAGATTTTCATTCTTTCCGACCTCGCTTATGCCGAACTGTATTATGAAGGCGTGCCGCCTCCGTCCGTTCTTCAGGTGCCGGGTGCGATCGATGTCACCGTTGAATTCACTTCGATGTCGAAGACGTTTTCCATGGCCGGCTGGCGCATGGGGTTTGCCGTCGGCAACGAGCGGATCATCGCAGCGCTGACGCGCGTGAAGTCATATCTGGATTATGGTGCGTTCACGCCGATCCAGGTCGCGGCCGTGGCAGCCCTTAACGGCCCGCAGGACTGCATCAAGGAAATGCGCGACACTTATTCCAAACGCCGCGACGCGCTGGTCGAATCGTTTGGCCGCGCTGGCTGGGATATCCCGCCGCCCGCCGCCTCAATGTTCGCCTGGGCGCCGTTGCCGGAGAAATTCCGTCACGTGGGCAGCATGGAATTCGCCACCCTGATGGTTGAGAAGTCCGGAGTCGTGGTTTCGCCCGGCGTGGCCTTCGGCGAACATGGCGAAGGTTATGTCCGTATCGCAATGGTGGAAAACGAGCAGCGCATCCGGCAGGCGGCCCGCAATATCCGGCGTTTCCTTGATACCGGGCTCGAAACATTGCACAACGTGGTTCCTCTCGCCAACCGGCGTTAAATCCAGCAGGTTCAAGTCAATATGGTGGCTCCGCTCAGAGTGGGGATTGCGGGACTCGGCACCGTGGGTGCAGAGGTGGTGCGTCTTCTCGACCAGCAAAAACGCGCGTTGTCTGTCCGATCCGGGCGCGGCATTCGCGTGGTCGCAGTTTCAGCCCGCTCGAAAGCCAAGAAGCGGGGTGTCGATCTTTCCGGAATCGAATGGGCGAAGAACGCTCTTGCGATCGCAAACGATCCGCGTGTCGATGTTCTCGTGGAGTTGATGGGGGGCGCGGGCGATCCGGCACTCTCTGCAATCGAAGCCGCGCTTAAGAACGGCAAGTCCGTCGTCACCGCCAACAAGGCGCTGATTGCCAAATACGGCTCGCGTCTTGCGGCGTTGGCCGAGAAGCACGGCGGCGCCTTGAATTACGAGGCTGCCGTGGGCGCCGCGATCCCGGTCATCAAAACCTTGCGCGAAGGTCTTGCCGGCACCGACATTCACCGCGTCTACGGAATTCTCAACGGCACCTGCAACTACATCCTGACACGGATGGAGCGCGAGGGCTTGTCGTTCGCCGAATGCCTGAAGGACGCCCAGCGCCTCGGCTATGCCGAGGCCAATCCGTCGTTCGACGTCGACGGACACGACACCGCACAGAAACTGGCGATCCTCGCCAGCCTTGCCTTCGGTACCAAGGTCAACCAGAGCGCCGTTTATGTCGAGGGCATTTCCTCGATCGCGCCGGAAGATCTGCGTGCGGCTGATGAGCTTGGGTATCGCGTCAAGTTGCTTGGCGTGGCGGTGCGGACCGAAACCGGAATTGAGCAGCGCGTGCATCCGACGATGGTGCCGCGCTCGTCGTCAATTGCGCAGGTCATGGATGTGACCAATGCGGTGACCATCGATGGCGACGGCATTCCGCCGATCACCCTTGTTGGACCCGGCGCGGGCGGTGCCGCGACAGCCTCCGCGGTGGTTGCCGACATCGCGGATATTGCACGTAGTGTCCGCGCATTGCCGTTCGGGCGCCCGGTTGCCAAGTTGAAGCCGACGTCCAAGGCGCCGATGCGACGCCACGAAGGCGGATATTACATCCGCCTGATGGCGCGCGATCTGGCGGGCACAGCCGCGACCATCGCAACGCGGTTGGCTGAGCAGAAAATCTCGATCGAATCCATCGTGCAACGTCATCCGGACGGCATGATCGAGTCGATCAAGGCCGGAGGTAAATCGTCACCCGTGCCTGTGATCCTGATTACCTACGCGACGACGGAAGACGCCGTGCGCCGCGCGCTGCAAGCCGTGCAGCAAGACCGGGTCATTACCGGTCGGCCACAAGTGATCCGTATCGAAAAGAACTGACAGCCGCGCTGCAAGGCGCGGCGCAAGACCAGGGAGTTGATCCGATGTCTACCATTTCCGTTCCGCCGCAGCTTTTGCTGGAGCGCATCCTCACGCTGGAAATCGTGCGCGTGACGGAGCGGGCGGCAGTGTCGGCGGCCCGTCTTCGCGGTCACGGCAACGAAAAGGGCGCCGACCAGGCGGCTGTCGATGCGATGCGCCGCGAGTTGAACAAGATTCCGATCAAGGGCACCGTGGTGATTGGCGAGGGCGAGCGCGACGAAGCGCCGATGCTGTTCATCGGCGAAAAGGTCGGCGCCGAAGGCGGCCCCGAAGTCGACATAGCAGTAGACCCGCTGGAAGGCACCACGTTGTGCGCAAAGAATATGCCGGGTTCGATCGCGACCATGGCGATGGCCGAAGGCGGCACACTGTTGAATGCGCCTGACGTCTACATGCAGAAGATTGCGATTGGTCCGGGCTATCCGAAAAATACCATCGACATCGATGCTTCGCCTGCGGAGAACATTCGCCGGTTGGCCCGCGCGAAGGATGTCCATCCCTCTGCCATTACCGCGCTGGTGCTCGACCGTCCGCGTCACGCTGACATCATCAACGCGATCCGCGGCACCGGAGCCGCCGTTCAGTTGATCACGGACGGCGACGTTGCAGGCGTCATCCATACCGCTGATCCCGACAACACCGGCGTTGATATTTACATGGGGACGGGCGGCGCGCCGGAAGGCGTGCTGGCGGCTGCGGCGCTTCGATGCATCGGAGGCCAGATGCAGTGCCGGCTGATCCTCGATACCGACGAGAAGCGGGAACGCGCCGCCAAGATGGGCATCAATGATCCGAACTTTATCTATGGTATCGAAGACATGGTGAAGGGCGATTGCCTGTTCGCCGCGACCGGTGTGACCGATGGTTCGTTGCTGTCTGGCGTCAAGTTCCGCCGCCACGTCATTGAGACAGAAAGCGTGGTGATGCGTTCCGTCACCGGCACGGTTCGTTACATCAAGGCCGAGCACCGCCAGCTTGAGAAATTCCATCTCGATTAAGAGGCAGCGATGACCGACCAGGTTCTCATCCGACCGATCGGCGAGGATGAGCGCGTGGCCTGGGAGCCGCTTTGGATCGCCTATCTCGAGTTCTACAAAGCAAAACTGCCGCAGGAGACGCGCGATGTCACCTGGCGGCGGTTTCACGATCCGTCCGAGCCGATTTTTGCGCTCGGGGCTTACATCAACGGGCGGATGGTTGGCATCGCCCATTACATGTTCCATCGCTCCGCGTGGACCCTTGGGGATTACTGCTATCTGCAGGATCTCTATGTGGACGAAACAGTCCGGGGTAGCGGCGCTGGCCGCGCGCTGATCGAGGGTGTATGCGATCAGGCAAAAGCGTCCGGTGCCAGCCGTGTGCACTGGTTGACCCAACCCGGGAACAGCCCGGCACGAATCCTTTACGACAAGATCGCCGAGGATTCGGGATTCATGCAGTACCGCGTGATCTTTTGAGCGAGAGTTTGCGAATCATTGAACAGCGCGGATGCGCTGATTATTTTCAGTTGTGCTCATGACATTACTGGCAACCGCGCTGCCATCCGAGACACCGAAGGCCTTTCTTGGCGTGGTGAAATCCGCGACGGGAAAGCTGTGGCGTGATCGTCTCGATGCGCGCGGTGCGGCGCTGGCGCTGGCAATGGTGCAGCGTTATCAGCTGCCCGAAATGCTCGCCCGCGTGATCGCGGGAAGAGGCATCGATATCGATGCCGTTGATGATTTTCTCGATCCGACCATCCGCAGGTTACTTCCGGATCCGTCCACGGTGACGCAGATGGAGGTTGCCGCTGCGCGCATCGCTCACGCCGCCGCACGAGGCGAGAAGGTCGCGATCTTTGGCGACTACGACGTCGATGGAGCCACATCAGCGGCGCTGCTGGCCTGGCACCTTCGACACTGTGGCCTTGATCCATTGATCCATATTCCCGACCGCATCTTCGAAGGCTACGGGCCGAACGTCGAGGCCATCCGCTCGCTGGCTTCCCGGGGCGCGAATCTTCTTGTCACGGTCGATTGCGGTACAACGAGCCTTGAGCCTTTGGCAGAGGCCAAGAAACTCGGCATGGACGTCGTCGTGATCGACCATCACCAATGCGGCGACCAGTTGCCCGTGGTTGATGCTCTCGTCAATCCGAACCGACCAGACGATCTGTCGGGCCTCGGTCATCTCGCGGCTGTCGGCCTTGTGTTCGTCACGCTGGTGGCCGTGAACCGCGAACTGCGCAGTCGCGGATTCTGGACAGCCGAGCGGCCGGAGCCGAACCTGCTGGACATGCTGCATCACGTCGCGCTCGGTACCGTCGCCGACGTTGCGCCGCTCTTCGGCCTGAACCGTGCGTTTGTGGCCAAGGGGCTGATCGCGATGCGCCGCCGCGATCATATTGGCCATACCGCCTTGATGGATGTGTCGCGGCTCAATGGGCCGCCGGACGCTTGGCATCTGGGTTTCATGCTCGGTCCACGCATCAATGCCGGAGGACGCATCGGCCGCGCGGATCTTGGCGTAAGGCTGTTGCTGGAAGGCGATGTGTCCGAGGCAGCACGGATCGCCGCTGAACTCGATCGCCTCAACACCGAGCGGCGGGTGATCGAGCAAGCTGCCGAGGCGCAAGCGGAAGCTGAGGCGCTGGCATCGGTCGGTTTTGAGGACCGGGGAGCGGTCATCGTTACAGCCTCGGAGGGCTGGCACCCGGGCGTTGTCGGGCTTGTGGCGTCTCGGCTGAAAGAGAAGTTTTCACGGCCGTCCTTTGCGATTGCTCTCGAGCCGGGCGGCACAGGCACCGGTTCAGGCCGTTCAATTCCGGGCGTCGATCTTGGCAAGGCCGTGCGTCAGGCAGTGACCGACGGCCTGCTGATCAAAGGCGGCGGTCATGCGATGGCGGCCGGCGTGACCTTGAAGAAGGAACGGCTGGCGGAATTCCGCGCCTATATCGAGAGCTTGTTGGCGGATGACGTCGCCAAGGCGCGTCATGTCGATGAGCTTGTGATTGACGGGGCGGCGAGCGCGCGGGCGATCACGACAGAATTCGTTTCCACGCTCAATCGCGCCGGGCCGTTCGGCACCGGCAATCCCGAGCCGATCATCGCGCTGCCATCGCATGAGCTCGTCTATGCCGACGAGGTTGGCGGAGCGCATCTGCGGTTGCGATTCAGGTCGGGTGATGGCGCAATTCTCAACGGCATTGCGTTTCGCTCAGTCGGCCAGAAACTGGGGAGGGCGTTGACCGACAACCGCGGGCAGGTCCTGCATGTCGCAGGGTCGTTGTCGATTGATCGCTGGCAGGGCGCGGAGCGGGTGCAATTCCGCGTTTGCGACGTCGCCGTGCCGGATCCGGGACCGACGCATATCCGCTAGGCGTGCTCTTACACTCAGAGGCTTCTCAGCCGGGCCAGTACCTTGAGCCCGGCATAGCCGTCAGCCGGTAGTCCTTCGCGGGTCTGGAAGTCCTTCACAGCTTTCATTGTGTCGTTGCCGACCCGCCCGTCAGTGCCGCCGGTATCGAAGCCTGCCCTTGTCAGGCGGGTCTGCACTTCCTGAACTTCGGCCAGCGTCAGTGCACGTTCCGAACCTGGAAACGGATGAATGAAGGGGCCGCCACCAAGAATGCGATCGCCGAGATGGACAATGGCGAGCGCGTAATTCATCGAGGGATTGTAACTGCGCACCGCGTAGAAATTTGGCCCGAGCAGGAACGACGGGCCGCCCGGCTCGGGTCTCCATGACTTTGCCGTATCGTTAGGCCGCGGGAAGGGCCGACCGTCCGCGCGCGCGACGCCAGCCGTCGCCCATTGCGCATAGCTTCGATTGCCGCCGTTCGATGAACCAAGGCCGACAACCTCGTAACCCCAGTGCTCGTTGCGGCGATATTTTCCGCGGCTGACAAGATAACGCGCCGTTGAGCCTAATGCGTCGTCGGGCTTGCCGAACGGTGATACCCGGCCGTCGCCATCGTAGTCGAAACCGACGTTCAGCCAAACCTCAGGCATCCACTGGGTGTTTCCCATCGCCCCGGCCCATGAGCCGCGCATTTGCTCTGGCGTACCCCAGCCGCGATCGACGATCTTCAGGGCGTTGATGAGTTCGGTCTGCCAGTAGGCCTGACGGCGCGGCGCACGCCACGCCAGCGCAGCGAGCGAGGGAAACACCGGGCGCATATGGTTCTGTTGCACCAGGGGGTCGCCATACGCACTCTCGACACCCCACAACGCCAGCAGCGTCCCGCGCTCGACGCCGAAATCGTGTTCGATACGGGAGAACAGTACTGCGTTTTTTTGCAGCGCGGCCTTGCCGTTGATGATACGCCAGTCGGAGACGCGGCGATTGATGTATTGCCAGGTCTCTTCCTTGAACTCGGGCTGGTTGCCGAGTTGGGCGAACACCGACATGTCGGGTTCGATCGATCCCATGACGTGAGAATAGGTGGCGTCCGACACTCCGCCTGCCAGCGCGCGCGCACGGAATGCGTCGCGCCATTGATTGAAGCCGGCCGGCGCGAGTGCGCTGGCACTTCGCGGCGAGAGCGCAGATATGGCAACGCCGACCGCGCCTGTGAGCAGCGATCGGCGTGTGAGTGCCGGGAAGGAATCATCGCGGGTCATGGACCCACTTTAGCGGCGCGGATGATGTTCCAGCAAAGCCAAAACGACGCAACGCGGCGATGAGGTCCGGATTAGTCCTTCGCGCGTTCGACGTAAGAGCCGTCTTCGGTCAGCACCACAATGCGGGTGCCGACGCCGATGTGTGGCGGAACGTTGGTGCGGACGCCGTTCGACAACATCGCGGGCTTGTAGGACGAGGACGCGGTCTGGCCCTTCGTCACCGGTTCCGTATCGACGACCTCGAGTGTGGCGCGCTGGGGCAGGGTGATGGCGACGGCGTTGTTATCATGCATCGAGAGCTTCACGGTCATGTTCTCGGCCAAATACGGCGCGGAGTTCCCGACGACATCCTTGGAAACGAGAATCTGGTCGTAGTTCTCGTTGTTCATGAAATGGAAGCCGTCGCTGTCCTCGTAAAGGTAGTTGAAGTCGCGGTCTTCGACATGGGCGCGCTCGACCTGATCGGTGGTCTTGTAGCGCTCCGAGATCTTCACGCCGTCGCTGATTCGGCGCATTTCGATCTGGCTGACCGGAGTCCCCTTGCCGGGATGAATGTTTTCCGCGCTGAGTACGACGTATAGCTTGCCGTCCTGGTCGATGATATTGCCTTTGCGGATTGAGCTGGCGATGACTCTCACGGATCGAATTCCTAGGTTTGGGGGCCGGAGCGAGGCCTCGAATCTGCGGCAGGCGCCCGGCGAGGCTGTTTCGGGCCGCAACATACTGATTTGGCCCGCCAACACCAGCCCCCCACGGGTAAAAGACGGATATTGCTGATGAATGCTACCCCCCGGCTGTCGCCATGGTGGGACCGGGACCGCCACGATGACCGCCGGTCATTCCTGCGGGCGCGGTCCGAAATCATAAGCGCTGTCCGTCGGTTGTTCGGGAAATGGGGATTCGTGGAGGTCGAAACCGGGATTCTTCAGGTGTCGCCGGGCAACGAGACGCATCTGCATGCGCTTCGCGCCGATATTCACATGGGCGGCGAGGTGATCCCGCGTTACCTGCGAACCTCACCCGAGTTTTCGTGCAAAAAGCTGCTCGCTGCGGGCGAAGACAGGATCGTCGAGTTTGCGCGTGTGTTTCGCGACCATGAGGACAGCCCTCTGCATCTGAACGAGTTCACGATGCTGGAATGGTATCGCGCCAACGCGCCGTATTCCAATGTCATCGATGATTGCGTGGCGGTGATCGGCTGCGCTGCGCAGGCAGCGAACATCAGGAAATTTTCTTTTCGCGGAAAAGCCGTCGATCCGTTTCTTGAGCCGCTGCGCATGACCGTTGCGGAGGCATTCGAAACATATACAGGCCTCGATTTGCTCAGCACCATTGATCGCGGTGAAAGTGACCGCGCCATGCTCGCTTCGTTGTCGCGCGATATTGTTCGGGTGGCGGATGACGATACCTGGTCGGATATCTTCAGCAAGATTTTGACCGAGCATATTGAGCCGAAGCTCGGTGAGGAACGAATGACGGTGCTTTACGAATACCCGGCACCGGAAGCGGCGCTCGCCCGCGCTAAGCCGGATGATCCTCGCGTCGCTGAAAGGTTCGAGGTCTATGCCTGCGGCGTTGAACTGGCGAACGGTTTCGGCGAACTGACCGATGCCGAAGAGCAGCGTCGCCGTTTCGCGTCCGCGATGGACGAGAAAGAGCGTCGTTACGGCGAGCGCTATCCGATTGACACCGACTTCATCGCGGCTGTTGCGCAAATGCCGGATGCCTGCGGTGTCGCGTTGGGTTTTGACCGGCTGGTGATGTTGGCAAGCGGCGCGACGCGGCTCGATCAGGTGGTCTGGGCTCCGGTGGCGCAATCATGAAGCCAGCCACGACCTTGCGGCAGCCGGCTGAGCTTGTGGCCCATGGATTTTCGTCTTTGGACGGCGTGCCCACGCTTGACGAGGTCGCGCAGCGCTACGCGATCGCGATCACGCCGCACGTCGCGCAGTTGATCGACGTCAATGATCCTGCTGATCCGATCGCGCGCCAGTATGTTCCCAGCGCGGCCGAATTGCAGATCACCGAAAGCGAGAACGCCGACCCGATCGGTGATCACGTCCATTCGCCGGTCGAAGGCATCGTGCATCGCTATCCCGATCGCGTGCTGTTCAAGCTCGTTCACGTCTGCGCGGTCTATTGCCGGTTTTGTTTTCGCCGCGAGATGGTGGGGCCGGGCAAGGAAACGATGCTGACGGATGAGAAATACCAGCGGGCGCTCAACTACATCCGCTCGCATTGCGAAATCTGGGAAGTCATCCTGACCGGCGGCGACCCGCTGATGCTGTCGGCGCGGCGGCTTGAAGAAATCGTCGGTGATCTGGCTGCAATCGGGCACGTAAAAATAATCCGCATTCATACCCGGGTGCCGGTCGCCGAGCCTGCGCGCGTGACCGATGAGGTCGTGAGGGCCCTGCGTCATCCCGGCGCGGCGACGTGGGTCGCACTTCACGCCAATCATCCGCGTGAGTTTACCGCAGAGGCGCGCGAGGCCTGCGCCCGGTTCATCGACGCGGGTATTCCGATGGTGAGTCAGAGCGTTTTGCTGCGGGGCGTCAATGATGATTCGGCAACCCTTGAAGCCTTAATGCGGACTTTCGTCGAATGTCGGATCAAACCGTACTATCTGCATCACGGCGATCTGGCGCCCGGCACCTCGCATTTGAGAACCGGCTTACGAGAGGGACAGGACCTGATGCGCCAGCTTCGCGGGCGGGTGTCGGGACTATGTCAGCCTGACTACGTCTTGGACATTCCGGGCGGTCACGGAAAAGTCCCCGTGGGTCCAGTCTATCTGTCGCAACAGGGTGAGAGAATGGACGTGCAACCAACTCGCGTGCTCGACTATTGTGGTGATGTGCATATCTATTCAGAGGAATAGATTCGCGGCCGAATTGCCGAGGAAGGAAAGGGTGATTGAAATGCGCTTGCCGATCGCAGCAATAGCAGGAGTGATGGTGTTGAGCGCATCGTTGGCGTCAGCTCAAACGGGCTCCGGTACCAGCGGTGGCGCTGCCGGCTCCGCCAATCCGACCGTCCCGCCCTCATTGGGAGTGAGCCCGTCGGTTCAGGCACCCGTCGGACACTTCCAGCCACGCAAGGACTCGGTGCCGAGTGAAAACGGCTACCAGGAGTCTGCGCAGGACAGAGCTCTCGACCGCAAGATCAAGAGCATTTGCCGCGGCTGTTAAGCCGCTGTTTTGCGAAGCGCCATTGCCATCCCGATCAGGGTGGCTCCGCCGAACACGAGGTTGATTCCCACCAGAAGCCCCACGGCCCAGAGTGCGGACCCGGGCAGGCCTGTGATAATGGCTGCGGCGATGATCAGATCTATCAGGCCGGAGAGCAGTACCCAGCCCCAGCGGTCCGTGAGCTCCTTGCGATGTTCGAGCGCGTACATGATCGTCGCGACGCCTTCGGCGACAAAGTAGACACCCACGACAATGGTCAGGGTCAGGGTGCCTTCCAACGGTCGCCACAACAAAATGATGCCGGCGATGATCGCGACGATCGCCGAAATCAGCGACCACCAAAAACCCGGACCGCGGGCTGAAAAGGTAAAATACAATCCAGCAATTCCGCTGATCAGGAAAAGCCATCCGAGCGTGATGGCAACCGCGATACTGGCCATCGGTGGCAGCAGGATTGCGAAAAAGCCGAGGATGATGAGAAGGATACCTTCAATCAGCAGGGCCTTCCATGGCCCCAGCGGAGGTGCAGGCAATTTATCGGCGTTGATATTGGGCGTAGTCATCGGAGGCTCTCCATGACGTTGGCGCGGATGCCACTCTAGCCCCCTTTAAGCCATCAGCGCCAATCTTCCTTGATCTATGGCAAAGCCCCGGGCCGCCTGTACTTACTGCACGATGTTGACGTCTCGCGTCTCCTTGCCGAGCAGCAAGGCGATAAGGGTCAGCACAGCCATCGCGGACAGATAAACGCCGACCCAGAACGGACTGCCGTTTCCGGCGCTCCAGAGTGCGACGGCGATGAAAGGCGCCACGGCGGCACCGAGTATCGAGGCCATATTGTAGGAGACGCCCGATCCTGTGTAGCGGACGTTCGCCGGGAAAAGTTCGGGAAGCAGAGCGCCCATCGGTCCGAACGTCATTCCCATCAACGCGAAGCCGATGGCAAGCCACGCCATTACGCCCACCGAGCCGGTGGAGAGCAGCGGGACCCATGTCAATCCAAAAATGACAATCGCGATGGTAATCCAGATCAGGGTCTTGCGGCGGCCCCAGCGGTCGGCCCATGGGCCGGAGACGAGCGTAAAGACGCCAAACAGCACCACGCCGGCGATCATCATCATCACAAAGGTTTTGTAGTCATAGCCAAGACCCGGCAACTTGGCGTTCGGCGCGGCGCGGCCGTAGCTCAGCGAAAACGTCGTCATCAGATAGAACAGCACATAAGTTGCGAGCATGTAGAACGTGCCCAGGATCAACTCTTTCCAGTGGGTTCTGGCTGCGGCGGCGAGCGGCAGCTTCTGGATCTCACCCTTTTGCACGGCCCGCTCGAACGCCGGGCTTTCGACAAGGTTGAGCCGCACCCAAAGTCCGACTGCGACCATCACGATCGAGAACAGGAATGGCACGCGCCATCCCCAGTTCAGGAAGGCATCCGATGGCCGCGACGGGTCGCTGGAGGGAAGGAATGTCGCGATGATAAGAAACAGTCCGTTGGAGAGGATGAAGCCCAGTGGGGCGCCGAGTTGGGGAAACGTTCCGTAGATTGCGCGCTTGCCTTCGGGGGCGTTCTCGGTCGCGACCAGCGCCGCGCCGCTCCATTCACCGCCCAGCGCAAATCCCTGAGCCAGCCGTAACACCACCAGAAGTGCGGGGGCGAACCAGCCCAACGTCGAATAGGTCGGAAGCAGACCGATTAGGAACGTCGCAATCCCCATGGTCAGAAGTGCGCCGACAAGAGTGATCTTGCGTCCGCGCTTGTCGCCGATATGGCCAAAGAAGATTGCGCCGAGCGGCCGGGCCACCATCGCGGCACCGAACACCGCAAACGAGGCGAGCAGCGCCGTCGTCTCGTTGCCGGCCGGAAAGAACAGGTGCGGAAACACCAGAACGGCGGCCGTGGCATAAGCGTAAAAATCGTAGAACTCGATGGTTGTGCCAATCAGGCTCGCAAGGATCACGCGTGAGCGCGAGTTAAGCGGGATGGCGACGCCGGAGGCGTCCACAGCGGCAACTGACATCGAGGCGGGGCTCCCTGGAACCATCGGCTGGGCTTGCTCCCTCCCGAAGCTCGCTTCGGGGCATGGCAAGACTATTTTTCGTCCTGAGGTCATAGTTTTGCGGGAAGCTTTACACAAGGCCGCTTGCCGCTGCCGCCAAACGCCTTTATACGTTCTCGCGCTTGAGCGGCTCGCCGCTTCAGGCGGTTCGTGTCGGCATCTAAGTCATTGATCTAACACGTTAATCGCAACGCGAACGGATCGACGGTCCACAGACGGTCGTTTTCCGGATTCGCTCCCTTCGTCTATCGGTTAGGACGCCACCCTTTCACGGTGGAGAGAGCGGTTCGATTCCGCTAGGGA
>JAIENY010000050.1 GCA_019750915.1 Xanthobacteraceae bacterium
GCGCTCAAGAACTTCACCGGGGTCGACCAGCCTTATGAGGCGCCGGAACATCCGGACGTGCATTTGAGGGCTGACCAAGAGGTTCCGCAAGACCAAGCGGAGCGGGTGATCGCTGCCGCAATCGGGCGGGTATATTATAGCGGTCACCGTGCTTGATTCTGTATTCCTCGATTTGAAGGTTTAACGCCGACCGAAACGAAGGATATGACTTGCTAGTTGGATCGCTCCTTCGCTGCGCAATAAGTCAACACCTCGACGTAACCGGACTGTCAGCATAGCTGGCTCGGACAATAACCGGATTACACTAAGCACAAGATCTTTTATTCGTCGGGAATAGCTTATAACAGATGCTTCGGTTGGTCGTGAATCTCCGCCCGGACCGAACTGAAGGTTATCGATATGAAGTAGGCTTTCAACCTCCTGGTATTCGGGAGGAAGCAGGGTCGATGCATTCTTACATTCTTGTTTCCTGAGCCAGTAATATAGGCCCATAGCGATGGCATTAGCATCCTGCCCCATCGTTGAACGATCCAATCTGCTTGTTATTTCATTTGGCAGAGCAAGTGCGTCTTGCCACTTTTTAAAATCTTTCCAGAAAATCTCAGCGTATTTGTGCCAAGCGCTCTGTGGTCGACCAGGATCATGCTGTTCATGAAGCAGTATGGGTTGCGTAATTCGTCCGATATTAGCTCCATTAGCCGCCAAACGTAGCGGGAACCAATAATCCCACCAGCATTCGCCCATACGAAAGCTAGAGTCCTTTATGCCTTTGACAACCGATACGTCGAAGAAAAAGCCGTCGAAGCCATGGCAAGCTGCAACAAAAGTAGGTTGGTCGGATATCGTTTCTAGCCGTTCGGCATAGAAAAGACTCCCGTTTAATCGTGACTGTAGGGAATGAGCTAGATGAGGGTATCGGATCATGCGGCAATCCGCGTTCACAATACCGGCAAATTGATTTTTGCCCTTTTTAATTACGGTGAGGATCTCTCCGATTAAAGGCTTTCCCTCCGTTGGTATGACCTCAATTTGAACGTCGAGTCCGAGAGCTAAAACCTGATCAACCTCTTTTGGGCTATTGACTGAAACCGGTGTAAATCCATTAATTCTCCACGAATCAAGTACTCGACGTTGTTGAGCGACGTCGGTTCGCGGGGGTATTGATGTAAAAATCTTAAACTCGATAGGTTTCTTTTGCATTTCCTTTCGAACAAACAGGCCGTCAATTTCAATTGCGTCGCCTGTTCTTGGATGCAGATGCCCTGACGTGGCGCCTACACATTCGAAGCCTAACTTTTGAAGACGCGAAAAAACGGTAGGGAGGTCGGAAGCTCCCTCATATAGAGCAACTAATGGTAATTCCAACAAGATCGCAGCGCATCTGTCGATGTAACTACCGAGCCCGTCAAGAACTTCATTCTCATAACCTTGTGTATCAATCTTAAGTGCAAATCTTGGAGGTGTTTTTTCAAATCGGCTGTCGAGAAACTCCCTCAGCGTCTGGACTGGAGTCATCTCGCTCCCAATGTATCCCGACTGCGGCGCGGCAGCTAAATGCGCGTCGAGCATGGGACGCAAGGATGAGGAGTAAGAGTTTCGAGCTATATTGATTTCTGCGCTACCCGTTTCGGCACCAATTGCACATCGTGGTGCAATCTCCCATAGAGGGTTTTCCTTCGCTGCTATTTGAAGAGCGTCGTGTGCTGATCTTAGCGGTTCAAAAGAGATAATGTGCCCTCCATATCCGTGAGTCGGTATATCCAACGCGAATTGTCCGACGTTGGCTCCCACGTCGAGCAGCCAATCTACTTCGGACGCGCGCAAATGAGCGACAAAGTGGGAATAGTTGTACATCTGGCGTTACGTCCTTCGATGTTTCAGTTTGGTATTACTCATCGATTTTGTTCTTCCGCTGATGTCCAGTGTCTTGAGTGGTTCGATTCGATCAAATTGAAGATGATCGGAAACAAGATTTAATCTTCAAAAGGACGTTTTTCCAGCTGAGCGAACACTGTTCATTCGCCGCCAACACTTGTCTATGTATGACGTCTAATTTAGCGTTCGAAATCGCTAGCTCCCGTTGCAGATTTTCAATCATTGCATTTGCCACACGAAGGTTCTGTTCCGAAATTGTATCAGCCAGCTCTTTTGCTCGTGAGGTGAATGGATCGAGAGTTTCTTCGGGCGGATTGACATCGACATCAGAGCCGCTCACCTGTCGAAGAGAAAGCCACTGGCCGAATGCCTGCCGATATAGTTGTGTGATAGCTGGCCCCTTATCCGTCACGCCGGCGGCATAGGCGTACTGCAATTCAGAATTGTACCCGAGTTCACTGATCAGTTCCGCGCCGATCATATCCGTCACCGCCTGCAATTCCGCGAGCGTCAATTCAGTGCGCCACGTGTCGATTGAGGTTGCGGCAACGTTGCTCGTTTGCAAGATTTTTCGATCTCCGAAGTTACCGGAGCGAAGATATTCCGCGTCTTCAGTCGTTAGCGTGACTATGCCGGATGGGTCATGGCCGGATGCGGCAACAATGCGCCTAACCTCTTCGATTGGCCGTTTCACCAGCGCTTCATAGTGAAGCACATGAGTTCGCTGGTGCAGGCGTCGTGCGGCGAGTGCGGGTTGACCGAGCACGAGATCCGCGAGCAGTGGCGACTGCGCAGGCAGGCAATCCTCGAGTAAAAGCGGTACGCGCCACGTTGCCTTCAAAGAGGCCGCGATAGCGTACGGATTTCGGAGCAGCACGATCTGCGGCGCTTCCGGGTAGAGGGTGTCGATTAGTTCCGTAGCCATCCAATAGCGCGGTGTCTTGTCGATGAAGCAGCGCTTTCCAGCCGCTGCGAGATATTGGCCATAGGCGGCATCCGCGAATGCGCGATAAGCCGCCATGCGATCGATTCGGCCAAAGAATTCAGAGGTTGCCATCTGAATCAAATCCGCGTCTGCCGGGTGGCCTCGGTCGACCTTTCCAAATGCATCGAGGGCCAGCATCAGCCACGGCTCGGGCGGCGCCAAGAGATCGGGATGCTGTTGAAGCAAATGGGCCAGCAGTGTCGTGCCTGAACGCGGCAAACCGAGCAGGAAGCAAACAGAAGTTGAAGAGTTGGCAGCGCTCATAATTAAGTCCGGTATCCTTGTCTTACTGGTCACGTGTAAAACAGCGTTCCAGCATGTGCTTTCCAGCTGAAGTCCGCAAATCAGGAGAGTGCGACGTCAACTTCCTCAGCCAATTCAACAACGCATGCTGCGCCTCTTGACCAAATATCGAAGTACCCGCTGATACGCCGTCCATCTCCGGCCGAAACGACACGAAATGCGACCGCATCAATAAGGCGATGAAGATGTACTTCAGCACCATCGACAATTCCGAAGCATCCCGCATTCAGAGTGTAGGTCCCGGGGGTCAATGCTGCTGTGAAACGGAATCGGACGGAATACTGTGACCCTGCCCGCACTTCATTAATCGCGCAGCCCATGGGATGAGATGCGATACCGGCGATCTCCAGTCCCGTCACGGTTTTGGTCAGCATCCCAAACCAGACGCCGAACGCGTCGTTACGAAATTTGACGATGTACTCGAAATTGTAGGTGATACCGGGACCGAGCACGTTAACTTTGCGTCCGTCAATCGTGAAAATACCGGCATTTGATATTCTTGCACCTCGACTCGGCCATTCATCGCCGCACTCGGTTGCGAGAGCGGGATCATAGGCAGATATATCATCTTCGACTTCCGTCGGTGCGTTCGGAACGGTAGGCAAAGAAAGAGATGGCTGCCCCGTGGTGCTCAAACCATTTTCGATCGCGTTGCGGATTGCGGCTTTGTCTGCTTCGGGCGCGAAAAGCAGTTTCTGATAGGCAGCCATGACGGGCTTTGGCTTGCCTTCCATCAATTGGCGACCCGTATCGAGTAGTAAGGCCCTGTCGCAAAGTTCGACAATTGTGGTGCGAGAATGACTGACAAACAAAACCGTAGCGCCGTTGCGGCGAATGGCCTCGATGCGTCCAAAGCATTTTCGCTGAAACCCTTCGTCGCCCACGGCGAGCGCCTCGTCTACGATCAGTATCTCGGGATCGACATTAATCGCGACCGCGAACGCCAGCCGCGCATACATGCCGCTGGAATACAGCTTCACCGGCTGCTCCAGCATGTCGCCGATATCGGCGAAGGCGACCATGTCGTTGAATCTTGAGTCGATTTCCTTGTCGCTTAACCCGAGGATCGCTGCATTGAGCGCGACATTTTCCCGGCCGGTGAATTCCGGATTGAACCCCGCGCCCAGTTGCAAAAGCGGCGCGATGCGGCCCTGCACGTGAAGCGCGCCCTCAGTCGGGGTTAATGTGCCGCAAATCAACTGCAGCAGCGTGGATTTGCCCGAACCGTTCTGGCCAATGATGCCGATGGTTTCTCCGCGCGCGATATCCAGTTTGATCCCGCGAAGCGCCCAGTGTTCATGATAATACTTTTTTGGCGGCTGACTCGGTATCCGGTTCGCAACCATCTGCTTCAGCCGGTCACTCGGCTTGTCATAGAGATGATAGCATTTTCCCACGTCGCGCAGGCTGATGATGGGGTCAGAGGACATCAGCGAATGACTTGCGAAGGCGCGAGAAGAGGACAAACCCGAGCCAGCAGACCACAAGCGAGACGACAACGTAGATCGCTGCTGCGGCGGTCGGGAATGGGTGGCCGAAAATCAACGCGCGCAGAGCCTCGACGGGAATTGTGATGGGATTGAGCACCATCAGGGTACTGAATGGTTCGGGCACCGATGATCGCGGATAGACAACCGGACCGAGGAACATCAGGACACTGAGCAGCACCGGCATGATCTGGCCAAGGTCACGGACGAAAACACCAATGGCCGAGAGGATCCAGACCAGCCCCAGCAGCATCGGAATCATTGCGATCAGCACCAGCGGGGACAGCAGCGCAGTGGCCGGAGGCAGGCCGGAGGTCAGGGCGGTGAGGCACAGCAGGAGCACCAGTCCAATCGCGGCGCCGGAAAGTGCGACTTCAACGACGACGGCTGCGAGAATTTCCAGCGGGAAGACAACGCGCGTCACATAGTTTTTGTTTTCCAGCACCAGCGAAGAGGCCCGGCCGATGCTTTCGCTCAGAAACTGGTGCGTAATCAGTCCCGCGAGAAAGAAAGCGGTCATGCTCTCTGTGCTTCCGCCAATGCCGGACCATCGCGCCTTGAAGACTGATCCGAAGACAAATGTATACATCAGGACCATCCCGAGGGGCACAACGACCGCCCAGGTGACGCCCAGCATGCTGCCGCGATATCGGGCCGACAGATCGCGCACGGCGAGACGTTGGATCAACGTCCTGTTCGACCAAAGCGCAACAACAGGCAAATTGACTCGAAGCCGCCGGGCATCAGCATAATAAGGATAAGCAGATGCTTTCATCCCGGATCGGTCCCCCGCCGCAAATTGCTTCCAAGCGAGATTATATGCAGACGGCTTTCGCGTCTTCAACATTCATTTCTATCAACAGAAACAATGCCTTGATGAAAGTCGCTGGCGTTGGGCGGAATGTCGGCCGAAAGAGGTGGGTTACGGCGCCGATGGCGGGCCGCTACGAGCCTGCGCAGAGTCATCAGCTGTTCGGTCGGCGCAAAAACAGAAAAGCCTCAGATTTTGGTCTGAGCCTTCGTCGCGCGATGTCAATGAAGCGATGATTTCAGTTGTTCGATTCGGCTTTCAGGGAGAACAAGATCCTCGGCGCGTTCTTGCCGCTCCCTCTTGCTCAATTGCCGTTCCTGCGCTTCGAATTTATCGAATTCGCGTTGGAGTGCCTGCTGAAATTGTTGCGGCTTCTTGCGCGTTGTCACCGAATTTTCTCTGCTCATGAGATTGCCTTTACAATTCTGTTATAAATGAACAACCGTTTTGCAGACAGTGCGTTTAATCACAATTTCATGTTTTGACGAAAATCAAATCACTCTGAGTAAAGTGCCCCTTATTATGACAATCGAATGAAATTTCGATGACGTTGCACGCTTATCGCCGGATCAAGGAGCAGGCATTGGAAAGCCCCGGACTCATCCGGGGCTTTCTGTGAAAATATCAAGGCTTACCTGGTGGAAGACGCGGGCGCGGTGCCGACCGGCGGGTTGCTTCCCATCGGGCTTGAAGAATTGGGATTCGGTGGATTGTCACTGGCGGCCCCAACCGTTGCGCTACGACGGTTTTCGTTCATCTGTTGCGCCATATCGAGATGATGCTGAAGTGCGGGGAGGGTCTTGCCCGCCCAGTCTTTCAGTTTGTCGTTGTCGCCGCCCTTGGCGTAGCGATCAAACAGCGACACGGCATCTTTATGCGCGCTAACCTGCATTGGATCGTAAGTCGCGGCAAAATCTTCAGGCTTGGCGTCCTTCAGCTTGTCGAGTTGATTTTGCGATGATGAGTCCAGCGCCGCCGGCAATTCTGCCTTCACCGCGCCGCTGGTAACCAGACTCTTCAATTCGTTGCTGGTCTTGGTGTGGTCGGTAATCATCTGTTCGGCAAATTTCTTTTCGTTGGCATTGCCCTTCTGCTGGGCAATTTTTGCGGCCTCGATCTCCAGCATATCGCTGGTGGCGGCCTCCTTCACGAAATCCGCCGTTGTCGGCGCGAGACCGAGCGCAGAATTCACGCCGGTCTTTTCGCCAAGCGACTGAGCATACGCCGCGCTGGACAGCATCGTTGTTGCAGCAACAATCGTCAGAAGTTTATGCATGGCAAGAAATCCCATTGATCTTGAACCGCGGCGGAAGCAACGCCGGGTTTCGGTTGACCTGCCGCCACAACGACATCCAGTGCGTCAGGTTCCTCAGGTCGTGAATCGATCAAAACAGCAGGGGACAGCGGCCATTTGACCTGATACGAGATGGGGAACTTATTCCGACGCCTTCCCCATGAACGATTTCATTACCAGAAAACTTGGCCGCGTCGCCTATTATGCCCGTGCAGGAATCCGGGACGCGCTGCCTTACCCGCTTTATCGTCGGCGTCTGCGCCGCCTTTACGATGGAATCGCAGCCGAAGGCCTAAGCCGGTCAATGATCGAGCGCGTCAACTACTACAACAGGCTGACGAAGCCCGCTGAACTACGCGAAGATATGCGTGCGCGTGATATCCCGCTTGAGGCGACCTACTACTATTACGATCTCAAGGAGCATCTGAACTACTTTCCGCGCGACATCCGCATCCGCTACAAGTTCGGCGATTTGAACTGGCTGCTCGATAGCGCCGCGGTGTGCAAGAGTCGCCCGATCGGGGGCGAAAGCAAAAATTCGGTTCTGCTGAAGCTCGACAAGTTCAGGCATTTCCGCTGGATGAAAGATCCGCACCGGTTTGCCGATAAGCAAAAAGCGGCGGTGTGGCGCGGCGGTCTGCAAAATCCTCTGCGCAAGGAGTTGGTCAAGGTCTTTCGCCATCATCCCCGCCACAACATCGGGCATGTGGGCTCCGCATTCGAGGGCATCGAACCGCGGGAGTGGATGAGCATGCAGGACCAGCTCTCCTACCGCTATATGCTGTCGATTGAAGGCTATGACGTCGCGACCAACCTCAAGACAGTACTCGCATCACAGTCGCTCTGCCTGATGCCGCCGCCGACGTGCGAGACATGGTTCATGGAAGGGCGGTTGGTGCCGGGTCTCCACTATGTCGAATTGCGCAAGGATTTCGCCGATCTGGAGGAAAAGATCGATTATTATGATCGCCACGAGGCGGAAGCCGAAGCGATCGTGGCGACGGCCAATCGCCATGTGGCGCAGTTCGCCAATCGGGCCGATGAGGACCTGATCGCAATTCTAGTGCTGCAGAAATATTTTGAGGCGGTGGGCGAACTTCCGCCGGAGCTATTTTCGGACGCCTTCTGGACGACTTAGGCGTGCGCCGCCGCAATGTTTGCTGCGCTTGCGCTGGGAACCACGGCGTCAATCTCCCTGTTAACGTGTTTTCGGACGACTGGGGTTGGCCATGCGCAACAACGACCAGAGTTTTCGCAATCAGAGGCTGATCGACATCATGTGTGGTGTCGCACTTTGCGGGTTCTTATGGGGCGGATATTTTTTCCTCACCCATAACCGCGAAGCACCCTTGAAAACGTCCTTTATCGTGCCGAGTCAAAGCGTGCACTGGTGAGGGCGCTACTCGGTCCGGCGTAATGTTTGAGGCTTTGCCTATTTCGAAAAAGAAAAGTGCAGCGATGGCAAGCCGTCGACACCACATTCTACTTTGTCGCCGGGGTGAAGCTGTGACACGCCAGCCGGCGTTCCGGTCATGATCAGATCGCCGGCGCCCAGCGTAACCTGCAGCGACAATCTGGCAATGATCTCCGGTACGTTCCAGATCATCTGGCTGAGATCGCCGGTCTGCTTCTCGACGCCGTTGACCGATAACCAGATCTTGCCCTTTGTCAGATGACCGATATCGGATGCCGCCCGCAAGGCTCCGCACGGTGCAGAGTTATCGAACGATTTTCCGATTTCCCAGGGTTGCTCCTTTTTGCGCGATGCCATCTGAAGATCGCGCCGTGTCAGATCAACGCTCACGCCGTAACCATAGACATGTTGAAGCGCACTCTCCGCTGGGATATTTGCGCCGCCTGATTTCAGGGCGACAACCATTTCGACCTCGTGCTGAAAATCCTTGGTGAGGCCGGGACAGGGGATAGAAGCTCCATCATGCACGATCATGTCGGCGTGCTTGGCGAAAAAGAATGGCGGCTGCCGTTCATCATTGCCGAGCTCGCGGATGTGTTCAAGATAATTGCGGCCGACACACCAGAGTCTGCGGACCGGAAAGACCTTATCGGTTCCGACAACGGGCAGTGTTGGATAGGCGAGGGCCGGAATCACGGTGTCGGGCATGCTCATAACGGGTCTTTCGATGGAAGATTAGACGTTGGCGACCAAGGGAGCCGCGTTGTTGTTGTCGCGCTGCTGGAGACGGAAGAACGACGAGTAGCGACCGTTCTTGAGCAGAAGATCCTCATGTTGGCCCGATTCGACAACCACTCCGCCCTCGATCACGAAAATCTTATCGGCATACATGATGGTGTGAAGCCGATGTGCGATCACGATCGTGGTGCGACCGCGGCACAGGTGCTCGATGGCTTCCTGAACCAGCTTCTCGGATTCCGAATCGAGTGCGGCGGTGGCCTCGTCGAGAAGGATGATCGGTGCGTTCTTCACCAGTGCCCGTGCGATAGCTACGCGCTGTCGCTGACCGCCGGAAAGCTGAGTTCCGTGTTCGCCAACCGGCGTGTCGTACCCGAGCGGAAAGCTGGTGATGAAGTCGTGCGCGAAGGCGGCCTTGGCCGCCGCAATGATTTCGTCTTCTGTCGCGCCGATTTTGCCGAAGGCGATGTTTTCGCGGATCGTGCCGCGGAACAGATAAACGTCTTGGCCGACATAGGCGGTCTGTTCACGTAGCGAGGCGCGCGAGCAGTCCGAAATGATCTGATTGTCGATCACGATAGCTCCCTGATCGACTTCGTAAAATCTCAGCAGTAGTGAGAGCACCGTCGATTTGCCACCTCCCGAAGGGCCGACCAGCGCTGAAACCTTGCCCGGCTCCGCGATAAAGCTCATGCGTTTCAGAACGGGCTCATTTGCACGATAGGCAAAGGTCACGTCGCGAAGTTCGACTTTGGCCTCCGTCAATTTCAACGCCGGTTTGTCGTTTTCGTCCGGCTCGGTCGCCGGGCTGTCGATGATTTCCAGCAGCTTGCGTGCGCCGACCAGCAGGCTGTTGAGATCGATATTGAGCCGCGCCAGACGCTTGGCTGGCTCATAGGCCAGAAGGAACGCGGTGATGAAGGATACGAATTGCCCGGGTGCGGCATTCGTCACGATGACGCGGTAGCCGCCGTACATCAGCGCGCTAGCGATCGCGATACCGCCGAGCATTTCCATGAAGGGGCCGGAGCGATTCGAGACGCGCGTGATCTTGTTGGCGTGCGCTTCGACTTCGGCAATGCTCTTGTTCACACGCGCCTGCATCGTCTCTTCGAGCGAGAAGGCCTTGACGGTGCGGATGCCTTGCAGCGATTCCTGCACGGTTTCCATGATGTTGGTGTTGCTGGTGAACTGGCTGTGCGCCAAATTTTTGATGCGGCGAACGATCTTGCGCACGAACAAAAATAGCGGCGGTGCAACCACAAAGCTGACCAGTGACAGCATCGGGTCCTGAAACACCATGACAGACACAAGCCCGATCAGCGAAAGCAGGTCCTTGCCGACCGCCGTTACGACGAGCGAAAGCACCTGCGTGACCGAAGATGCGCCGGCTGAAAGCCGCGCCAGAAATTCGGACGAATGAGACTGCGAATAGAAACCGACGCTTTCATGCATCAGCTTGGTGAACAGACGCCGCTGATTGTTTGCAAGAATGGCGTTGCTGATCCGCGAGAGGATGATCGACTGCCAGTAAGTCGCGACGCCCTTCGCCGTGAACAGCACGATGATTATGCCGGACAGCGTCATGATGCCGCCGATGCTGCGGTTGATGTAGGCCTGATTGATAACCTGACCGAGCAGATAGGCTGAGCCCGCTGTGGAGCCGGCGGAGATCGCCATCAGGATGAAAGCGAGCAGGTATCTGCGCCAGTAGCCCAGCCCCTGTTCTGTAAACAGCCGCCTGATGAGCCGGGCCGCACCATACGGATCGTCGGTAATCTTCCGGGGGGTTTTGGTCATCCGAGCCCTAGTAGGTGCAATGAAACATGCGTTTCATTGCCTGCTCAAGGGCGGATTATCAAGCCAAAAACGGGCTATATTTCTTATGCGGGAACCGCTTGACGCTGGCCAAATTCCTGTTCGCGCAGAAGTTTTCCTTCCCATGCCAACGCGTGGGTGGCGATGGTGCGAAGGTCGTCATAGCGCGGTGTCCAGTCCAGCGTTGCCTGGATGCGGCTGGTGTCCGCAATCATGGTCATGATGTCGCCGGGACGGCGGGGTGCGATTTGAACCGCAAAGTTGCGTTCTGAGGCCTGACGCACCGCCTCAATGGTTTCCAGCACGGAATATCCGCGGCCATATCCACAGTTCAGCGTAACAGAACTCCCGCCCTGATCAAGATAGGCAAGCGCTGACAGGTGAGCCTGCGCTAGGTCGCTGACGTGAATGAAGTCGCGGATGCAACTGCCGTCCTGTGTCGGATAGTCCGTCCCATAAACGTCGATCTTTGCACGTTGTCCGGTCGCTGCTTCCACAGCAATTTTCAGAAGATGCGTTGCGCCGACGGTCGACAATCCGATGCGGCCATGCGGATCTGCTCCCGCGACATTGAAATAACGCAGCACGACGTAGTTCATGCCGAACGCGGTCGCCACGTCGTGCAGCATGATTTCGGTCATCAGTTTCGAGGAGCCGTAGGGCGAGAGCGGCCGCGTCGGCGCGGTTTCGGGCACGGGCACCTGATCCGGATTGCCATACACCGCAGCGGTCGAGGAAAAGATGAAATTCCTGACGTTGCAGCGGATGGCGGCGTTCATCAGGTTGCGTGTTGCGAAGGTGTTATTGCGGTAATAGCCGAGCGGATCGCGCATGGAATCCGGAACGACCACCGATCCGGCGAAATGAATGATCGAGGTGACGTTGTGCGCGGCGATCACGCCTTCGACGAGGTTCTCATCCGCGACATCGCCGATGAAAAGTGGAACGCCCTCGGGGATGGCCCATGAAAATCCGGTGGACAGATTGTCGATGACCACGACATTGGCCCCGGCTTCGGTCAGGGCGAGAACGGTATGGCTGCCGATATAGCCGGCGCCGCCGGTAACGAGGATGGTCATGAATGCTCCTTGCGCGACCCGGTGGGCGGCGAATTTGGTGCCATCGTCTCGCGGAAGCATGGAATTGAAGTATTAATCGGCCGGAGTTTTTCCGGCATTTCGTGGCTTTTTGTTTCGGAAGCTGCTTTATGGTTTCCAAAGCGTAACGACGATCCCGAAGTTTCTTCGTATGACGATCCTGATTGTGAAGACATCCTCGCTCGGTGACGTCGTGCACCAGATGCCGGCGATGGCCGATGCGCGGCGTCAAGTCGGCGGGGCAAAGATCATCTGGGTTGTCGAGGAGGCGTTTGCGCCGCTGGCACGATTGCATCCGGCGGTCGATGAAGTGATAGCGGTGGCGACGCGGCGGTGGCGGTCGGGTTTGCTGCAGCCCGCAACCTGGCAAGAGATTGCAGCTTTCAGGGCCCGGCTGAAGGCGCTTGGCTCGCAGGTCGTGATCGACACACAAGGGCTGATCCGTTCAGCCCTGATTGCATACCAGGCTCCGGGCATTCATCATGGATATGACTCAGCGAGCATCAAGGAACGGCCGGCCGCGCTGTTCTATGATGTGACGCATGGCGTTTCGCGCAATCTGCACGCCGTCGTTCGGAACAGGACACTGACCGGTCTGTCGCTGGGTTATGCGCCCGATGTAGCGATTGACTATGGTCTGGTGAAACCGCCTGAGAGCAACGCCGGGCCCTATGCCGTGCTTCTGCACGGGACGTCGCGACCGGCCAAGGAGTGGCGCGAGAGCGAGTGGATCCGGCTCGGCAAGTGGCTGCGTGAAAGCGGACTCGATGTTCGCCTGCTGTGGGGTAACGAGCGGGAGCGTCAGCGTTGTGAGCGCCTTGCCGTCGGCATTCCGGGGAGCCGGATTATCGACAGGCAACCTCTCGATGAAACGGCGAAGGTGATCGCAAATGCCTCACTGGTTGTCGGCGTCGATACTGGCCTCTTGCATCTCGCTGCAGCTTATGAGGTGCCGCTGATCGCAATCTTTCTCGCGACCGAGCCCGGCCTGACGGGACCGGTGGGAAATGGTCCGATCGTGGTGCTCGGTGGCAAGGACAAGGAGCCGTCGTTGAGCGAGGTGGTTCAGGCGATCGAAGCGCGCGGTCTCAACGGCTAGTTTCGATGCGACGGGTTTCGTTCAGGACCCGGTGGACGAACGCATCGAGATCGCCGCCCGAAAAAAGATAGCCCGGTAGGCCAGCCGCCTTAGCGGCTTCGAGATCGGTGGGTTTATCGCCGATGACAAAGCTGCTTGCGATATCTATCGGCCAGTGCTCGATCAAGTCGAGGATCATTCCGGGCTTTGGTTTTCGCCAATCATGATCGAACCGAAATTCAGCGACAGTGCCCTCGGGGTGATGTGGCGCATGGCGAAAATCGTCGATCTTCGCGCCTTCGCTTAGTAACTCGTCACTCATCCAGCGATGAAGCGCACGCACGTCCCCGTCCGAGAAATGACCTCGTGCGACGCCGGACTGATTTGTGATCACGAACACAAGATAGTTGGCATCGTTCAAGCGGCGGATCGCTGAGGCGACATTCGGCATCCAGCGGATGCGATCGCTGGTGCCGATATAGCCATCGTCGTAATTAAGCACGCCGTCACGGTCGAGGAACGCAGCGGGCCGCGCCGTGGTCATGAGCTACGCGGCCCCAAGCAGCGAGGCTTCGACCTCGTCGCAGATGGCGTGCGCCACCATCATGTGGATTTGCTGGATCACTGGCGTGTCGGTGCTTGGTGCAATCAAAGTGTGATCGCAGACCACTCGCATGCTTTCGCCCTTGGTGCCGGTGAAGCCGACGACGGTAATGCCGATTTTCTTTGCGACCTCGATCGCGGCGAGGATATTTTTCGAGCGGCCTGACGTCGTGAGCGCAAACAGCACGTCGCCCTCTCGCCCGAGACCTTCGACCTGGCGCGAAAACATGTATTCCACACCATAGTCATTTGCGATTGCAGTCAGCGCCGAGGTGTCCGTGGTCAGCGCGATCGCGGCCCAACCCGGCCGCTCGCGCTTGTAGCGGCCGACGATTTCGGCCGCGATGTGCTGAGCGTCCGCCGCGCTGCCTCCGTTGCCGATCAGCAGCAGCTTGTTGCCGGCGCGCAGCGCATCGGCGACGAGTCCCGCGATCGCACGTGTCGTTGTCTTCAGTTCATCGCTCTGGATCGCCCGGTTAAGGCCGTCGAGAGAGCTTTGAAAATGTTCGGCGATACGATCCTCGCTCACGTCCGTTATATCCTCAGGTTAGTGGGGCAGTGGTAGCCATGATCTGTGGGCAGGGCAAGCAGGCTCGGCTTAAGCGGAGAGCGGAACGTTTTGCAGTCCGCGGGCGATCACGTCGTCTACAGTCGTGACAAGGTCATTGGCCGCGATGTCGCGCATGCAGTGGTGGTCGTTCGCCGTGCAAACCGGGCGGTGGCAGGGTTGGCATGGCAGATTGGTCGGGCGCTTCATCACTGCCGCCAGTCCGTTAAGCGGTGCCCAATGGTAAGGGCTGGTTGGACCGAAGATGCCGATTGAGGGCGTACCGAGAGCGGCGGCGACATGCATCAGCCCGGAATCGTTGGAGATCACGAGGCTGGCCGCGGCCATCGCCATGATGCCATTGCGAAGATCGGTTCCTGTCAGGTCGCGGACCTGGCGTCCTGCGATCTGAATGATGTCGGCGGCAATCGTCTTTTCATTCGGACCGCCGACGATCCACACATCGTAGCCGCGTGCAGAAAGGAGACGGGCGGCTTCGGCGTAATACGTCCAGCGTTTCGATGAGCCGACGGAGCCTGGCGCCAGTGCGATGGAAGGCTTTTCGCTCAGGTCATTGGCTTGCCGCCACGCCGCGATTTCTGCAGGAGAAGCTGTCAATTGGGGCGCTGGCCACTCTTTCGGCAATGGCGCGCCAGCAGGAAGGGCGAGCGAGGCGTTCTTGTCGATGAAGCGCGGCATCGCCTTCTCGCCCCAGCGCCAGTCGTTGATCAGGCCGAATCGGACCTCGCCGACAAAACCCGTGCGCTGTGGAATACCCGCCAAGGTTGGGGCAATTGCCGATTTCCAGGTGCGTGGCAGTACCAGTGCGGTGCCATAGTTCCGGCGGCGGAGCTCCCTGGCAAGCTGCTGCTGTTTGGCGAGCGCGAGACGGCCGCGTGGCAGATCAAAGATCACCGCGCTCCGGACACCAGGCATGTAGTCCACAAGCGGGGCGCAAAGACTTGTGCTCAACACATCCACGGGGCGATTAGGCCAGCGTTCCTTCAATACCCGCGCGACAGTGTGGCCACGGACGAAATCGCCGATCCACATATACGGAATAATCAGAATGGGGCTGGTCTCGGTCAGATCCTGGTTCATGTCTAGAAATGAATATGTATTCATTAATTTATTGGGTAGTAACCAAGCCATTTTGTGTAGGCTTCCGGTTAGCCCGTCGACTGGTGCACGTCCAGTTACGTTTTGATTTCATAGACATAGACCTTCGCCCGGATGCTGTTGCCTAGGCCTGCCGACTGGGGCAAAGGTGACCGGCGTTCAACAAGTGGGATTGCTATGCTTTTGGTGACGGGTGGAGCCGGTTTTATCGGGTCGAACATCGTCGCGGCCCTGAATGAGGCGGGCCGGACCGATGTGGTTGTCTCGGATTTTCTGGGCCACGAGGGGAAGTGGCGCAATCTGGCCAAGCGTCAATTGGCCGACTGGGTGCCCCCGGCCGAACTGATGGCTTGGCTGGAGGGACGCAAACTCGACGCCGTCATTCACATGGGAGCGATTTCGGAGACTACCGCGACTGATGGCGACCTCGTCATGGAGACGAATTTCCGCTTGTCGACACGTTTGCTTGACTGGTGCGCGGATACTGGCGCGCCCTTCATCTACGCTTCGTCGGCCGCGACCTACGGCGACGGGGAGCAGGGTTTCCGCGACGAGCAGACGGTCGCTGCGCTCAAGCAGCTCAGGCCGATGAATCTCTACGGCTGGAGCAAGCATCTTTTCGATCTGACCGTTGCCGAACGGGTGGCAAAGGGCGGCAGGCTGCCGCCACAATGGGCCGGTTTGAAGTTTTTCAACGTGTTCGGGCCCAACGAGTATCACAAGGGCGCGATGATGAGCGTGCTCACCAAGCGTTTCGATGAGATCAAGTCCGGGAAGACGATCCAGCTGTTCAAGTCGCACCGGGAGGGGATTGCCGATGGCGATCAGCGGCGCGACTTCATCTATGTCGACGATGTTGTCCGCGTCATTATGTGGCTCCTCGCGGCGCCATCGGTGAGCGGATTGTTCAACGTGGGGACCGGACAGGCACGCAGCTTCCGCGATCTGATGGTGTCGGCTTACGAGGCGCTCGGCACGAAGCCCAACATCGAATACATCGACATGCCCGAACAGATTCGCGGCAGCTATCAGTATTTCACTGAAGCCAATGGGGAGCATCTGCGGCGCGCCGGCTACAATGGCGGCTTCACCCCGCTCGAAGACTCCGTTCGGACCTATGTGCAGGATTTTCTCGATCGGCCGGACCGTTTCCGATGATCGACGTTTTGAGGCTATGACTGATGTTTGATTTCAACGCACTGTCAGAACGCATGACGCAGCAGACGGTGCTTTGCATCGGCGATCTCATGCTGGACGAGTTCGTCTACGGAGAGGTTTCCCGCGTTTCGCCGGAGGCGCCGGCCCCCGTGATAGCGGCCCAGCGAAGCGAGATCAATGTCGGCGGTGCGGGCAATGTAGCACGCAATATTGCTGCTCTTGGCGCGCGTTGTCTTTTTGTCGGCATGGTCGGGGATGACGCAGCAGCAGAGATTCTAAAGCGCGAACTCTCCAGGGAAAAGCTGATAGAGCCTCTGCTGGTGGTTGATCAGGCGAGACCGACAACGCGCAAGGTCCGCTTTGTGTCCGAACATTTCTCCACGCACATGCTGCGCGCCGATTGGGAAATCGCTGCGGCCGCAACGGCTGATGTCGAAGCGAAGCTGATCGAGACAATATCCGCAGCGCTCCCGCGTGCCGATATCGTTCTCCTGTCGGACTATGCCAAGGGTGTGCTGACATCGCGTGTCATTCGCCACGCAATCGACGCTGCGCGGAAGGCAGGCAAGAAAGTCATTGTCGATCCGAAAAACGCAAATTTCGCCGTCTATCACGGCGCCACGATCCTGACGCCGAACCGCAAGGAATTCACGGAAGCGACGCGAAGCCAAGCCGCTTCGCCCGAGGAAATCCAGGCCGCGGCCAAGGACGTGATCCGGGTTGCCGGATGCGAGGCAATGCTCATTACCCAAAGCGAGCATGGTATGACGCTTGTCACCGGAAATGGCACGGTGCTGCATGTGCCTGCTTATCCCACGAAAGTGCGGGATGTGTCCGGCGCCGGAGATACCGTCGCGGCGACGCTCGCCGTTGCGCTTGCCAGCGGCGCGCCCGAGGACGATGCTGTCCGCATGGCCTCCGCCGCTGCCGCGGTCGCCGTCAGCAAGCGCGGGACGGCCAGTGTCAGCCAGGCGGAGCTTCGTAAAAAAATTCTGCCGCATGCCTCGCTGACGGCTGAGGAAAAGATTGTCGAGGATTGGAGCGAGTTCGATGCGCGCCTGCATGACTGGCGCCGGGAGGGATTGCGAATCGGATTTACCAACGGTTGCTTCGATATTCTCCATCCCGGGCACGTTCGCGTTCTGACGCAGGCGCGTGCGGCTTGCGATCGGCTGGTTGTCGGTCTCAATAGCGATGCATCAGTGAAGCGCTTGAAAGGCGCCGATCGCCCGGTGCAAGATGAGAGGGCGCGTGCGGAGGTTCTTGCTGCGCTTGAGGCGGTCGATCTCGTTGCGATGTTCGAGGAAGATACGCCGATCGAGTTGATCAAGCAAATTCGCCCGGCCGTGCTCGTTAAGGGTGGCGATTATACGCGCGAACAGGTTGTTGGTCACGAATTCGTCACGGCGAATGGCGGAGAGGTGGTTCTTGTTGATATCCTCCCTGGCCACAGCACGACGTCGCTTGTGAAACGTGCACGTATGGGCTCGTCTTGAGCCGTGCTTTGAAATTACTCGACTTTAAAATGTGTAGATGACCCGCTTACGATCGCTAACGCATAGAAACGTTTTGATCGCGATCCACGATGTCCTCGCGACGTGCGTGGCAGTCGTTGCGAGTCTTTTTCTTCGGTTCGACGGCCAGACGTTTATGGTTCGGCTGCCGAAGCTTCTGCATTTGTTGCCCTATGTTGCCCTGGCGAGCCTTGGCGTTTGCTATCTGCTTCATTTGACTACAACAAAGTGGCGCTTCATTTCCCTTCCTGACCTGTTCAATATTTTGAAGGCCTCTACGGTCTTATCGTTCATTCTTCTCATTGCAGACTACCTTCTGGTTGGTGCCAACGCCTTTGGGCCGCTTTTCTTTGGCAAAACGACAATTGTCATTTTCTGGATCCTGGAGGTTTTTCTCCTGAGCGCGGCGCGGATTGCTTATCGGTATTTTCGGTACTCCCGAACGATTGCAAGATCCCGGTTCTCCGCTGCGTCACCGACATTGCTGGTGGGAAGAGCGGCAGACGCTGAAGTTGTGTTGCGGTCGGTCGAAAGCGGCGCGGTCAAGTTGTTGCGGCCGGTGGGCATTCTTTCGCCTTCGCGCGCTGATCGCGGACAAACGATCCGCGGCATCCCGGTGCTGGGAAGTATCGACGATCTTTCAGACGTCGCCGCCGATCTCGCACAACGACAAAGGCCTATTACACGGGTTGTGATGATGCCTTCCGCGCTTGATGCGGATGCACATCCGGAATCCGTGCTGATTCGTGCGCGTAAACTGGGGTTTACGGTCAGCCGGTTTCCGTCACTCGAGGACGGCGGATCGATGGCGCTGGCGCCTGTCGAGGTCGAGGAGCTGTTGCTGCGTTCGAGTGTCAAGATCGATTATCAACGGCTTCGGGATCTGATCCGGGGCAAGTCCATTATCGTGACCGGTGGGGGAGGGTCGATCGGTTCGGAGATATGTGAGCGTATACTGGCGTTCGGCGCGGCACGTCTTTTGGTTATCGACAATTCAGAGCCCGCTCTGCACGCGGTGACCGAACGGCTGACAGGAAAAGTCGAGGGAACGGTCGTTGAAGCCAGAATTGCGGATGTCCGCGACCGCGAAAGAATTTTTTCGATCTTCAAAGGCTTTCAGCCGGACATGGTTTTCCATGCGGCTGCGCTGAAGCATGTTCCCATCCTGGAGCGTGATTGGAACGAGAGCATCAAGACCAACATTTTCGGGTCGGTCAACGTTGCAGATGCAGCGGCGGCTTCGAGTGTCGCCGCCATGGTGATGATTTCGACGGACAAGGCGATCGCTCCGGCATCCTTTCTTGGTTTAACCAAACGGTTTGCCGAGATGTATTGTCAGGCACTCGATGCTGATCTCGCCCGCGACATACCGGACCGGCCGCAATTGCGCTTGATCTCTGTACGCTTCGGCAATGTGCTGGCGTCGAGCGGATCGGTCGTGCCCAAGTTCAAAGCGCAGATCGAAGCGGGTGGGCCGGTCACCGTCACGCACCCTGATATGATGCGTTACTTCATGACGATCCGGGAAGCTTGCGATCTCGTTGTGACGGCAGCATCGCACGCGGTCACGACAGTCGACACCGACGTATCGGTTTATATTCTGAATATGGGGCAGCCGGTAAAGATCGTCGATCTTGCAGAGCGGATGATCAGTCTGTCCGGTTTGCGGGTCGGTCATGACATCGACATCGTGTTTACCGGCGTCCGACCGGGAGAGAAGTTAAGCGAGACGTTGTTCGCCCATGACGAGCCTGCTCTGGACATTGGAATTGAGGGGGTCGTCGCTGCGCGTCCCAACAAATCGTCAATCGGCAAATTGCAAGACTGGATGTCGGCGCTTCATGATGCCTTGCACAGCAACCGGCGCGATGAAGCGATCAAGATCCTGAAGGAAGCCATTCCTGAATTCAGGGTCACCTGATCTGTAGCGCTCACTCGACGGACTGGTCGGCGAATCGCCATAACACCAGGCTGACAGCGCATCCACCCGCAGCCAGCGCTGCTGCGTTGACCGGTAGTGTGTTATGTTCGACGGTGACCAGCGCCAAGACGCTTAGAAACAAATTGAGCAGAAATACGTCCCGTATAATTTCTCGCGGTGTGAACCGGTTGTCCGTAGCCCGTTGGTAAAAATGCTCGCGATGGGCCTGCCAGAAGGGTTTTTTCTGGACCACGCGCCGCGCCAGCGTAATCGAGGTGTCCGCCAGATAATACAGCGGGAGCAGGAGGGCGGCTGCCATATAGCCCTCCGCTGCGACGTGGAGCAGGCACCATCCGAGCAGCAGCCCAACTGGAAGGCTGCCGGTATCACCCAGAAAGAGGCGCGCGACCGGTTTGTTGAAGGGCGCGAAGCCGAGCAGCGCGCCGCAAAGCGTGGCCGCCACAACGGTTGTTTCCCAAGGCAACGATGACTGGATGCTGCCAATGATGATCAAGGAGGCTGTCACCGGGACAATCTCGGCGACGCTCAGCCAGTCGAGGCCATCCATAAAGTTGACCGTGTTGATGAACCAAAGTAGCGCAATCGCGACGAGAGCTCGTTCAGCGGTAAGGTTGATCGCCGGGCAAATACGCAAATCATCTGGCAGGAACGGCAAAACGATTAGGATGGACGCTGCCTGCAGGATGAGCCTGAGCATAACGCCTATCGGGTGCAGGTCGTCCCACAAGCCAACCGCAGTCAGAAACAATGCCGCTAATCCGAGCGCCGCGACCTCGCTGTTCACTTGAGCACCGAACAGATTCAGCGCTGCCGCGCTGACAATGATCGTGGAAGCGAGGACGGCCAAGCCGCCGCCCTGAGGGGTGGGGATCGAATGAGACGAGCGGTGGTTTGGCTGTGCCAAGGCGCGCCGCCGCAGACAGGGAAGCAAAATGACGATGAGCAGCCCCGAAAGCAGACAGGCAGCGACCAAGAGAAAAACTGCAAAAAGCGGCGGTTGAGAAATCAGAAGGTATTTCATCCGCGTCGCATTCCTGAATTTACAAAAGCCTCAATCAATTCTCGGAATAAGAGCGGAGCTCTTGGCTGTTTTTTCAGTACTCGTAATCCAGACCAGTCCGCCAAGGGCGCCGACGAGGAATGTCGCCGCGCCGAATATGATCGACACCATCGTTCCATCGATCCTTGAAAGACCTGCATAACCGAACGCCACCATCATGGTCGCCTCGCGTACACCCCACCCGGCGATGGAAACAGGCAGCATCGTGATCAGAATAATAGGGGGGATAAGAAGGAAAAGCTGGCCGAACGAGGCCGTCGCCTGAATCGCATAGACCGCGCACCATGTGGCAATCACGGTCAGAACATGAATGGCAAACGACAGGGCCGCGATCTTCGGGCCGGAGCGCCGGTCAAACAGTACCTGATTTGCGATCTGGCCGCAGGCATGGATATGACGGATCGGCCACCATCGTTTCAGCCAGGGCCACGACAGCGCGCCCAGAAGCAAAAAGCCAACGCTGATTCCGACCGCTGCGAAATCGATCAGCAACAGCGCTAGCCGCCCCTTGGCTTCAGTGATGAGTGGATAGCTCCACGGCAGGCTACACACGATGATCAGCGCGAGAGCGATAAACCCGACGGCTCGATCGACAAGCACCGAATAAGTTGCGGCTCGCCATCCCGCTCCGGTATTGCCGAGCAGCCAGAGCCGCATTGCATCGCCGCCGATAGTTGAGGGGAGGGTCTGATTGAAAAACGTGCCGATCATGTTGAAGCGAAAAGCTTCGCGATTGGTCAAAGGCGCGTCACAGCGCTCGGTGACTTCTTTCCATCGTAGCGCGGACAAGACGACCTGAAGAAAGGTTGCGAAAGCGGCAGCGGCAAACCAGTTCCATCTTAGGGAGCCGAGACGCTCCCGGACTGCGTCGAACTGGATGGTGCGAATGGAAAGATAGAGCAGTCCTCCCGAAACCAGAATGCGTAAAATAAGGAGGAAAGCAGCGCGCATCGGCCAAATCTGATTAAGGTTGAAGCCAGCGATTACAGTTAATTGGGTCTATTGGCGAGCATATTTTGCTGTTTGGTATGGCTTTGAACCAAAACAAGCAATAGGAAGGACAAAACCAGCATTTGTCTTCTTAACCATCTGTTCCGGATACCATGTCGAAGCAGAAAGTCCTTGTAACAGGTGCGGCCGGCTTCATTGGCTTTCACGTTGCACAGCGTTTGCTGCAAATGGGCCATGCTGTTGTTGGACTAGATAATCTGAACGCCTATTACGACCCGCGACTCAAGGAGGCGCGGCTCGCCATCTTACGTAACGATCCCAAATTTTCATTTCTGAAAATGGACCTTGCGGACCGCGAGGCAACCCGTGCGGTGTTCAAGGAACACCGGTTTCCGGTTGTTATTCACCTGGCTGCCCAGGCAGGGGTCCGTTACTCGATTGAGAATCCTGACGCTTACATCGACGCTAATCTTCAAGGCTTTGCGAATGTCCTTGAAGGGTGCCGACATCATGGTTGTAACCATCTTTTGTTCGCGTCGTCGTCGTCCGTCTATGGTGCAAATACCAAGGTGCCTTTTTCGGAGCACGATAACGTCGATCATCCCATCAGCCTTTACGCAGCAAGCAAAAAGGCAAACGAACTCATGGCGCATGCCTATAGCCATCTCTATCGGCTGCCCGCCACCGGACTGCGCTTTTTCACTGTCTATGGCCCGTGGGGCCGCCCTGACATGGCGCTGTTCCTTTTCACGGATGCAATCGTGAAAGGAGAGCCAATCAGACTTTTTAATCACGGTGACATGAAGCGTGATTTTACGTACATCGACGACGTGACGGAGGCCGTTGTGCGGCTGGTCGATCGGCCGCCCGCGGAAATCAGGGACGGGGCAGACAAAACTCTGGATCCTGCGTCCAGCAGTGCGCCATGGCGTATCTATAACATCGGAAATAACGAGCCCGAGAAGCTACTCGATCTCGTCGGGACGATCGAGAAAGAGCTCGGTAAGACTGCCGAAAAGCAGTTGCTGCCGATGCAGCCCGGCGATGTGTATGCGACCTATGCCGATATCGAAGCCTTGAAGAAAGAGATCGATTTTCGGCCGAACACACCCTTGCAGGAGGGAGTCGCGCGTTTTGTCGCCTGGTATCGCGATTATCATAAGGTTTGAGGCTTTATCGAATGACCAAACATATTGTTCCTTTGATTATGTGTGGCGGAGCGGGAACGCGGTTGTGGCCTGCATCGCGCGAGAACCGGCCAAAGCAATTCCTGCAGCTATTTGGGCCGCACTCGACTTTCCAAGAAACCGTTTTGCGGGTCAGTGATTCTGGTTTGTTCGATCGTCCGGTGATTATCACCAATGCCGCTTACCGCTTCATGGTGCGTGAGCAACTCAACGAGATCGAGAAGGACGCGGATATCCTGCTTGAGCCGTTTCGACGTGACTCCGGCCCCGCAATCGCGGCAGGAGCGGCGTTTGCCATGGAGCGTGATCCGGATGCGGTCGTGCTCGCGGTTGCGTCGGATCATGTCGTGAAGGATGCACCTGCCTTTCTTGATGCCTGCCGCAAGGCATTGCCGGTCGCCAGCGCTGGCGACATCGTGACGTTCGGTATTCAGCCCGAACGGCCTGCGACCGAATACGGTTACATTAAAGTGGGATCTCCACTTTCGGAGGATGTTTCCAAGATCGCTCAATTTGTTGAGAAACCGGATGAGGCGACCGCCGCCAGCTACTTGGCCAAGGGCTATTTGTGGAACAGCGGTAACTTCATGTTCCAGGCGAAGTCGCTGTTGAACGAATACAGCAAGGTCGATGCGGCGAGCGTGGAGGCGGCCAAGGCTGCGGTAGCTCATGCCGGAAGCGATATCGGCTTTGTCACGCTGGATGCGAAAACCTTCGAGCAGGCGCGACCGATTTCCATCGATTACGCTGTCATGGAAAAAACCTCCAAAGCGGCGGTCATTCCGGTGTCATGTGGATGGTCCGACGTCGGATCATGGCATGCGGTCTGGGAGTTATCAGCGAAGGATGCGGACGGTAATGCGGCGCAGGGCACTGCCGTCTTCGAGGGGGCGTCGAACTGCAATGTCTCGACCGACAAAACGCTGGTTGCCCTTGAAGGTGTCGAGGATCTGGTTGTCGTCGCCACTCAGGACGCGGTTCTGGTGTCCAGACAAAAAGACCCGAATGGACTGAAGCGGCTTGTTGCAAAACTGAAAAAGACTGCGGCTCAGGTGACCGAAGACCATCTCAAGGTCCATCGCCCCTGGGGTTCGTATCAGTCGCTTGATATCGGTGATCGGCATCAGGTGAAGCGCATCATCGTCAAGGCGGGCGGCAGGCTGTCTTTGCAAAAACACCATCATCGTTCCGAGCATTGGATCGTGGTGCGGGGGACCGCCAACGTGACGATCAATGAAATGCAGAAGATCATTCACGAGAATGAATCGATCTATATTCCTATCGGCGCGACGCATCGCCTTGAAAATCCCGGCAAGATTCCACTTGAGCTGATCGAGGTGCAGACCGGAAGCTACCTCGGCGAAGACGATATCATTCGCATCGAAGACGATTACAAGCGCAGTACGTAACCACGACCTCTAACGTTGAGGCCGCTTCCTCAACGTGAATTTCGTGGCGCAGTCTCGCGAATGACGTCGTGATAGATCGCGTGCATCTTTTGAAGAAACATGGCTTGGTCATAGGCATCATGTGCACGCTGCTGGCCATTGCGGCCGAGATGCTCAGCGAGCGCGGGCTCATCCAGTAGTTTCTGCAGCGCATCGGCGAGGGCGACCTCGTCGCCCGGCGTGACAGTCAACGCTTCCCGCTCATTGCGAGCAATATCAGGAACAGCAGTCTTCAGGAATGTGTTGACCACAGGCCGTCCTGCCGCCATGGCCTCGATTTGAACGATGCCAAACGCCTCCGCTTCCGTCACCGAAGGAAGGGTGAATACGCGCGCGGCGTGCAGGTAGCATTTGATATCGTCGGCGCTCTGCGAGCCGACAAAGGCCACGCGGTCCGCGATCCCCAGTCGTTCGGCCATTGTTTCGAGTTCGGCTTTTAATGGGCCTGCACCAATGACAACGGCCTGCGCCCGGGTTCTGGCGAGAGCTCGCAGAAAGACGTCATATCCCTTGTAGGGAACAAGGCGTCCAATTGCGACCACGAGGCGGGGAAATTCCGCTTGCAACTCCTGAACGCGCTCGCGTTGAGCGGCCTCCAGCGACGACCACCAGACAGTATCGCAACCAAGAGCAACCACGGTGCATTTCTCAGTATGAGGTTGAAGGAATGGGCTCTTCATCATGGCTTCGTGGGATATGATGATCCGATCCGCCCGTTTGAGCGTTCGCCGGATCAGCGGCGATATCAGCCGCGTGAGCCACGGTCGCCCGACGATGTCTGCATGCCAGTAAACGATCAGTGGCGTGCGAAGTCGTGGGCGCAGCAGAAGACCGAGGTCTGCCAGAGGAAATGGCAAGTGGCAGACCACCAGATCGTGCTCGCTTGCGCGTCGGGCGAAAGCAAGGGGATAGGTCGGCGCCAGCGGCGTTGAGGCCATTGTGCCCATTGATGTGGCCGCCCAGACGGTGGCATCTTCAAAACGATAGACACGGCCACGCCCAACGCTACGGGCCACCATGATGAGATTTTCCACGCCGGCGCCGGAGAGCCGCGTGAGCATTGCGATCACGTGCGGTATTCCGCCATGAACGTCTGGCATGAAGATTTTATAGGTCTGAAGAACGCGCAATGGTTTGGCTCAATAGCGCTGAACACAGGAATGACGCCTGAGCGACTGGTCCAAGGAGAACTTGCTCAAAATATATGCCAGACACGCATCCGTGACAAATCCGGATCGGCCGTGGCAAAGGATGAAATATTTTGCAGCAAAACGTGTTAGAGGAGGCTCGTTCCGAAGCGTCCCCCCGGCTGGCCTCGTGCTAGGAAGGGGCAACTTCGAAGCGAATCTTCGGCAATTTAAAGGTTGAAATGATGGTTGCGAAAGTCCCGGCGAAAGAGAGTGCCGGATTGCGTCTGGGCGTCATCGGAGCTGGTGTGATGGGCAGCAATCACGCTCGTGTCCTTGCAGGTCTTCCCGGTGTGACATTGGTCGGGGTCACCGACCCGGCGGCGGAGAGCCGATCGCGCGTCACCCAAATGGCGGGCTGCCCAACTTTCGAGACGGTCGAGGAACTGCTCGACGCCGGTCTGGACGCGGTGACGATTGCTGCGCCAACCCATCTGCACCGCGATGTTGCTCTGGCCTGTATTGCTCGCAAAGTAAATGTGCTGGTGGAGAAGCCGATCGCATCCACCGCGGAAGAGGGGCATGAGATCATCAATGCTGCCAAGGCGGCGGGTGTGACTTTGATGGTTGGTCACGTTGAGCGTTTTAATCCCGCGGTCGCCGCTATCAAGCAGGCGATCAAGGACGAGGAGATTCTTTCCGTCGCCATCACCCGTGTCGGTCCGTTTCCCCCGCGCATGTCGAATGTCGGCGTGGTAATCGATCTTGCTGTTCATGACATCGATCTGATCCGTTGGTTCACCGAGTCCGACATCGTCGACGTGCAGCCGCAGCTTGCGAGCGCCGTTGCCGAACGCGAGGACATCGCGCTTCTGCAATTCCGCACCGCCTCGGGCGTGCTTGCTCACATCAACACGAACTGGCTGACGCCGTTTAAAGCGCGCAGCGTGACGGTGGCGACGCGCAAGAAATATATTCAGGGCGACCTGTTGACCCGTCAGGTGACGGAGTGCTTCGGCTTCCAGCCGGACGGCAGTTATTCGATGCGCCATCTATCGGTCGGTCATGACGAGCCTTTGCGCGCCGAGCTGATGGCTTTCATCCGTGCGGTGCGGAGCGGCGACAAGCCCGCGGTCACCGGCGAGGAGGGTGTCGCCAGCCTCGAGATCGCAATCAAGTGCCTCGATACTCCGGCCACTGCGATCGCCCAGCCGCACCGCAGCGGCCCGCGCGTCGTCGCAGGCTGAACAGAAAAATCTTCTTATTGGTAGACGCAATGAATCAGCATATTCGCACAGAACCTGTCGCTTTTATCGATATCGGCGCGCAGCGTCGCCGCCTCGGCAGCCTCATTGATGAGGCGGTGGGCCGCGTGCTGACGCATTGTCAGTTCGTCAACGGGCCGGAAGTGACCCAGTTCGAGGCCGATCTTGCGGCCTTTAGCGGTGCCAAGCATGTCGTCGCCTGCGCGAGCGGCACCGATGCGTTGCTGATGGTTCTGATGGCCAGGAATGTCGGCCCCGGTGATGCTGTGCTGGTGCCGTCCTTTACCTTCTGTGCGACCGGCGAAGTGGTGGCACTGGCCGGAGCGACGCCGGTGTTCGTCGATGTCGATGAGAAAACCTTCAATATGGATATTGCCTCGCTCAAGCGCGGCATCGCCACCGCGCGAAAGCTGGGCCTTAACGTTAAGGCAGTGACCCCGGTCGATCTGTTCGGCCAGCCTGCCGATCATGATGCAGTTGCGGCTGTCGCCAAGGCGGAAGGAATTTTCGTGCTGGATGACGCGGCGCAGGGTTTCGGTGCCATCTATAAGGGCAAGCGGCTCGGGACTTTCGGGCTTGCGACCGCAACCAGCTTCTTCCCTGCAAAACCGCTCGGGTGCTACGGCGATGGCGGCGCGATCTTCACCGATGATGCCGATCTCGCCGAAGCCCTTCGCAGCGTCCGTGTGCATGGTGCGGGCAAGGACCGTTACGATAACGTACGCTTGGGCTTGACCGGACGCCTCGACACCATTCAGGCTGCGATCCTGATCGAAAAGCTGAAGATCTTTCAGGATGAGATCGACCAGCGCAACGCAGTTGCGCGTCGCTATGCCGACGGCCTGAAAGATGCGGTCGCGGTGCCTCATGTGACCGAAGGCAACGTCTCGACCTGGGCGCAATACACCATCCGTATCAAGCCCGGCACGCGCGAGGCGTTTGCGGAGGCGCTGAAGGCCAAGGGCGTGCCGACCGCGATCTATTATCCGAAGTCCATGCACCAGCAGACGGCGTACAAGAATTATCCCGTAGCCGAGGGCGGCCTGCCGGTCTGCGAGAAGCTGTCCGAAGAGTGCATCAGCCTGCCGATGCACCCTTATCTCGATCCGGAAGCCCAAGATCGCGTCATCAAGGCTGTGCGCGACGCGGTTGGCGGCTGATATAGCCGTTTTGTCGAAGCGAGCGATATTGTAGAAGCGGCCGATGCTTGGCCGTATCTTCACCGTTGGCGGTTATACACTATTGTCGCGCCTGACAGGGTTTGCGCGCGACATCATGCTGGCCGCGATTCTGGGCGCCGGGCCTGTGGCCGACGCCTTTTTCGTGGCGCTGCGGCTTCCGAACCATTTCAGGGCCATTTTCGCTGAGGGTGCGTTCAACGCCGCCTTCGTGCCGTCCTATACCCAGGTCCGCGAGCGGGGCGGGCCGGATGCCGCAAGCCTGTTTGCGGACCGCATCTTTACGCTTCTGTTTGCGACGCAGCTTGTGCTGCTGGCTTTGGCGTGGCTGTTCATGCCGCAGGCGATCTCGATCCTGGCGCCAGGTTTCTCCGATGATCCGGCGCAGCGCGAGCTTGCGATTTCTCTGACGCGGATCACGTTTCCCTATTTGCTTTTAATCACGCTGGTAACGCTCTATGGCGGCATCCTGAATGTGATGCACCGTTTCGCGAGTGCAGCGGCCGCATCGATTTTTCTTAACCTTGCGATGATGATGACGCTGGCGCTCGCCGCGTTCTTCCCGACCGCGGGTCACGCCGCAGCGTGGGGCGTGCTCATATCCGGCTTCATGCAGTATTTTCTGCTTGCCGGTGATGCGGCGCGTACTGGCGTGCTGCCGAAGTTCACACCGCTGAAACTCGACGATGACGTGCGCAGTTTCTTTCGTACGCTCATTCCGGCCACACTCGGCTCGATGGGCACGCAGGTAGCGTTGTTCGCGGACACCATCATTGCAACCTTTCTGGCGTCCGGCGCATTGTCAGCCCTGTACTATGCCGATCGTCTCAACCAGCTTCCGATCGGTGTAATTGGAATCGCCATCGGCACCGTGCTGTTACCCGAGATGTCGCGGCGCATCACAGCTGGCGACCACGAAGGCGCGATGGCCTCTCAGCGCCGCGCGTTCGAGTTTACATTGTTGTTTTCGATCCCGTTTGTTGCGGCCTTCCTCACCGTGCCTGACGAAATCATGCGTGCGATGTTCGCGCGCGGCGCGTTCTCCAAAGCCGATGCGGCAGAGGCGGGCGCGACGCTGGCGGCTTATGCGGTCGGACTCGTTCCGTTTGTGTTGATCCGCAGCGCGGTTGCGACTTTCTACGCGCGGAAGGATACGGCGACGCCAGTGAAAGCAGCATTGATCGGAATCGGCGTCAATGTTCTGCTCAAGCTTGCTCTTGTGGGATCGTTGGCTCAGATCGGCCTCGCACTCGCGACCGCGGTGGGTCAATGGATCAATCTGCTGCTGGTTATTCTATTCGCGGTCAGACGCGATTTTCTTGAGTTTGACAGCTCGTTCAGAAGTGCTTTGTTCAAGTTTGTGGTAGCCGGAATAGTTCTTGCGGCGGCCTTATGGGGCACATCCCATGTGGCCGCAGACTGGATTTCGCACCTGCCGTCCTTTCGGTCGGAGGTAAAGCTGATGTTGCTGATCCTTGTCGGTACACTCGTGTACGCGGCGTCGATCGTGGGAATGTTCGGGATGCGTTGGCTGCGTACGCTTGTTCGCCCCTGATCGACCCGAAAAAAGGCGGGCGCCGACGCCCGCCTTTCGGTCTTTTTCTTATGATGGGTTATTTTGTTACCTGGGCGCGGATTTCGCCGCCGGGGTGCGCGGCGGTATGAAAGTTGATATACATCTTGCCAGCCAGAAGATCAGCGGCCTGAGCATCGGTGAGCGTGGCGCTACCTTCCGCGCCACTGGCCGTGTCCTTGAGTGGGACAAGAACAGGGGCGTTTTTGCCAGGCTCGGCTGGGCCATGGAAATGGGCCATCGTTGCCGGTCCAGACAGGCCCGAATACGCGACTTTCCACTTCAGGACCTTGCTTTCGGTGTCATAGGTGACATCGGCTGTTCCGGTGCCCTTACTGTCGTTTGAAGGCACCTCGCTGGCGCCGGTGAGATTAAGTTTCATCTTCATCGTTTCGGCATTCGCCGATGAAATCGCGAATGTCGTCACTGTCAAAAACGCCGCACCGATCAATTTGCCGTACATACATTCCTCCGGGAAGCAGATGTGGGACGATGGTTATAATCCCGGAGCGACAGAATTGCTTCATCATCGCGCGAATATGATGAGGGCCAGATCCGCCACGGCGATGACCCGATGAATGTACTCAAGGCCGTTTCCCTGAAGATACTGAGCACGTTGATGTTTGCCGTCATGGGCGCTCAGGTGCGGTACCTGGAAGGCATATTCCCGGTCGGGCAGGTCGCGTTTTTCCGATCGCTGTTCGCGTTGATTCCGCTGCTGGTGTTTTTTGCGTTGCGGGGTGAATTGGGCAGGGCGTTCAAAACGAAACACCCCTCCGCTCATCTGATTCGGGGCGTCTTCAGCATCACCGGCACGTTTTGTACTTTTGCGGCTCTGGCGCGGATTCCGATCGGCGATTTCACCGCGATCGCTTTTGTCGCTCCTCTTATTACCGTGGTTTTTGCGGCTACGATGCTGAAGGAAACGGTGCACGCTTATCGTTGGGGTGCCGTCGTCGCCGGTTTCGGCGGGGTGATGTTGATGCTTTCGCCGTACTTTCAGAGCCACGCCGCCGTAACCTCCAGTGCGATTGCCGGAATCGCTTTCGCGTTTGCTAACGCCATCAGCGGGGGAGGCGCGACCATCCAGATTCGCCAGATCACGCAGACCGAGACAACCGCGGCAATCCTGACGTACATGACGTTGATTGTGATGGGCGCTGCGCTCCTCACTCTGCCGTTCGGCTGGATCGCGCCGGCGACCTGGGAGCATTGGGTTCTGCTGATCGGGATTGGCGTGGCGGGAGGCCTCGGACAGATGACTTTTACGGAGAGCTATCGCTATGCGCCCGCATCCTTCCTGGCGCCATTCGACTACACGGCAATGCTTTGGGCCTATCTGCTGGGGTATTGGATTTTCGCCGAGGTAGCGACGCCCTGGGTACTGCTCGGTGCCGTGATTATCGCTGCGTCCGGCATCTTTGTGATCCTGCGCGAGCGATATCTTGGCCTCAAACGCCTGCGCGACATGCCGGTCGCCGCGATCGGCGCGATGGCGGATCATGAGCCGGACCCCGACGCGCCGGTGACGGCTTTGGCGCAAGCGCCGATGCACAAGGCGTCCTGAGCGGCCCCTGCAACGCTGCACGTAGAGACTTGCTGGAGCCTTCATCCCACGTTACGACGGCAACATGGCAACTCCGATCGCACTTTCCATCGCGGGCTCAGATCCATCCGGAGGCGCCGGTATACAGGCAGATCTCAAGACGTTCAGCGCGCTCGGCGTCTACGGTGCGGCTGCGGTGACGTCGCTGACAGCGCAAAATACGCTCGGTGTTACCGGCATCCATCAGGTCCCCGCAGCCTTCATTTCAGCGCAGATCGATTCGGTGCTTAGCGACCTTGCCGTCGGTGCGGTGAAAATTGGCATGGTTGGTGCGCAGGACGCGATCGCGGCAATCGTTCAATCGCTGAGTGCGAGGCCGCTGCAAAATGTCGTTGTCGATCCGGTGATGATCGCAACGTCGGGCGACCGGTTGCTGGCGCCGGGGGCCATTGCCGCGCTTCGCAACGACCTCCTGCCGCTGGCCTGTATCGTTACACCGAACTTGCCCGAGGCTGCGGAGCTACTGGGTGAGGCCGTCGCGACCGATGAGGACAGTATCGTAGCGCAGGGCCAACGCATCTTGGGCTTCGGATCGTCCGCCGTGCTGGTCAAAGGCGGACATGGTGTGGGCGCGGAAAGCATCGATTATCTCGTCACACCGTATGCTGTCGTTCGTTTCGCAGCGAAGCGGATCGCGACCAAGAACACGCATGGGACAGGCTGCTCGTTGTCTTCCGCGATCGCTGCGGGGTTGGCGAAGGGGGAGGATATCGCAGTTGCCGTCGGTCAGGCAAAGGACTTCGTGAATGCGGCGATTGCGGCCGCCGACCGCCTGCAGATTGGTCACGGTAACGGTCCAATCCATCATTTCCACCGCTTTGGCTGATATCAGCATCCGTTGTCGTCTGGTTGTCGCACAGCGCTGTTAGTTGCGATTTGATTGTCACATTTCGCTTCCAACTGACGTCTGGATCGCCGCCATGAACAAAGACCTCGACAAGTCCACAGTTCAAACTGCGTACGCGCGTTGGGCGCCGATTTACGATGCGGTGTGCGGACCCGTCATGGTGAAGGGTCGCCGCGCCGCCGCCGCCGCCGCGCGTTCGGTCGGTGGAAAAATCCTGGAAGTTGGCGTTGGCACAGGCCTGTCGTTTGACGATTATGATGCGACGACCGAGATCACCGGCATCGACATGAGCGCACCGATGCTGGAGAAGGCGAGAACAAAAATGGCGAGCGGCCGGTATCCGTTCGTGAAGGATGTGGTCCAGATGGACGCCCACAACATGACATTCGCGGACGCGACGTTTGACTGCGTCGTCGCGCAATTCGTGATTACGCTGGTCGAAAATCCCGAGCGAGTACTGTCCGAGTGCCATCGGGTGGTGAAACCAGGCGGTCGGATCATTCTCGTCAATCATCTTTATTCGGAGGTTGGCCTGGCCGCTGCTGTCGAACGCTGGGCCGCCAAGAAAACCCGTTCGCTGGGACTTCGCCCCGAGTTCCCTTTCGCGCGGCTAGAGGCTTGGGCGCAGTCCAACGACAATGCCACCCTGGTCGAGCGTCGGAAAGTTGCGCCATTCGGTATCTACACGCTGGTTTGTTTTGAGCGGACGTCGGCTATCGCAGCTTAATTTCCAAGGCCTTTACAGGCCTTTATCGTCACCCGAACGTCATACGACTCTGTTAGCGCTCCGCCATGGACAAAGCCCTCACAAACGACGGCACTCCGGAAAAGACCTTCCGAACCTTGTTCATCTCCGACGTTCACCTCGGAGCGAAAGGATCGCAGGCGGAGCGGCTCTTGGATTTCCTCCGTGTCCACGACGCGGAGACCATTTACCTTGTCGGCGATATCATCGACGGCTGGGCGTTGAAATCGAACTGGCACTGGCCGCAATCGCACAACGATTTCGTGCAGAAAATGCTGCGCCGGGTCCGTAAGGGCGCCAAGGTCTACTACATCCCCGGCAACCACGACGAATTCCTGCGCTCTTATTACGGAACGCATTTTGGTGGCGTGGAAGTCTTGGAGCAGATAATCCACGAAGGGCTCGACGGGAAGCGCTATCTCGTCATTCACGGTGACATCTTCGACCTCGTGGTCCAGAACGCGCGCTGGCTCGCGCATCTGGGCGACAAGGCCTACGACCTTGCGATCCAGTCGAATCGTCTGGTGAATATGTTTCGCCGCATGTTCGGCTTTCCTTACTGGTCGCTGTCGCAATGGGCGAAGCAGAAGGTCAAGAACGCAGTCAACTACATTGGCGCGTTCGAGGAGACGCTGGCCGGTGAGGCCAAGCGGCACGGCGCGGATGGCGTGATTTGCGGCCATATTCACTTCGCAGTCATCCGAGACCATGATGGTATCCGCTACATGAACTGCGGTGACTGGGTCGAGAGCTGCACGGCGCTGGTCGAACATCATGATGGCCGTTTTGAGATTTTGACCTGGACCGTGCCATTGCGGCTGCAGGAGTCGCAGCCGACGATGGCTGCGCAGGCGGCCTGACGCGATGCGCATCCTGATCGCGACCGACGCCTGGCACCCACAAGTCAACGGCGTCGTTCGCACTTTGACGATGATGGCGGAAGCGGCAACCGGCCTTGGCGTCGATGTCAGTTTCCTGACGCCCCAATCCTTTGCGACCTTTGCGTTGCCGAGCTATCCGGATCTGCGTGTTGCTCTTCCCGGTCCCGCGAAGATTGCGCGTTTGATCGCAGAGGCGAGGCCTGACAACATCCATATTGCGACCGAGGGCCCAATCGGCATTCTCGTTCGTCGTTACTGCCTCAAGCATCGCCTGCCATTCACCACAAGCTTTCACACCCGCTTTCCGGAATACGTGTCAGCTCGCTCGCCTATTCCGGAATCGTGGGTCTGGGCGGGGCTCCGTCGTTTCCATTCCGCCAGCGCCGCGGTGATGGCGGCGACGCCTGCGCTTGTCGAGGAACTGCGTGACCGCGGATTCAAGAACGTCGTGCTGTGGTCGCGCGGTGTCGATGCCAAGCTGTTTCATCCCAAAAATATCGATCTTGGCTTGCCGCGGCCTGTATTCTTGTCGGTGGGGCGCGTCGCGGTGGAGAAAAATCTTGAGGCGTTCCTCTCGCTTGATCTCCCCGGCACCAAGCTCGTTGTCGGCGACGGACCGGCACGCGAAGAGCTTCAGCGCAGGTTTTCGGACGCAGTTTTCTTGGGAGCGATGCAGGGCGAACGGCTGGCGGATGCGTATGCGGCGGCGGACGTGTTCGTGTTTCCGAGCAAGACCGACACCTTCGGTCTTGTCCTGCTTGAGGCGCTCGCGAGCGGCGTTCCTGTCGCCGCGTATCCAGTGTGCGGCCCGCGCGATGTGATCGGGGACGCACCGGTTGGTGTGTTGAGCGACGACCTTCAGGTCGCCTGTCTCGAAGCGCTCAAAATCGACGCGGACGACTGCCGGGTATTCGCCCTCGAACATTCTTGGGAAAGCTGCGCACGGGCGTTCATCGATAATATCGTCACGGTCCGTCGTGATATTGCAAAATCCTTGCGGACAGATGCCGCTGCTGCGACCGCTCGCACCGCTGCGTGAGGTTGGTTCAGACACCTTGATCGATCGGAGTGGAGCGCGGTAAGACCGGGCATGGTCACGCTTTCACTTCCTGAATTCAAAGACATTGAGGCGGCTGCACGGGTGCTTGCGCCTGTGGCCGTCCGTACGCCGCTGTTGCCCTGTCCGGCGCTCGACGCCCTCACGGGCGGGCGCATCTTCATCAAGCCCGAAATGTTGCAGCGGACCGGATCGTTCAAGTTCCGCGGCGCCTACAACAAGTTGTCCTCGATTGCGCCGGAGGATCGTTCCAAGGGTGTCGTGGCGTTTTCGTCTGGCAACCACGCGCAGGGCGTTGCCGCCGCCGCCGGGCTTCTTGGCATGTCGGCGACTATCGTGATGCCGGCCGATGCACCGCTCTCGAAACGCGAGCGGACCAAGGCTTATGGTGCGAAGGTCGTGCTTTACGATCGTATCAGGGAAAGCCGCGAAGCCATTGCGGCGAATATCGCAAACGACGAGGGTGCGACCCTGGTGCCGCCGTTCGACGATCTGAAGATCATCGCCGGTCAGGGCACGGTTGGCCGCGAGATTGCCGAAGATTTGGCTGCCTTGGGGCTGGGTGCGGACCTCGTCTCGGCACCTGCGTCGGGCGGGGGGTTGATGGCGGGCATTGCGCTTGCGACCAAACATCGCTTTCCCGGGGCCGAGATGTTTATTGCCGAGCCGGAGGGGTTCGATGATCACGCTCGCTCACTGGCGGCCGGTCGGCGACAGAAGCATGAGGCCAAGGGCCACAGCATTTGCGATGCTCTGATGGCGCCGAGCCCCGGAGAATTGACGTTCGAGATCAACCGCAGGCTGGTCGCGGGCGCGGTCAGCGCGTCCGATACAGAAGTGGGACAGGCGATGGCATTCGTCTTTCGCGAGCTCAAGCTGGTTGTCGAGCCAGGCGGGGCTGTAGCGCTGGCGGCACTGTTGACCGGCCGGTTGAACGCGAAGGGCAAGACAGCCGTGATCGTGTTGTCCGGCGGGAATGTCGACGCGGATTTGTATGCCCGGCTGATCGTATGACCGGCAAAGGCGAGACTAGCTGAAGAAAGCGATCTTTTCCGCCTGACTCATCCGGCGGATCGGGGCCAGCGGATCGGTGCGGCCCGAGAGAGGTCGCTTGACCAGCCCTTGGGCGATCAGACTTTCGCCAAGCGATGCCGCTTGAGCGGGCGCAGCATCCGAAGCGGGCGGATGGGTCGGCTCAGGCAAGGCGATTGCGGCTTCGACGGCCGGTTCAGGAGTAATCGCTGGTTCTGGCTCCTGCATGATTTCTGCGGCCACCGGCATTGCAGCAGTCATATTCGCAGGCGCTAAGAACGTAACTGGTTCAACGGCCGACTCGCTGGTTGCAGCGATCTCCGGGCCAGACTGGTCGCCGGCGTCAGACCAATCGATGGTGTCATCCATCGCGGACGTTTCCGATATAGACCCAGCCTCTGCTGAGGGGAGATCGCCAGCCGCCAAAACCCCGGCGCCGGTCCTCGGATCGCCAGCTTGACCTTTTTCAGCATCCGCATTGGTCGATTTTTCTGCCGGCGAATCGGCATCGAGTCCCGGCGAGAGTTCCTCGATGGCCTCATCCAGCGCTGAAAGAACGCTGTGTTTAAAACCGTGGCTCGGAAATTGATCGCAGGTCTCTTCGATATTGCGGACCTGGCTCTCGAGAATGTCGCAAATGCGCGGATCGGAGCCGGTCTCCCTCAAAGCCCAGGCGATCTCCTGGATGATGCGGGAGCTTCTGTGCCAGCGGCTGAGCGAGTCCTCGAACAATGGCTCGATCAGAATGGCCGCGATCGTCGATCTGGCATTTCGTAACGCCGTGAGCGCGGGGGCAGGCGAGGGAGGTTCGGGAGTCGCGGCCTGCTCGGCTTTGGTGGCGGCCATGCTTTGTTCGATACGGGCAACAGCATCCAGAACCATCGCGGTGTCGGCGTTTCGGTTGCGTTTGGCGTATTCCCCAAGAAACCAGCGGCCGCGCGCTGTTTCCATGAAGGCGTCCCGGATCGCTTCATAGTCGTCATCCGTCGGCGCGGCTGAACGGGCCGAGGCGGAGAGGGGCGACAGTGCAAAGGCTCCTTCGGCCATCCGGCGTGCTTCCATGCAATAAGCGATCAGGCGCCCGAATCGGGCGCAGTGTCGAAACCATCGAATCTGATTTGCATGCCGTCGGCAACCGGGTGGGCGCGATTTATGCGGCGCTCAGCCCCACAGCATGGGGTCAGGCGGGTAAACGACGCTCTCCTCATAGCGCAGCCCGTGCTCACGGTCCTTGGCAAGCAGCAGCGGGCCGTCGAGATCGACCACCGCCGCCCCCTGTGCCACCAGAGTGGCAGGTGCCATCGACAGCGATGTGGCGACCATGCAGCCGACCATGATCTCGAAGCCTAGCCGCTTCGCTTCCGCGCGCATCGCAAGTGCTTCTGTCAGCCCGCCGGTTTTGTCGAGCTTGATGTTGATGGCATCGTAGCGACCCTGAAGCCGCTCAAGCGAGGCCGTGGCATGGACGCTCTCGTCAGCGCACACCGGAATTGCCCGCCTGATTTTGCCAAGTGCCTCGTCGCGGCCAGCCGGTAGCGGCTGCTCCACCAGCGTGACACCGGCATCTGCACAGGCTTCGAGATTGCGTTCAAGATCAGTTTCCGTCCATGCTTCGTTGGCATCGACGATCAGCCTTGCATGAGGCGCCACGTGTCTCACTGCTGCGATCCGCTCGGCATCACCTTCGCCGCCGAGCTTGACCTTGAGCAGCGGGCGATGAGCGGCTGCCGCCGTCGCCTTCGCCATTCCCTGTGGGGTCCCGAGCGAGATGGTGTAGGCCGTCGTCAGAGGTTGGGGCGCATAGTCTCCCGTGAAATCCCAGACGCGGCGGCCGGCGGTCTTCGCCTCCAGATCCCAGAGCGCGCAGTCGAGAGCGTTGCGTGCGGCGCCAGGCGCCATGCGCGCGTTCAGGAGTTCGCGCGACAGTGGTTCGCTGGTCCACTGGCCGATGGCTTTCAACGTGTCCTCGGGCGTCTCACCATAACGGGCGTAGGGCACGCATTCGCCGCGTCCGGTCATCCCATCACGCGACAGTTCCACCATGACGACGACGGCTTCCGTCTTGCTGCCACGACTGATCGAAAAGCTGCCCGCAATTGGCCATTGTTCGATGCGCGTGATCAGCTTCATGGGAACGGAAGACATCTGAATTTCGTCGGTTGCTTGAGAGCGGACTTGCTCATTTGACACAATTATGGCTCTTAGAAGGTCCTCCGTACAGCATGGTCGACAAGCCTGTTGCTCGCGATCAGCAACGGTGTCGATGTGGGAGTTATCCGTGAATATTGGTCCGACACTGGAGCAGATGCCGACTGGTGCCGGCTTGGCATTACATGCCAGTGGCGAATGGACCGTGCATCATGCCCCCGTCCTCGAAAAGCTGGTCAATCGGACCGCCCGGCTTGATCGGGACCGCACAGGCATCGTGATCGACGTTTCGCGGATTTCAAAGCTCGATACATTTGGCGCGTGGTTAATCGAGCGGCTTCGCCGCAATCTGACCCAGGGCGAGGCGTCTCCCCAGATCGCGGGTCTTTCGGAGAACTATGCCAGCCTCGTGGAAGAGGTGAAGCGCGTGACGTCGGATGTTCCTCCCATCCGACAAAGCATCGGCCCAATCCGCGCGGTGGAGGCGGTCGGCCGTACCGTGGCGGAAATCGGCGTAACCCTGCGCGACATCCTGAACATGACCGGTGCATTGCTGTCGGCAATGGGCCACGTCATTTTGCATCCCACCCGGTTTCGCCTCACCTCCACAGTGCACCAGCTCGAACAGGTCTGCTGGCGGGCGGTGCCGATCGTGGTGCTGATCACGTTCCTGATCGGCTGCATCATTGCGCAGCAAGGGATTTTCCAGTTTCGCAAGTTCGGCGCCGACGTTTTTGTTGTCGATATGCTGGGCGTGCTGGTGCTGCGTGAAATCGGCGTCCTGCTGGTGGCGATCATGGTCGCGGGCCGGTCCGGGAGTGCCTATACCGCCGAGCTTGGCTCGATGAGAATGCGCGAGGAGGTCGATGCACTGCGCACCATGGGGTTCGATCCGACCGAGGTTCTGATCCTGCCGCGCATCGTCGCGCTGGTGATCGCGATGCCGATCCTTGCGTTTCTCGGAGCAATGGCGGCGCTCTATGGCGGCGGCCTTACGGCCTGGCTCTACGGCGGCGTTCAGCCCGACGCATTTCTGTCGCGCCTGCGCGAGGCCATCTCGATCAATCATTTCACCGTCGGCCTTGTCAAAGCCCCATTCATGGCGCTGATCATCGGCATTATCGCCTGTGTCGAGGGCGCAGCCGTTCAGGGTAGCGCCGAGTCGCTTGGCCAGCACACCACCGCATCGGTGGTGAAATCGATCTTCTTCGTGATCGTCGTGGACGGCCTGTTCGCCATCTTCTTCGCGTCGATTGGAATCTGACAGATGGCGGATTTTTCCCCCGACGCAATTATCCAGGTTCGTGATCTGACGGTTGGTTTCGGCAGCAAGCTTATTCTCGACAGGCTCAGCCTTGATGTCCGACAAGGCGAGATTCTTGGCTTCGTCGGACCGTCGGGGGCCGGAAAGTCGGTTCTGACCAGAACTATCCTCGGTCTGATGCCGAAGCGCAGCGGTACGATCGAGGTTTTCGGTGTCAACGTGAACGAGGCAAACGACAAGACCCGCAGCGCCATCGAACGGCGGTGGGGTGTGTTGTTTCAGCAAGGTGCACTGTTTTCCTCCCTGACGGTGCGTCAGAACATCCAGTTCCCGGTTCGCGAATTTACCCGGATCTCGCAGCGTCTTCTGGATGAGATTGTGGCGGCCAAGTTGACGATGGTGGGGCTGAAGCCCGAGGTCGCCAATCTTTATCCGTCCGAGCTGTCCGGCGGCATGATCAAGCGTGTAGCGCTTGCGCGTGCGCTCGCGCTTGACCCCGAGATCCTCTTTCTCGACGAGCCGACATCAGGTCTGGACCCGATCAGCGCCGGCGATTTCGATGAACTGGTTATGACTTTGCAACGCGCTTTGGGGCTGACGGTTTTCATGGTAACCCATGACCTCGACAGTCTGAAAACCGCATGCAACCGCATCGCTGTGCTCGGCGAGCGTAAGGTTCTTCTGGTCGGTACCATGGATGACATGCTGAATTCGCAGCATCCTTGGCTGCGTGAATACTTTCATGGCAAGCGTGCACGAGCGGCCATCGCGTAAAGCGTTGGGTAAACTGGAGTCGGATTAATGGAAACCCGGGCGAATTATCTGCTGATCGGCGCCTTCACGTTAGCGGTGATCGCAGCGGCATTCGGCTTCGTATTCTGGTTCCAGAATTTGGGGGCTGTGGCTCAGCGCACGCCGATCCGCATCGTGTTCGAAGGTGCGGCATCCGGCCTTCGCACCGGTGGCAATGTCAACTTCAACGGCATCAAGATCGGCGAAGTGACGTCGATCAAGCTCGACGATCCGCGGCGTGTGGTGGTTCTGGCTACCGTCGACAAGACCGCGCCGATCCGCAAAGACACGATGGTGGGTCTAGAATTCGCCGGGCTGACAGGCGTTTCCTCTGTGTCTCTCAAGGGCGGATCAATCGAGGCCGGCGGCATTCCTGTGGCGGACGATGGTGTCCCCACGCTGAAGGCTGACCCGAACGCCATAATGGATATTGGCGAGGCGGTCCGCGCCACCTTGCAGAACGTCAACCGCCTTGTGACCGAAAATCAGGAAACCCTTCGCGAGAGCATCGTCAATCTTCAGGCCTTCTCGAAGGCTTTGGCGGATAATTCCGGCCGCATCGACAACATTATGTCGGGCGTTGAAACGCTGATGGGCAACAAGGAAGGGCAGGAGGGCGACCTTCAGAAGGCCGCGCGATCGTTCCGCGAACTCGCCGACAATCTCGACAAGCGATCGGCCGGTTTGATTGCCGACGGTCGCCGGACCCTGTCGGACATCAGCCGTGCGGTGAACAATTTCGACCGTAATCCCACCCGGGTGCTGTTCGGCGCCAGCAATACAGATAACCAGCCATCGGCGCAGCGCCCGCCCGGCACAGGCAATCCCGCGGATGCACGGGCAAGGGAGCGGCGCTAGACGGCTCCTCCGTAATTCGGCCCGTTACTCACGCGGCTTCCATTGGCCTGCGGCAATAAATGACTGTTGGACTGCGGCCACAGCTATCGGCGCTGACGTAACGCAGCCTGTAGCTGTGTAGATGGCTGTCGCGATCTCATTCCAATCTCGTGCCGAGGCGATCCACGCGTTCGTGAGGACTGAACCGCGAACAATTCCCGCCGAATGGTGAGGGGGCTGGACTGCAGCGTGCGCGGCTCCCCCGAAGACTTTTTTTTCCGGCACCACTCCTGCCGAATGATGGGAGCAGGAATTGCAAAGGCGCTGGCCATAAAAAAACGGGGATGGAAGCCATCCCCGTTTTTGTTCTGGATGATTTCGAAACTTACCCCAGCCGACCCGCCGCGTGGGCAAGCAAGGTGTAGACAAGGCCAGCTTCCGACGTCAGGTGGCTGCGAAGGGCCGCGGGACCGCGTTCGTCACGCGAGACATCGTCGAGCAGCCGTTCGAACTCTGTGATGTAGCGGTCGACCGTCTGCTTGAATGGACGCTCCGCACGATATTTGCGCGCGACCTCATCGAACGCTTTCTGACCAGCGGGTGTGTAAAGTCGCTTGTTGAAAGCTTTGCGTTCGCCGCGTTGATAGCGGTCCCACATCTCCGCCGCCAGATCGCGATCCACAAGGCGGGTAATGTCGAGCGACAGGGCTTCGAGCGGATTGTTCGCTGGCTGGCGCGGCTGTTGAGCGCGTCCGCGTGCGGCGCCAAGTTGCTCATCGTCGGCGCGGCTCAGCAAGTCCGACAGCCATGCATCGCGGTCGTTGCCCGCAGGGCTTACGGGAGGAGCTTCGGTCCGCCGCGGGTTGGTGGGCGCGCCCAGATCCGGCGGAGGGAGGCTGGATGCGCTGCCGAAGTCACGCCCGCCGCGCTGCGCAGGCGCTGGTCGGCTTTCAGCACGGGAGGTGTTGGCAACGGCCAGAGCCGGCTCTTCTTCGCGTATGCTGCGGCTTGCGGAGCCCACATCGAGTCCGCGGCCGTGCTTGGCGACGATACGGTTCAATTCGGCCAGCGCCTCGATCTGATCGACGATCACCTTGCGCATCTGGGCGGTGCTTTCGGCTGCCTCCTGCGGCAGTTCCAGAATGCCGCGGCGCAAGTCGGCGCGCGTTTCGTCCAGTTCTTGGTGCAGTTCGGCCGCCATCTGCTTCATACCAAGCACAATCGCGTTAAAGCGATCGGAAGCCTCCTGGAACATCGCGGCGGCGTCCTGTGTGCCGCGATCGTAGACTTCGCTCATGGCTTCGATGGTCTGGCGACGCTCATCCTCGACCGCCATGCGGACAGCCTCGAACTGGCGGCCTACGGCAGAGGAACTCGCACCGGCGCTTTCGGCGACCACGCGGGCGATATCCCGTGCGCGCGACTCTGCGGCGTCAAGTGATTCATCGAGAAGGCCGGTGAATCGGTTCAGCCGGTCATCAAGCTCCAGGGTTCGGGTGTCGATCGAATTTGCGACCTGTTCGAGCAGCACTTGACGTTCGGCGACGGACTGTCCGGTACGCTCGTTGCTGTCTTCCACAAGACGGACCGCATCCGACAGCACCTTGCCGTGGCTCTGGAATTGCTCCGAGAGTTCACCAAGATTCTGCGAAGCAGCCGTTGTCGTCTCATTGAAAGCGCGAATCTGTTCTCCGAGAGCGTTCGTCGAAGCGCCATTGCGGGCGGTGACATCGTTGAGCGTGGTGACAAAATCCGCCACGCGGGTGACAAGCGCCCGCTCCAGCGAATTGAGATTGTCATGGGCGCCCGTGAGCACTTCCTGAAGCAGGATGTTGCCTTCACGCAGCCGCTCGAACAGCGCGACCGTATCAGTACGCAGGATTTTGCTGGTCTCCTGCATCTCGGTGACGGCGGCTGTGGCAACCTGACGCGACTGGTCGATCGCCGAACGCGTGCTGGACTCGATGTCCTTGAGTGCCTTGCTGATGGAACCGGTGGCAACTTCGCTTGCGGTATTGATCTGGCGAGCTAGGTCAGACGAGCTGTTCATCAGCGAAACGGTGAAGTCTCCGCCCTGAGCAGCGATTGCCTTGAGCGCGGTGCTCGTAGCGTTGCCGATGGAGACGGTGAGTTCGTTCTTTTTCGCGTCGAGCGCGTTGACCAGTTCTTCGCTCTTGCCAGAGATGGCGTTGACGAATGGCGAGTGTTTCTCGTCGACGATCTGGGCCAGGCGCTCGGTCTGCTCGCGGACGCCCTCGGTGATCTCCTGAACCTTGTTGTTCAAGGTCAGGCCAAAGGCCTCTGTGCTGATACCGATCGTCCGCTCGATCTCTGCAGAAGACGACTTGATGTACGTGGTTGCGTTGTTGGATGCGGCGGCAAGAGCGGTTTCGGCGTCTCGAACTGTTGTCTGCACGGTCCGCTCGATTTCGGCGGAGGCTGACTTAATCTGCGCACTTGCGCTGCCGGACATCGCGGTGAGGGCCGTCTCCGCCTCCATGACAGTCGTTTGCACCGTGCGCTCGATTTCCGCAGATGCGGATTTGATCAGCGCGCTGGCGTTGCTGGACGAGATCGACAGGGTGCTTTCGACCTCGCGCGCGGCGGACTGGATGGTTCGCTCCAGATCGGAGGTCGTGCTCCTCAGTTGCGATCCGACTTCGCCGGAAAGCGAGAGCAGGCTCTGCTGCGCGGCACGGGCGCCGGTCTGCAGCACTTCGCTGGTTTCGCCAACGAGATTGGTGAGGGATCGCTCGGAATCTTCCACGCGAGCCTTGATGCTCTGCGTCAATTCGTCGGTGCGAGCCTGGAGGATGTCGCTCAGCTTCTGGCCGCTGGCCTCGACGCGGCTTGCGGCTGCATCGACGCGAATGTCCAGAAGGTTTTCGAAACGGCCGACCCGGGTCTCGATGTCGGTGGCCACCGTGCCTGCGTGGCTCTCAAGACCCTTTTGCACGTCGCTGAAGCGCGTCAACAGGTTTTCGCTGAGGGCGGTGCTTTGCGCGTCGATCGACTGCGTTACCGCAGCGGCGCGATTGTCGAAGGATTGCTCGAGCGCAGAGAGGCGCGTTTCGATCGCGTCGTCGAACGTCTTGATCTTGGTGTCGAGCGACACATCGAGCGTGGTGATGCGCGATTCCAGAGCCGACTGGAAACGGCCGAGCTTTTCGTCGACCACATTGTGGAGCTGTTCGCTGTGAGCCGTGACGCGGTGGTCGAAGGTGTCGACGTAGGTCTTCAACCCCTCGGAAATGCCGTGCGTGTGCTGGGCCATGCGCTCGACGATCTCCCCGCCGAAGGTCTTTACGGTCTTATCGAACTCCGAGACGTGGCGGGTGATGAGGGCACCAAGTGTGCCGCTGTCGCGGGCGAATTTCTCCGCCAGTTCGCCGCCTTGTTCGTTCAGCAGTTTTTCGAAGAGGCCAATCCGCTCGGCCAGCGTTTCGTGAGAGCTTTCGGTCTGGGTCACGACCTTGGCGACGAGCGCATTGACGGTCACATCGAGGGCTTCGCCGGCTTTTTCGCCGCTGGTCAGGATATGTCCGGCGAGCCGGTTGCCGGCTTCATCGACCTTGACCACCAGATCCGCGGACCGCAGGTCCATCTCATTGAGGAGCGAGTCGCCCGAGTTCTTCAGCGCGTCATGGACCTGCTCGGTACGGTTGGTGATGCCATCGACGATGGAGTTCGAGCGCAGTTCGAAATCGCTGGTGATGCGTTCGAGGCGCTCCGTCATCAACGCGTGAATGTTATCGGCCAAATCGACGAATTCGTCCTGGATATTGCCGGTCTTGAAATTGAGATTGGCGGTGAGTTGCTCGCTGGCGTCGAGCACCGCCTGGGCGGTCTGGCTGCTTGCTTCCTCGAGACGGTCGAGCAGGTCGCCGCCGCGCTCACCGAGCGCGATGATCATGTTATCGCCTGCGCCGGCGAAGGCGCTGGTGATGTGCTGGCTGCGATCTTCCAGCATCTGGGTGATGCTGCTCGTGACTTCGTCGACACGGGCTGCGATCGCGTCACTGATAAAGATCGGAAGAGC
>JAIENY010000051.1 GCA_019750915.1 Xanthobacteraceae bacterium
AGCATACGCCCTTGCCGACGAGTGTCACTTTCGGGTGCGAGGCATCGCCCCAGGTAAAATCGATCAGGCGCGGGGCGCGCGGCGACGCTGCACCCACGGCGTGGATCAACGGGAAATTGTCGCGCAGGAGATCTTCGCCGATCGTGCAGCGGTAGCTGGCACCGAATTCGTGGGCAAGGTTCTCGGCGATCTCTGCCAATTCGGCAGGTCCCATGTCGTTGGCGGGTGTGTTGATGAGGTCACGGGCCAGCGTCGCGCTGCGTCCGACGCGCTCGATATCGGCAATGTCGACGCCTTCGGGCGCAACCAGCCTGACGTTATAGGGTTCGGCCTTGCGGTAGCGGGCAAAGCGATAACTGCCGAGCGCAAACGCCAGCGTCGCCAGGCGTGTGTCATGTGGCGCGTTGGCGAAACGATAGACGCCGGCAGGGAGCTTCGTCGGCAGTTGCCCGGGCAGGAAGGGATCGGCCTTCTCAGGCGTCGCTTCCAGCCCGAATAGCACATGGCTGAGCTTACCGGCGGCGTCAGGCAGCACTAACAGTTCTCCTGCCTTCGCAGAAAAGCCATTCGCCGCGGCAAATGCCTGCGCTTCGGCGGGAAGGGTGGCGCGGATTTGGTCCCAGTTCGTTTTTGTCACGAACAGGATCGGCGTTGCGGGAGCAGCGGGGTCTGTTTCGAACAGGTTTTGCATCGTCATCTCGGATAGGCGCGGACTGCGGCTCGGAGAAGGAAATCCCGCCGAGCCTCTCAAGCCTGTATCACGGCTGAGCCCCCATTAACCACTCATTAGGGTTAACGATTTACTGCTGAATGATAGATCATTTTCGCCACCGCCCTCAATGAGGGAGCGCGCAATGCGTTCGCCGTCATGTCTTGTCAGGTTTCTTGGATCGGCTGCCTTCATCGGCCTTGTGGCGGTGAATCTTGCCGGATGCCAGACCATTGGAGCGCCCGACATTACGGGTGCGCTTGGCGGCAAGCAGCAGGTCGCTGCTGAGGCGGACAATAAAAAGAACATCGAAATCTACGGTGAAAAATTCCGCGCCAACCCCCGCGATGCAGACGCAGGTCTGCGCTATGGTCAGGCGCTGCGGGCGAACGGTCAGCGCGAGCAGGCTGTCGCCGTGCTTGAGCAGGCCGTCCTGAACAATCCCGGCAACAAGCCGCTGCTTGGCGCCTATGGCCGTGCGTTGGCCGATAATGGCAATTTCCAACAGGCCTTCGACGTGTTGTCGAGAGCGCATACCCCCGCCAATCCCGATTGGCACATCCTCTCCACGCAGGGTACGGCGCTCGATCAGCTCGGCCGCCACGAAGAAGCGCGGGCCTACTATGCGAGTGCGCTCAAGATCGTGCCGGATGAGCCCTCGATCCTATCAAACCTAGGGCTGTCTTACGTTTTGACCAAGGACTTGCCGAAGGCGGAGGAAATCCTGCGCAAAGCCTATGCGCGTGATGCCAGCAATCCGCGCATCCGTCAGAATCTCGCTCTTGCGGTCGGACTTCAAGGCCGTTTCGAAGAGGCCGAAAGCATCGTCAAAGCCGACCTTCCCCCAGGCGAGGCGGCAGCCAACGTCGCCTATCTGAAAGACATGATGAGCAAGGGACCGGCGTCCCGCTCTGGCGCCCAATTCGGATTGGCCAACGGAGCCGCGCGCTCCTGAGCTGAAGCTGAAATCGAAGTGCAACCGTCAGTCTGAAAGCCAGCCTTACTTGAGCACGGTGGTAAGCTTGATCGCGGTCGGTCCCAGAATGACCACGAACAGCACCGGAAGGAAGAACACGATCATCGGAACGGTAAGCTTGGGCGGCAGGCTCGCGGCCTTCTTCTCCGCTTCGTTCATACGCATGTCGCGATTTTCCTGAGCCAGCACCCGCAGAGTATGCCCGAGCGGCGTGCCGTAGCGTTCGGACTGCTGGAGCGCAAGACAGACTGACTTCACGCCTTCAAGACCGGTCCGCTTCTGCAGGTTCTCATAGGCTGTCTTTCGGTCCTGCAGATACGACAGCTCCGCGGTCGTCAGCGTAAGTTCTTCCGCCAAAGCGACCGACTGGCCACCCATTTCCTGACTGACCCTGCGAAATGCGGCTTCGATCGACATGCCGGACTCGACGCAGATCAACAGGAGATCGAGCGCATCCGGGAAGGCCCTCTTGATCGACAGCTGGCGCTTGGAGATCGAGTTGCGCAGAAACAGCATCGGTGCCTGCATGCCGAGCCACGCGGCGAGCACGCACAATCCGAGTTTGATCGTCACCGACTGCTCGGTATGCCAGATGAAGAACACATAGACGGCGGCGCCGGCCAGAAAGGTGATCGGCGTGACCATGCGGAAGAACAGGAAGGTGATATACGGCGCGTGACCCCGGTAGCCGGCCATCACCAGCTTTCCCTTGGCTTCTTCCTGAGCCAGCCATTTGGTGAGGTTGAACTCGTCGACGATCCGGCCGACGAACTGCTTGGGAGCCTGCCGAAGCGAGACCTTCTCGTTTCTTGTGTTGTTGCGTTCGCGCTCCCGCTGACGCATGCGCTCGCGCTCACTGGCAACAGCCTTCATGCGCTTAGAGAGCGTGTCGCTTGCAAACATCGGAAGGACAAGTGCGTAGATTGTTGCCCCGGTGGCGACGGCTGCGAGCAGCATCGTCATAAACCGGGCGTCATGCATGCGCTCAATCAGGAAATCAATCATCACCGCACCCGTCAGAAGTCGAAATTGATCATTTTCCGCATCACCATCACGCCGATCGACATCCACGTCGCGCACCCGACCAGCATCAGGCGGCCCAGTGGAGTTGTCCAAAGCAGCGTGATGTAGTCCGGCGACATGATATAGACAATCAGCATCACGGCCGGAGGTAACGCGCCGATAATGGCAGCCGAAGCCTTGGCTTCCATCGACATCGCTTGGATTTTTGCCTTCATTTTCTTGCGGTCACGCAAAACCTTCGAGAGGTTGCCGAGCGCTTCGGACAGATTGCCGCCCGACTTGGTCTGGATCGAGATCACGATACCGAAGAAGTTGGCTTCGGGCAGCGGCATCCGATCATACAGCTTCATGCACGCATCACCGAGCGGCATGCCGATGCTCTGGCTCTCGATGATGGCGCGGAATTCGGACCGCAGTGGTTCCGGCGTGTCCTGGACGACGACTTTGATTGAGTCGAACAGCGGCAAGCCCGCCTTGATGCCGCGCACGATGATGTCGACGGCATCCGGCAGTGTCTGGATGAACTTGGCCTCGCGGCGCTTCTTCAGGAAGCCCAGGACAAAGCGCGGCAGGCCGAACCCGGTCGAGGCGCCAAAACCGATCGCAGCGATCAGATTAGCGCCCAGCGCGAAGGGAATGAAAAAGCCCACGAGTCCCAGAATGGCGGACCCGATCATGAATTGTTGTTTGGTAAAGCTCAGGCCGGCCTGCTGGATGCGGTCCGCAAGCTGGACCTGCTTGGCCTTCTTGGCACGCTGCTCGACATCCCGCAGCGTATCTTCCACGTGCTCGCGGCGGGAGCGTTGTCCGCGCTGTTCGCGGCCGGCGACCACATCCGTCTTGGAAAAAGATGAACGGCGTTTTTCGGCCTGCCGCTCACCCGACAGCAGCGGATAAACGAATACCCACGCCAGGCCGCCCAGAGTAACGGCACTCATGAAAGCGATCGCCAGGATTTGCAGGTTCGGGACGTGCAGGTTCATGGTTGCGTCCTATCGAAGCTCCGGATCGGGAGCTTCCGCTGCATCGAGCGCTGCTGCCAGCCGTTTATCCTCGTTGTAGTATCGCGCCCGATCCCAGAACCGCGGGCGTCCGATGCCCGTGGAGCGATGACGGCCGATAATATTGCCGTTAATGTCTTCGCCCAGAATGTCGTAAAGGAAGACGTCCTGCGTGATGATGGTGTCACCTTCCATCCCGAGCACTTCGGTGATGTGGGTGATACGGCGCGAACCGTCACGCAGACGCGCGGCCTGAACGATGACGTCGATCGAGGCGCACATCATTTCGCGGATGGTGCGCGAGGGCAGCGCGTAGCCTCCCATCGTGATCATGGACTCGCAGCGCGACAGAGCTTCGCGAGGATTGTTGGCGTGGAGCGTTCCCATCGAGCCGTCGTGGCCGGTGTTCATGGCCTGCAGCAGGTCGAATGCCTCTGGTCCGCGGACTTCGCCGACGATGATCCGTTCCGGGCGCATACGAAGGCAGTTTTTGACAAGATCACGCATCGTGATCTGGCCTTCGCCTTCGATGTTCGGGGGACGGGTTTCGAGCCGGACCACATGAGGTTGCTGAAGCTGAAGTTCGGCGGCATCTTCGCAGGTGATGATGCGCTCATCGTCGTCGATATAGTTGGTCAGACAATTGAGCAGTGTCGTTTTACCGGAGCCGGTGCCGCCTGAGATCAGAACGTTGCAGCGAACACGCCCAATGATTTGTAGAATCTGCGCGCCTTCCGGCGAGATCGCGCCAAATCGGACAAGCTGGTCGAGCGTCAGTTTGTCTTTTTTGAATTTTCGGATGGTCAGTGCCGGTCCGTCGATCGCGAGCGGCGGCACGATCGCGTTTACGCGTGAACCGTCGGCAAGGCGGGCATCGCAGATCGGCGAAGATTCGTCGACGCGTCTACCGACCTGACTGACGATGCGTTGGCAGATGTTCAGAAGCTGCTGATTGTCGCGAAAGCGGATCCCGGTCTTCTGAATTTTGCCGCCGACTTCGATAAATACGGTCCCGGCACCATTGACCATGATATCGGCGATATCGTCGCGTGCCAGCAAAGGCTCGAGCGGGCCGTAACCGAGAACATCGTTGCAGATATCGTCGAGCAGTTCCTCCTGCTCGGCAATCGACATCACGATATTTTTGATCGCGATGATCTCGTTGACGATATCGCGAATTTCCTCGCGGGCCGATTCAGCGTCGAGCTTGCCGAGCTGCGCGAGATCGATTGCTTCGATCAGCGCACCGAAGATCGTGCCCTTGACCTGATAATAATTATCGGAGCGGCGGGATTCAACGACAGGAGGCGGCGCAGCGCCAGCTGGTACAAGAGGGGGCGCGGAAACCGAGGGCGTCGGCGGAGCTTGCTGCGGACGTGCGGGAGCCGCCGGCTGAAGCTCCGGCTTTGCGGCGGGATTCCCGGGGCGGAAATCCGTATCTGTTCCTCCACGCTTACCAAACACGACGACACCTCAACGCGCTTACTGTTTGCGCAATTTCCCAAGCAAGGGAGCCAGTATTGAACTGCGGCTTTTTTTCGCTTCCCCGCGGCCAGTCAGCCGCTGAGCGATCTGCACAAACATTTCCACCGACCGGTGGCTGGCCGAAATCTCGGCAATCATCTGGCCGTTGTTGGCAGCCGATCCAAAAATTTGCGGCTCGAAAGCGATCGACGCGATCGGATCGCTTTCGATAGCCTTTGCGAATTCGCCAGCCTTGATCTCCGGCCGTTTCGGCACGCCAACCTGATTCAGACAATAGACTGGCAACCGGTCGTTCGGCCTTGCGGCCTTCAGCGTGTCGAACATGTTCTTGGTGTTGCGCAGATTGGCAAGATCTGGCGATGCCACGATCAGGATGTCGTCGGCGCTTAGCAATGCGCGCTTGGTCCATCCCGTCCACTGATGAGGCAGATCGAGTACGATGCAGGGCATCGTCGTCCGCAACGTATCGAAGATCGAGTCAAAGGCCTCGGCGCTGAAATCGTAGACCTTGTCGAGCGTCGCGGGCGCCGCCAGCAGGTTCAGGTGGTCGGTGCATTTCGACAGCAACCTGTCCATGAACGCGGTATCGACGCGTTCAGGCGAGAACACCGCATCGGCGATGCCCTGTGGCGGATCCTGATTGTAATCGAGGCCGGCCGTACCGAACGCAAGGTCAAGATCGGCTACAACCGAGTCGAGTGCGAGGTCCCGCGCGATCGCCCATGCGACGTTGTGTGCGATGGTAGAAGCCCCGACGCCTCCTTTGGCGCCGATCACCGCAATGATGCGGCCGACGGCCTTGGCCTCGGGCGCGGAGAACAGGCCGCAAATCGAGCGTACGACATCGATCGCAGTCACCGGGCCGATGATGTAGTCGCTGACACCGCGACGAACGAGTTCGCGATAGAGCGAGACATCGTTCATGCGCCCAATCACAATCACGCGGGTTCCAGCGTCGCAGACTGTCGCCAGTTGATCGAGGCCGGACAGGACGTCGGCCTGGTTCTCCGTCTCAAGGATGATGACATTGGGTGTTGGCGCAGTCCGGTAAGCTTCGGTGGCCGCCGCTACCCCGCCCATCTGGATCTTCAAATGAGCCTTGGCGAGGCGGCGGTCATCGCCAGCACCCTGAATGGCGGCTGCCGTTTCCACAGTCTCGCAAAATGCCTGTACCGATACACGCGGCGCCGGAGCGATATGCTCTTCCAGCGCCGTGGCTGCAGTTGTTTCGTCCTGGTTTTTACGTGCGTAACTGATCATTTGCCCAAATCGCTGAGTTTGGCTTTATCGGCATCGGGATACACGGTTGCGGTCGGAGCGCCCTGCCGATACTTGGCGAAGGCTTCGGTACGTCGTGCCGAATTGGCCGGTGTCTCCGCGCGCGGCTGCACGAGGTCCTCCGGATTGGCGACCATCGCAGCAAGATTGCGCTGCGCGGCGCAGCCGAAATTGTAGTACTCGCGGTTCTCGTAATACGATCTGTCCTTGATCGAAGGGCCGAGATCTTCCGGCCACGTTCCGCACGGACCGGCATCCGCTATGATCCGCGGATATCGCAGACGGATCGTCGCGAACTGGCGCGGATCTGTCGGCTGATAGGGACGAACGATGATGCCGCGGGGCGGAATGCCGAGTGACGTCAGCATTCCTCGAACGTCCGCCAGCGTTTGTTTGGCGGCTTGCGCGTTGGGCGTGCCGGTCGGCACGTCGATGATGACGGCTCCGGTCCCCTCGCGCAGCCAGCTTTGCGCAAGACCTGCGATATCGGCGCGCTGTGCCGTGGTCAGCCCGCCGCGCGCGTGGCCGACGAAGATCTCGGTCGTCTTGCTGGCTTCCTGAACCACGATGGGGTGCCGCAACCGGTAGTCATCGGGCAGGCTGCCGGTGATGATGCCGTCGGCCTGGCTGTCGTGAGTGCAGCCGCTCAAGGCCGCAAAACCGGCCAGCAGAAATGCCAGGCGGATTTTGGGGGATGCGAGGCTGGAGGAATGCTTTGTCATTGTCTGTCCTGTCCAACCTCAGTCGGTGATGAAGCCGTATTGGCCCCGGTAGCTGCGTTCGGGATTCTCGCGGCGTGGAACGCCGTAGATGCGGTTGATATTACCCAGCAGGATCGATTGCGGATCGGATGCCGACGCGAAGCCATCGTCAGGCCGCGACAAGTCTTTCTGCGCGACGGCTCGTACGATGTATGGGGTGACGATCACCGCAAGCTCTGTCTGGCTATTGATAAAGTCGCGGCTGCGGAAAAGCGTGCCGAGGACCGGGACCTGGGTCAGGCCAGGGAAACCGCTGATGGACTGCTTGGTCTGGTTCTGGATCAGACCGGCCATTGCCAATGATCCGCCCGAGGGAATTTCGAGTGTCGTCTCGGCGCGGCGGGTTTTGATCGAAGGAATCGTCAACCCGTTGACGCTGATCGAATTTTCATTGGATACTTCGGAGACTTCGGTCATGACGCGCAGGCTAATGCGGCCTTCCGAGAGCACCACCGGTGTGAAGTTAAGCGAAATGCCGAAATTTTTGAACGAAATGGAGGGCTGACAGACGTTGTTGCTAGTTCCGCCGCCGCCACTGGTCTGACAGGTAATACCCGTCGGGATCGGAAACTCGCCGCCGGCGATGAACGTGGCGGACTCGCCTGAAATCGCGGTCAGGTTAGGCTCGGCCAGCGTGCGGACCACACCGGCGTTTTCCATCGCCCGCAATGTCGCGGAAACCGACTTGAACTTTCCGGTCAGGGCGTTGCCCGCGACCAGTGGCTGTCCGACTGCTGTGAATGGGGTTTTGTTGGTGAAGTTTACAACCGCGGTGCCGTAATTCAGGCTCGCATCGATATCGACTCCAAGCTGCTTGATGACACTGCGGGCGACTTCGGCGACCGTGACCTTGAGCATGACCTGATCGCGGCCACGGACAACGATGTTGTTCACGACCTGCTGTGCCCCCGCGTTCGGTCCCCCGACCAGGCGGGAGGCAAGCTCAACGGCCTGCTGCGCCTCGGACTGCGTCGCCGCGGTGCCCGACAGCACAACGCCGTCGCCGAGGCCTTCGACCTGAATTTCAGATCCCGGGATGCTTTGCCGGATCGCGGCGCGAAGACCGTTGAGGTCACGGGTGACCGCGACATCATATGCAGCTATCTGCTGCCCCTCGGCATCGAAGAAGATGATATTTGTCTGGCCGACCGATGCGCCGATGACATAGGCGCGACGCGCCGAGCGGACGACGGCGTTGGCGATCCTGGGGTCGGCAACCAGAACGTCTTTTACGTCGCGCGGCAGGTCGATGACGATTGATTTGCTTATTCCGAGCGTCAGGGATCGCGCATTCAGGGAATCAGAGTTACCGCTGATCGCGGCAGAGCCGGCGCGGTAGTCGCTGGCGAGAGTGGGTGCCAAGGCCGAGTTAAAAGCGAGCGCGGAGACGGCCACAAACGACAAGACTCGGGCAAAAACGGGGGCGGTCTTCATACGCTTCACTTTCCACATCACGCTGCGACGGCTCACGCCGCGGTGAGGGGATTTGACCAGTTATTCGTCAAAGCATGGTTAATGAGGCGTATCTAAAGCAGGTTAATGAGAGCTTATTGTTGACTAGTGCATCGCCAGATGCACGACATCGACAGCTTTCATCCATTCGGTGTCCGGATAGACCAGCAGGGCGCCGGCAGCGAGCGCAACGCCATAAGGAATGCCGCCGTCCTTGTTGTGAAGTCGCATCAGCCAGCTCTGCCGTGCCAGCCAGGCCGGCATCGGCAGGCTGCGGAACTGCAGGATGGCGAGGGTGAGCACGCCGCCGATGAGTGACGCAAAAACCAGATAATCGAGCAGATGGCCAAAACCGAACCAGAGTGCGGCGGACGAGGCGACCTTGGCGTCCCCGCCACCGATCCAGCCGAAGGCGAAACAGGTGAAGCTGATAACCAGCACCGCGATCCCTGCCGCGAGGTGCAGTCCGATTGCTGGCGCGCTCATGCCGCTAACAAGGGCTAGCACGAAAAAGCCCGCTATCAGCAGGATGGAAACCCGGTTGGAGATGGTCATAGTCAACACGTCGCTTGCGGCGGCAAAGGCCATCAGAGCGGGAAACAGGAACATGCGCACCAGATCTAGCAACATAACGACCGGTTATCCTTGTTGTTGCTCGCGAGAGCCTCAAACTAGGCCGCAGATGTGAACAATCACCAAAGGGTGCCGATCCTGAACGCGAGGACGATACATGCCAGGCCAAGTCCACCGCAGATCAGGCACAGACCCTCAATCTCGGAGCTGACTGTTTTACGCATGTGATCGACTGTCGGTAATCGCCCGTGGCGATCCTTCTGACGAAGCAGTTGCAGAAAAGCAAAAGGGCTTCGGTTGCCCGAAGCCCCTTTTTTGGGGAAGCGACTAGCCGCCGGTAAGGCTGGTGTTGATCGTGTTGAACTTGCCGCTCAGCGTGCTGCCGAGGGTGTTCACGATGGCAATGATGGCAATCGAGATGCCGGCGGCAATCAGGCCGTACTCAATCGCGGTAGCGCCGGATTCATCCTTGATGAAGCGAGCGAAGAGGTTGGTCATAAATATCTCCATGTACATGTGGCTGTCGAACTTAACACTGGTCCAACCGGAGCGGGTGACACCGTGGCCGCGTGTGAAACTAGAAGGGAGGAATTTCACCGCAGTTAATTCAATCGCAGAAAGACCGCTGTATCAGGGTCTTCTTGCGCAGGGTAAATTCTCAGTTAAGTAAAATTCCTGCATATTATCGATGCCGCGACACGCGCCGGTTAAAGGAGCGCGTATCTTTGCAGTTCATTCATCAATTAACGTCAGATTTGCCATAGTCGGGGCAGTCGGCTCCGGAGTGTCGTTGCGTAGAGAGTAAAACTTATGAACACCGCGCGTGTTGCGGTCCTCGCGATCGCTGTTTGTGCCGGAGGTGTGGCCGCATATCTGGCGAGCGGATCCGATCCGAAGCCGGTTCTGGTGCAGGCGCCGGTGATTAAAGTAGACACGACCGACGTCCTTGTCGCCAAAAACGATATTCCGTTGGGGCAGACTGTGACTGCAGATGATTTGCAATGGCAGTCCTGGCCGTCTTCGACCGCGAGCTCGAGCTTCATTATCAAGAGCAGCCGGGCTGAAGCTATCGCCGAATTGACTGGCTCCATCGCACGCTCGCCGTTTCTGGCGGGAGAGCCAATTCGCGAAACCAAGCTGGTCAAGGGTAATGGCTCTGGATTTATGGCCGCCATTCTTCCAAGCGGGATGCTGGCGATTTCGACCGAAATTTCCCCCGAAACCGGCGCGGGCGGCTTCATCCTTCCCAACGACAGAGTCGATGTTCTGATGACTCGGCGTCAGAAGAGCCCGGACAGCAACGCTCCGGAAATCATCCAGTCGGATATCATCCTTCGAGATAAGCGGGTTTTGGCGATCGATCAGACGGTCGAGGAGAAGAACGGGCAGAAGGTCGTCGTCGGGCGGACGGCGACTCTTGAACTGAAACCGAAGGATGCCGAAACGCTCGCACGTTCACGTCAGGGTGGCACCCTGACTCTGGCGCTTCGCAGTCTTGTCGATGCGAACAAGCCGAGAAAGCCGGAAACCGGCGACGACATCGAGAAGCTGGTCACGATTTACCGGGGCATGGACAGAGACGTCTATAACTGTGCTGATGCCTGCAAGAAACGCAGTGGCGAAGGCGGTTAGTGACATCCGGCGGCGGGCGCTGCAATCGTTACTCCTTTCTTAATGCAACACAGCGAATTCTCCTCATTCGCCGCAAGTTTTCGACAAGCAGTATGAGGTAACCTCGGCGGTAGCTAATTGGCACATCCGTCGAGGATAATACGAATGGTTCGGAGAGTTACCGCTGCCCGACACTTCAGGCACGCGCTGGCCCGTTTCAAAACGAGCCGTGGTGGATCGGCTGCCATTCAGTTCGCGTTCGTGGCCCCGTTATTCTTCGCAGTTTTGTTCGCAATCATTGAAGTGGCGCTGGTCTATTTTGCCGGACAGATTCTGGAGACGGGGACACAGGATTCGGGCCGGCTGATCTTCACGCACCAGGCCCAAGACTCCGGCAAGTTGGCCGCCGATTTTAACACCGATCTTTGCAGCCGGGTGTCCTTCATTCTCGATTGCACCAAGCTCGTCATCGACGTGGAATCTTACCCGGCGGGAACGGTTATCACGCCCTATGTTCCTCTTGATTCAAACGGGAATTTCGATTCGAGCAAGGCGCAGTACAGCCCGCCGGCAGCCGGAAGCACGAACATCGTTCTGGTTCGCACATTCTATAAGTGGCAGCTGTTCTTTCCTCAAATGGGGTTCAACATCAGCAACCTCAGCGAGGGGACACGGCTTCTTTCCGCAACAGCAGCGTTCCGCGTCGAACCCGGATCGTGAGAGGCTTGAAGCCGCATGTTTAAGATGATTGCATTTTCGATGCGGAGAGCCAGGCGGCTGCGCGGTGATACAAGCGGCATGGCGGCGATCGAATTCGCCGTGCTGTTTCCGCTCATTCTCCTGATTTTTTTCGGCACGATCGGTGTCTCCGATGGCGTGGCCGTGGATCGCAAAGTCACGATCCTGACGCGAACGCTCTCTGACCTGATCTCGCAAGCAGCCCAGATCGGGCCGGTCGATCTTTCGAACGCCTATGCGATCGGTACCGTCATCATGACGCCCTACGCGAACGGGCCGATCAAGGCAAAAGTCACGCAGCTCTATATCGACAGCTCAACCAGCCTGCCCAAGGTCAGCTGGGTCTCGGCCTATAACGACACCCCTCACGCGTGCAATGAGACGATCACAATCCCGGATGGGCTCAAGATTCCGGGCACCTATTTGATCATGAGTGAGGTCAAATATGCCTTTAAGCCGGCAGCAGGAATCTCCGGCGGAACATTTCAACCGCCAACCTTCAATATCAGCGATCAAACTTTTACCCGTCCTCGACAAAGCGCTTCCGTCCAATATAACGGCGCACCGGCAGGGGCCGTTTGTCCTTAGATCAGCGCGAGGCGTGTTTGCGAATGGAAAAGGCCGCGCATGAAGCGCGGCCTTTTTATTTTTTCGTAGCCAGATGATATCCGGCTTACAAGGGTATCTGGCGTTAGCCGGCCGCGCGAAGATTATCGGCCGACGACTTGCCCGAACGGCGATCGGCAACGATTTCGTAGCTGACCTTCTGGCCTTCGCGCAGCGTGCCGAGGCCCGCACGCTCAACGGCGCTGATGTGAACGAACACGTCGTTGCCGCCATCATCCGGCTGAATGAAGCCGTAGCCTTTGGTCGCGTTAAACCACTTCACTGTTCCCATGCTCACGGGGGTAGTCCTTCTCAAGTAGATGTCTAGTAACCCGCGTTGCCACGGGCTGGTGAGATCGAAATTTGGAAGAGGTCGTCCACGCTGACCGGCTGTACCGGTGGCTAGCTGATGTCGTCCGGCCGAAATTCGATGCGTGAATGTTAAGCGAAACGGCGAATCAAAACAACCGGCCCTTGACGAATTTCAAGGGCCGGTTGGAAAAAGCGCGGTCGGGTCGGTTATCGGCGGCGGAATTGGCCGCCGCGGGGCGGCGCATTACGCGGCGGGCCACCGGCAGGACGCTCATCTTTATGACGGAAAATCAGGCGTCCCTTCTCGAGATCGTACGGAGACATCTCGATCGTAACCCGGTCGCCGGCCAGGGTCTTGATGCGGTTTTTTTTCATCTTGCCCGCAGTGTAGGCAACGATTTCGTGCCCGGCGTCGAGTTGCACGCGGTAGCGCGCATCGGGGAGGATTTCCGTCACCAATCCTTCGAATTGGATCAGTTCTTCTTTGGCCATAAATATCTCCGGCTCAGTTCAGCGCTGAGGGCGCCGTTGTTGCTTGGATTGCGATGTGGCTCGCGCGGGCGCGTTGCCACGATGAAGAAAAGCCACGCCCTTTATACCGTTTCCCTCGGAGTCTTGCGACGGCCGAATGCGGTCGTGAGAAGCCTGTTCGGCGCGCTGGTGCGTATGGCCGCCCTGGCTATGCCCATGACCCTGCGCTTGGCCCTGGCCCGGACGCCGACGCCTGCGGCGCGGTCCCCTTGAGGATTCTGCACCTTCCCCATGACGCTCCCGCTGGGGCGAATCGTTGGTTCGAACCGGCCCGCGCTTTTGCGGATGACGAGGCTGCCCGGCACCCTGTGCGACATTCTGCTCCTTGCCAGTACGGCGATCCTCGCGCGGCAAGCTGATGCGGATCAATCTCTCAATGTCACGCAGGTAGGCATTCTCATCACCTGCCACCAAAGAGATCGCCGTTCCCTCCGCCCCTGCACGGGCTGTGCGGCCGATCCGGTGGACATAGGTCTCGGGGACGTTCGGCAGATCGAAATTGACGACGTGGGTGATGCCGTCGACGTCGATACCGCGGGCAGCGATATCGGTTGCAACCAAGGTCCGGATGTCTCCGCTGCGGAAGGCAGCCAGGACCCGTTCCCGGTGATTCTGCGATTTGTTGCCGTGGATCGCCTCCGCGGCGATACCGTTTTTGGCCAGCACGCGGACGACCTTGTCGGCGCCGTGTTTGGTGCGGGTAAACACCAGGGCGCGGTTGATCGGTTCCGACTGAAGAAGCTCGGAGAGCAGCCCGGGTTTGGCGGCGTGATCGACCTGGATGATGCGCTGGGTAATACGTTCGGCGGTCGAGGAAACCGGGGTTACGGCGACGCGCGCTGGATCCCGCAGCATGTGCTCGGCAAGGTCGGCGATATCCTTGGGCATGGTCGCCGAGAAGAACAGGGTCTGGCGCTTGGCCGGAAGTTTGGCGACGATTTTGCGGATGTCGTTGATAAAGCCCATGTCCAGCATGCGATCAGCCTCGTCGAGCACGAGGAATTCGACGCTGTTGAGCTTGAGAGCGTTGCCCTGGATCAAATCGAGCAGACGGCCGGGGGTTGCGACCAGAACTTCCACGCCCTGCATCAAGGCACGGACCTGGCGCCCCATCGGAACGCCGCCAATCGCAAGGGTTGCGCTCAGGCGCAGATGGCGGCCATAAGCGTTGAAGCTGTCCAGAATCTGCCCCGACAGTTCGCGGGTCGGACTGAGGACGAGAACCCGGCAGGTCTTTGGCTGCGGACGGACACGGTTCTCCAGCAACCGATGCAGAATGGGCAAGGCGAAAGAGGCGGTCTTGCCGGTGCCGGTCTGCGCGATTCCGACGACGTCACGGCCTGTCAGAACGATGGGAATTGTCTGGGCTTGAATGGGAGTGGGCGTAACGTAATTTTCTTCCTGAAGCGCCCGCGAAATGGGATCGGCAAGGCCGAAATCTTGAAAGGATGTCAAAAGGGAATTCCTATGAGTCGCAAGCCCTCCCAATTTCTTGGGCGGCCGCCTGGATGTCTGAGACACCCGCGTGTGAGGGCATCGGTTTCGTTAGCTGAAGGGGCAAGCCAGAAACCGTAAACGGGATCCGAACACGCGGCTCGCAGGGACCTGATGATATTCAAGGTCGCAAGGCGAACGTATGGAGCACGATCGCGGCACTTTCAAGGTAAATTTGAGCTTCAGCCTTACGGACCCCGTCCAAGAGGCCCAGCCAGGAGCAATCGACCCGTGTTAACCTTTTGACTGAAGGCCGCAATTTCCATGAGCGAGACTGGAACGGCTGCCGAGATACCCGGTTAGGCTCCAATGGCTGCGGTGACAAAAGCAAGACGACGAGATTACACCAGTATCTTTCTGGGCATTGTCCTGGCCGGGCTGGTTGTCATCGTATGGGGTCTGGTGATGGCGAGCGTCTATTCGGTCAGCGCAACCGCCCGGGGCGGCTATCTGAGCCGTGTATCCCGGCAAGTTGCGCCAGCTGTCCTGAGCGTGCCGGATTCCGTTAAATCAGCGCCGGATGCGGGAACGAATTAAGCTTGAAGGGGCTTGATCTGAGTTGCCTGTTCTCAGCTTGAGAGATGTTGCGTTATTATGGTGATCCTCGCTTCACGGTCGGTTTCTCCAGCCGGCCTGACTATCCTTCCTCAGATTTTATGTTTCCTCTCTCGGGTTGAGTGACCTTTGTTTCGGGTTGGATTTTTCATCGGGCTGCTCGCTCTGATCGGCATTCTGGCCTCCGGCTTGGTTGCCTATCGCGTTTATGAGCAGGAGGTTATGATCGACCGGTCAGCTTTGGCGCGGGAGATCGATGCCCATGCCAATCTGGTTCAGGAGCGACTGAGCGAGCGGGAGCTTCTGGCTCGGGTTTTCGCCGGCGCCTTCCGGATATCGAACGCGAATTCTGCGGACGCGTTGCAGCCGCTGCGATCCTCTCTGTATTCTTTCAAGACCGACTTTGTCGTCACCGGCTGGATTGCCCGCCTGGCGCCGCCCGAGTTTGCCATGGCCCAGGCGGAGCTCAAGAAGGCCGGCGCGCAGAACCCCCAGATTCGCCGTTTCGATGACGCTGCTCTCGACCCCGCCGCTGATCCGGCCACCGGAACGCAGGACGTGGTGATGGACGTGGAGCCGAGAAACCCTCAGACGATGGAATTTCTCGGCCGCGCCCTGAATCAAAGTCCGCGCATTGGGTCCTTACTGGCCGATGCGGCAAAGTCAGGCCAGCCGGTTTCGTCCGATCCGCTCCGACTCTTGCCGGCCGCCGATACGCTGGGCCTGGTTCTGATCGCTCCCGTGCTGAGGGATGACGGAAAATCGGTCTTCGGCTTCATCACGACCTCCTATCGGCTATCGACGCTGATGCTCGCCAATGACGAGTTTTCACTTTTCGGCGTAGCCCTGAAAGATCCTCGTCCGGAGGGAGGCGAACTGGTCGCCGACGACAAGGGGGATGTCGTCACGATCCCAGCCAGACCCGAAGGCGAGCGTGCCGCTATCCGCAAATTGTCCTTCGGCGGCAGGATATGGACGCTAGATTACTACGCAAAGGTCGACACCGCCGCGCGTGCGCAGAATCTGGCGATCATTACCGCCGTGATCGGAGCGGCAATCACCAGCGTGATTTGTGCGCTGTTTGGTTACGTTGCCTACAACAACGTTCGTCTCAGTAGCGAAATTGAAGCGCGTATCGGATTCGAGCGTCGGCTAACTGCCGTGATCGATGAACTCAATCATCGTGTCAAAAACATCCTGGCGGTTATTCAATCGATCGTGACGCGGACACTCCGTCACGGCACCGATGTCGACACCGCTCGAGATCTGTTGATCGGTCGCATCCACGCGATGGCCAATGTTGTAACGCTCCTCAGCGACAGTCAGTGGCAGGGCGTCAAGCTCAAGGGGCTGTTCGAGGCACGCTCCATTCCCCATGCTGATCGTATCGCGGTTGACGGTCCGGATATCACGATATCGGCGCGTGCCGCGCAAAGCCTGTCATTGTTGTTCTTCGAGTTGGCCTCGCATTCTGACGAGGGGCTTTCGCTGGTTGGCAAGCATCCGCACGTGGTCGCGCATTGGACGGTAACTGGCGAGGCCAAGGATGCCGTCTTCTATTTTCGGTGGGAGGAATTCAACACCAGTGTAGCCACCCGCCGGCCCGATACCGACTTCGGAATCGTCCTGCTTGACCGCGTGGCTCCCGAGGCGCTTGGTGGAACCTCAAAACGCTACTTCACCGACGTCAGCTATGTTTACGAGCTGACAGCGCCTATGATCACCGTCATCGATGAAAATGAATTGAGCCGCACGGAGAGAATCTCCGGAGTATCGGGACGGGTCTAGACTGCGGCCCCACGAGGCCGCAGTCGGACGCAGCTTTAGCTGCCTCCGCCGCCGATCACCGCCCGGACGGTGCTGTCCGGTCCAAAATCTTCCGCGCCTTCGACGTAAAGCATTGCGCTCAACTTCGACCGCGCCCGGTTGACCCGGCTTTTGATGGTGCCCACGGCACATCCGCAAATTGCAGCGGCGTCCTCGTAGGAGAATCCCGAAGCGCCGACCAGGATCAAGGCTTCACGCTGATCCTGCGGAAGTTTCTCGAGCGCTGTACGAAATTCCTCGAACTCCAGGTGCGAGTTCTGGGCCGGTTGGGACTTCAGTGTTTTCGAATAGCTGCCTTCGGCATCCTCGACCTCGCGCCGCCGCTTCCGGTAGTCGGAACGGAAGAGGTTGCGCAAGATGGTGAAGAGCCAGGCAGGCAGATTCGAACCAGGCTGGAATGAATCGATATTGGCCAGCGCACGCAGCAAAGTTTCCTGCACCAAATCGTCGGCGCGATCACTTTTGCCGCTCAATGAGATTGCGAACGCACGCAAGCTCGGAACGGAGGCGAGAATTTCGTCTCGAAGAGAATCTGTGAGGGGCATCAATCCCTCCCAATGCTGTTCTGGGGCATGCCCTCGACGTCTGCGGCAGGTTGCTCCGCCGAATCCAGCTTCCGGATCAGCTCGGCAAAACGATCAGGCACTCCCTGCCTCACCACGTCTTCGTACATAGCCCGGAGCTGATGGCCGATTCTGGCCTGAATCTCGGGATTGAGGCCCCCTTTGCCGGGGCCGGTCCTGTTAAGTGGCTTATTATCCTTCATGGTGCAATCCGCGCTTTCGCCACGAGCTAACTCCTCCCGTTCAAAGGGAGATTCGGTTTGGGTCGACATCTAAACGGCCCCGTCATAAGGAGCGTAATGCCGTCCGTTAAGGAAAGTTCCGAACCCGGGGAACTTTAATCGGGGATGAGGGTATATAGTTGGAGGCTCTGGAGCTTTGCTCCCGGTCGTCTCTTCTTAGGGTTATTACAAATCACTGACTGGAGAGGGTATGTCCCGTTCCCAAGTTGTTGCCGAACATCTGCCGCTGCTACGGAGATATGCCCGTGCGCTCACGGGAAATCAGGCCTCGGGGGATGCTTATGTCGCCGCCATGCTTGAGGCGCTGCTGCAGGATCCCGGCCTGCTCGACGAAAAGCACGGCGCTCGCGTCGGTCTGTTCAGGCTGTTCACGAAAATCTGGAACTCGGTGTCTCTCAATGAAGAGGGTGAGCCACTGCCGCAAGCCGCTTCTGAGCGCCGGCTGTCCAATATCACCCCGCTGGCGCGGCAGGCCTTCCTCCTTCTGTCACTCGAGGGTTTCTCCGAAGAAGAGGTTGCCTTCGTCCTGGAGACTGGCGTGACGGACGTGCGGGCGCTGACCGATGCCGCCGGCCGTGAGCTGGCCGCCGAGATCGCCACAGACGTCCTCATCATCGAGGACGAGACCTTCATCGCCATGGACCTCGAGAGCCTAGTGAAAAATCTCGGCCATAACGTCATCGGCGTTGCACGGACCCATTCCGACGCGCTGGCGCTGGCGAAGACCAAACAGCCGGGCCTGATCCTAGCCGACATTCAGCTTGCCGATGGAAGCTCGGGCCTTGATGCGGTGAACGATCTGCTCCGCACCTTTGAGGTGCCGGTGGTGTTCATCACCGCCTATCCGGAGCGATTCCTGACCGGCGAGCGTCCCGAGCCGGCGTTTCTGATATCGAAGCCGTTCCAGCCGGCGATGGTTTCGGCGGTTGCCAGCCAGGCGCTGTTTTTCCAGCGCAATTCCCGTAACCGAAATCAGCGCGCTGCGGTTCATTGAGCAGGTTCACTGCCGACAAATTGAAAAAGCCCCGCTCTGGCGGGGTTTTTTATTGTCCGAGGCTGTCTGGACGGCTTTCGCAGGAACGAAGCCCGGGCGTGGCCGTTATCACACCAAACAAGGCGTCAACCTAGAAAAGCGATTACGGCCATGATCCAATTAGCGTCAGGAATTTTGGGTGCCGCGGCGGCCGCATTGGCTTTTGGTGCCGTGCACCTCGAAGTCGCCACGGGCAATGACCTATTGGGTCCCCGTCATCTGGTTTCAGCAACGACCGGTAATCTCATTGCGGGGACTCCCGATTCAGTCGATCGATCCGGCAAGGGCGATCGACTGGATGTGTCCATGGCGGGAGATGCTTCAGGCAGCCTGACAATCGGATTCAGGGTGCCCGGAAGCAATGACAGCTCCGTGCTCATGCGCATGCCTTTCCGAGAAGTGGCTAAAAACGTCACCACGCCGGGCGGCGGAAGCGTGTCTGTGCCCCGCCGCGTCATTGCGTGCGAGCCGTCCGTCAGCGTATTGACTCCGATCGCGAGGCAGCTCGGCCCGGCGCGGTGCGTTACCTGATATTTGCGAAACTATCTCAGGCGAGATCAAAAGCGGACGATCACTCGTCCGCTTTTGCGCGTCTGGTCATCAAACCGAGCGCGATGCCCCCAACAGCAAGCAATGGGATCAGCCGTTTGACCCCGACGACCCGGACTGTCTGCATCACGGCGGCGAGCACCATCGGATCGCTCATTACGCTATGAAGTGACGATTTCACGGCCGCTGCCTGACGGCGCTGAATCCGCCGCTTGCGCACGACGTAAATAATGGCGGCGACGATTGCACACAACAAGAAGACGCCAGCGTCCGCTAGGCAGGCATAGATAGTGCCATGCTTCTCCTGCACGAAGACAAACAGTGCAGCACAGAGAAAGCCCAGAGTGACAAGCAGCGAGGCGGCGACCACAAGCGCCAGCGAGGTCTGGCGCACAATCGTGCCGGTGCTATCCTTCAGATCATCAAAAAACTTGTCCAGCATGACGGCCCCAGCCTAGAAAATTTACGGTCGCACGATTTCAGGACAGAAGAGGGCGACCGAGCGATCGCCCTTTTCCCAACTTCCGTTCAGCGGCGCCAAGTGACGCCGATCAGGAAGCCCAGGCCGATCGCAAGACCGACGGCGGCAATTGGGCGTTCGACAATTGCTTCCTCGACCGTTTCTTCTAGTGTGTTGGCCGCGTCCTGGGCGGCGTCGAGGGCGGCGCTGCCGCGCTGGGCCGCGTCCGACATCAACGTGTCGACATTGGCGCGGGCCTCCCTGTAACCCTTTCTAGCCCTGTCCTGCGCAGTGCCGGTGAGCTTGTTCATGGCATCGCCAATCTGCGATGCCAGTGCGGAAAGCTCTGTCTTCACAGCTTCCACGTCCTTCTGAAGACGGTCGATATGAGCTTGATCGGTCATGTCATATTTCTCGTGAGGTTGAACAAAAACGGGCGTGAATCGAACCCCTACCGAAGGCCTTCGCCGCTCGGAGGGTTTCGGCTGGCTTCAGATAACGAAACGTCTGTGCGGAAGGTTCCGCTCTGTGAGTAGGGCGGATTTCGTCCTTGACAATTTTCATCGGCTTGGAACCGCTCGGCCACTGCGAGTGTTTGATTGCTAGCCGGGTCGCGGGACGCGGGCAATCGAGGCGTAACACCATGGTTAAACCAGCAGGTGAATCCCTATCAGGTTCGTCACGTCCATTTATGATGCCGATCAAGCTAGGTGCGGCCTTAACTGCATTCGCGGCATTGGTCATGGTGAACACTCCGGCAGCCGCGCAATCACTCGGCTACGCCGATCCAAATTCGTCATTCTGGTCATCTGACCGCGCATTTCCGCAACCACGCGTCGATGAGGACAGCGCCCTGCCTGACAGGTTGAAGCGCACCATCGTTAACTACCCAAGCCGCGAGTTGCCCGGGACGATCATTGTCGATACGCGCAACACCCAACTTTATCTGACCCTCGGCGACAACCGTGCGATCCGGTACGGCGTTGGTGTCGGCCGGGAAGGGTTCACCTGGTCGGGCGTTCAGAGCATCGCGCGCAAGGCCGAGTGGCCCGACTGGCACCCGCCGGCACAAATGATTGCGCGCCAGCCTTATTTGCCGCGTTTTGTCGCAGGCGGCCCCGGCAATCCGCTGGGCGCACGGGCCATGTATCTCGGCAACAGCGACTTCCGCATCCATGGCACCAATGATCCATCAACGATCGGGAAGTTCGTATCGAGCGGCTGCATTCGTCTGACCAATGAGGACGTGACGGACCTGTTCAACCGCGTGAAGGTCGGCGCCAAGGTGATCGTGCTGCCGAAAAGCGGAAGCCCTCAATTTGAAGCAAAACAAGCTCCTGCGTCTTACAGGCCGGTAACCAGCCGGACACAAACCGGCGGGCAGCCCATCAAGCTGTCGAGCATCAATTAACGTTGGCGCTTTAGGAGAGTGCGGTGTGCAGTGGGCAAGGCGGCTTAGGATGAATTGGAAATCGATCTGGAAGGTGACTGCGGTCACCAGCGTCATGGTTGGGGCAACGCTGGCCGGTTCACCCGCCAACGCCGAGGATTTCTTTTCATCCCTGTTCGGTGGACTTCTGCGCGACGCTCCCCGTCAGGTTCGGGCACCGACGCTGCCGTTCGCGGATCCGAATGCGAATGGTGCAACGTCGACTTCGCCGCGCGTGGCGGTGGGAGGATCGGTCGCCTATTGCGTCAGAACCTGTGACGGCCGCTACTTTCCCTTGAGCGGCACTGGCGGGCAGAGCAAGGCCGAGGCGTGCAGCAGTCTTTGCCCGGCAAGCGAAACCAAGATCGTCTATGGCAGCTCGATTGATAACGCCGCGACCGACACGGGTAAGCCTTACTCCGCGCTGCCCAACGCCTTCCGCTACCGCACCGAACTGGTGAACGGCTGCACATGCAACGGCAAGACGTCCGGCGGACTTGCTCATGTCAACGTGCAGGATGATCCTACCTTACGGAAGGGTGATCTGGTCGCGTCCACGGATGGATCGTTGGTCACAAGCCGTGGAGGCGGAGATGTGCGACGCGCGGCGAGCTTCACGCCTGCGCAAAAAAGCCGCCGTCAGCAGATGATTCAAATCCCGATCGTCGCGGAGGAATGAGTTTTTGCGAGGAATGCAACTCTTGCATCTTCTGTGTTCCGACGGTGGAACCCGCGGTTCCATGACACGTTAGCACGATGAGGGGAGCGGCCAGTGTGGCGGCTCATCGCAAACAAGGTTAGCAGATGTCGTTACTCATCAGCGCTCTGATCACCTTCGTGGTGATCATTCTCGTGCTTTATCTCGTCAACATCCTGCCGATCGACGGCCGCGCCAAGCAGATCATTCGCGTGATCGTCATCATCATCGGCATTCTATCTTTGCTCAAATACCTTGCGATATTCTGATAAATAAAAAACCCGGCAGCGATGCCGGGTTTTTTTTCTTTACGCCTGCTGGCCGGCTTTGATCTGGCGCCGCCGCTTGTGAAGGATGAACTCCGTGTAGCCGTTGGGCTGCTCGCGGCCCTCGAAGATCAGGTCGCAAGCGGCCTGAAACGCGATGCCGTCGTAGCCGGGAGCCATCGGTTTATACTTCGGATCATGCGCGTTCTGTGCGTCGACAATCTTTGCCATCCGCTTGAGCGCCGCCATCACCTGATCCTTCGATACCACGCTGTGATGCAGCCAATTCGCCAGCAATTGGCTGGAGATGCGCAGCGTGGCGCGGTCTTCCATCAGGCCGATGTGGTTGATGTCCGGCACTGTCGAGCAGCCGATGCCCTGGTCCATCCAGCGTACCACATAACCCAGAATGCCCTGACAGTTGTTGTCGACTTCCTCATTCACATCCTCGTCCGACCAGTTCGAATGGGCGAGCGGGATGGTGAGGATGTCCTTCAACTTGGCTGGCGCACGGCTCTTCAGTTCCTGCTGACGCGCCGCGACATCGACCAGATGATAGTGCGTGGCGTGGAGGATCGCGGCCGTCGGTGAGGGGACCCAAGCCGTCGCCGCGCCCGCCTGAGGATGTGCGATCTTCTGTGCCAGCATGTCCGCCATTCGGTCGGGAACGGCCCACATGCCCTTGCCGATCTGGGCGTGCCCGGGAAGGCCGTCGGCAAGGCCGATATCGACGTTCGAATCCTCGTACGCCTTGATCCAGATGCTCGATTTCATCTCGGCCTTGCGGATCATCGGCCCGGACTCGATCGAGGTGTGAATCTCGTCGCCGGTCCGGTCGAGGAAGCCGGTGTTGATGAAACAGATGCGATCAGCCGCCTTCTGAATGCAGTTGTTGAGGTTGACCGTGGTGCGGCGCTCCTCGTCCATGATGCCGATCTTCATCGTGTTCGGCGGTAGCGACACGATCTCTTCGACGCGGGCGAATAGTTTCGTCACCAGCTCCACTTCCTCGGGGCCGTGCATCTTCGGCTTGACGATGTAGATCGATCCGGCGCGGCTGTTACGTTTTTCCTTGAGATCATGAAGCGCGAGCACGGCGGTGATCGCGGCATCGAGAATACCCTCCGGAATCTCGTTGCCTTCGGGATCCAGCACGGCGTCGATATACATGTGCAGGCCGACATTGCGCACCAGCATCAGGCTGCGGCCATGAAGGGTCAGGAATTTGCCGTCAGGCGCAGTGTAGGTGCGGTCACTGTTCAGGCTGCGGTGGACGACCTTGCCGCCCTTCTCGAAATCCGCCGACAGCGTGCCTTTCATCAGGCCGAGCGTGTTGCGATAGACCAGAACCTTGTCCTCGGCATCGACGGCAGCGACGCTGTCTTCCATGTCCAGAATCGTGGTGATCGCGGCTTCGATCACCATGTCGTTCACGCCGGCTGGATCGTCCTGTCCAATCATGCCGCTGCGGTTGATCAGGAGATCGATGTGCAGGCCGTGATTGACCAAAAGGATGCTGGACGGCGTCGACGCGTCACCCTGATAACCTGCGAACTGGGCCGGATTCCTGAGGCCGCTCGTCCCGCCCACAAAGCGAGCCGACAAAGCGCCGTTCTCGATCGCATATCCGGTGACGTCTGCGTGCTTGCCGCTTGCGAGTGGCGCGGCCTGATCCAGAAACTCTTTGGCCTTGGCGATGACCTTGGCGCCGCGGCTCTTGTCGTACCCGCTCTTCTTCGTTCCAGACTCGAAGGGAACCGCATCAGTGCCGTAGAGTGCATCGTAGAGGCTTCCCCAGCGCGCATTGGCGGCATTGAGCGAATAGCGTGCATTGGTCAGCGGTACGACGAGCTGTGGCCCGCAAACGGTTGCGATCTCGGTATCGACGTTTGCGGTCCTGACTTGGTTGTTCGCGGTCGCGGGTGTGAGATAGCCGATCTCGGTGAGGAACTTGGTGTAGCTCTCCACATCGAATGCTTTGTTGCGGTTGGCGCGATGCCAATCGTCGATCTTGGATTGCAGGATGTCGCGCTTCTTGAGTAGCGCCTTGTTGTGTGGCGCGAACTCCTTGATCAGCGCGGCCACGCCAGACCAGAATTTTTCAGGTGAGATGCCGGTCCCGGGAAGGGCTTCGTTCTGCACGAAGTCGGCAAGAGGCTTGGCGATCTTCAAGCCTGTGGAGTCGGTCTGATACATCAAGCGTTTCCCAAGCGTATATCGTCATTCCGGAAAGCGGAACGAGGCGGTTCGAAATTTGAAAGCGTGGGAAGGATTTAACGCTGAATCTACCGCAGAGAGAAGCACTTTGCTGCTCTGCACACCTTAGACATAAGGCGAGGGAGGGCGGAAGTTCCGTTTTCCGAAAATGCTCGACGATGACCTTGATGGCGGCTGGTCAACATTGAACCCGCGATCAGGCGTTCCCACGACGATACGCCGTCCGTGTTATGGTCCTGAAATAAAAACTCAATCCGCAACGGCATCGTGTTTTGGCAGCGGATGTTACCCGCGCCTTGGCGCGATTTCTTGTGGTAAGCGCGCGTGGGGCGGCAGAACTCCGATGGCATCGCCGCCTATGTCATTGCCAACAAAAAATCAGATGTTGGCGGCGAGGTCCGTCAGTTCGTCAAACAGGACATTGGTGGCTGACAGCATGCGTTCGATCTCATCCGTCGAGGCGGCGATGGATTGCCTCGATGTATCGAGCGTCAGTTCGGCGGCATGGGGCGGCTGATAATCGGTGCCGATCCCGGTAAAGCCCGGCAGTTTGCCCGCCCGCGCCTTGGCGTAGTGCCCCTTGGGATCGCGATCTTCGCACACGGCGGCGGGCGTCGAGATGTAGATTTCACGAAAGTAAGCGTCGGCGATCTGGCGTGCCCGTGCACGGTCATCGGCTGCGGGAGAGACTGCGGTGACGATCGCAATGTATCCGTTACGCGCAAGGTGCGTGCCGACTTCGGCGAGCCGACGGATATTCTCGGCGCGGTCTTCCGGCGTGAAACCAAGATCGCCATTGAGTCCGGCACGCAGTGTGTCGCCGTCGAGCAGAACGGGCGAGCCGCCGCGATTGAAGAGCCTGCGTTCCAGCGCCTTCGCCAGGGTTGATTTCCCCGAGCCGGGCAAACCAGTGAACCACAGTACTGCGCCCGCGTGACGATGGCGTGCGGAGCGTTCTTTTACCCCAAGTTCGGATTCGACTGGCACGATATCGATCGCGGCGCGCTGTCCCGCTTCGACGCTCAATACGAGCCCGCCGCCGGCAATCCGGCCATTGACCTCGATCACGAGGCGGCCGGTCCTCGGATTGTCAGCATAAGGGTCGGCTGCAGCAGCCTTGCTGAGCGACAGATCGATCTCACCGACATGATTGCGGCCAATCGAGGTGCTCTCAACGCTGGTCAGTTCGCCCGGATCGACAGCCTTTTCGATTTTGACAACGCTGGCACGCGTTTCCGTCGTGCCGAGCCGGATCAGGATCGAGGCACCTTCGGTCAGCGGTATTTCGTGAAGCCAGAAGATGCGCGCACGCAGGCGCCGTGTGTCGCGTGGCGGCGTTGCGGTATGGGCGATGATATCGCCGCGTTCCAGAAACAGTTCGCGGTCGAGGGTGATGCCGATCGAGCGTCCGGCGCTTTGACGCTGCTTGAGCGGCGTGACCGGCCAACCTTCGACCGTCTTGACCTTGGCAACTTTGCCGCTGGGCATGATGACGATTTCATCGCCGGCACCCAGATCGCCCGACTCGATGCGGCCAGCGACGATGCGCCGGTCGTCGAATTTGTAGATCGCCTGTACCGGAAGGCGCAACGGCAGTTCGGTCAGAGCCCGGGTCGGCGTGAGCGTATCGAGCGCCCCGACCACGCTAGGTCCCTTGTACCAGCCAATACGGTCCGTCAGTTCGGCCACGCCGTCACCGTCACGGGCCGAAATGGGGATCACCGCGACAGGCGAGATACCCAAACCCGTGAGGTGCTCTGAAATCTCGCTTTTGATCTCCTTGAAGCGGTCTTGCGCGAAATTCACCCGGTCCATCTTGTTGATGACCACGGCAACCTGTTTCACACCCAGCAGGTGCAGAAGATAGCCATGCCGCCGGGTCTGATCACGTACGCCCTCCAGCGCATCGATGATCAGGACCGCCGCGTCGGCCTGCGAGGCGCCGGTGATCATGTTGCGGAGAAATTCGGCGTGGCCAGGCGCGTCGATAAGGACCACGTCGCGCGAGGGCGTGCGGAATCGAATCTGCGTGGTGTCGATCGTGATGCCTTGGTCGCGCTCGGTCTGCAGGGCGTCAAGCAGGAACGACCACTCAAACGGCATGCCGCGCCGCTCGCTGACCGCCGTGAGCATTTCCAGCTTGCCATCGGGCAGGCTGCCGGTCTCGTGCAACAGGCGGCCGACGAGCGTGGACTTGCCGTGGTCAACATGTCCGACGATCACGATCCGGACCTGAGGTCGCGGCATCGCCTTGGATGGGGAGACGTTGGCGCCTGAAACGAGGACGTTCATGACTCGTGACATTCCGCTTAGAGGTAGCCGGCGACGCGCAGTCGCTCGAAAGCATCCTCGGTTTCGTGGTCGAGCGCGCGGCCGGATCGTTCCGGAACCTTCGTCTCGCGAAGCTCGGTGAGAATTTCCGCGATCGTGGAAGCGTTGGACTCGACAGGGTTGGTGATGTCCTGATCGCCGAGCGAGCGGTAACGCTTGCCGTTCCTGGACAGATACAGCGGGATGATCGGAATGTTCTCGCGTTCGGTGTAGGCCCAGATATCCGCCTCGGTCCAATGCAGGATCGGATGGATGCGCAGATGCGCGCCCGGCGGTACCGAGGCGTTGAACTGATCCCAGAATTCCGGGGGCTGGTCGCGCACGTCCCATCCGCCTTCAAGACCGCGAGGAGAGAATACCCGCTCCTTGGCGCGAGTGGCCTCCTCGTCGCGGCGGATACCGGCGATCACTCCATCGAAACCGTATTTGGCCAATGCGAGCTTGAGCCCCTCCGTCTTGCGCGCAGCAGAGCGCGCGGCGGGCGGCAGCGTCGGATCGATCGCCTCGATCGGCGGGCAGAAGTCCACTCTCAGGTCGAGGCCCCACTCTTTCGCGTACGCATCGCGAAAGGCGTACATTTCCGGAAATTTCTTTCCGGTATCAACATGAAGGGCCGGAAACGGCATTTTGCCGAGGAACGCCTTGCGCGCCAGCCAGATCATCACATTGGAATCTTTGCCGAGCGACCAAAGCAGCGCAATTTTCTTCAGCCGCGCAAAGGCCTCACGAAAAATGTAGATGCTTTGCGCTTCAAGCTCGTCGAGATGATCCATGATGGCCTCTGTACGGGTGACGCCTAGTCGCTCGCCGGTGCGAGCTTGACCCGCAGACCGTCGGTGTCCTCGGTCATCAGAATTTGGCAGGCGAGCCTTGAATTGGATTCGACGAAGAAGGCTTCGTCCAGCCGGTCGACTTCCTCGTCGGTAGGGGGAACAAGCTTGTTAACCCACTCGTTGTCGATATAGACGTGGCAGGTCGCGCAGGCGCACGCGCCGCCGCACTCTGCCTTGATCGAAAGGCCCCAATCACGGATGACCTCCATCACGCGCCAGCCTTCGAGACCTTCCAAGGTGTGTTCCTGACCCTCATGGTCGATGACGTGAAGATACATTCTCTTTTTCGGTGGTTTGGGGGGTGGAAATTCTCTGGAAGCACTGCAAAATAGGAGAACTAAATTCTCTTTACGGCCTCATCCAGATACATATATAGAAAATAATTCCAGTCAATCCCTGGAGTGGGAGTTGGAGTTTCGATGCGCTTTCTACCGATCTTCCTCGACTTGCAAACCGGACCGATTGTCCTGATCGGTGCCGGAGAACTCGTGCGGGCGAAGCTGCGGTTGTTGTTGGCGGCCGGAGCGACTGTGCGATGGCACGCCACGGACGACGATTATGGCCTGGGGTCAGGCGAGGAAGGCATTGGCCGGATCCAGCGAATTCCCGGCGACCCTCTCACCGGTGATCTCCAGGGCGTGATCGCCATTCTCTGTGCAGGTGCGGGTGAGATCGGCGAGGCCATGGCTGCCCGGGCGAAGTCTGTCGGGATTCCCGTCAACGTCATGGATGATCTCGTCCATTCGACCTTCATTTTCCCAGCCATTGTCGATCGCGGCGATGTGGTGGTTGCGGTCGGCACCGGAGGAACGTCTCCCGTTGTGGCTCGGCGTATCCGTGAAAAGATCGAGAGCGTTTTGCCGGCCCGCATCGGTGATCTGGCGAACTTTATCGGCCGCTGGCGCAAACCGATGCAGGAGCGACTGCCGGAATTCCCCGCCCGCCGCAAATTCTGGGAGCGCATTGTGGATGGTCCGATTGGTGCCCTGATCCTCGCTGGACGCACCGCAGAGGCGGAGAAGGAACTCCAGGCGATCGCCGATCCCGCCACTTTTGCAAATGGCAAAGGCAGCGGCCTTGTCACGCTGGTCGGTGCGGGTCCGGGCGATCCGGATCTTCTGACTGTGAAGGCACTGCGCGCGCTGCAGGACGCGGACATTATCTTCTACGACGATCTGGTTTCAGCTGAAGTCCTCGACCGTGCGCGCCGGGACGCTGCGCGCGTGTCCGTTGGCCGGCGCATCGGCAAGCCTGGTATCGGCCAGGACGCGATCAATGAATTGCTGGTCCAGGCCGCGCGCGAGGGCAAGCGTGCCGTGCGTCTCAAAGGCGGCGACTCTTTTATCTTTGGACGCGGCGGCGAGGAGATCGCGGCACTGCGCGAGGCGGGGGTCGCTTATGCCGTCATTCCAGGCATCACCGCGGGAATGGGCGCAGCCTCGGAGTTTGAGGTGCCGCTGACATTCCGCAAGATGGCGACCCGTATCACCTTGCTGACGGCGCACAAGACGCATGACGCCGAAGCAGTCGACTGGTCCGCGCTCACCGACACCAGGATGACCTTGGTGATTTATATGGGCATCACCGCTGCCCCCGCGATTCGCGAGGGCCTTCTCGCTGCGGGACGTTCTCCGCAAACGCCTGTCGGCGTCTTCGCACGCGTGACGCGGACCGATGCCAAATCCGTTGTCGGCGTGCTCGACAAACTTCCGGAGCTGGCTGAGCAGGTGGAATCCGGTCCAGCCATTCTCATCATCGGCGATGTCGTTTCGCGCTCGCGTCCATGGCTTTCAAAAGCCGGGCTCGAAGCTGACCTCGCTCAACTCGAAGCTAAATTTTTATCGGCAGCAGAATGACATCTCCGCTTCAGCAGAAAATCAAGATTACCGGTCCATCGATGATCACCGCTAATCGCACGGGCGATGGCGCCGTGATCTACCGTACGGCCAAGAAAGGCTGGTCAAATGTACTGGCTGACGCGGCGATCGTGCGCACCGCCGATGAAGCGCGTGCGCTGCTGGCCGATGCGGTGCAGGACGATCTCGGCGCGATCGGATCCTACATCGCGCCAGTCACAATCTCCAATTCAGGCGAGGTCGAGCCAGGCAATCTGCGCGAGCAGATTCGCGCGCGGGGCGTGACCATCGAACTGCCTGTCGACGCCTAGGATTAACGATCATGTATGAATACGACGAACTCGACCGGACGCTCGTTAACGAGCGTGTTTCGGAATTCCGCGATCAGGTCGCACGCCGTCTTTCGGGCGAACTGACCGAAGACGAATTCAAGGTGCTGCGCCTGATGAACGGCGTGTATCTGCAGCTTCACGCTTATATGCTGCGAGTCGCCATTCCCTATGGCACCATGTCCTCCAAACAGCTTCGTGCGCTGGCGCATGTCGCGCGCAAGTATGACCGCGGCTATGGTCATTTCACCACGCGGCAGAACATTCAATACAACTGGATTAAGCTGGTGGATCTGCCGGACGTGCTCGAGCATCTTGCCGGCGTCGGTATCCACGCCATGCAGACCAGCGGCAATTGCATCCGTAACATCACCTCGGATCAGTGGGCCGGCGTTGCGCCTGGCGAAGCCGATGATCCGCGGGTGTGGTCGGAAATTCTCCGCCAGTACTCAACGATGCATCCGGAGTTCACTTTTCTGCCGCGCAAGTTCAAGTTCGCGGTCACAGCCTCCGAACACGATCGCGCTGCGATCCAGGTGCATGACATCGGACTCCGTATTCTGCGCAACGAGCAGGGCGAGATCGGATTCAAGGTACTGGTCGGTGGCGGGCTCGGCCGCACGCCGTTCATCGGCAAGGTGATCAGTGAATTCGTCAGTCACCGCGATATCCTCAGCTATGTCGAGGCGATCCTGCGTGTCTACAATCAGTACGGGCGCCGCGACAATATCTACAAGGCGCGCATCAAGATCCTGGTCCACGATCTCGGTATCGATAAGTTCAGGCAAGAGGTTGAGGACGAGTGGGAGCAAATGCGCGAGGGCGCTCTGAGGCTGGAAGAGGCCGAGGTCGAGGACATTCGCTCGCGCTTTACCTATCCTGCTTATGAAAAGCTCGCCGACGATCCGAGCGAGTTGCGCGCCGCTGCCGCCGAACCGCATTTTGAGGGCTGGCGGAAGAACTCGGTGTCGCCGCATAAGGTGCCGGGTTATTCGATTGTGACGATCTCGCTAAAGCCGGTTGGAGCCCCTCCCGGTGATGCGTCCGCCAAACAGATGGACGCGCTGGCCGATCTCGCTGACCGCTATTCGTTCGGCGAAATCCGTGTTGGCCATGAACAGAACCTGGCATTGCCGCATGTCGCGCAACGTGACCTGCCTGCGCTTTGGCGCAAGCTCGACGCGCTGGGGCTTGCGACGCCGAACGTCAATCTTGTCACCGACATCATCTGTTGCCCCGGTCTGGATTACTGCTCGCTGGCCAATGCGCGTTCGATTCCGGTCGCGCAGGAGATCACCCGCCGGTTTGCCAACATCGACACCGCGAATATGATCGGCCGGCTGCACATCAATATCTCGGGCTGCATCAATGCCTGCGGCCATCACCATGTCGGTCACATCGGCATTCTCGGTGTCGAAAAGAACGGCGAGGAGTTCTACCAGATCACCATCGGCGGCCGCGCCGACGAGAAGGCGCAGATGGGCGAGCTGATCGGCCCCGCTGTGAAGTTCGATGAAGTCGCCGACGTGATCGAGGACATTGTCGAGGCCTATCTCGCGCTGCGCGCGCGGCCGGACGAATTGTTTGTCGAGACGGTGAAGCGCCTTGGCGTTACGCCGTTCAAGGAGCGTGTTTATGCCACTCGTTAAGAACAGCGCGATCGTCCACGACGAGTACGTCAAGGTCGGTGCGGAGGACGAAATTCCGCAGGGCGGCGCGATCCTGCTTCCGGCAGGCCGTTTTCTTGCCGATCCGACGGGCATCCTTGCACGTCAGGGGCCCGTTGGCGTGATCTGGCCAAACAATCGCGAACTCGACGAGTTGAGGCCTTATTTGCCCCAGCTTGCGGTGGTCGCACTGACGTTCCCGACCTTTCGTGACGGACGCGCGTATTCACAGGCACGCCTCTTGCGCGAGCGCCATGCCTACAAGGGCGAACTCCGCGCGACGGGTCAGGTGCTGCGCGATCAGTTCGTATTCATGTTGCGTGCCGGTTTCGATGCATTCGAGGTAGTGAAGGAGAGCGACGCGGAAGCGTTCGCGACGGTGGCAAAACGCTACTCGGTGTTTTACCAGCCGACTGCCGAGACGCCGATCACGGCGTTCCGTCGCCGGCTTGCGTTGCATCGGATGGGCGCGCCTTCGTGAAGGCGGCCGGTGCATCCGTTGTAATCGATTCGCCTGCGACAGCTATGTCGGTACGGGCGGGCGATCTGGATGCACGCCTGCACGATGCTTTGCCCACTGAAATTATTGAAGCCGCCCTCAGCGAAGTTGGGCGCGATCAGCTTGCGCTGGTCTCGTCCTTCGGTGCCGAATCTGCGGCGCTGTTGAAGTTCGCTGCTGACGTCGACCCCGCGATTCCGGTGATCTTTCTTGATACCGGCTGGCTGTTCGAGGAGACGCTGACTTACCGCGATGCACTGACTGCGCATCTGGGTTTGACGGACGTGCGAACCATTCATCCGCTTGCTGACGATCTCGCAACGCAGGACGCCGATCGGGATTTGTGGTTTTCCGATCCCGATCGCTGCTGTTTCATTCGCAAGATCGAGCCGCTAGCGCGCGGTCTGGCCCCGTTCGCAGCGTGGCTGAACGGACGCAAGAGGTTCCAGGGCGGCGATCGCGCCAATATTTCTGTCGTTGAAGCCGATGGGCGCCGGTTGAAATTCAACCCGCTTGCCAATGTGACACAGGAAGAATTGGAGTCCGTCTTTACGTCGGCCAAGTTGCCGCCGCATCCTCTTGTTGCGTCGGGCTTCGCGTCGGTTGGATGTATGCCGTGCACCAGCCGTACTGCGTCGGACGAGGACGCCCGTGCAGGGCGTTGGCGTGGCCTTGCAAAAACAGAATGCGGCATTCACGTTGTGAAGACTTCATAGGATTTTCGTTCAACATCCCGCGAAACAAAGAAACCTGCTTTCGTTGACATAACGATCGTAGTTCCAGAGTTTCTAGGTTCTTCTGGGAGCTATGCAGCTGCCAGTTCGAATGGAGATTTGAATGGTTCGTCGTATTCTTTTGGTCGCCGCGGGATTTTTTTGGGCGGGATCCGCTTTCGCCGCCGATTATTCGTTGCTGAACGTTTCATACGATCCAACCCGCGAGCTTTATGTCGATTTCAACAAGGCTTTTTCTGCTGCTTATCAGAAAGAAACCGGCAAAACGGTTGAGATCAAACAATCGCATTCAGGCTCCGGTGCATCGGCGCGCAGTGTGATCGACGGTTTGCGGGCCGACGTGGTGACGCTTGCGCTTGCTTATGACATTGACGCGATCGCGAACAAGGGCTTGTTGAAAAAAGACTGGCAGAAGAGTCTGCTCGATAATTCTTCGCCCTATACCTCGACGATCGTCTTCCTTGTCCGCAAGGGCAATCCGAAGGGCATCAGGGACTGGGACGATTTGCTCAAGCCCGGTGTCAGCGTGATTACGCCTAACCCAAAGACGTCCGGCGGCGCACGCTGGAATTATTTGGCGGCATGGGGCTATGAGCTGAAGAAAACTGGTTCTGCGGACAAGGCCAGGGATTTTGTCGCGAACCTCTACAAGAAGGTCCCGGTCCTCGACACCGGCGCGCGCGGCTCGACGGTGACGTTTGTGGAGCGTGGCGTTGGAGATGTGTTGATCGCCTGGGAGAACGAAGCCTATCTGGCGGTGAAGGAGTTTGGCAAAGACAAGTTCGAGATTGTCGTGCCTTCCATTTCGATCCTCGCGGAGCCCCCGGTAGCTGTCGTCGACACGGTTGTCGATAAGAAGGGCACGCGCGCTGTCGCCGAGGCGTACCTGAAATACTGGTACACCAAGGAAGGTCAGGAAATTGCCGCGCGTAATTTTTATCGGCCTCGCGATGCAGACGTCGCCGAGAAGTATGCGGACAATTTCGCTAAGGTCGATCTGTTCACAGTCGACGACGTTTTCGGCGGATGGACAAAGGCGCAGAAGGAACACTTCAGTGATGGCGGCGTCTTCGATCAGATCTACAGGAACTGAAAACAGGCTGTATGCTGCCGGATCGTAGCCGATCCGGCAGCATTTTGATTGGCAATGAGGCTGTTGTGGGCGTTGCAAGGAAGCAAAAAAGTGTATTGCCGGGATTCGGCCTCACTCTGGGGCTGACTCTGACCTGGCTGACGCTACTTATTCTAATTCCACTCGCCGGGCTGTTCATTAAGACCAGCGAGCTTAGTTTCGGCCAGTTCATCGCGACAGTCACGAGCCCGCGTACACTCCATGCGTTAGGCATTTCTTTCGGCCTGTCGTTTGCAGCCGCTTTGGTCAATCTTGTGGCAGGCGTTTTGGTGGTGTGGGCGTTGGTCCGTTATCGTTTCCCGGGGCATCGCCTGTTTGACGCCATCGTGGACATTCCGTTCGCGCTGCCGACCGCTGTTGCGGGCGTTGCGCTCAGCGCGCTGTTCTCCCAGAACGGATGGCTCGGCGCGCCGCTTGCCGCACTTGGTATCAAGGTTGCCTTCACGCCGCTCGGCATTTTTGTCGCGATGATCTTTATTGGCATTCCTTTTGTTGTCCGCACTGTCCAGCCGGTGCTGGCCGATCTTGAGGTGGAGCTCGAAGAGGCCGCCACAAGCCTTGGCGCTGATCGCTGGCAGATCGTCACCAGGGTGATCTTGCCGAGCCTGCTGCCTGCCATCCTCACCGGCTTTGCGCTGGCGTTCGCACGCGCCGTGGGCGAATACGGGTCAGTAATCTTTATCGCTGGCAATTTGCCCAACGTCTCCGAGATCGCGCCGCTCCTGATCGTGATCCGCCTTTCCGAATTTCGCTATGCAGATGCGACCGCGATCGCGGTCGTCATGCTGGTGGTCGCGTTCATTATCATCTTCATCATCAATCGCATTCAGCGCTGGGCGCAGTTACACGGTACAGCGAGACCCGCATGATTATTTTCGGGGCCGCCGATGAAACTCAGGTTGTCGTGGCGCCGCCGCTGGCTCGCGGCGGCGTCCGTACTGAACCGCGCTGGGTTCGAGTTGCGATCACAACCTTCGCGATGACGTTCTTGTCGGTCTTTGTCGTGTTGCCATTGATCCTTGTTTTCACGACGGCCCTTTCGAAAGGTGTCAGTGCCTACTTCGACGCGCTCACGGGGTCGGAAACCCGCGCGGCGATTCTGCTGACGCTGGCCGCAGCGGCGGTCTCTGTGACCCTCAATCTTTTTTTCGGTGTCATCGCAGCCTGGGCTATCGCCAAATTTGATTTCAGGGGCAAAACCCTGCTCATCACCCTGATTGATTTGCCGTTCTCGGTCAGTCCCGTGATTTCCGGCCTGGTCTTCGTATTGCTGTTTGGCGCGCAGGGCTTTTTTGGCACATGGCTGCTGGCACATGACGTTCAAATTTTGTTTGCAACTCCCGCCATTGTGCTGGCGACGACCTTCGTGACATTCCCCTTCGTCGCGCGCGAACTGATCCCACTAATGCAGGAGCAGGGCACGCAGGAAGAGGAGGCCGCGATTTCGCTTGGCGCCTCGGGGTTGCGGACATTCTTGCGCGTCACGCTGCCGAATATCAAATGGGGCGTTCTTTATGGCGTGTTGCTCTGTAACGCCCGCGCCATGGGGGAATTCGGTGCGGTGTCTGTCGTCTCCGGTCACATCCGAGGCGAAACCAACACCATGCCGCTACTGGTTGAAATCCTGTACAACGAGTATCAGCTCGTGGCTGCGTTCGCGGTTGCTTCGCTATTGGCATTTTTGGCTCTGGTCACCCTGGTCGCCAAGACGGTGCTCGAAAGCCAGATCGTGGAAGGAAGTTCTGAAAGTGACAATTGAAGTTCGTAACATCATCAAGAAGTTCGGTAACTTTACCGCGCTCGATAATGTGAGCCTGCGGGTGGAGACCGGCGAGCTGGTGGCGCTGCTCGGCCCATCCGGCTCTGGCAAGACCTCACTGCTGCGCATCATCGCCGGGCTCGATTGGCCTGATAGTGGCAGCGTGAATTTTGATGGTGAAGATGCGCTCTCGCGGGGCGCCGGCGAGCGAAATGTCGGTTTTGTGTTTCAGCACTATGCCTTGTTCCGGCACATGAGTGTGTTCGAGAATGTGGCGTTTGGCCTGCGCGTCCAGCCGCGCAAGACGCGCCCGAGCGAGGAAAAAATCCGCAAACGGGTGAAGGATCTGCTGGACCTGGTGCAATTGGACTGGCTTTCCGATCGCTACCCAAGTCAGTTGTCCGGCGGGCAACGCCAGCGCATCGCGCTGGCGCGTGCGCTCGCCATCGAACCGCGCATTCTTCTGCTCGACGAACCATTCGGTGCGCTCGATGCCAAGGTTCGCAAGGAACTGCGTCGCTGGCTGCGTCAATTGCATGACGAGATTCACGTCACGTCGATCTTCGTGACCCACGATCAGGAAGAAGCGCTCGAAGTCGCTAACCGCGTGGTGGTGATGGACAAGGGAAAAATCGAACAGGTCGGCAGCCCCTGCGATGTGTACGACAATCCAGCTACCGCGTTCGTGCACGGCTTCATCGGCGAGTCGATCGTATTGCCTGTAAAGGTCGCGGACGGGCATATCAGACTGGGCGACAAGGTCCTCAACCTCGAGGTCGGAACAGCGCTTCCGGGACCATCGCACCTGTTTATCCGGCGTCACGACGTATTGGTGGGCGCGGCCGGCAGCGGTGTGTTTGACGGCAACGTAAAAAGCGTTCGAGCGTTCGGTCCTACCCAGCGGGCCGACATCGCTCTGCATGTCGGTGGCGAGGAGCGGTTGATCGAGATCGATGCGCCGCGCGACCGTTCGATCAAACCGGGAGATGTGATCGGTCTTCAACCGCGCCGGTTCCGTCTGTTCGCGGCGGCCTGACCGGTCGGTCTTCTGAAAAACGGTGCGGCGTTCACCTTTCAGCCACGGTTGGTGTGCAACAACGGCCCTCGACGAGGGGCTTTGTGCGCATGTATCGGATTATCGCTGCCATTCTGGGATTGATCGCGCTTGCCGGTTGTGCCGGTAACGAGAAGCCGACAGAGGAGCCGTCATTCTATGTCAGTATGGCGAGTGCCGATGCCAGACTCGACGCCAATGCGGCCGCTTCGATGATCTCGCAATACCGCCAGAATAACGGTCTGGGCGCGGTGACGATCGACCCGGAACTGATGGCGGCGGCGGAAACCCAGTCGCGCGCGATGGCGAATAAAAACAAGCTCGATCACGACGTTGCGGCCCCCTTCGGTAAACGCGTGAAGACCTCCGGCTTCGATGCGTCCAAGGCGGTTGAGAATATCGGGGCCGGCTATCACACATTGGCCGAAGCGTTTTCTGGCTGGCGTGATTCCCCGCCGCACCGGGACAACATGCTGGCAACCGGTGTCTCGAAAATGGGCATCGCGGCGGTCTATGCGCCAAAATCGAAGTACAAGGTGTTCTGGACTTTGATTCTCGCGCAGCCGGATCACTGACTTTTGCATCCATGGTCGCGTTGACGCGGCGGCGGACAGACGGCACGTTCTCCTGTATCGTCGCAGCACACAGGAGCAATCATGACATCATTGGCAGGCAGGGCGGCAGTCGTCACCGGATCAACCAGCGGCATCGGACTGGCCTACGCGCGGGCGCTGGCCAAGGCGGGCGCCAATGTTGTGATCAACGGGTTCGGCACCCCGGCCGATATTGAAAAGGAGCGCTCTGCAATCGAGACCGATTTCAAGGTCCGCGCGGTTTATTCTCCGGCGGACATGACAAAGCCGGACGAGATTGCCGGGATGGTTGCACTCGGCGAGAAAACCTTCGGCTCGGTCGATATCCTGATCAACAATGCGGGCGTGCAGTTCGTCTCGCCGGTCGAGGAGTTTCCCGTCGAGAAATGGGACCAGATCATCGCCATCAATTTGTCATCCGCGTTTCATGGAATTCGCGCGGCGGTGCCCGGCATGAAGAAACGTGGCTGGGGACGCATTATCAACACCGCATCGGCCCACTCGCTAGTGGCCTCGCCGTTCAAGTCCGCCTACGTCTCCGCCAAGCACGGGATCGCGGGGCTGACTAAGACGGTGGCGCTGGAAGTTGCGACCTTCAAGATCACGTGCAACGCCATCAGCCCCGGCTATGTCTGGACGCCTCTGGTGGAAAAGCAGATTCCTGAAACCATGAAGGCGCGGGGCCTCACCAAGGAACAGGTGATCCACGACGTTCTCCTGGAGGCGCAGCCGACCAAGGAGTTCGTGACGTCGGAGCAGGTTGCAGCACTCGCGGTCTATCTGTGCAGCGACGATGCAAGCCAGATCACCGGCGCTAATCTGTCGATCGATGGCGGCTGGACGGCGGAGTAGTCGTCAGCTTTTTCCAAACGCGAAAACGTGCAGGCCGAGGCGACGTTTTGTGATCCAGAACAGCAGCACCGTCTCGAAGATCAGCGACAGCGAGGTTGCGGCGCCTGCGCCGTAACCTCCGAATCTGGGCACCATCAGCACGCACAAAACCATGTTCATCACAAACGCCAGCGCATAGGCCAGGGCGCAGGTGTTCTGGTTGCCGCTCATGTTCAACAGGCGCTCGACCGGTCCGATCGCGGCCCGCGCAAGGAGACCGAGCGAGGCCACGAACATGATGCCGTAGCCGCCGGTAAATTGCGGTCCGAACAGCCAGAGCAGCGGTTTTCCAGCCGCCAGCAAAGCCAGCGTAGCCACGAGCGAGGGCCAGAACGTCCATTTGATCGCGTGCGCGACGTAGGCCGATAACCGGTCGGTGTCACCCGCCGCATAATATTCGGTGAAGCGATGCGCGGTCGTCGCCGACATCGCGTAATGGATGAAAGAGACCAGCGCCAGCGTTTTTACCACAGCGAAATACACGCCAACGTCCTCAGCCGAGCGATATTGCTGCAGCACCAGAATGTCGGTGTAAGACAGCAAAAGATAGAAGCCTTCTACCATCATGATCGGCAGCGAGACGCTGAGCCAGTTGCGCAGATCGTAGGACTTGGCGCCGCGCTCGACGCTTGCGCCGAGCCTGCGGTTGAGCACGGCCATCTGCCCCAGCATTGCGATCCACACCGCTGCGGCGCTCGCCAGCATCGCGGCTGTCGCGCCGAGATGCAGCCCGAGAACCACAGCGCCAGCGGTCAGTCCGATGATCAGCGTTTGGCGGATCACGAATTGCGGCATCAGGCCGAGGCGCATCCAGTCATGAGACCGAGCGATGCCGTCTTGCGTGTTGGCGACGACAAAGGCAGGTAGCGTCAGACAGCCGATATAAAGCGGAACTTCAAGTCCGGCCCCGATCTGCGGCGTGAGAGTTCGCACGAGGCCGGCGAGCACGAGCGCGATGACGCTGGAGGCTGCGAAGGTGACCGCACGGCTGCCGAACAGGAAGCCGCGCAGCAAGGCATGCTCTCCGCTGCCGCGATACTCCGGGATGATTTTCTGCGCCGACACCGCGAACCCGAAATCGAGCACGCTGCCGAGCAGAAGCACCCAGGTCCAGACATAAACATAAATGCCATAATCGGATCCGCTCATCCAGCGAGCCAGCAGCACTTGCGAAAAATACGCGAGGCCGGCGCTCAGCACGCGGATGATGAAGACGGTGCCAGCCAGGCGTTTGGTGAGCGACGCTTCGCTGGTGCCGGTCAGCATCGCGCGCAACCGGTCGATTAGACCCGGAGGGCTTTTTGTCGCGCTTTCGGCATCCATAGCGGTCACGGCAGATCGTTCGCAAAACCGCGCATGCGGCGATGGTTGTGGCTAGCAAGGATTCGTTAACATTTCATTGGACGTGCGGACCTACCCCGCGAATCCACCCTCGTCGAGGAACGCAACTTCCTGGTCCGTCGTCCTGCGCCCGAGCCCGGAGTTCCGATGCGGAAAACGGGCGAACCGCCGGATAATGTCGGCGTGGATTCTGGCATGCTTGATGTTGTTGGGATCGCCGGTTGTTTCGAACAGTGCCACGCAATGCGCCTGATCGACAAGATTTTCGGAGTGCATCAGCGGCATGTAGACAAACTGCTGCAGGACCGGATCGACTTTCATGTTGCCGCCGTCCGCGATCATGCGTGAGCAAGGCCGCGTGCGAGGGCGTCTGTAGCGAAGACTTCGGGCTGGCCACGGAACATGTTGCGGGAAAACTGATCGAGCAGAAGGATCAGGGCGAGCATGCCGCTTACTGTTTGGTCGCATTCATCCAATTCGCCGTCACGGGCGCTGCGCCGTGCACCATCGAACCGGTGACGGATTTCTGCATCGAATGCGGGGTTAGACTTGAACCATCGGTCAGGTCGGGCCGCGCGCCAGAATGAAATGATGTCGTCTGGGCTCATGGATGGTGGGAGGAATCCTGTTCGTCGCGCAGTGCACGCCGCAAGATTTTCCCGACATTGGATTTGGGAAGCTCGTCTCTGAACGCAATGTGCTTCGGGACCTTGTATCTGCTCAGACGTTCGGCTGCGAACGCGATCAATGCCGCCTCAGTCAGGCTGTCGTCTTTCTTCACCACGAAAGCCTTCGGTAGTTCACCCGATTTTTCGTCCCGCACTCCGATCACAGCGCACTCTCGCACGCCAGGGTGGCTTGCCAAGACTTCCTCGACCTCGTTGGGATAAACATTGAAACCGGACACGATGATCATATCCTTTTTCCGATCAACGATTTTCACATAGCCGTTGGGGTCCATCACGCCGATGTCTCCGGTGCGGAAGAAGCCGTCGGACGTCATCACCGCCGCGGTTTCATCCGGCCTGTTCCAGTAACCGGCCATCACCTGCGGTCCTTTGGCGCAGATTTCTCCCGTGCTGCCGATCGGCAAATCGTTGCCCGCGTCGTCCTTGATCGAGATGAACGTGGAGGACACCGGCAGGCCGATGGTGCCATTGAATGTCTCGCTGGCCGAGGGATTGCAGGTCAGCACCGGCGAGGTTTCGGACAGCCCATAGCCTTCGACGATCGCGCAGCCTGTACGCTTTTTCCACGTCTCGGCGACATGTTGCTGAACGGCCATGCCGCCGCCAGCGCAGGCAACCAGCCGCGAAAAATCGATCTCGTCAAAACCCGGAGCATTCAGCAGGGCATTGAAAAGTGTATTGACTGCCGGAAAGCTGTGCACGCGATACTTTTTCAATTCGGCGATGAATCCCGGAATGTCTCGTGGATTCGGCACAAGCAGCGTGCACCCGCCCGCGCGCAGACTGAGCAGGAAGCAGGCCGTCAGCGCAAAGATGTGATAAAGCGGCAGCGCGCCAACCAGCAGGAACTGATCGTTATCCTTTTTCTTCGCAAGGGCTGGCTGCAACCATGCATCGTTCTGCAGCACGTTCGCGACGACGTTGCGATGAAGCAGCACGGCTCCCTTCGCGATACCTGTGGTCCCGCCGGTATATTGCAGGAACGCGGTATGTTCCGGAGCAATGACGGGCTTCTGGAACTTCTGTTTGCGTCCTTCGCTCAACGCGTCGTTAAATGTGGCCGCGTCAGGCAGGGAGAAGTGCGGCACGAGCTTCTTGATATGACGCACCACAAGATTGACGACGATGCCCTTCAGCCCAAGCAGGTCGCCCAATGAGGCGACGATCACATGCTTCACGGGCGTTTCGTGGAGGATTTTTTGCAGTGTGACCGCGAAATTCTCCAGCACCACGATCGCCTCGGCGCCACTGTCATTTAACTGGATCTCCAGTTCGCGCGGCGTATAGAGCGGATTGATATTGACGACGGTGTACCCCGCACGCAGAGCGGCGGTCGTCGCGATCGGATGTTGCAGAATGTTTGGCATCATCACGCCAATGCGTGCGCCTCTGCTCAAACCAAGGCTCTGGAAATAAGCCGCGAGCGCCGCCGACATTTCGTCATACTGCCGGTAACTCACGCCGTGCCCCATGCAGATAAAAGCCGTGCGGTCGGAGAATCGCTTCAGACTTTCATCGATGAGATCGACAAGAGAGGGATACTGGCCGGGATCGACGTCGAACGGAACGCCGGGCGGATAGCTCTTGAGCCAAATACGATCCATGCTTCCCCCGGGGCGCGATGTCACGCGCATCGCGTTCATGGAGATATTACGGTCCCGCTATGTCATGACAAGGTGGTGGGTGCACCGTCATCCAATGCTGGTTAAGTCTTCGGTGCGGTGTCGGTTTTTTGCGCTGCGGCCGGTTTGCCGCTGTCTTTAGGCTTGGGCCTCGCGGGTTTGGCTGCGGGCTTGGCGGTGGAGGCCGGCTTGGCCGCAGGTGGTGTCGCTGCATTGGCAAGCGGCTTGGCGACAGGTTTATCGGCAGCCTTCGGTTTGGCTGCTGCGGTCGCAGGCTTGGCGTCCGCCTCGGATGTCGTTGCTCCGGGTTTGGCGGCAGTCTTGTGTCCTTTACCCTTACGATGGCGCTTGGCGCTTATGGCTTCCTGCCGCGCCGTCTCCGCCGCGTCGGCAGCGAGCACTGCTTCGCCCGAGCGAGCCGGACCGGTATAAACAATCACCGGTTGCGCCGGGGTGGCGGGCAACGCCATCAGATCCGCCGCTTTCAAGGTCGGCGTCGGAAGGCCGGCGAATGCGAGCGATGGAGTGGCGGAATCACTCCTGTTATCGACACTCACCTCGACATCGTCGTCTTCGTTCTCGGCCGGAGGGCGCTTGCGCTTTGGTCCACACATTTCGTCGCGCAGGTCGGGCGGTGTCGCGTCGATCGGGGCCAGTTGATCGACGGTACCGAGCGTGGGCCGCAGCCAAGCCAGCTTGTTGCCGTTAAATCCCTTCTCTAGCAACTGCACCGCCTTGACGGCACGCTGTGCGGAGGAGGGGGCGCCGAGCACGATGGCGATCAGGCGTTTGTTGTTGTGGGTCGCGGACGCAATGAGATTGAAGCCGGATGCGCAGATAAAACCGGTCTTCATGCCGTCGGCGCCTGGATAGCGTCCGAGCAGCTTGTTGAAGTTCATTGTCACACGGCGGCCGAACTTGATGCCGGGAATGTGGACGAAGTATTCGTATTCCGGCAGGTCGCGAATGAATGCCCTCGCCAGGATGCCGAGATCACGTGCCGAGGTGATTTGCGCGTCGGCCGGCAGGCCATTCGGATTGACGTAGCTGGTCTGCGTCATGCCGAGGCGTTGAGCAGTCGCATTCATCATGGCGCTGAAGCCATCGACCGAACCGCCGACGCCTTCTGCGAGCACCACCGCCATGTCGTTAGCCGACTTTACCATCATCATCTTCAGCGCATTGTCGACGGTGACTTGCGTACCAGCCGGTAATCCCATTTTCGAAGGAGCCTGCGCGACGGCAGTCGGCGAAACGGTAAACAGGGTGTTCAGATTGATGCGGCCTTGCTTCACATTGTAAAGCGTCACATAAGCGGTCATCAGCTTGGTCAACGAGGCCGGGTGCCAGGGATAGGTCGCGTTCTCGGCCTGCAGCACCTTGCCGGTGTCGGCCTCGATCAGAAGCGTGGCTTCGGCATGCGCTGCGGTGACAGACAGTCCAGCGAAAACCGTCGCGATGACACCCATCAAGAGTGTACGTAACAGCGTCGCTCGTCGAAGTGCAAAGTAGGTCACGCAGGATTCCGGTCTGTTGCTTTCGAAAGAATTCGAATGACGTCTGGCACCACGATTTGATGTCCGTGCGGACGCTTCAAACCGAATAAGCCCCAAATCTATACTGGCTTATGGATGAGGGCCAGTCTCGGCGTTTCATTCAAGCAGGAAATAGGCCAAATTTCGGCCAGATAAGGTCCTTTCGATCACAGCTTTTCAATTGCGATCGGCTTCGGAGCATTGGCTGCATCCTGAACCATGAACTGGGCACGTGCGAGAGAGGCGAAATAGCCGCCTCGGCTGACGAGTTCATCAAAGGTTCCGCTTTCGATCACCCGTCCCTTGTCGAACACCAGAATACGGGTGGCGTTGCGGATGGTGGATAGGCGATGTGCGATTACGAAAGTGGTGCGACCCTGCATCACCTTGTCGAGTGCGGCGTTGACCTTGGCCTCGGTCACGGCGTCGAGTGCCGAGGTCGCCTCATCGAGAATGAGGATCGGCGGATTTTTCAAAAGCGCGCGAGCGATCGAAAGCCGCTGGCGTTCGCCGCCGGAGAGCATGCGGCCGCGTTCGCCCGCGTTGGTCTCGAATTTCTTCTCGCTGCGCTCGATGAAGTCGAGGGCCTGGGCTCCGGCGGCGGCGTCGCGCAATTCCTCGTCGGTGGCGTCCGGCTTGCCGACACGCAGATTCTCGGCGATCGAACGATTGAACAGCAACGCTTCCTGAAAAACCACGCCGATATTCCGGCGCAGAGCCGCAAGCGTGATGCCGCGGATGTCCATCCCGTCGATTTTGATGAAGCCCGATTGCGGATCGAACGCGCGGTGCAGAAGCGCGATCGCGGTCGATTTGCCGGCTCCTGTCTCGCCCACCAGCGCGATGGTTTCTCCCGGCAAAGCTGTGAAGGTGAGGTCCTCGATCGCCGGGCGCTTGCCGTCATAGGAAAACGAGACATCGCTGAATTCGACAAGACCCTTCAGGCGGCCCGGATCGATCGCGTCGGGCCGGTCGCGCACCGCAGGCACAGCGTCAAGCACATCGAAGAACTCGCGCAGCCGCGGCGCTTCCATGAATACGTTGTTGATGAAGCTGACGACCTGCTCGAGTTTCTGGATCAACATGGTTGCGAACGATACGAACATCACGATCTCGCCGACGCTCGCCAGTCCCTGGCCGTGCAGATAGATGCCGACGACGAAGATCGCCAGAATGGTGATTGTCGTCGAGGCCCGCGTCATCACCGCAACCAGCGCCCACCACGACAGCACAGGCATCTGCGCGGAGAGCAGGTTGTTGGCGACCCCACGCAGTCCCTGCACCTCAGCCTCAACGCGAACAAAGCTCTGCACCAGCGCCACGTTGCCCAGCGCGTCGGAGGCCCGCGCGGCAAGATCGCTGTAATATTCCTCGACCTTCATCTGCAGGCTGTAGGTTTTCCGCACCACCAGCGTGGTCAGGGCCGTGAACAGAATACAAAGCACGAACAGCAGGGTCGCCAGCCGCCAGTTGATGTAGAGCGACAGCGGCAGGAGCACGAACAGCGAAACGATCGCGGCAAAATGTTCGCGGAAGAAGCTGAGCCACAACCGCCACAGGGCGTCGGTGCCTTGCAGCATCACCTTCATCAGCCGGCCCGAATGCGTGCCGCTGTGAAATGTCAGCGGCAGTTGCATGATGTGGTCGAAATAGCTCGTCAGCACCGCCTGGCGCTGGCGATGGGACAGCCGGTCTGCGTTCCAGGCAACAACGGCATTGCAGACGATGGTGAACAACCCGAACGCCACCCATGCTGCCAACAGCGGCCATGGGGAGCGGGCAGGCAGCACATTGGCGGCGTTCCCGCCGTCAGGATTGCTTGAGAGCACGTCGACGATGCGGCCGAACAGCACAGGCTCTGCGAACTGCGCGATTGCCAACAGCAGATTGGCGACGGCGAGGGCCCATGCCAGCCGCGTTTCCTTGCCGAGTTGGTCGAGAACGCGCAGGTAAAGCCGGATCAGTGACATGACGTGCCTGTAAAATCTGAGGCCGAGTCTGGCAAAGCCGGTGGCCGGAGACAAGGAGCCTGCATTCGATGATGGCCGCGGCTCAATTATAGGGCTGCACGCCAAAGCCGCCAGTGTTGGTTGATGAAGGATTAACGAAGCCCGATCTAGGATCGCGTGATTCTCATGCCGCCCGAGGCTTGCCCCATGACGCGACATCAAGTTCTGCCGGTGAATCTGTCCGTGCGGCTGCGGCACGCAGCTGTCCTGTCAGCCATAATTCTGATCATGGCGCCTGCGGCGGTCGATGCGATGCCGATCGCCACGCGTGGCGCAACAACGCCAATCGGCGTCGATATTGA
>JAIENY010000032.1 GCA_019750915.1 Xanthobacteraceae bacterium
CTGATCCGCGCCGGTTTCGAAACGCTGGTGGAAGCCGGCTACGCGCCGGAGATGGCCTATTTCGAGTGCCTGCACGAACTGAAGCTGATCGTGGACCTGATCTATGAAGGCGGCATCGCCAACATGAACTACTCGATCTCGAACACCGCCGAGTACGGCGAGTATGTCACCGGCCCGCGCATCATCACCCCGGAGACCAAGGCGGAGATGAAGCGCGTGCTCGACGACATTCAGTCCGGCAAGTTTGCCCGCGACTGGATGCTCGAGAACAAGGTCAACCAGGCTTCGTTCAAGGCGACCCGCGCCCGCGCCAACAAGCACCAGATCGAGGAAGTGGGCGCACGCCTGCGCGACATGATGCCGTGGATCAAGAAGGGCGCATTGGTCGACAAGGCCAAGAACTAAGGCCAAGAACTAAGGCCAAAACCAAGAAACTCCCTAAACTCGATGTGAGCGCGCGGTGGCTTGATCGGCTGCCGCGCGCGTTGCATTTTTGTACCTAAAATAACCGAGGGAGGACGTCATGGCTGGTTTCCGTTCAATGCTTTTCAAAGCCGGCATCGCCGCGGCCACGCTTGCGGCTTGGCCATCTGCCGTGGCGTTTGCCGATCCGCTGCTGGTCACATCAGCGACATTCAAGGATGGTGGCCTGCTGAGCGTCCGAAACGCAGGCGCGATCAAAGCCAATCCCAACTGCGTCGGCGAAAACATCTCGCCTCCGCTGTCGTGGAACGAGCCTCCGGCCGGAACCAGAAGCTTTGCCTTTGTGGTTTTCGATCCCGATGGCCGCTCCGGCCTCGGCGTTTATCACTGGGTCGCCTACGGCATCCCGGCGGACCTTCGCGGTTTTGCGGAAGGAGAGGTCGGCCAGCCTTCGGATAAATTCACCGGCGGCAGGAATACAGCGCAGCAGAATGTCTATACCGGCCCATGCCCGCCGGCAAACACCGGACTGCACCATTACAATTTCAGCCTGATCGCGACCGACCTCGATCCGAAGGCGCTTGCGCCGGGCCTGACGCGTGATGAACTGATGCAGAAGCTTGATGGTCACGCCAAGGGGGTCGGCACGATCGTCGGGCTGTTCGGCCGCTAGGGCTTGCGTTTCGAAATCTGCTGCCACAGCCAGCGCGCCACCTGATCAGACGAGCTTGATGCATCGTTGCCCGAGGCGCGCAGATTGGCCGCGCGCATGGTGGCGATATCGATGGCGTTTTTCAAAGGCGACAAAGCCGACTTCAGCTTCTCGTCGTTCGCGCGGTTTGGCGACAGCAGGATCACCGCGTCGTAAGGCGGAATCGCATGTGCGGTATCGTCGAGCACCACCAGATCGTACTTCGCGATCAGGCCATCGCTGGTATAGCCCGCGATGACATCGACATCGCCGGTCTCGACGGCAGCGTACATGAAGTCCGGCTGCATCTGCCGCTGGTGGTGAAAGCTCAGGCCATAGGTTTTCTGCAACGCCGCCCATTCTGGCCGGGAAAAGAATTCGTAATCACCCGCGATCGTCATTTGCCCGGAATGGGCGGCGAGATCGGCGATCGTGCGAATGCCGAGCGCCTCGGCGCGTTTTTTCGGCATCACCAGCGCATAGGCGTTTTCGAAGCCGATCGAGCCAAACAGCGTGATGTGATATTTGTCCGCGAGGGTTTTTCTCAAATCGGCAATCAACTGTTCGCGCGGCGGCGTTGCGGTCCGCTTCAACTGATTCAGCCACAATGTGCCTGTGTAATCGACGTAAACGTCGATGTCGTCCGAAGCCAGCGCCTCGAAAATGACATTGGAGCCCAGGCCCTCGCGCGGCGAAGCGGAAAGTCCCGCCGCATCGATCCGCTCGGTCAGCAGCGACGCCAGCACGTATTGTTCGGTGAAGGTCTTGGCGCCGACGATGTAATTCGTTTTTCCGCGTCCCATCGTGGGGGCGAGCGCGGCGAGCACCAGCGCGACGAGGCCGAGCGCACCCAGCGCAACACGCCAGCGGCGGCGCAACCGGAACCCGTTCTCGATCAGCGCGAGCAATTGATCGACGATGATCGCGAGCAGCGCCGCCGCCGCGCAGCCGAACAGCACGAATACCCAGTTTTGCGTTTGCAGTCCGGCGAAGATGTAGTTGCCGAGACTGGTCTGGCCGATCGGGGTCGACAGCGTAGCGGTGCCGATCACCCAGACCGCGGCGGTGCGAATGCCGGCCATCATCACCGGCAGCGCCAGCGGCAGTTCGACCGCCACAAGTTTTTGTGTGCTGGTCATGCCGACGCCGTCGGCCGCCTCAAGGATGGCCGGATCGATGCCGTGCAGTCCGGTGATGGTATTCCGCAGCACCGGCAGCATGCTGTAGAGCGCCAGCGCCAGCACAGCGGGCAAAAAGCCGAACGCGGAAAAGTCGAAGCCCAGCCATTTCAACGATAAGTGCGCAAGCGCCAGCAGCAGCGGATAGAACAGCGCGAGCAGGGCAAGCCCCGGAATCGTCTGCACGATGCTGGCGACGGCGAGCAGTGTGCCGCGCAGCACCGGGCGCCGCCGTGCGATCAGCGCCAGGGGAAGGCTGACCGCAAGGCCGATCGCCAACGCCGTGAGGCTGACGCGCACATGATTGGCGAGATAATCCGGCAGCCGAATCCAGGCCTCGTGCCAGCGCGGATCGCTCATCATCGCGCAGCGCCCGACAGCAACGATTGCAACCGTTCGACCTGGCGGCGCGGCGTCCGCAGCAGATCTTGCACATAAGAGTCGTCGGCTTTTTCGAGATCGGCTGCGGTGCCCTGTGCCAGCAGTTTTCCCCCATGCATCACCGCGACGCGATCCGCGAGCAGCAACGCTTCCGCCATATCATGGGTGATCATCACGGTGGTGAGGCCGAGTTTTTGATGGAGCGTCTTGTAATCCTCGGTCAGGGCATCGCGCGTCAACGGGTCAAGCGCGCCGAACGGTTCGTCCATCAGGACGATCTTCGGGTTCGCGGCCAGTGCCCGCGCCACGCCGACCCGCTGGCGCTGTCCGCCGGACAGTTCATGCGGCATCCGGTTGCGGTATTGCGCACGGTCGAGCTGGACGAGATCCATCAGTTCGTCGATCCGCGCATCGATCTGCCCGCTAGGTTGATCCAGCAATCTGGGTGTCACGCCGATGTTCCGGCCGACGCTCATATGCGGAAATAATGCGGCGCTCTGAAAAACATAACCGATGCTGCGGCGCAGCCCGATCGGATCGGTGGTCCGGATGTCTTCGCCGTGGATCGAAATTGTGCCGCCGTCCGGCTCGATCAGGCGATTGGTCATCCGCAGCAGCGTGGTCTTGCCGGAGCCGGATCCGCCGACGATGGCGAGAAATTCGCCCGGCTGGATGTCGAGCGACACGTCATCCACTGCGCGGACACGTCCGCCGTCGAAACTTTTTGTGACACGATCGAAGGCAATGGCGGCTGTGGTCATGTTTGGAAACGCTAACATGGCATGACCGGAAAAGCGACGCTGGCGGACCTTTTTGCACTCATGTAGCGTTGGGTCATCGAGTGGAGTGTGCGATGGGCAAGAACGGTAAATCATCGAAGGCCAGCGGATCGTCTAAGGCCAATCTGTCGCGTTATGTCGATCCGTTCAGGATCGATGGCTCGGATGAATTCCACCTCAAATCGCACAAAACCGGCGAGAAAGGCGGGATCGACAAGGACAAGGCCAAGGAGTTGCTCGAGGCCAACCGGTTGCGGCTGCGCGATGGGCAGGAGAAGCTCTATGCGCATGATCGCTGGTCGCTGCTTTTGATCTTTCAGGGCATGGACGCCGCGGGCAAGGACAGCGCCATCGAGCATGTGATGTCCGGCGTCAATCCGCAGGGCTGTCAGGTGTTCTCGTTCAAACAGCCGTCATCGAAGGAGCTGGATCACGACTTCATGTGGCGCAGCATGATCGCGCTGCCGGAACGCGGACGGATCGGCATTTTCAATCGCTCCTATTACGAGGAGCTGCTCGTCGTGCGGGTCCACCCGGAAATTCTGGCGCAGGAGAAGATTCCGCAACGTCTCGTCACCAAGAATATCTGGCGGGAGCGGTTCGAGGATGTATCCAATATCGAGCGGTATCTCACGCGCAACGGTACGGTGGTGCTGAAATTCTTCCTGCATGTCTCCAAGGAGGAGCAGCGCAAGCGGTTTCTGGAGAGGCTCGATGAGCCTGCCAAGAACTGGAAATTTTCGCTGGCCGACATCAGCGAACGCGCATTGTGGGACCGCTATTACGCCGCCTATCAGGAGATCGTGCGCAACACCTCGTCGCCTTACGCGCCCTGGTACGTGGTGCCCGCGGATCACAAATGGTTCTCCCGGCTTGTGATCAGCTCGGTGATTGTCTCCACGCTGGAAAAGCTCGGCCTGTCCTATCCGGCAAAACCGGAAGCTTCGCCAGCGGAACTGAAAAAGGCGCGGATCGCGCTGGAGAAGGAGGGGCCAGCGGTTCGCAAGCCGCGTAAGGCGGTGGTTGCGAAGCGTGCGCCGAAGGCGGCCGCGAAGGCTGTCTCCAAGGATGCCTCCAAGGCTGTCTCCAAGGCTGCTTCTAAACCCGCGTCCGAGCCCGTTCCGAAACCTTTGCCGAAAGAGATTGCCGACACGGTGGGCGGCACCGCGCCAGCCAAGCCGAATGGACAGGGCTCCTGACATTTATTTGGCGTTGCGATGACGACGAAATCGTCTAAAAATGACTGCGGAACGGCCGGATTTGCAACCAAGCCTCAACAATTTTGGTGGATCATGGCTGAACCTGTGGCATTAGGCATCACGATGATCGGGAACGGCATTTTCGCAGCGCGCAACGAGGTGGCTTTCGCCACCGGTTTTGACGTGCCTGCGCTGACCGCCCGCGCCACGCTTCTCGGTGGGCTTCTGCTTCTTATTCGCCCCTGAGGGCCGTCTGGGCTTATGCGCCTGGGCACTCAGGGGATCGAGAGAAAGCCTGGAAACCCACAGCGCCCGACAGCACGGCGCAGATGACTGAAGGAATTTTCCCATGACCACCGTGAAGACCTCCGACAAGGATCGCGTCGTTATTTTCGACACCACGTTGCGCGACGGCGAGCAGTGCCCCGGCGCCACCATGACTCACGAGGAGAAGCTTGAAGTCGCCGAGATGCTCGACCAGATGGGCGTCGACATTATCGAGGCGGGCTTTCCGATCGCGTCCATCGGCGACTTCGAGGCCGTCTCCGAGATCGCCAAGACGGTGAAGAATGCGGTCGTCGCAGGCCTGGCCCGGGCGATCCCCGCCGATATCGCCCGCGCGGGCGAGGCGGTGCGTCACGCCAGGCGTGGACGTATCCATACGTTCGTCTCCACATCGCCGATCCATCTGGCGCACCAGATGCGCAAGAGCGAGGCGGAGGTGCTGGACATCATCACCGCCACCGTGGCGCAGGCGCGCAACCTCGTCGACGACATCGAATGGTCGGCGATGGACGCCACCCGCACGCCGATCGACTATCTGTGCAAGTGCGTCGAGACAGCGATCAAGGCGGGCGCGACCACGATCAACCTGCCAGATACCGTCGGCTATGCGGTGCCGGAAGAATACCGCCGCATGTTCAAAACCATCCGCGAGCGCGTGCCGAACGCCGACAAGGCGGTGTTCTCGGTGCACTGCCATGATGATCTGGGCCTGGCGGTCGCCAATTCGCTGGCGGGCGTCGACGGCGGTGCGCGGCAGATCGAGTGCACCATCAACGGTATCGGAGAGCGTGCCGGCAACGCCGCGCTCGAGGAAGTCGTGATGGCGATCAAGACCCGCGCCGATGTGATGCCTTACTGGTGCAATGTCGAATCGACCATGCTGACCCGCGCATCAAAGCTGGTTTCGGCGGCGACCTCGTTCCCGGTGCAGTACAACAAGGCCATTGTCGGACGGAATGCGTTTGCTCATGAGAGCGGCATCCATCAGGACGGCGTTCTGAAGAATGCGCAGACCTATGAGATCATGACGCCGGAAAGTGTCGGCGTGAAACAGACCTCGCTGGTGATGGGCAAGCATTCGGGCCGTCATGCCTTCCAGCACAAGCTGAAGGAACTGGGCTTCGAGCTGTCCGACAATCAGTTGCAGGACGCCTTCGTGCGTTTCAAGGCGCTCGCCGACCGCAAGAAGGATATCTACGACGAGGACATCGAGGCGCTGGTCGGTCAGGAGATCGCGCAGGCGCATGACCATATGCATCTGGTGTCACTGACGGTGATTGCCGGTACTCACGGCCCGCAGCGCGCCACCATGAAGGTCGAAGTGGAGGGCAAGGTCCGGATCGACGAGGCCGAGGGCAATGGCCCGGTTGATGCCGTGTTCAACTGCATCAAGGCGATCGTTCCGCATGAGGCCAAGCTTGAGCTGTATCAGGTGCACGCGGTGACTGCAGGCACCGACGCGCAGGCCGAGGTCTCGGTGCGTCTGTCACAGGACGGCCGCTCTGTGACGGCCCGCGCATCGGACCCGGATACCCTTGTTGCATCTGCGAAGGCTTATCTCAGCGCCTTGAACAAAATTGTCGCACGGCGCCAGCGCGACGTGCGGGCAGCGGCGGCGAGCTGACCCGCTTTATTTCGAGGCTGTAATTAAGCCTATGATCAAGAGGGCACGTTCATTTGGACGTGCCCTCTTGCGTTGCAACGTCAAAACGTTCATCTGGCCTCCGCCGAACGGGCAATAGCCTTGACCGATCAGGTCTGAGATGGTCCGTTTCAAGAAGAGCGGCAACAAGTCGTCAACTGCAGGTTCTGGGAGGATTAAATGAAACACATCGTCGTCGCTGCGGCATCACTGCTTGCAATCGCGCTGGCCGGTCCGGCCGCCGCGCAAAATTCACCGATTGTCATCAAGTTCAGCCACGTCGTCGCGCCCGATACGCCGAAGGGCAAGGGTGCCGAGAAGTTCAAGGAGCTTGCCGAGAAATACACCGGCGGCAAGGTGAAGGTAGAAGTCTACCCGAACTCTCAGCTCTACAAGGACAAGGAAGAAGTCGAGGCTTTGCAGCTCGGCGCGGTGCAGATGCTGGCTCCTTCGCTGGCGAAGTTCGGTCCCCTCGGTGTCAAGGAATTCGAGGTTTTCGATATTCCCTATATCATGCCGGACAAGGCGGCGCTCAATCGCATCACTCATGGCGAAGTCGGCAAGATGCTCCTTGCCAAGCTTGAGCCGAAGGGCATCAAGGGACTGGCTTATTGGGACAACGGCTTCAAGATCATGAGCGCCAACAAGCCGCTCAAGATGCCGGAAGATTTCCAGGGCCTGAAGATGCGCATTCAGTCGTCGAAGGTTCTGGAAGCGCAGATGCGTGCGCTGGGCGCGGTTCCGCAGGTACTTGCGTTCTCCGAAGTCTATCAGGCGCTGCAGACCGGCGTTGTCGACGGCACTGAAAATCCGCCGTCGAACATGTACACCCAGAAGATGAACGAAGTTCAGAAATACGCCACACTGTCGAACCACGGCTATCTGGGTTACGCGGTGATCGTGAACAAGGCGTTCTGGGATGGTCTGCCGGCCGACATCCGCACGCAGCTTGAGAAGGCGATGGCGGAAGCCACTGACTACGCCAACGATATCGCGCAGAAAGAAAACGACGATTCGCTGGCCGCGATGAAAAAGGCGGGCACCACCACCTTCATCACGCTGACGCCCGAGCAGACCGCTGCGTGGAAAAAGGCACTTGATCCGGTTGCGGAGGAGGTCTCCTCCCGCGTCGGCAAGGATCTCATCGCGGCGTTCCGCAAGGAAGCGGCTGCCTCTAACTGATGCGAGTAACGAAGCGGCCCGATTGCAACATCGGGCCGCTTCCGATGACGCCGGTGGTATGACGGGCGGCTGCCGAACGAGATCAGCATCAAGCTGGCGCGATAAATTGGCGGCCTTTTAGAGGGAAGCGGAGTGGGGCTCTTTTTGCGAATCCTCGATCGGCTCGAGGAAATCATCATCGCATCGCTGATCGCGGGTGCGACCATCGTCATTTTCATATCGGTGGTGCACCGCTACGGCATCGGCGTGCGCGTCCTGTATCCCTACCTCGCGCCTATCCATTTGTCGTGGGCGCAGGAACTCTGCATTTACATGTTCGTCTGGATGGCGAAGTTCGGCGCCGCCTATGGCGTGCGAACCGGTATTCACGTGGGCGTTGACGTTTTGGTGCTGAAGCTGTCCCCGAACTGGCGCAGGACCGTCATCCTGTTTGGCCTGTTCTGCGGCGCGCTGTTCACCGGCGTGATCGGCACGATGGGCGCCAAGTTCGTCTATGGTCTCAGTCTGACCGATCAGACCACGCCCGACCTCGAATGGCCGAGTTGGATCGTGTATCTGTGCGTTCCGCTCGGATCCTATCTGATGTGCTTCCGTTTCCTTCAGGTCGCTTACGCCTATTGGCGTACAGGAGAGCTGCCGCACCACGATCATTCTCACGTCGAGGGCGTCGAGATCGACAATGCCATCGGTCCGACCCCGGAGGGGCAGCGATGAGCACGCTTTTCATCTTCGTTCTGCTGATAGCGTTGATGCTGACCGGCATGCCGATTTCGATCGCGCTCGGTCTCACCGTGCTCACCTTCATGTTCTTCCTGACTCATGTGCCCATCGAGTCGGTTGCGCTGAAGCTGTTCACCGGCATCGAGAACTTCGAGATCATGGCGATCCCGTTCTTCATTCTGGCGGGCAACTTCCTCACTCATGGTGGTGTTGCGCGACGCATGATCAATTTCGCTACCTCGATGGTAGGCCACTGGTATGGCGGACTCGGTTTGGCGGGCGTGGTGGCCTGCGCGCTGTTCGCGGCGATTTCGGGTTCGTCACCCGCCACTGTGATTGCGATCGGGTCGATCCTGATGCCGGCGATGGTCGCTCAGGGTTTCCCCAAGCAGTTTGGTGCCGGCGTCATCACCACCTCCGGCGCGCTGGGCATCCTGATTCCGCCGTCCATCGTGATGGTGATCTATTCGGTTGCAACTGGAGGAAGCACGGCTCTTGGTCCGAACGGAGAGCGCGTGCTGTCCGCGTCCGTAGGCCAGTTGTTTATTGCAGGCGTGGTTCCCGGCATCATGCTCGCCACTCTGCTCGGCGTGACGACCTTCTATCGCGCGTGGAAGAATGGTTATCCACGGCTGGCCCGCGCGAGCTGGCCTGCGCGCTTCAAGGCGTTCCGCGAAAGCGTCTGGGGCCTGTTGCTGGTGGTGATCGTGCTCGGTGGCATCTACACCGGCATGTTCACGCCGACGGAAGCGGCCGCGATGAGCGCGGTCTACGCCTTCATTATCGCTGTGTTCGTCTACAAGGATATGTCGCTGAAGGACGTGCCGCGTGTGCTGCTGGGATCCGCCAGCATGAGCGCCATGATCCTCTACATCATCACCAATGCGGTGCTGTTCTCCTTCCTGATGACGAGCGAGCAGATTCCGCAACAGATGACGAGCTGGATCATCGATCATGGCGTCAACTGGGTGACGTTCCTGATCTTCGTCAACATCCTGCTGCTGGTCGCCGGCAATGTGATGGAGGCGAGTTCGATCGTCCTGATCACTGCGCCGCTGTTGTTCCCGATTGCAGTGAAGCTCGGCATCCACCCGGTGCATCTGGGCATCCTGATGGTGGTGAACATGGAGGTGGGCATGTGTCACCCGCCGGTGGGCCTCAATCTCTATGTGGCCTCGAACATTGCCAAGATGGGCATCACCGAACTGACCATCGCTGTGTGGCCGTGGTTGATGACCATGCTGATTTTTCTGGGCATCGTCACGTTTGTGCCGGAAATCTCGCTTTGGCTGCCTCGGTTGCTTCACGTCGTTCGTTGAAGGGGTTCGTTCATCTTGATGGCGAACCTTTCCAACCTTTAAGTTTGAAACCGAAATTGCCGGTGGCATGCTCGGTTCTCAAGCTACGGAGAGCCTTGATGAAGAAAGCCATTATTGCCGCAGTTGCCGGTCTTGCGATTGTCGGTTCCGGCGCTGTGTATGCCCAGCATCGTCATTTCGAGCGGCAGTCCCCACGCTTTAGCGTGCAGGACCGGCTGGCGTTCGTCGATGCGCGGATCGCGGCGGTCAAGGCCGGCTTGCAGCTCACTCCGGATCAGGAAAAGGACTGGCCTCCGGTCGAGACCGCGGTGCGCGATTTTGCCAAGCAGCGGATTGATCGCGCCGAAGCGCGCCGCGCAGAGCGCGAGGCTCGCCGCGTGGAGCGGGAGGCTCGCCGCGCGGAGCGGGATCAGGGTGACCGATCCAAGCCAAACGATCGCAAGGATTTCAATCCGGTTGCCCGGCTGCAGAAGCGTGCCGATGATCTGGCGGCGACAGCCGCAGGCCTGAAGCGGATCGCCGATTCCGCGGATCCGCTTTACAAGAGCCTCGACGACGCCCAGAAGCGCCGCCTGGCAGTGCTCACTCACCTCAAGGGCCGCCATGGTTGGGGCAAAGGGGGCTTTGACGAGGAACTGGGACCGCCGCGTGGTCATCGTGACGGTCATGAGGGACCCGAAGGCCGCTCCGAACGGCTCTGAAGGCCTTCGATTGATCGCAAAAGGCCGCCGTTCCGGCGGTTTTTTTCGTCCGGGCGTCTTTTCTCGCGGCGTTGAGCGGCCTCATCCACAATTTGCGGGAAAATACCTGTTTCGAAAGTAAAATCAGGCGCTCCTTTGCTGGACATCCTGATATCGCTTTGCTAAACGACGCCCTCCTGCGGACATGTTCCGGCTGGGTACGGGCGATTAGCTCAGTTGGTAGAGCAGCTGACTCTTAATCAGCGGGTCGTAGGTTCGAACCCTACATCGCCCACCATATAAACCAAAGGCTAAGCCGTCGCCGATGAGCGGCAAGGCTGGTCCCGATTTTCAGATCGATCATCGTTAGCTTCGCGATCAAAGCGTAAAGTCGCGGCGGCGTGCTGAAACCGGATTTCGGCGCGCAATCCGGCCCGGTCATCCCGATTGGTGAGGGTGAGTTTTGCTCCGATCGCATTCAGCGCCGTTGCCGCGATCGATAATCCAAGGCCGCTTCCCAATTCCGTCTTGTTGCGGCCCCGGAAAAATCGGTTCATCACAAGTGGAAGATCTTCGCTCGCTATTCCCGGTCCCTGATCCTCGACGCAGAGCGATGCGTTGCCTGATGAGATGTTCGCAAACCACCGGATCGTCCCCGGCTTTTGCATGTGGTTGGCTGCATTTTCATGCAGATTTCTAATCGCCAGTGTGAGCAGGTCCCTGTCCGTTTCGATGGACATCCCCGCCAGGTTCTGATCGATATCAACGGCATGTAAATCGCTGGAAGGCAGTTGGGTCACGATATCCCGGATCAGCACACCGGGATTGAACTGCACGTTTCGAACGCTCAGGCTTGAGGAATCAAGTTTGGCCATCGCGAGCAACTGTCTGACAAGGCGGGCGGTGCGGTCCACCGCCACGAGCATTTGCCGCAGGGCGCCTTTTCTCGTCGCTTCATTGTCGGTTGCAAGCGCGATCTGGGCCTGCGCGCGCAGACCAGCCAGCGGCGTCCGGAGTTCGTGAGCCGCGAACGCCGTCACATCGCGTTCTCGCTTGCGTGCCATCTGCACTTTTGTCAGCAGACTGTTAAGCGAGGCGACCAGCGGCGCCACCTCGAGAGGAGCATTTTTAACCCCGATCGGGCGCATATCGTCGCCGCCTCGCGCCGTCAGATCAGCCGCTATCACCCGAAGCGGCTTCAATTCCCTGTCCAGGCTGGTCCAGATCAAAGCCGCTAGGAGAGGGATCACAAGCAGCAAAGCCGACATGACGGTCTTGATCAGTTCGAGAATCAAATGATTTCGTAACTCAAGCCGGTCACCGACGAGAATGCGAATGCCCTTCACGCTGTCTTCGATCGTGTAGACCCGCCAAAGTTGTCCATCCACCGTGCGGCTGGAGAAGCCCTCCTTGATCTCGCTGAGTTGCGCGGATGGGGTTCCGGATGTCTTCGCAATGAGCCGTCCATCGATTGACCATATTTGGCAGGACAGCTGGTGTTCGTACAGCGGCGCTTCGTTCAACAGCTCAGGCAGCTTGTCACGCTGAGGCGCGGCGACCCCGCTTTGCGGGACGAGTGACAAAACCATCTTTGCCGCTTCCTGAAGCCGGGAATTGAGAACGTCCTCCATTTGGTTGCGCGTGCCAACATAGATCCAGCAAACTGCGCTCAGCCAGATAACGCTTGTGGCGGCGACGAGAATGACGAACAGGCGAGTGCGTATTGAACTCACTGAACACCCGACCCGATTCGATAACCGACGCCTCGGACGGTTTCAATGCGATGCCGTCCAATCTTGCTTCGGAGTTTGTGAATGTGGACCTCGACTGCATTGCTTTCGATCTCTTCCTGCCACCCGTAAAGGCGGGACTCGATCGCGTCTTTTGACAGGATGGCGCCGGGTCGATCCATCAAGGCCGTCAGAAGCGAAAACTCCCGCCGTGAGAGAGCGATCCAGTCGCCGCCCGTCGTCGCGGTCATTTGTACGGGATCCACGACGAGGTCGTTATATCGAAGAAGCGGCATGGCGCGTCCGTTTCCGCGCCGGACCACTGCGCGGACTCGGGCTGCCAACTCATCGAGATCGAAAGGCTTCCCGAGATAGTCGTCCGCCCCAAGGTCCAGGCCTTTGATCCGGTCGTTGATCTCATCGAGCGCGGTCAACAACACGATCGGGGTTTCGATTTCAGCATTTCTGATTTCAGCCAGCAGGTCGAGCCCGGATCCATCCGGCAGCATGATATCGATAATGAAGGCATCGAATTTCTCGGAAAATATCACAGCGCGCGCATCCTGGCATGTCGACACCGCCTCGATGAGAACGCCTGAGAGGTTGAAGCCGGTTCGTATCCCGTCAAGGAGGACCATGTCATCTTCGATCAAAAGGAGGCGCATGCTGTTCGCTTTCACTGGTCCGTGTTATGGCGCTTAAGGCCGTCTTAAAGCGAGGCTTGCATTTGCAGCCGAAATCGAGGAAGCGCGCACGTGAAATACGCTGTGCTTCCCCCAATCGTTACACCGGGAACGGTCGTCATCACGTCCGGTCGTTGGACTGGCTGGGTTGCGCTGAACAGGCAGGAAAGCAGACGGTGCCGATTAGCGAGCTCATGCATTGCGGGCCCGCAGTCCGATACTTTTGCTGCGATGTCCCGTTCGGATGGAGGCCGGAACATTAGGCTCCGATATTCCGAGAACTCCATCAAATCCGGCCTTGTCGCGGTCCGAAAGCCATGATGCCGAGCCTTCAGGCGGAAAGAGTTGAATTGCGTTGTCACGGAACTCACGGTCGAGTCGATCGCGGCGTCCGCTTAAGGTTCGCATAAGCTAACTGGTCTTTCTCGGTTTCGAATGGCGTCGGTCGTGTCGTTGCGAAGGCGTCACTTGGCGAAACACAAGGCAGTTATCGAATGAAAGAAAGACTGAATTCACTGGGCGCGCTCTTTACCGTTGCTGAAAATGGTGCTGGCTCATATCGAATGCTCGCGCTTCTGCGATGGGTGATGGTCGTCGTTTTTGTGTCGTTTGGAATGCAAAAATTTACTGAGAAATCTGCAGCCGGGATTGCTCAGTTCATCAGCAACAGTCCGCTCGTATGGTGGTTGCAGATATTTGGATTCCGCGGCGAAGCTTATTTTCTCGGCGTTGTCGAGTTCAGCATTGCTGCGCTTCTTATCGCCGGCGCTTTCGTCCCACTGCTGTCGGCGGTCGGATCGTTGATGGGCGTCGTGACCTTCGCTGTAACCTGGTCCTTTTTCTTCACAACGCCGGGTGTCGTCACGTGGAGCATTTCGACCGATCCAATGGCCTGGAATTTGGCAGGAGAATTCCTTTTTAAGGACATCGTCTTGTTGTGCGTGTGCGTCGTATTGCTGCTTGCGTCCATCGATGGTCATCGTTGTCGAAGCAGGAGCCTGTCGTCGTCGCGGTTCGACTGATCCTCTCCTCACGGCGTCCGATTCAAAGCGAGCCGTTCTGCAAAATAAATCGCGCAGCGAAGAGGGTAGGACCCCATCTCTTCGCTGCGTGACGGCACGGCGCGGCGGCGGGGGTGTCCGCGATGAACGAGGCTTCGGTTCGGGGCAGCGTTACGCAAAGTTCATCTGCGCGGGTCCGAATCCGTTTTGATTTTGGGTTCAACGACGGCTGTTTACCGACCTGTCGAAAGATTAATTCCGCAAAAAGGGCTCTGTAATGTGAAGGCCCTTACTTCGTTGTGAAGCGCAAAATTCACAACGGAGATTCATGATGGCACAATCGATCAAGCACAAAGTCAAATTCACGGGGCGCCGCTTTGCGCTCATGGCATCCACGGCCGGACTGGCAGTCACTGTTCTGCTCACCGGTCCCGGATTGATCAGCCCGAAATTTCCCGCCGCGATTTCATCCGCTCGTGCCGCTGACGCCGCGCCGGCTTCCGCCGGATTTGGCGACCTCGTCGCCAAGGTGAAGCCCGCGGTCGTCTCGGTTCGCGTCAGGATCGATGAAAAGGTCGCGGCGGACGAGCAGGGCGGAATGCAGCCGGGCCGGTCGGTTTCACCTTTCGAACAGTTCGGCTTTGGGGATGAAAATCCGATGCCGCAGCGTCATCAGATGATGGTGGGTGAGGGATCGGGTTTCTTCATCTCACCGGATGGCTACATCGTCACCAACAATCACGTCGTCGATCATGCCAAGTCTGTTCAGGTGACGATGGATGACGGCACGATTCACACCGCGCGCGTGATCGGTACCGATCCAAAGACAGACCTGGCCTTGATTAAGGTCGACGGCAGGAACGACTTCCCCTCCGTCTCGTTCGCGGACAAGGCGCCGCGTGTCGGTGACTGGGTGGTGGCGGTCGGCAATCCGTTCGGCCTTGGCGGAACGGTCACCGCAGGCATCGTGTCCGCGCGCGGGCGCGACATCGGCGCTGGACCATACGACGACTACATCCAGATCGATGCGCCGATCAACAAAGGCAACTCCGGTGGCCCGGCGTTCGACGTCAATGGCAACGTGATCGGCATCAATACGGCGATCTTCTCACCGTCGGGCGGCTCGGTCGGCATTGGCTTTGACATTCCGGCGGACACCGCCAAGCTGGTCGTGGCCAAGCTCAAGGACAAGGGATACGTCACGCGCGGCTGGCTTGGCGTGCAGGTGCAGCCAGTGACGGCGGAAATCGCGGACAGCATCGGCCTGAAGCAGGCCAGGGGTGCCATCGTCGATAATCCACAAGCCGGAAGTCCTGCCGCGTCGGCGGGCATCCAGTCGGGCGACGTGATTGCCGCGCTCAACGGCGCACAGATCAAGGACTCGCGCGATCTGGCCCGCAACATCAGCCTGATGGCGCCGGGTACCTCGGTGAAACTCGATGTGATCCGTCACGGCGAGCAGAAGGTCGTGACGCTCACGCTCGGTGAAATGCCGAATGATCGTCAGGCCAACGCCCGCGAAGATCATGGCAACGCCACCGGTCCCCGTCTCGGCCTTGATCTGGCTCCAGCCAGCGAAGTGGCCGGCTCCGGCGACAAGGGTCTTGTGGTGATGAATGTCGATCCGAACGGTCCGGCTGCAGAGCGTGGTTTCAAGACTGGCGATGTCATCCTCGCGGTTGGCGGCAAGCCTGTCGGCACCGTGGCCGAGGTGAAGGCGGCATTGTCGAATGCGAACGCGAACGGCAAGCAGAACGTCCTGATCCAGGTCAAGACGGCTGACGCGATCCGCTTCGTTGCGGTCCCTCTGGCAACGGGCTAGCTCAACGAACGGCTGTCATGCGTCGAGTCATTTGACCGCTATTCGAAAGGCCGCCCAGTTATTCCTGGCGCGGCCTTTTCGATGTTCAAAGCCGCAAGACACGATCGCGTGACGCAGAAAATAATTTGCATCGGTTTGCTGGTCGATCGCAACAACAGCAACCAACGCACGGATTGACGTCGCATCGGAATCTGCGGAACTTCCGCATCCCACTAAAAAACAAAAGAGTTCATGGGATGAGAAACAAACGGGAGTTCGCGGCGCTGCTGCTTGCTGGCACGCTTGCGTCGATGACGTCTGCCTTCGCAGCGCAAAAAGCGGATCTCGCAAACAGCGGGATTCTTGATCGTCTGATCGCCCAGACGGGCGTCTACAATAAATCGAAGACCGGAAAGACGCCTGACTTTGTCGCTGATCCGACCTGGCCACAGCCACTGCCGCATAATTGGCTGCTCGGCCAGATCGGGGGCCTTTACGTCGACGGCCATGATCACGTCTGGGTCTACAATCGTGCCCGCACCATGACCAACGACGAGGCCGGGCTTGAGGGGCCGTTGCCGGGTATCGCCGACGCCAAAGGCCAGCCCATCAACGGACTGGGTTTCGTCCGGGCGAATGGTTTTGGCGCCGACTGCTGCCGTGCGGCGCCCTCGGTGCTCGAATTCGACGTCGATGGAAAGTTGCTGCGTGCGTGGGGCGGTCCATCGGACCCCGGTTTCCTGAAAGCCAAATGCAAGGCGGAAGACGGCTGCATCTGGCCGAACAGTGAACACGGCATCTATGTCGATCAGAAGGACAACATCTGGCTGGCCGGCAACGAGTCGAAAGGCAAGGAGGATGTGCCGTGGACGACCAACAGGGACGGCGGCGACGGCTTCGTTCTCAAGTTCGACATGAACGGCAATTTCAAAATGCGGATCGGCGGAACGCCGAAGGGGCCCGACAGCAATAACAAGGACGGCGGTCTGAACGGCACGCCGACGCTGTATCGTCCGGCGGACATGGTGGTCGATCCGAAAACCAATCGGCTCTACATCGCCGATGGTTACGGCAATCGGCGTGTCCTGATCGTCGATGCCGACACCGGAAAATATGTCGGACACTTCGGTGCCTACGGCAACAATCCTGTCGACGATGCCGCTGCTGCAGGGGAAGGCACTTGGCCCGAGGGCTCGGTGAAAGGTTTGAAGAAGCCGGCGTTCTTCCGCAATCCTGTGCACTGTGTGAAGATCGCGGACGACGGCAAGATCTATGTCTGCGATCGCGGCAATGATCGCATTCAGGTGTTCGACAGCAAGGACCCTTCGCTCGGCAAGGAGTGCAGCAATCCGGGTGGCGAGCCGGGGAAATGCGGCTTTGTCGACGAGCGCTGGATTTCAGCCAACACCTACACCCAGCCGATCATGCCGGGCACGGCCGTGTCGCTGAACTTCTCGACCGACAAAACGCAAAGCTGTCTGTTCGTCGGCGATAACACCAACCAGACCATCTATATTCTCAACCGGAGCAATCTGGAGGAGCTCGGACGTTTCGGCCGTGGCGGGCGTGCTTCGGGCGATTTCCACTGGCTTCATCAGGTGAGCCTCGACAGCAAGGGCAACATCTACACGGCCGAAGTCGATACCGGAAAGCGTGTCCAGAAATTCCGTCGCTACGGCGACTTGGGATGCAGTGGAACCGGCACAAGGACCGTGGGCGGGGAACCGCCGGAACTTAAATAATCGTCCACAATCCCAACCATTCCTGTCGACGACAGGCATGGTTTTGACCTAGACTTTCAACATCGGGGACCGTTGGGGTTCATTAACCTAAAGCACATTCGCCTTAGATTTGCCGGGACTTAAGCCGCATTTAACTAAATCCGGCCTTAATAACGGTCCGCAAAGCTGCGATTGGGGACGTCCGTACTTCGGGGTGGCACAATTTGAACGGCCTTGCTTTTCAGGGGAACTCATCGCGTGCGCGCGTGCAACATCGCGCGGCACAAGGTGAAAGTGTTTTGGTCGCAAGGCGAATGAATTACCGTTCCGAAACGTCCGGCGGCTTCCAGGCCCGCGAACGTGTTGCTCTCTCCACCAAAGCCGTTCGGCAGACGTTCTTCGGCGGCCTCACGCTGGCCTGTGCCGGCTCGGTCTGCGTGTGGATTTTGAACGCGTCTTTGACCTCTCCGGCAGAGCCCGCAGCACCGCTCCCGCAGAAGGTCGTCAACGTGAAGCCGATTCCGGCGCGCGTTGTTCTCGATCAATATGCCTCGCTTTTCGATTCGACGTCGTCGCTCGGCGCTCCGCCGACCAATTTTACGGTGCCTGCTTCGTTCGAGTCCCGCTGGGCAGCGGTGTCGCCCGAACAGGCATCGCCGAAGATTGCGATGGCTGTGACCAAGGAAGTACAGCCTGCGACCAATGTGGTGCAGGAGGTCGCGTCGGCGATTCCGCTGCCGATGCCGCGTCCGGCGGCTTCAATCCGCGCCGCTGAAGCGACCGGCCCATCCAAGGAGGAGGCGGCGAAGGCCAACAAGGTCGCTTCGCTTGCGCCATCGCAACCGGAGAAGCCGCTCTCGATCTTCGAAAAACTTTTTGGCCGCTTCCAGCCCGCGCGCCAGACACTGGCCTATGCATCGCCTGATGGCGGACTGGGCGAGGAAGCGTTCAGCAGCGGTCGATTCGATCGTAATACGGCGGTTTACGATATTTCCGCCCGCGCGGTGTATCTGCCCGATGGCCGGAAGCTGGAGGCGCATTCGGGTCTCGGCGACATGCTCGACGACCCGCGTTACGTCGATCGGCGCATGCGCGGCGCAACGCCGCCTGCGACCTACGATCTGAAATTACGCGAGGCGCTCTTCCACGGCGTCGAGGCTATCCGTCTCACACCCGTCGAAGGCACGACGTTCGGGCGCACCGGCCTGCTGGCGCATACTTATATGCTTGGTCCGAACGGCGACTCCAACGGCTGCGTCTCGTTCAAGGATTACAATACCTTCCTGCAGGCTTTCAAAAAGCAGGAAATCAAGAAGCTGGTCGTCGTCGCCAAGCTGTGAGCTCAGGGCAGATGGCCATTGTCCGAAACCGCGATGCCGGACAACCGCACGCGCTGGTGATGGATCAGATTGTCCAGCCGATGCGCTGCTGAATGCAGGATCAGTACACTGGTCGCGCTATCGGAACCTGCGGCTGACGTGCTCAGCTGCGTCTTCAGCATCAGATCGATTTCATCCTCGAGTTCCTGAAGTTCGGATTCGGATTTCGTGCTGCGAATGCGCCGCGGCAGGTGATAGATCGTGTTGAGCATAGCATCGCGTGCCGCTGTTTGCCCCATCTGCAGAAACTTCAACGTTGCGGCAAAGATCGAGGCTGCAACACCGAACACGATCGGCACCAGGAAAATCCAGTTGGCGTATTTATCGAGCCAGTCTTTCTGCGTGCCGGTGTAATATTCGGCGGCGCCTGGATGGACCGTGATGTAGGCGCCGGAGTCCATCTCCGGCGCGGTCAGAGCCGCAAGAACCGGTTCTTCGGTCACCAAATCGCGCCGCGCGTTCATGATCTCCCTTGTCAGCTGCGCGATGATATCCGGATCGATGTGGCTGTTGGCGACAAGATACACGGCCGTTCGCAGCGTGGTGCGGTCATTGTCCGGGACGGGAGGGGCTCCCTGCAGCGACCCTTGCGGGATGCTGAAGGCTTCGTACTCGCGTTCGACGTCGGCAATCGCCGCCGCCGAGCCGATGCTAAGCAGCGTCGGCGAATGATCGGTTTGATCGCGGAAGATCGCGTTGATGTAAGACAGATAGCGTCGTGCCAGCGGCACCACCACCAGCAGCGCTCCGACATTGCCTGATTGAATGGCCTCTCTGGCGTCGGCAAAAGCGATATTCTTGAATGAGATATCGAGCTGCTTGAGATCGTACTGGTTGGTAAGAGCATTGACGATGCTGCGATTGATCTCTCCGCCGACAGCGCCGATGGTCTTGCCTTTCAAGTCCGTGAATTTCGTATACGGCGAATTGGGTGGCGCGATGATCATCACCACCGAGTAGGCGACCAGCGCGACTGTTCGGGCGTTCTCCAGATCTCCGACGTCGGCGCGCACCACAGCCAGATCGGCCCGGTTTTCGCTAAAGGCCTTTGCCGATTCGAGGACGTCTCCGGTATTCATGACCTTGATGCGAACCGGCGCATTATTGGCGGCAAGCCGTCCGGCGATCAGCGACGCGACTTTGCCGGTTTCTCCGTCGAGCGAGCCGACTGCCAGCGTCAGCGTCGTCGGACGGGCGTAGTAGCGATAGGCAAACAGGATCGCGCCTGTAGCGACGCAAACTGCCGCTGCCACCAGCATCAGGCGAAACCAGAATGGGATCGAATTGATTGTCATGATCGAAAATGGCTGGAAGTCGATTCTTGAATAAAAATCGAGATTACAGGTAGCAGCGGGGTCTGGCTACAGCCCCCGATTGTTTCGGCTATTCGATGCAGAAATTTTGCAAATCGATTTAACCACGCGCTAACCGGTATTCCTAACGGGAACTCCATTTCTCGACTGTAGAAGCCTACCTCCGGGGAGATGCATATGCAGTCCGAGGCGTCTGGAAAAGACAATAACAAGACTGAATTCGCGGGCGCGAAGCCGACCGTCTCTTCACTCAGGGGCGCGGGTTTCGAGCGTCGTGGGCCGATCGGATCGCTGGTGGTTGCCGGCATGATATTGATCGTCGCCATCGTGGTCGGCACGGCGGTGATGATCGACAGCTTCAGGCAGCGCGCGATCGACAACGCCAAGCGTGAGCTTGAAAACACCGTTCTTTTGCTCTCGCGCCATTTTGATCAGCAGATGCGGGACTGGCAGATCATACAGAACGATCTGGTGGCGTACGCCGAGACGCTGGACACGTCGTCGCCGGAGGAATTCAAGCGGGTGATGGGCAGCAGCGTTATTCATCAGTCGCTGGCGACCAAGATCGGCGCAACGCCCTACGTCGGCGTCGTCAACGTGTTCGGGGCCGACGGCAGCCTGATCAACTCGTCGGGCATGTGGCCTGTACCGAAGATTCATGTCACGGACCGGGCTTATTTCAAGATATTCAGCTCAGACGCATCCTCTCCGAAATTTCTCGTGCAGCCATTGCACAGCCGGATAACCGGCAGATGGACGACCAATCTGCTTCGAAAGATTACCGGTCCGCACGGCGAATTTCTGGGCGTGATCACGCGAGGGATCGAACCGGCGACCTTCGAGACTTTCTTCGCCTCGTTATCTCTCGGCAAGAATTCGGCAGTATCCGTATTCTACGAAGACGGCACTCTGCTTGCGCGCTATCCTCATATGGAGCGGCACATCGGCCACAATTTCGGAACCGGACCGCTGTTCAGGACGATCATTCCGCACGCCGACCACGGCGCGATGCGCCTGATCAGCCCCGTCGATGGCAAGGACCGTATCGGCGCAATCCGCCGTTTGCAGAATTATCCATTGCTGGTGGTGGCGACGCTCACGGTCCCCGAAGCGCTGGCTGACTGGGCGCAGCAGACCAAGTTCCTCCTGCTGATCGCCTGTCTTCTCTCGACCATCATCGCGGCTCTTCTGTATCTCATCGTGAGGCGGCTGTCCGCGCACCACCGTACCCAGCAGAAGCAGTTGACGGTGGAAAAGCAAAGGCTGGATACAGCCATCAACAACATGAAACCGGGGCTGCTGCTGTTCGATGCCGATCAACGGCTCGTCATTCACAACGGCCGCTACGCTGAGATGTTCGGATTGCCCGCCGACAGCCTTCATCCCGGAAGGGATTTCAGGGATCTAATTGCGCTTCGCAAGAACATCGGCTCGTTCAAGGGCGATGTCGAAGAATATTGCGATCTCGTAATGCGCGGCTCGGAAGCAGGATTGTGCTTCGTGAACGAGACGCCGGACAATCGCGTCATTCAGGTCACGATTCAGCCGGTGGCAGATGGCGGCTGGGTTTCCACCCACGAGGATATCACCGAACGCCGCCGCTCCGACGAGCGAATTGCATATCTGGCGAAATTCGACGCGCTGACCGCGCTGCCAAACCGGACGTCGTTCCGCGACCGGCTCGAGCAGATGCTCGCGCGGCTTGATGAGGGCGCGCAGCTCGCAATTCTTTATATCGATATCGATCAGTTCAAGAGTGTGAACGACACCCTTGGTCATCACGTCGGAGACGAACTGCTCAAGTCGGTCGCCAGCCGTCTCAGCAATTGCGTCGATAGCCCCAGCTTCGTCGCCCGACTCGGCGGTGATGAGTTCGCGATCGTGCAGACCGGCATGCGTTCGCCGGAGCAGATCAACAATCTGATCGCACGCATCTACGAAATGCTGCGGATGCCGAGCGATTGTCTGGGACATCAGCTCACGTCGGACGCAAGCATCGGCGTCGCGGTTGCGCCGAAAGATGGGCTGGACCTCGATCAGCTTGTGAAGAATGCCGATCTGGCAATGTATGCGGCAAAAGGCGGGGGACGCCGTACCCACCGCTTCTTCGAAGCCGACATGGAGATTCAGGCTCAGCGTCGGCGGGAGCTTGAGGGAGACCTGAGCCGGGGTCTGCTGGAAGGAAGTTTCGAAATCCATTATCAGCCGATCCTTGATGTGCGGAGCCGCGAGATTTCGGGCTGCGAAGCCCTGGTCCGCTGGAATCATCCGGAGCGCGGGATGATCTCGCCCGCTGAATTCATTCCCATCGCGGAAGAGGCGGGACTTATCGACCAGCTTGGCCTGTGGGTCCTGTCCAGTGCCTGTCAGGAAGCGGTGAAGTGGCCGGATCATGTCAAGGTCGCGGTCAACGTATCGCCGCTGCAGTTCAAGCAATCGACGTTCGCGCTCAAGACCGCGAGCATTCTCGCTGCATCCGGCCTTGCGCCGACGCGGCTCGAACTTGAAATCACCGAGGCCGTGTTGATCCGCGACGATGACGAGGCTCTTGCGATCCTCCACCATCTGCGCGCACTTGGCGTGCGCATCGGGTTGGACGATTTCGGCACCGGCTATTCATCGCTGAGCTACCTGCAGCGCTTCCCGCTCGACAAGATCAAGATCGATCGCAGCTTTGTCGAGAACATCGAACATGATGATTTCTCATCGAGCATCGTGCGGGCGATCGTTGACATCGCGGCGGCACGCAACATGACGACCACCGCTGAAGGTGTCGAAACCCAGGATCAGCTGGATCACCTTTGCACGCTGGGGTGCGATCAGATCCAGGGATACCTGTTCAGCCGTCCGATTCCCGCCGCCCAGCTGATGGAGCGGTTTTTCTCCCGTTCAATCGAAGTGGCGGCTGACGCGAATGCGACACGTCGATTGTGACCGCCGCATTACAGGGCCTCAAAACTTCGTCATTCCAGTCGAGGGCCGTCGTCTGATACACGGCATGCAGTCTCGCTAAACTGCTCGGGTCTGACCGTGAACGCGTTCCATTTCACTCGCCGCTCGTTGTTGAAGGTTGCCGGCTTGACGGCGGCGGGCGTGGCCGCGCCATCGCTGTTGCTTCGCTCCACAATCGCGCAGGCGGTGAACTGGCCCGGCGGCGATCCTTTCTCGCTCGGCGTTGCGTCCGGCACGCCATCGGAAGATGGGTTCGTGTTGTGGACGAGGCTCGCGCCCGATCCAATGTCCATTGACCCGGACAAACCCGGCGGCATGGAGCGCGGTCCCGTTGCGGTCGACTACGAAGTCGCGACAGACGATGCCATGCGCAACGTGATCCGGCGCGGCACGGTTGCGAGCGAGCCGGCGCTGGCGCACTCGATTCATCTTGAAATCGCGGGCCTGACGCCCGGACGGCCCTATTGGTATCGCTTTCGCAGCGGTTCCGCGGTCAGCCGTGTCGGTCGCGCAAAGACCCTGCCAGCGTCGTCAGACAAGGTCGACCGGTTGCGGTTCGGCTTCGTGTCATGCGCGAACTACGAGCACGGCTATTTCTCCGCCTATCGTCATCTGACGGAGGAAGACCCGGACGTCGTGATTTTTCTCGGCGATTACATCTACGAAGTCAGCAATCCGAAAATCGCAGTACGGCTTCACAGCGGCGGTGAGGCGGCGACGTTGAGCGGCTACCGCAATCGTTACGCGCAGTACCGGCTGGATCCGGATCTGCAGGGCCTTCACGCTTCGCTTCCTGCGCTGATCACCTGGGACGATCATGAGGTCGAAAACGATTACGCGTCGACGTGGTCGCCGACTTTCGAGGAAGCCGGGCAGTTCATGGATCGCCGCACGGCAGCGTATCAGGCGTTCTACGAACATATGCCGCTGCGCGCCGCGTCGCGCCCGCAAGGCTCTTCGATGCGCCTCTACGATCGCTTCAAGTTTGGCGGCCTTGCCGATATCTCGATGGTCGACGGTCGCCAGTACCGTTCCCGCGAGGCGTGCTATGGACCGCCGAAGAAGGGTGGCGCGCATCTCGAAACCAATGAGGCTTGCCCGGAGCGCCTGGAAGAGGTGCGCAGCATGCTGGGACGCGAACAGGAGGCATGGCTGTTCGACGGCCTGTCGCGCTCGTCCGCCCAGTGGAACGTGATCGCGCAGGACGTGCTGATGGCGCAGTTCCGGCAACGCACGCCGGATGATGCGATCGGTTATTGGACTGACGATTGGGACGGTTATCCTGCGGCTCGCACGAGGCTGTTGCGGCATATTGCAGATTCGAAAGTACGCAATCCCGTCGTGCTCAGCGGCGATATTCATTCGTTCTGGGCGAACGACTTAAAACGCGATTTCGAAAATCCGGATTCGGACACCGTCGCGACCGAGTTCGTCGGAACATCGATCGCCTCGAACGGCCCCCCGCACGATGTCTTTGTCAAATGTCTGCCGGACAATCCGCACGTGCATTTCTTCGAGAGCCGCAAGCGCGGGTATTCATTCGTCGAGCTCACGGCAAAGAACATGACGACGCGATTTCGCGCGGTGTCCGATGTCCGCAAACCCGATGCGACCATCGCCACACTGAAAACTTATGTTGTCGAGGATGGCAGGCCCGGCGCTCAGGAAGCCTAGACGCTCAGAATCTCGTCGGCCGCCGGTTCAGCCAACCCATCATCCGCTCCAGTTGCGGATGGCGATCGATGAACTGATGTTTCAGCGCTCCCGCAATGTGAAGCGCGACCACGCCATAAAGCACGTAAGCCAGATATTCGTGAGCGAAGCCGAAGATGGTGTGCAGCTTTTCCTTGGTCACGGGATCGAGATTTTCGATCGGTCCGATGCGCGGCCAGGGAACGAGAAAATACAGTTTCATCGGGAACTGCGCCGCGAGATTCCAGGCGGAATCATGAAGCCAGCCAGAGATCGGCATCGCCAGGATCAAGGTGTACAGAATGATATGTGCAGCCTTGGCGATTCTGCGTTCCCACGGTGAATAGGATACCGGCAGGGGCGGCGGGGGATTGGCATACCGCCACAACAGGTGAAGCAGCACGAGTCCGATGACTGTAATGCCGAATGATTTGTGAAGATCGACCGCAGCCCGGATCCAGCCGTCCGGCATGTAGTCGAGCGTCAACGCAATGGCGACGTTTAGAACGATTATAATCGCAACCGCCCAATGCAGGAACATTGCGACTGTCGTATAGCGAATGGGAGCGTCGGCCTCGCCTTGGAGGGCAGTCATTCGGTTGTCCTTGCACGCATCAAAAAACCTGCGTGAGTTCGCAAATCGCCCGGTTGAATATAACGCCAGCCATGATGACTTAATCCCTTAACAACAAGCTACAACACATAACTTTATTTTGTATCGAAGGCCGCAGCGCGTCATGCGATACGCTTAGTAAAATGCTGCCGCTTTGGCCGAAGTTTATAATGAAAGCTTAAATGTCCAGATCGCTTCATGCGGCGTTCGTTGCGGCCTCACCGCGGCTCACGCACAGGGTAGTGCCATTCTTGAGCGTCGCCATTTATGTGGCGGTGGTGGGATTGTGGGTTGGGCTGTTCGCCCACGCGTTTCAGGCCAACAACATCATCGCGTGGTCAAGTGGCATGGTCTATATCGTCTATGACTGCGTCTTGCTGGTCGTTGTCGCGCTTCTGACCTGGCCGCTGTTGAGCAAGGCTTCCCTGACAAAACATCAGGCGGTCGCGACAAGTGTCCCGGCGCGCCCGACGCTTGGCGTTCTGATTTCTGCCTTCAATGAAGCGGAAGTGCTATCGGAAACCCTGCTGTCGCTGTGCAACCAGAGCGATCGCCCCGATGAAATTCTCGTGATTGACGATGGTTCGACCGATGACATGGTGGCGCGGTTGCGCGAGAAGTTTGGAATCGTTCCAAACTCGATCAATCGTGTCAGCGCGCCAAGCCCGTCGTTCCCGCTGCTGCGTCTGTTACAATTGAACAGATCGGGCAAAGCTGCCGCGTTGAACGCCGGTATAGGGGAGATCGGAACCGACATCGTCATCACGATCGATGCCGATACCGTGCTCGCGTCCGATGCGCTGGCGCAGATGCGCGGCGCATTCGCGCGCGACGCCGCGCTGGTCGCGGCAGGCGGTGTTCTGGTGCCAATGTGTGACCGCACGCCGCTCGGCCGCGTGCTGCAATGGTTTCAGACCTACGAATACATCCGCAACATGGTGTCGCGTTTCGCATGGATGAGCGCGCACAGCCTGCTGCTGATTTCCGGAGCGTTCGCCGCGTTTCGCCGGGATGCGCTGATTGCGGTCGGCGGTTTCGACACCCAATGTCTTGTCGAGGATTATGAACTGTCGCATCGGCTGCATCGTTATGCGGTTGAGCGCGGGCTCGACTGGCGGCTGCAGATGGTTGGAACGGCTCATGCGATCACGCATGCGCCGGGTACGTTCGGTACCTTCCTGCGCCAGCGCCGCCGCTGGTTCGCGGGCTTCCTGCAGACCCAGTACTGGAATCGCGACATGACGGGCAACCCCCGGTTCGGCCGTCTCGGTACGCTGATGATGCCGATCAAGGCGATCGACACGATGCAGCCGATTTACGGGCTGACCGGTTTTGCACTGCTGCTGGCGTTCTGGCTGCTCGGCAAGTCCGGCATCGCGGAGCTTGCGCTTGGTCTTGTCGGCGCAAAGATTCTGATCGATTTCGCCTTCGGCCTCTGGATCGTCCACCTCTACCGGGTCTTCACCGGCGACCGCGTGTCGGTGGGATACGGGCAGGCGCTGCTTGCCGCCGCGATCGAGCCGTTCAGCTTTCAGTTGCTCCGTCATACCGGCGCAGCCTGGGGCTGGGTCTGGTTCCTGAGCGGACGGAAGGGCTGGGGACGGCAGCAACGCTCCGCTTTGGGTGTCATCAACGGCTCGCCGGCGGCCCGCCCGTAGAGGACGCACCCTCCGGTAACCTATTGATTATGACAGATTTGAGTGCAAAAACCGCCCGCTGCCGATGATCCGGCTCAGGCGGGCACCGATGGAAACTATCGTTCTGCAATTTGAATTGTCCGCCGAGCCGGCCGTGCCGACGCTGGCCGAGGACACATTTGATGCGTCCGGTCTGCGGCAGGGTGCCGATAATCTGGGTCTGGCATTTTTCGATATCGCCAAGGCGCGCTCCGCTCATTCCGCGGTCGAAACCGCCCGGGGTATCTACAGCTACGGCTGGATGCTGCGTGCCGCCGAGAGCGTGCGCCGCCATCTGGTCGCGCGGCCCGGCCACACGCCCGGCGACCGGGTTGCGTTGAAACTCCCGAACTCTGCCGAATACGTAGCTGCCTTTTATGGCGCTCTGCTGGCGGACTGCGTGGTGGTGCCTTTGCCGGTCGCGCTGGAACGGATGCGGCTGCAGCAGATCGAAGACGCGTGCCAGCCGCAGGTTCTGATCGTCGCGAAGGCCGAAGAAGGCATCGCCGCGACCACGGTGGACATGATCGGCACGTCTTGCACGCAGATCGAGCGGCCCGCGGTGACGCAGCAAAACAACGATCTGGCGATGTTGCTGTTTACCTCGGGCTCGACGGGGCTGCCGAAGGGCGTGATGCTCAGCCATCGCAATCTCCTCGCCAATGCCGAGTCGATCCTGCACACACTGCCGATTGCTGCCGATGATCGCGCGCTGGTGCTGCTGCCGTTCTGCCATTCGTTCGGCAACTCGATCCTGCAGACGCATATGCTGAGCGGTGCGACGATGGTGTTCGCCGGCGCGCTGATGTTTCCTGCTTCGATCATCGAGGCGATCGCGAAATTCAACGCCACGAGCTTCTCGGCGGTGCCCGAAGTGTACGGCATGCTGATGAAGTATGGCCGGCTCGGCGAGCAGGGGTTGCCCAAGCTCCGCTACATGGCTGTCGCGGGCGGCCAGTTGCGCCACGAACTGACGGGGCAGATCGCAAAACGCATTTCGCCCGCTGAATTCTACGTCATGTACGGCCAGTCCGAAGCGAGCGCGCGCCTCACCATCCTGCCGCCGGATGAACTGGAGGCGCGGCCCGGCTCGATCGGAAAACCGTTGTCGGGGATCGAACTCGCCATCCGCGACGAGGAGGGCAACAGCCTGCCGCCCGGCGAGGTGGGAATGCTGTGCGCGCGGGGCGACAACATCATGCTCGGCTATTGGCGCGATCCGGTGACGACGGCGGAAGTGCTCAGCGGCGACGGCTGGCTGAAGACCGGAGATCTCGCTCATTATGATGAGGCCGGCTACTTCCACATCGACGGCCGCGCCAATCTGCTGGTCAAGGTGCAGGGCTATCGGGTTCATCCCGCGGAGATCGAGGGCGTCGTTGAAGCGCAGTTTCCGCGAAGCCGCGCGGTCGCGCTGCCGATGCGCAAGGGTGAGGAAACGCGGTTCGCGCTGTTTCTGGCCCCTCAGGATGATGCCAGAATTGATCTGGCCGAACTGCGCGCGGTATGCTTAAGGGAACTTCCGCCGCACAAGGTGCCGGTGCATTTCGAGATACTCGATCAGTTGCCGCTGACGTCAGCCTACAAGGTGGATCGCGCGGCGCTCAGTCTTCGGATACCACGCGGCTAATATCTGCCGGTCAGCGATCATCGGTCAAAGGAGTGTTCTATGTCTATCGATCGGCAGCAGTTGGAAGCCGATATTCTGCAATTCGTGAAATCGCGTGCGCCCGCTCATCCTTCGCTCGGTCTGGAAACCGACTTGCTGGAGGAGGGTGTGCTCGATTCGCTGTTGCTGGTTGATCTGATTTTCCATCTTGAGGAGAGGTATGGCCTCAAGCTCGGCAGCGAACATATCGATCCTGCGAATTTCCGCAGCCCCGCCGCGATCGTCAATCTGATCGTCGATCAGACGGGCAGCCGTTCGTCAGCGGCCTGACGGAAAAGAGCCAGCCATGAAGTGGCCTCTCGCCGATCGCCCGCAGCCGTTCCGGGAGATCCCGTTCTACAACCGCTATTATCTTCAGGCGCCGCGGTCGAGCCATGTCGATCCGGTGATCGTCATGGGCACGGAGATCGATGCCGATGCGCTGTTGGCGTTCCTGCAGGAGCGCAATCGTGGCGGTGGCGGGCCGATCCTGACGACCGCGCATGTGCTGATCCGTGCCGCGGCGCTTGGGCTCGCGCAGTTTCCGGATATGAACACTCGCGTGGTGGGACGGCGTATCTATTCGTTTCGGAACATCAGCGTCAGGATGGGTTTCTTTCATCGCAAGAACAAGGAAATCAATCTGATGCTGATTGCCTCGGCGAACCAGAAGAGCGTCGAGCAGATCGCGGCCGAAGTCTGGCAGCGGCTTCTGGACTCGACGCGCGGCACCAGCGGATGGGATCGTGAAATCGGACGTATGCGCCGGCTGCCGCCTTTTATGTTTCGCGCACTGGTGCGGCTCTACGGTTTTTTTGACCGGCATTTCCATGTGCCGTCATTTGGCCGCGTGGACGAACTGCGCAGTGGCGCGGTAATGGTGAATGACCTGTCGTATGCCGGCGCGCCGCCGATGCGCGGCTACAAGCCGAGCCGGTTCGCCGACGGCAGCGATTCCCTCAACCTGACGCTCGGGCCACCGGAGAACAAGGTCGTGATGCGCGATGATCAGCCGGTGCAGATCCGCGTCATGCCGCTTTTCCTGCGCGCGGATCATCGTCTGGTGGACGCCTACCAGATCGGCCGCTTCCTCGCATTCGTGCGCGAGGTGATGCAGACCCCCGAACGTCTGAACGTGACCGCAGCTGCGCCCGATTCCGGCGCGCGCGCCTAGTAGATGCCGGGCAACACGCGCGCGGTCCGCTGCATGTAGCTGCGGTATTCGTCGCCGAAAGCATCGATCATCATCTGCTCTTCATGAGCCACACGCATGAAGAACAGTGTGCCGAAGCCGACAATGCCGGAAAATCCCGCGACCCAGTTCGGCAGCAGAAACACCTGCGCGACAGCCCAGAGCCAGAATGCGGCGTACATCGGATGGCGTACGCGATTGTAGACGCCGTTGGTCACGAGGTTGTGTTGGTCGCGTACTTCGAGGGTAACAGACCAGTTGCGGCCAAGATCCGCGTGGGTGCGGATGAACAGCCAGAGCGCCGTCGCAAACAGGATGCCACCGATCACGATCTGGGCGGCGTAGGGCGCGTAGCTGGCAAATGCCGGCTGCCCGGTGAACAGGTAGATGGCCGGAATGATTCCAAGCCCGGAGAGCGATGCCAGTATGATCGCGATCTCGCGGGCGCCGCCGGTGCGCAGGACCCTCGGCGTGCGGCGCGAGCGCCGGTCGTGGGGAAGGCGGATGATGAACCAGCCGACCGCGCCGATCGCCCAGATGATTTTGCCCGCTAGAACTGCAGTCACGTGTTGCCTTTTCTTTAGTCGATGGCGCCATTTACCGGCGCAAGCCGACTATCCCTTAAGCCAGTGGGCCGGACTTACAAGATGCATCCATGGTTCTGCGTCGGTTTTTCCGGCTGGCCTGTTCCGCAGTGCGAGAAATTTGCAACAGCGGCCAGGTATCCAACGTGGTTCTTCCCGCAGCCGCGTAAACGGCTTGATTTGGTTTCGCTCGCTAATTTAAGTGCTGCATCGATTTGTCAGGCTGTTGGGCCAGGTTGGAACATGCGCACATTTTGGTTGGCTATCGTTTTTCTCTCTGGCTTTGCTTTTAACGCAACAGGCGCTCAGGCCGGTCAAGGGCACGTCTATCTGCTCAAGGGGCTGGCCAATGTGTTCTCGGCGGGCCTCGATAATTATGCAGCGGCGCTGAGCGCGCGGGGCATTCCGGTGACGGTTGCGAACCATTCCGAAGCCGGTGGGCTCGCGGTGGAAGCCGCCCAGCTCTCCCGCGCCGGAAAGGGACCGATCATAATCGTCGGCCATTCGCTTGGTGCGGGCGCTGCGGTGGATATGGCGAACATCATGTACCAGCGCGGTGGGCGCGTTGCCCTGATCGTCGAATACGGTGCGCCCGGTGCCCAGATCATTCCGCCGAATGTTGACCGGGTTGTGAACTATTACGGCAGCGTCGGCGGTCTTGCGGTCCGCGGGCCGGGCTCGCGGGCCCAGATCGTCAATATCGACACCTCGCAGAATCCCGCGATCAATCATTTCAACATGGACAAGTTGCCGTCGATCGAGAAGCGGACCCTCGGCCAGATCCTTGCGATCATTCGCGGCCGCCACCGTCCGCGCATCGCGCCGAAAACGTCTGAGGCCGCACCCGCGGCGGCCGCCCTGACCACGCAGGCCGCGGCGGCGCACTGAACCGACCGCTCAAGCGGGATTGTTGCAGGATTACATTTCTCCCAACGTATCCGGCCGGTGCCGCTCGCTCTCCTCGGCATAGCGGCGCAATGCATGCGCTTCCGTGAGAAGGCCGACGACGTGCCGCGTGTCGATGCCGTCGATCACCGCCAGTGATTCCGCTTCCTCCCGGTCGAACACGCTCATCGCTTCGCGAACCCCCATGTCGGGCAGCAGGAAAACATCCTGATGATGGGCGATACCGCCCACGGTTCGAACCGAGGTCTCAACTTCGCTGTGCGCTTCCGCGACGAAGACGATCCCCGCATATCTGTTGTCGCGATCGACCGCGACCACCTGGGTCTTCGATCCCAATGGATATTGTTCGCGAAACAGATCGATCGGGGTTGTCACGAGGATGGTCGTGACGTCGGTGCGCATCATGCGCCGGACCAGGAGATCGCGAATCCAGCCGACGTCCGCGGCGCTGCGGATGGTTTCGCCGCGCAGATGGAAGCGCCAGGTGGCGAACGAGTATCCGAACATCTCGCGGGTGACCTGCGTGGAGACAATGACGGCGATCAGCACCGCCGTGCTCAGCCAGAGGTTTCCTGTCGTCTCAAGCGCGATGAAGGTCATGGTCAGCGGGCCGCCGATGACGGAGGCGGAAAGCGCACTCATGCCCATGACCGCATAGACGCCGGTTTCCAGATGGATCGTGGGCGTGATGGTGTTTATCGTCGCGGCGAACAACTGTCCGCCGAGTGCGCCGCAAAGCAGTGAGGAAAAGAACAGGCCACCGCGGAATCCCGAGCCGAGCGAAACCACGGAGGCCGTGATCTTCATCACGAACAGGATCGCGATGGTGCCGATGGACAACGACATCAGGTTGGTCAGATGCAGCGCGCCGTGGCCCGATGACATCACTTGCGGGGCCCTCAGTGCAAACAGGCCAACAATCAAGCCGCCGAGTGCGGGCCGCAGCGGCTGCCATAGCTTCAGCCGGTTCAACGCCGCGTCCCACATCGCCACGGCGCGCATCAGGGTGATGCCGGTGAGTGCGGCGAAAAAGCCGAGCGCGATCGCGATTACGATATCGGTCCCGGTGACGGTGCCGATCTGGCTCAGAACGATGCCGGGCGTCAGCGGCGTCAATTTATGCGCCACGGCGTAACCCGTGATCGATGCGATGCCGATCGAGGCGAGGCTCGCGGGCGTATATCCGCTGATGACGAGTTCAAACGCGTAGAACGCACCCGCAAGCGGAGCGCCGAACGCGCCCGCGATCGCTGCGGCTGCGCCGCAGCCCAGAAGAAGCCTCTGGTCGGACCGGCGCAAATGAAAAGCGCGTCCGATCGAGGAGGCGAGGCCGGAGGAGAGCTGGGTGTAGCCGGCTTCCATGCCGACGGAGCTGCCGACACCGCTTGACCAGATTGTCTGCAGCGCCACGACGATGCTGCCGCGAAATGACATCCTGCCGCCATGGAGCGCGTTGGCTTCGATCGGGTCGATTTCACGATTGGGTCGCCAGCGGTGCACCGCAAGAAGTGAAATGCCGAAGATCAGCCCGCCCAGTGTCGGAACGGCAACCGCAAGCAGCGGGTCGAGGCTGAGCTGCGCCGACAGGTGTTCGCCATAAGGAATGTTGAAGAAGGCGTGGTGCAGAAAGGTGAGCGCGGCACTCATTGCCGCAACCACGATGCCGCCGAGAACCCCGGTGAGGGCCGCGAGAAAAATCAGGCTGGATTCACGGGCACGCACCAGCGCGCGCAACCGTCGCGGCGCCTCGAGATAGAATGTTTCAACCGTTGTCATGCAGGCGGCGTCCTCCGGGCGGAGGACCCGGCATTGCCGCCTTCTATATCAACGGGAAGGCTGAAGGAATTGCTGTTGTAGCCGCAGCGTCGTCATTCTCGCGCTGATGCGAAGTTGTTACCTGCCGACGCGGCAGTGGTCTCAATCGCGATGACTGGACCCGGTCTGGCGATCGTCCAGTCCGAGCGATTTGCCGTCGCCATGGACATTGTCGCGGTCCTTGCTGTCGGTTTTGTCGGCGTCCTTCACGACAGCTTTGTTTTGCTCGCGTTCGGTGTCCTTGCGCAGGGGCTCTTGACCAAAATCGCGCGAAGAAGTCGCTGTCATTAATCCGTCTCCAGCTTTCGATGGTGCCAATATTGAGATCGAACCGCCCGGATCGATGCAGGTTCCTGTCGCGAAGGAACCCTCGGCCGGAACTTGGACGGGGGCCTCGGCATTGCCAATGGAAGCCAAAGGCAAGATTGCCGAGGAGGACTGATGTCCGAGAAATTCGATCCGGCGCCTCATGACAAGCATGCGGAAAGCCCGAAAACCGCGCGGCGCGAGGACCAGAACACCAAAAAGCAACTGGACAAGGGTCTGCGGGACACTTTCCCGGCGTCCGACCCGGTCAGCGCCACCCAACCGGCACCTACAAAGCAAGACGCCAAGACCTGAAAGGCGTTAAAATCGACCGTCCTGAAATTCTGCAGCTTTTCAGTTGCAGCGGCTTGGTTGCCCTGCAGCATCTTGCGCCTGCGCCCAAAAATTGCGACGAAAGTCGAATATGTTTTCGGGGGTAGGTCATGGCGCCAAAGATTTCGGTATCCGAGCGGAAACCTCTCAATGGTGCGGCACGCGACGCCGAACCGGCGGGATCGCCCGCCGATGCCCAGCTGCGAACGGATATTCGCCTGCTGGGGCGCATTCTGGGCGATACGGTCCGCGATCAGGAAGGCACGGACGTCTTCGATCTGGTCGAATCGATCCGCCAGAGTTCGATTCGCTTTCACCGCGATGACGATGCCGGCGCCCGCCGGGACCTTGAATCGCTGCTGGATGGACGCTCGATCGCCGAAACGGTGCGAATTGTCCGGGCCTTCAGCTATTTTTCTCATCTCGCCAACATTGCCGAGGATCAGAACAACATCAGGCAGAACCGCATCCTGAGCGGCGCCTCCGGATCGGCGGCCAACCTCGGCAGCGTAATCGCACGCGCCCACGCCGCGGGCATTTCCTCCAACGACCTGCTCGGGTTCTTCGAGGGCGCGCTGGTCAGCCCGGTTCTGACCGCGCATCCGACCGAAGTTCGCCGCAGGAGCACGATTGATCGTGAAATGGAGATCGCGGCCCTGCTTGAAGCACGCGACCGCACGCAGCTGACAGTGGAAGAACTCGAAGACAACGACGAGCAGCTTCGCCGCGCCGTCTTGATCCTGTGGGAAACCAACCTGCTGCGGCGGACCAAGCTCACCGTTCTCGATGAGGTCGCCAACGGCCTGTCATTCTACGACTACACCTTCCTCAGGCAGTTGCCCCGGCTGCTTTGCCTGCTGGAAGACCGGCTGCTGGCTGAGCCGTCATCCGGCGGCACCAAACACCTGGCGTCTTTCCTGCGGATGGGAAGCTGGATTGGCGGCGACCGCGACGGCAATCCGTTCGTGACGGCGGAGGTGCTACGCGGCACCTTGCAGATGCAGTGCGCGCGGGCGCTCACTTATTATCTCGACGAACTGAGCAAGCTCTACGAGGAATTGTCGCTTGCCGAGCAACTGGTGAATATCTCTTCGGATCTGCGCGACTTGATCGACCGCTCACCGGTGGTGTCGCATCATCGCAGTGGCGAGCCTTATCGCCGCGCCATTAACGGCATCTACGCAAGGCTTGTCGCGACCGCGAAAGCGCTTGAGGTCAAGGTCGAGACGCGCCCCGTGGCGCAGACGGCGCCTTATGTCGATGTCGAGGAATTCAAAAGCGAACTCGACATCGTCATTCGTTCCCTGGTTGCGAATGGCTCCGGCGTGGTTGCGCGGGGCGGGCTGCGGTTGCTGCGCCGCGCGGTCGATTGTTTCGGCTTCCATCTGGCCAGCATCGATCTGCGGCAGAATTCGTCCATCCATGAGCGCACCGTTGCCGAACTGTTCGAGACGGTATCGCCAGGCACGAATTATCTATCGTTGTCGGAGGACGAGCGCTGCAAGCTGCTGGTCAGCGAATTGCAGACCGCGCGCCCGCTGGCCTCGCCATTCGCGTCCTACAGCGAGGAGACCGCTGGAGAGCTTGCGGTGCTGCGTGCCGCAACGGACGCTCATGCCGTCTTCGGCCCCGACGTCATTCCTCAATGCATCGTGTCGATGACCGAAGGCGTCTCCGATCTGCTTGAGATTGCTGTCTTGCTCAAGGAGACGGGGCTGGTCGATCCGAAGGGCACGAGCAAGGTCAATCTGGTGCCGCTGTTCGAGACCATCGAGGATCTGCAGAACTGCGCCGGCATCATGGACCGGCTGTTCGCGTTGCCGGAATATCGTCGTCTGGTCGACAGCCGCGGCGGTGTTCAGGAAGTGATGCTGGGCTATTCCGACAGCAACAAGGATGGCGGCTTCATCACCTCGGGCTGGGAGCTTTACAAGGCCGAGATCAGTCTGGTCGAGACGTTCACCAAACACGGCGTGCGGCTGCGTCTGTTCCACGGCCGCGGCGGCTCGGTCGGTCGTGGCGGCGGCCCAAGCTACGAAGCGATCCTGGCGCAGCCGGGCGGGGCGGTGAACGGCCAGATCCGCATCACGGAGCAGGGTGAAATCATCTCCAGCAAGTACTCCAATCCCGAGGTCGGCCGTCAGAATCTGGAAGTGCTGGCTGCGGCGATGGTCGATGCCAGTCTGTTGCAGCCGCAACACTCCGCGCCGCGCGAGGAATATCTCGCCGCGATGGAGGAGCTGTCCGAACTCGCATTCAAATCCTATCGCGGCCTCGTCTACGAGACGGAGGGTTTCGAGGAGTATTTCTGGGCTTCGACCGTCATCAGCGAGATTGCGACGCTGAACATCGGCAGCCGTCCGGCCTCGCGCAAGAAGACGCGCAAGATCGAGGACCTGCGCGCGATCCCGTGGGTGTTCAGCTGGGCGCAGTGCCGCCTGATGTTGCCGGGCTGGTACGGCTTCGGCAGCGCCGTGACGCAATGGGTCGCGAACAACCCGGACAAGGGGATTGGCTTTCTGCAGGAGCTTTACCGGGAATGGCCGTTCTTCCGTACGCTGCTGTCAAACATGGACATGGTGCTCGCCAAGAGCAGCCTTGCCGTTGCGTCGCGGTATGCCGAGCTCGTGCCGGATGAAAAGCTGCGCACCACGATCTTCCAGCGCATTCGCGCCGAATGGCAGACCACGATCGACAAGCTGCTGGAAATCACTGGGCATGACCGGTTGCTGGGCGGTAGTCCGGCGCTTGAACGCTCGATCCGCAACCGGTTTCCGTATCTCGATCCGCTCAATCACGTGCAGGTCGAATTTCTGAAGGCCCATCGCGCTCATAATCAGGATCCGCAGGTGCTGCGCGGCATCCAGATCACAATCAACGGCATCTCGGCCGGACTGCGCAACAGCGGCTGATCAGTTCAGCCTGGAGCTGGACGGCGGCGAACGGCGGAAAATGCGGGCGGTATCGTTAAGGCGCTGGTGGCTTTGCCGGACCAGAAGGGTGCCGGTTCGCAGATCGCGATTGGCGACGTGGAGCAGCCTGCGCCCTTCGCTCACCAGCTCACGGGCATGCTGCAACTGTTCCTCGAACGACGTGACCGCTTTTGCTGCGGCGTCTGGAGTGGTCATCGATCCGGCTCCCTGTACGCGTCCCCCGTGCGATAATCCGCATGTTGCCAGATTGTTCTCGTTGCCATCGAAGATTTATTCAACCACCCGGAAATATCCACAGATTGGTTGTCGCATCGCGCCCATGATAGGAACGGCCCATCAAACAGCACCGGACGACGTCATGGCCGCATTGCCCTTCGATCTCAAAGGTAAAACCGTTTACGTCGCGGGTCATCGCGGCATGGTCGGTGGCGCATTGGTGCGCCGGCTTGCCGGCGAGGAGGTGACGGTGCTGACCGCGACACGCGCCGAACTCGATCTGCGCGACCAGGCGGCGGTCGAGAACTGGTTCGCCGCCAATCGTCCGCAGGTGGTGTTTCATGCTGCGGCCAAGGTCGGCGGCATCGTCGCCAACAACACGCTGCGCGGTGATTTCATTTACGAGAATCTCGTGATCGCCACCAACGTCATCCAGGCGGCGCACGCGCACGCCACCGAAAAGCTGATGTTCCTCGGCTCATCCTGCATCTATCCCAAGCTCGCGCCGCAGCCGCTGCGCGAGGATTCGCTGCTGACCGGGCCGCTGGAGCCGACCAACGAGCCGTATGCGATCGCCAAGATCGCGGGCGTAAAGCTGGTCGAAGCCTATCGCGATCAATATAGCGCCGATTTCATCAACGTGATGCCGACCAATCTCTATGGCGCAGGCGACAATTATCATCCCGAATACAGCCACGTCGTCGCGGCCTTGATCCGCCGGTTTCACGAGGCGAAGCAGTCCGGCGCTTCGGAGGTCGCGGTGTGGGGCACCGGCACGCCGCGCCGCGAATTTCTCTACGTCGATGATCTGGCCGACGCCTGCATCCACCTGATGCGCAATTACTCGGACAAGGGGCTCATCAATATCGGCACCGGCGAGGACATCACCATTGCGGAATTCGCCCGTGTGGTGGCGCAGACGGTGGGCTATGCTGGCAGCATCGTGTTCGATGCCTCAAAGCCGGATGGCACCCCGCGCAAGCTCCTCGATGTCGGTCGCCTCAAGGCGCTCGGCTGGCAGGCGAAGACATCCCTCGCGGACGGCATCAAGCTCGCGTATCAGGCGTTTCTGACAGAACACGCCAAAGAGCCGGCCTGACCGGCTCAACGCGGTATCGTCGCGGTTCGCGGCGGCGTTCTCGTCAGAGAGGCCGAGATCGCGGTGATCAGCGGCTTCATGAAGAACGTGTCGTTGGCCGGATAGATGTCGGTGGGCAGGCCGTGGTTTTTCAGCTCATCCGAAACCACGGGACCGACCGACGCAATCGGCGTTTGCGCCAGCCCGATGCGCAATTGCTCCTCACCGCCATGCGCCTTGGCGACATCGACCAGCCGGCGAACCTGCGCGGCGCTGGTCAGGGCAATGGCATCGATCCGTCCGGCTGCCATTTCACCGATCGCGGTGACGATGTTCTCGTCGGCGGCCTGCGGATCGTAGACGTAGGGCGTGACCATATCGACACCGGCGCCAAACGCTGAAATCGCGTCGATCAGCCTGGTGTGATCCTTGTCCGGGTAGAGCTGAAGTCCAACCCTATGGTCGTTGAGATCGAAACCGGACAGCATCGTGATCACGCCTTCGGATGTTGGCGTCTCCGTGATCGATTGTACCTCCAGCCCGATCTCGCGCAGCGCCCGGACCGGCTTCGGGCCACGGGCGAATTTTCGTGCCTTGCGCAGCATGGCAACGAAATCGTTCTCCACATTCAAACGCCGCGCCACTTTCAGGATCCTGCGCAATCCCTCGCCGGTCAGCAGGATGAGATCGTCGAGCGGCTGCGCCAGCGTGCGTTTGATCCATGCTTCGACCGGTGCGGGGTCGGGCGCGTCGTGGATCACGAACATCGGGCATTTCACGACTTCGGCGCCCTGATCCTCCAGCATGCGTGCGAACATCGCTTCCTCGCGGGTCTCAAGAATGAGAACGCGGTAACCTGTCAGTTTTTCCAGCATGAGATGTCACCTGTGCTCGTCGCAATACGCAATGCAGCCTCTTATCATGTCGCCTCTTGTAGCATTGGCGCAAGGGGCGGCGGGTGATAGAGCAGGCTCCTGAAACCTTGCCCTCCCGCCAATCCAGAACGTGTCATGTCGAACCAGAATTTTGTCCTTACCTTGTCCTGTAACAACCGGCCCGGCATCGTCTCTGCGGTCTCCACGTTTCTGTTCGCCAGCGGGCAGAACATCCTCGACGCCCAGCAGTATGACGACACCGAAACCGGCAAGTTCTTTATGCGCGTGGTCTTCAATACCGTCGGCGGCTCGTCCGATCTGGCTACCTTGCGCGGGGGCTTTACCGCGATCGCCGCTCCCTTCGACATGACATGGCAGCTGCGTGACAGCGCGAGCAGGCACCGGGTGATGCTGATGGTGTCGAAATCAACGCATTGTCTCGCTGACCTGCTGTACCGCTGGCGCTATACCGATTTGCCGATGATCCCGACCGCTATCGTCTCGAACCATCCGCGCGAGAGCTATGAAGGCATCGAGTTCGGCGACATTCCGTTTCACTATTTTCCGGTAAGCCGCGAAACCAAGATGGAGCAGGAAGGCCAGATCTGGAGGCTGGTGCAGGAGACGAAAACCGATCTGGTCGTGCTGGCGCGCTACATGCAGGTGCTGTCGGACGATCTGGCGGGAAAGCTTTCCGGACGCTGCATCAACATCCATCATTCGTTCTTGCCGGGCTTCAAGGGCGCCAAGCCGTACCATCAGGCCCATGAGCGCGGTGTCAAGCTGATCGGCGCAACCGCCCATTACGTCACCGGCGATCTGGATGAGGGCCCGATCATCGAACAGGACGTCGAGCGCATCAGCCATCGCGATTCACCGGACATGCTGGTGCGCAAGGGCGCTGACATCGAGCGTCAGGTGCTGGCGCGGGGCCTGCGTTATCATCTGGAGGACCGCGTGATCCTCAACGGCCGCAAGACCGTCGTGTTCAAGGATTGAGGGTCAGTTGTTACTAGCGCGATTGATAAGGCAGCCAATCGTGACCAGAGTTACATTGCTGCCTTTGTTCCCCAAACGACCAACGAATTACCTATTGCAAGGTCTTCGGACGTAAGCCAAGGCGAAGTACTTATGATGGTGCCGCCAACTCTTTTGCGTAACTCCCGATCGCTCATCGGGTGATGGTATCGCCAAAGGCGCCCCTTCGTCAGCGCTTTGACATTCCAAATCATATATCCGTGTTTAGATTGAAGCGCGTAGGCGTTCAGATACTCGTTCTGGATTTTCCTCCGTATCTCACTTAACGCATAATTACTGATGACAAGATCAGGTGCCATGTCAGGTTTCGAAATTCTGGAAGTTACAGTGATATTGCTCAGACCAAAGCAATCCAGATAACGCCTCGTGAGAGCTGCTGGATCCGGAAGGTCCACGATAGTGTAAGATTTGGGAGTGAATCTGGCGTGAATGATGCGTGCTTGTCCTCCATATCCGCCGCCAATTTCCACAATCCGCTTGCCGTTGAGATCGCCGAACAGAAGCTCGATGTCGCTTAGGATTTTGATGTATCGATTTGTGGTTGGGGTGAAATTTCCCAGTCGCCCATACTCGACCGTCTCTGCGCCGCCAAATTCGTCGTTTCTTCTGAACTCATTCCATGGATACTCAGGAAATCTTTTCGACGCTATGTCGAGAAGCTCTCGCCCGTCTTCTATGGAAACGTGCTCCAGAATTCGTCTGTATTCGAAATTTTTTCTAAAGCTATTGAAGCCGTCGGTGGTGGCCGCATTTCTACACGCAGCTAGATATGGCTCGAAATCACTTGCAGATGATCCCCTTGCCGATAATAAGCTGCCGCGTTTTAACTTCAGCTTATTGTAACGATTTTGGATGCTGGTCGTGATTTTCATTAAGGAGGTCATTTTGCTGTGTTTGCATCGAGCAGTTTGCTGCGTCTAAGAGAACTCAAGGAAAGCCCGGCACGACCGCGCGATCCTTGCCCATCAGGATCAGTTGATCAAATGAGAACTGCGCGCGCATCGTATTCGGCAATGCGCCGAGCACCTGATAAAGATCGGGATATCCGTTTTTGCCGGTCATCGTCCGCATGTCATCGACCACGACAATCGCACCCGGCGCCCTCTCGATCACGATCTTCAGTTCGTCGATTTGCGGGCATTCGCCATACAGGCGGGAGGTCACGCCGGATGAGAAATGCGCGTCGAGAAAGATCACGGCGTCGTTCATGTAATCTGCAGGCAAGGCTTTCAGGAATTCGCGTGTGTCGCCGAGACGGGTCGTGATGTTCTTTGTGTTTGTCGCTTCGAACAGCGCGTTCGCCGCCTTGTACAGGTCCGGCGAGGCCTCCACTGTCGATAGATGACCGAACAAGGCGCTGATGCTGTAGAGCGATTGTCCGGTGAACGTGCCGGTCTCGATGAAGTGACGCTTGCCGGCTTTCAGGCCGATGGCCGCAGCATAAACCGATTTATGCACGAAACGGGGCTGGCTGAGGATGCCGGGCTGTTCGTCGGACATCTCCGCGGCCAGTTGTGCATCAACGACAGCCTGAAAATCTCCCGGCGCGATCGGCGGGGCAATGCGCCGCGCAAGCGAAGACACGTCCTGTCCAGTTTCCGCAAGGGACGCGAGGATGAAGTGGAGATCGACGTTGGACCAATCCCTGTCCGGATCGGCAAGGAACCGGGACACGATCCGTTCATGGGCGCCGTCGAAGAACAGAGTGTAAATCTCCGGCTCCTGTCGGCCGGTCAGGTGGCGGTACCAGCCATAGTTCCTGAGTTTTCTGCTTAAACGGCCCACACACAAATCCTCGGATCACGGAAAACTTTTCGAGCTAGTAGCGGGTCGCAACGCCAGCGGCAATGCTCTGGGCGCGCATGATGCCCGATTTTGACCGTCGGGGGCGGATTGACGAGCCGGTTGTTCTTTCCTACGGCTAGCCGCTGAATCCGCGCTGTAATCCGTGGCTCATATCCCGCATGGCCGATATCTTGTATAGCCGACGACTGTCGCGACGCCAATTGTTACTGGCGGGAGCCGTTCTGTCCGTTGCAGGGCCGGTCCGCGTCGCCGCTGCCGCGGAACGTTTGAAAATCGGTCTTGTGCTGCCGATGTCGGGCTTTCAGGAGACGACAGGCAAGCAGATCGACAACGCACTTCGTCTTTATCTGGAGCAGAACGGCGATACCGTCGAAGGCACGCGGATCGAGGTCATCATCCGCGATGACGAGTCCAATCCCGACATCGCCAAGCAGGCGGCGCGGGATCTGGTCGAAAACGAAAAGGTGCAGGTGCTGGCCGGTTTTGGCACATCACCCGCTGCTGCGGTCGCTGCGCCGTTCGCCACGCAGGCGAAAATTCCCGAAGTGGTCATGGGTGCGCAGACCTCGATGATCACAGATCGCTCGCCGTTCATTGTCCGCAGCGGCGCGACGCTCGCGCAGTCCGCGGCCACGCTGGCGACCTGGGCCGCCAGGCACGGCATTCACAAGGTGATATCGCTGACGACCGACTATGCGCCGGGCAATGACGCCTTGGCCGAGTTCAAGCGCGCCTTCACCAAGGAAGGCGGCGAGGTCATCGATGAACTTCATATCCCGTTGTTCAATGCCGACCTTGATCCCCCGCTCGATCAGATCAAAAAGGCGAAGCCCGATGCCGTGTTCCTGTTCGTGCCATCGCAACAGGCGAAGGATCTCTTCGAGGCAATCGCCGCGCATGGCATCACCCACGCGGGTATCAAGATCATCGGGCCGGGCGATATCACCGACGATGATTTCCTGAAAGCAATGGGCGATCCTGCGCTGGGCGTGATCACGGCTCATTTCTATTCGGCGGCGCATGTCTCGCGTGCCAATCAGGATTTCGTCGAGGCGTATCAGGCGTCCTACAACGAGCGGCCCGGCGTCATGGCGGTCGCGGGTTATGACGGTATGCGCATCATCCGCGAGGCGTTGCGGGCGACCGGCGGACGCACGGGCGGTGAGGGATTGCTGCGCGCAATGAAGCAGCTGTCTTTCGAAAGTCCGCGCGGGCCGCTGGAGATCGATCCGGATACCCGTGAACCGGTGCAGAATATTTACATTCGCCGGGTGGAAAAGGTGGACGGTGAGAACCGGAACATCGAATTCGCCACCTTCGAGGCGGTCAAGGATCCCGGCAAGAATTCCCAATAGGATTTCCCGTCATTGCAGATGGTGCGGCTGTTTGTCTTTGGCGTTCGCCATCGCGCGTGAAACATGCCGAAGCTTGTCGGGATTGCGGGTGATGTAGATATGCGTGATACGACCATCCGCGATCTGGAGCGCGGTGGTCTGTAATTTGTCGTCGCGCTCCAGGCTCGTATAGCCGGGAAGTCCATCGATGCGGGCGGGGCGGAAGGTATCCTCGCCGCCGCCTTTGTATTTCCGGCTTAGGCCGCGATAAAGCCGCAGCAGACGATTGATCCCGGTTATGGGATTAAGAAACGCGAGGACCTTTCCTCCGCCATCCGAATGCAGCACGGCGTTCTTTGCGAGCAGCGAACTGAGCGTGGCGACGTCGCCGTTGCGGGAGGCGATAAAGAAGGCGCGGGCGATGCGGGCGCCTTCCTCGTTTTCGACGGTGTAGCGGGGACGGGATTCCTTGACGTGCTTCCGTGCGCGGGAGGCAAGCTGGCGGATGGCAGCAGGATCGCGATCAAGCGTCGCCGCAACCTCGTTCATCTCGACATCGAAGACATCGTGCAGCAGGAACGCCGCCCGCTCGAGCGGCGAGAGGCGCTCAAGCGCCATCATCAGAGTCAGCGTCAGGTTGTCCTGCGCGGGTGTCTCTTCGGTTTCGACCAGCGGCTCCGGCAGCCACGCGCCGACATAGGTTTCCCGGCGCGCGCGGGCGGACTTCATGACATCGAGGCAGAGCCGCGTGACGGTGCGCGACAGGAACGCCGCCGGGGTTTCGACATGGGCCGGGTCGACCTTGCTCCAGCGCAGCCATGCATCCTGCACAACGTCCTCGGCCTCCGACATCGAACCGAGCATGCGGTAGGCGAGGCGCAGCAGCCGTGGCCGTTGCGCCTCGAAGGCTTGCGTTGCGCCGTCAGGCCGCTGCACGTTTACCTTCCGCGGGATGCTGCATCCGGCCGCCGATCGCGAGCCTGTTCCAGGCGTTGATCGCGCCGATCAGCAGCGAGAGGTTGACCTGTTCGGCCTCGTTGAATTGAGACTTCAGGAGTTCATAGTCGCAATCCGGAGCGCCGGTCTGTGCGATCAGCGTGAGCGAATCCGTCCACGCCAGTGCCGCGCGCTCACGCGGCGTGTAAAGTGTGGACTCCCGCCATGCGTTCAGCAGGTACAGTCGCATCTCGGTTTCTCCGGCCTTGCGGGCGTCGGTCGCATGCATGTGGAGACAGTAGGCGCAGCCATTGATCTGGGATGCGCGCATCTTAACGAGTTCGATCAGGGCTGGCTCCAGGCCACTGGCCTTGATCGCGGCTTCAAGCGCCATCATGGCCTTGATGCCTTCGGGCGCTGCATTCATCGGATTGGACAGACGTTGGGTCATTATTGTGCTCCGTGTGGTTCCGGTTGGCGGGACGATCATGGGTGCGGCCGCCTGATGGGCGGCTGACGGACCGTTCGCTCCCAAGACGAGGCAGCAATCCCTGCCGTGACATGGCCCCCTCGGGATCGTCGAAGATTCTTTGGCTCACCGGTTTGCAGGGTGGGAAATCTGTGTTAATCGACCGGACTAGAAAGAAGCTGCCCACTCGCTCATCCCTTTCACGCCGTCCCACTCCGATGAAAAACGACACCTTGCTGGCCGAGATTTCGGAGTATTGCCGCGACGCGGGCATGGCGGAGTCGACATTCGGACGCCGCGCCGTCAATGACGGCAAACTGGTGACCCGTCTGCGCGAGGGCAAGCGCATTACCGTCGATACTCTGGACCGCATCAAGTCGTTCCTGAACGATGGGACGCCGGCCCGCCGGCTGCCGGAGCCGCCCATCGAGCGCCGCGATCCGGCCGGCAATTTCCGGTTTTTCGAGAACCGGCAGAAGTACTTGCTGTTCGTCCACACCTGTTCGGAAAAGCGGGTCATTGCCCAACGCGTGGCTCTGGAGCTGGGGAGCATCCATCCCCGCCCACCCGCTCTGCGGGTGTTTGACGCGGGAGTGGGCGATGGAACCGTACTGGCGCGGGTGATGCGGGCCATGCACGGCCGCTACCCGCATCTGCCGTTCTACGTGGCGGGCAAGGAAATCAGCCTTGAGGACGTCAAGCTGACGCTGGACAAGGTTCCGGACCGCCTGTTCGAGCATCCGGCGACCGTGTTCGTGCTCACCAACATGCATTACGCCGAGGCGCCCTGGCTGACGCCGAAATCGCCCGTGGCTGCCGCCGCGACCATCTGGAAAGAGGTGGTGCTGACCGGGGCCTCGTCAGGGGAGTTTGAGACCCAGATCGGTGAACTGGAGTCCTTTCTGGAGGAAAACTGGCGGGCGAATGTCTCGCCGCGTTCCGGCATGCCGGTCTATGAGCGGCCGGTGGCGCTGGTGATTTACCGCGAGGATCACCGGTTCCTGCTCGACGCGGTGATCCCGCGCGCCGGCAAGGTCGAGGCCAATTTCGACCTGGTGATCGCCTCGCAGCCGTATCGCGCGAAATCCTCGCTGACTTTCAGGGCCAAGAAGATCATTGCGCCGCTGGCGCGATCGCTGCGTCCGGGCGGGCGCCTGATCGGGATTCACTCCTACGGTCACGATCCCGGAATGGAAATCATCCAGTCGGTGTGGCCGGACGAAAACCCTTTCTCGGTCAATCGCCACGAAATCCTGCGCACGGTGAAGTACGAGCTGGGTTCGTCCGGGCGTGACCTCAATTTCAACGCCTATGCCGATCACCGTTCGATCTTCCGCTACGACATGGAGGCGCTGCCCAACGAAGTCACCGGCGCAATCGGTTCCTCGACCGCTTTCGCCGCCTGGAACGCAGCCGTCTACAACGCCCAGATCGAGGACGAACGCCTGACCGACATCACCCAGAGCGGGAGGTATCTCGACGCCACACGCGAGGTGCTGCGAAGGCACAACGGGCTGTGGTTTTACGACGAATCTTACGTCATTTCGCGCCGGCGAGATTGACGAAACCCCTCAAATTCTTGAAACAACCGCCACGAAAGACATAAGGAAAATCTTGATGCGCGCGTCTTATCTGTTCACCTCTGAATCCGTCTCCGAAGGTCATCCGGACAAGGTCTGCGACCGCATCTCGGACGAAATCGTCGACCTGTTCTATCGCGAAGGGCCGAAGGCGGGCATCGATCCCTGGCAGATCCGCGCCGCGTGCGAAACGCTCGCCACCACCAACAAGGTCGTGATCGCCGGTGAAACCCGCGGCCCTGATGTTCCGAAGGAGCAGCTCGACCACGTCATCCGCAGCGCCATCAAGGACATCGGCTACGAGCAGGATGGCTTCAACTGGAAGACTTGCGACATCGAGATTCTGCTGCACGAACAGTCGGCCGATATCGCGCAGGGCGTCGATGCGCAGCAGCCGACCAACCGCGAAGAGGGCGCGGGCGACCAGGGCATCATGTTCGGTTACGCCACCAACGAGACGCCCGACCTGATGCCGGCGCCGATCTTCTACGCCCACAAGATCCTGCGCCTGATCTCCGAAGCGCGTCACAGCGGCACCGAGAAGGTGCTCGGCCCCGACGCCAAGAGCCAGGTCACGGTGAGTTACGAAAATGGCAAGCCGGTCGGCGTGCGCGAGATCGTCGTGTCCCATCAGCACATCGTCGAGGATATCACCTCCAAGCAGGTGCGCGACATCGTCGAGCCGTATGTGCGCAAGGCGCTGCCGGACGGCTGGATCAGCGACAAGACGATCTGGCACATCAATCCGACCGGCAAGTTCTTCATCGGCGGTCCCGATGGCGACACCGGCCTGACCGGCCGCAAGATCATCGTCGATACCTACGGCGGCGCGGCGCCCCATGGCGGCGGCGCGTTCTCCGGCAAGGATCCGACCAAGGTGGACCGCTCGGCCGCTTACGCCGCGCGCTATCTGGCCAAGAACATCGTCGCTGCCGGTCTGGCCGACAAGGCGACGCTGCAGCTCTCCTACGCAATCGGCGTGGCGCGTCCGCTGTCGATCTACATCGACACCCACGGCACCGGCAAAGTCTCCGAGGACAAGCTGGAGAAGGCGGTCGCGGACTCGATGGATCTCACCCCGCGCGGCATCCGCAAGCATCTCGATCTCAACAAGCCGATCTACGCGCGCACCTCGGCCTATGGCCATTTCGGCCGCCAGCCCGACGCCGACGGCGGTTTCTCCTGGGAGAAGACCGACCTCGCCGAAGCGCTCAAGCGCGCCGTCTAAGACAGGATAAGGATTAAGAACATGAGCAAGGACTACATCGTCGCCGACATCGGCCTGGCCGACTTCGGCCGCAAGGAAATCTCGCTGGCCGAAACCGAAATGCCGGGCCTGATGGCGACGCGCGAGGAATACGGCCCCAAGCAGCCGCTGAAGGGCGCGCGCATCGCCGGATCGCTGCACATGACGATCCAGACCGCCGTGCTGATCGAAACGCTGAAGGCGCTCGGCGCCGACATCCGCTGGGTCTCCTGCAATATCTACTCGACGCAGGACCACGCCGCCGCCGCGATCGCCGCCGCGGGCATTCCGGTTTTCGCCGTGAAGGGCGAAACGCTGGCCGATTACTGGGACTACACCGCCAAGCTGTTCGACTGGCATGGTGGCGGCTACCCGAACATGATCCTCGATGACGGCGGCGACGCCACCATGTACGTCCACCTTGGCTTGCGCGCCGAGAACGGCGACGCGGCGTTCCTCGACAAGCCGGGTTCGGAGGAAGAGGAAGTGTTCTTCGCGCTGCTCAAGAAGCAGCTCAAGGAGAAGCCGAAGGGCTACTTCGCGGAGATCGCCAAATCGATCAAGGGCGTCTCGGAAGAGACCACCACGGGCGTGCATCGCCTGTACGACATGCAGAAGGCCGGCACGCTGCTGTGGCCCGCGATCAACGTCAACGACAGCGTCACCAAGTCGAAGTTCGACAA
>JAIENY010000024.1 GCA_019750915.1 Xanthobacteraceae bacterium
GGTGATCGCGCCGATCATCGTCGGCGCAATTCTCGCAATCTCGACAAGGATATCCGTGAGTTCTTTGGCTCGCGTGAAGCGCTGATCGTGCCGTTCATGGCCTTTACGCTGGGACAGAACATCAACCTCGGCAACGTGATCACAGGCGGCCTGTCCGGCATCGCCCTTGGTGTGCTGACGCTGGTCGTCACTGGCACGCTCTGCATCTTCGTCGACAAGCTGCTTGGCGGTACAGGCATCGCTGGTGCGGCGGCCTCCAGCACGGCGGGTAATTCGGCGGCCGTGCCGCCGGCGATCGCGGCGGCCGACCATTCCTATGCTGCGATCGCACCAGTCGCCACCGTGCAGGTCGCAGCATCGGTGATCGTGACCGCGGTGCTGACGCCGTTGCTGACCGCGTGGATGTATCGCCGCGTGCAAAAACGAGCCGAGACCAAGACCGTGCTCCAGGAGCTTGAGGAGCACCCGGTACAGGGCACGCTTTACGAACAGGCGAAATCGTAGTCGCCGGTAAAAATCCCATGGCCGGCGCTGTCGTGAGGCATCGCCGGCCATTGTTGTTGTGATGGACTGGAATGGTGGAAATGGATGTGATCGGAATAAAACTCGCTCAAACGCTCGTGACGGCGGCGCTCGACAAGGCGGCCGCCGACTATGCCCGGCCGATCTGCGTCAGCGTCTGTGACGCCTACGGGTTTCTGCTGTCGTTTGCGCGCGGCGACGACGCACCGGTGCGAAGCGTCGCGATATCGCAAGGCAAGGCCTATTCGTCGGCACGGATCGGTGCGAACACCGATGTCTGGCTGAGCCGGTTAGCAGAATCGAATTTCCAGGCCACCTATTTCTGCGACCCGCAACTGACGGCCTTGCCGGGAGGTGCGGTCATCAAGAGTGCCAGCGGCAAGGTGCTCGGCGGCGTCGGAATCAGCGGTCTTGCGCCGCCCGAGGATCAGGCGATCGCCAATGCCATTGCCGCACTCGCAGCAAAAGATTCAACGCAATAAGGAAGGGGTTCGATCATGAGCCGAAAATCCGTCTACGTGACACGCGCTATCCCCGAGGAAAACATCAATGAGCTTCGCAAGCACTTCGATGTCGAGGTCAATCCCGACGACCGGGCCTTGAGCAAGGACGAGTTGAAGCAGAAACTGAAGGGGCGTCACGGCGCGATCTCGCTGTTGACCGATGCCATCGATGGCGAGGTGTTCGATGCTGCGGGGCCGCAGCTGCGCATTGTTGCGAATTACGCGGTGGGCTTTAACAATTTCGATGTTGCGGCGGCGACCCAGCGCAACGTGATCCTGACCAACACTCCGGGTGTGCTGGACGACGCGACCGCGACTCACACCATCACACTATTGCTCGCCACCGCGCGCCGCATTGCGGAATCCGACAAGTTCATCCGTGATGGCAAGTGGCAAGGCTGGGCGCCGATGTTCTTCGTCGGACTCGACGTGGACCAGAAGACACTCGGCATCGCCGGCCTTGGCCGCATCGGCAAGGCTGTCGCCAAGCGCGCGCGCGGCTTTGACATGAACATCATCTACAGCGATGTGCAGCGCGACGCGGCGTTCGAGAAGTCGTTCGGCGCAACATATGTCGATAAGGACACCCTGATTCGGGAATCGGATTTCCTCACCATGCACGTTCCGTTGACCGCAGATACACGTCACTACATCGGTGCGAAGGAACTAAAGGCGATGAAGAAGACTGCGGTGCTGATCAATGCCAGCCGCGGTCCGGTCGTTGACGAAGTCGCTCTGGTGCAGGCGCTCAAGGACAAGGAAATCTGGGGGGCTGGACTTGACGTGTTCGAGGACGAGCCGAAGCTCGCGCCGGGCCTGATCGATCTTCCGAACGTCGTCATCGTGCCGCACATCGCCTCGGCGACGCCGCAGACCCGTCTGGCGATGGGTGAGATTGCCGTCAACAACATCATCAAGGTGTTGAATGGCAAGGTCCCCGACACCTGCGTCAACCCCGAGGTTCTGAAATCGGCGGCCGCGCAATAGGCTTTGGATGACCAGGACTTGTTAAGCCTTATAAAGGAGCCGCATTGCCGGCTCCTTTTTTGTTGCAGCGCAAGCATAGAACGTGTTCAAATTTTGCGGAGATTTCCGGGACCGGACATTCTCTACGGGAAAATACTGTCATCTACGCAGGCTCTGTCCCGCCATGAGCGATCGACAAGGCGGCCGTTGGCAATCAGTGGATCGAGGGAATACGTATCCACAAAGTTTGGCTTCCAAAGGAGATTGTTACCGTCGGCACAACCAGACCGGACAACTTCCGCGGGCCCATGTCTTCCGGTTGCATCCGGCGAGCTGTCGGCGGTGTTCCATCCGCGCCGATCAAAGGCAAAAAGCAGCCCATTTATAACGATCTGTGCGCGGGCCTGTAACGCTTACCGGATCATAACGTATTCGAATGGGTAGCGGGCTCGTATCCAGATTGTGGTGTATTTCGTGAATTCCAAGGCGGCAGTCATGATGACAAGCAACCTCGTTCGAACATTGACGCTGGATCGTCAGTTCAGCCGCAAGCCATCAGTGTATCTGGCGCGCGCTCTCGTCCTGGGGATTGTGGTCGTCGGCATATTGTTTTTCTCTGAGGTCGGATTCAGGGCGGACATCGGCGCCGCGCTCCACACGACGCGCTTTGTCGTCAAATTCTTCGTTCTCGTACCGCTGGCGTGTTTGGCGACGATTGCACTTTTTCACGTCTCCGCACCGGTGGAGTCCAAAAAGAGCCTGCTCGGTGCGCTTTTCATCCCGGTTGCGGGGCTGCTTATCGCTGTTGCGGCCGAGCTCCTGATCACGCCAGAATCGGTGTGGCTGACGCGGATGATCGGAACCAACAACACCAATTGCCTCAGCATCATTCCGACGCTAGCGATTTTTCCGCTCGTCGGCTTTTTGGTTGCGTTGAAGCAGGCGGCTCCGCGCAATCCGGCTCTTTGTGGTGCGCTCGCGGGTCTTGCCGCGAGCAGCATCGCGGCCACCTTCTATGCTTCGAATTGTTTCGACGACAGCCCGTTGTTCGTGGCCCTGTGGTATCCGCTTGCGATGGGTATAGTGGTCTTGGCGGGGTATCTGGCCGGCGGGAAATGGCTTCGCTGGTAGCGGATCGGTGTTACGTCAGCGACGGCTACGCCAGAACCTGTCCCCGAAATAGCCAGGATGGTTCGACGCGTCCCAGATTTGGATAGGGATGTCACGCCACTCGTCTTGCCGAATTAAGCGCTAATCGTTTCCATCAGGGAAATCGCTTCCGGCAACGCCTGATTGCCCCTCTTCCGTCCCGCGTCGGACAAGATGGGTGCCGCCGCATGCTTTGCAGCTGACGGCCAAAAAAGCTGAATGTTCGGCAGCTTCGTCGCTGTGCTGAACATTTAGCCCCGTGACGGGGCATCTGAAGATAAAATTCGTCATTCCACCAGATAGCCTTGCCTGCCCAGAGGCTAGGGACAAAACAGCCGTTCGTTTTGATCGAGATCAATTGTCTTCGCGGCTCTTCCAGGAACCTGCACGCGCTCGGCATCCGGAATTCCAATAGCGTCAGCATCTCATACGGCGATGATCGGCGGATTCGGTGAGCAGGCACTCGCGGCAAAATGCTATTATCAGTTAACTTGTACCGCTGGACCTTGGTTCATGAGAAAAATGACGCCTGGTTCGCGCGCCAAACGGGAGAGCCTATCGTCCGGGCGCGCGGGTTCGCGAAAGACCATCCCGGCGAGGCAGGTAACGGCGTCGCAGGCGTTTGGAAGCGCCATGAGATCCTGTCTGAATGAATTCGTCGCCAATGAAGCGGGACTGCGCGCCAATCAGGCTAAAGCAGTCCACCGGATGCGTGTTGCCGGGCGCAGGCTGCAAAGCGCGCTTGCAATGTTCGATAGATTTGCCGGGAAGCATGCCGATCGCCTCAAGGACGAATGCAACTGGCTGATCGATGAGCTCAGTTTTGCGCGTGAAATCGACGTGTTTGCGGAAGACGTACTTCAGGCGGTGCTGACCGGGCCCGGCGTGCCCCTCATCGTCCGTCGTGTCGAGAAAATCTGCATGGCTCAACGCAGAAAAGCGTATCGGCGCGCAAACGCGGCCGTGTTGTCTTTAAGGTACCGCCGTTTTCTTTCCCACGTTCAACAAATGGCTGTGTCCGTGGATGGTCCAGCTGCTGCGCAGCATGAGGCCAGCGAAATTGCGTTGAAGGCATTATCCGCTGCGTGGCGAGAGCTGAAAGTTAAAAAAAGAATTGAAGAACTCAGCCGGTCGCGTCTCCACAAATTGAGGCTTCGCTCAAAGCGAATGCGCTACAGCGCGGAGATTGCCAAAGGCCTGCTCGGCAAAGACGGCCGGAGTACCAATTTCGACCGGCTGTTGAAGGCGCTCTCGCGGCTTCAGTCCGCTTTAGGGGCAATCAATGACATCGCCGTGCACAAGACGATCCTTCGCGATTTCATTCTTGCGGTCGGAGGATCCGATATGCCCGATGACCTGGTTCGGAAGCAGATCAAGATTTTTCTTCCCGAGCAAAAAAAGCGCCGTCGGAAATTGATCAACAAAGCAGCGCGCGCGTACGATGCGATTTTGGATGTCGGCATGTGCTGGGCTTGAGCTTCAGCGATATTGGTGGCGGCGGCGACCAGCTTGACGCAGGAGACGGAGCCGGTGGGTTTTGAGCGAGATCAAAGCCCTCTGCGTCGCCCTGACCATACACTCCATCACGATGGGTTGGAAACAGGTCATGATCGGCAAGCGAGTTCTTATATTCCTGACAGGCGCAATAGTATCGACCATCGCCTTGTATGGGAGCGGATTTTCGCAAGGCCGGACAAACAATCCGCTGACCTCGAATGGATATCAGCCGCATCTGGGTGATCTGATGACCACCATGCAGATTCGCCATGATAAGCTCTGGCTTGCGGGCAAATTCGGGAATTGGCCGCTGGCTGCCTACGAGATCGACCTGATGCTGGAAAATTTCCAGGACATCGCGCTCTTGTATCCCGGCGTCCCCGTGGCGGACATGGCGACCTTATCAAAGCCGACTAAGGCGATCGGGGATGCTATCGCGGAAAAAAGCGTCGCGAAGTTCACTCAGGCGTTCGCAATGCTGACCGCGGCGTGCAATGCCTGTCATCAGTCGATTGGCCGCGGATACATTGTCATCCAGACCCCGACGGCTTCCAAGTTCGGCAATCAGGTGTTTCCGCCAAAATAGCGGGCAAGAGCATCCGTGATCCGCTGGACATTACGTGGCGACCGCAATTTATCGATATGGCAGGCCGGTCCGCCCGACCGATAAATCATTACGCGGCGCCGATTGTGGATCGTGCCGGGTTCGAACTTCGGCAACGACGTTGTGTGATGCACGGCTCTGCTCCCAACCGACATTACCTGCGATGAACAGGATAACGGCGACCTGGATGAGAAAGAGAGCCGCTGCAATACAGGCCTGCCGCACGAAGTGGTCTTTCATTGATGAAGGTGGGGAGCTGGAAATCGTGCGATCGTTGTCCAGCTCCCCCTACAGCAGCAATTTCTCGCGAGATTCGGCTGTACCTTTCACTCGTTCATGCCTGCCAAAATGGGCCGGTTACAAAGTGAGATCTGACGAGCACCGGAGAAGGTAAGTGCGCCCTCTTCATTCAGTTGCGAAAGTGCGCGGGACACCGTTTCAAGAGTAAGACCGAGGTAATCTCCAATGTCGCGGCGGCTCATGGGCAGGCCAAATATGCCTGCAGAGGAAAGCCTCTTGTCCATTTCAAGCAGGAACGTGATCACGCGCTCCATCGCGGTCTTGCGTCCGAGCAGCAACATGTGATCCTCGGCATGCTTCAAATCGGCGACCGTCATCGTCCAAAGCCGGTGGGCAACCTTCGCGTTGATTGCCGCAACGGCCTCAAGGCTGGAACGTTTAATCAGCCGAACTGTGGTGTCGATAATTGCCTCGGCGCTGAGGCGATGCACGGTGCCGGATTCGATACCGAAAACGTCGCCGGCAAGATGAAATGCGCCGACCTGACGGCGACCGTCGCTCAAGAGCTTGTAGGAGCGCACAGCGCCGCGGACCACCTGATAGACGTAGTCGGCCTGCTCTTCCTCTCCGTAAATTTCTTCGTCCTTCTTGTAGCGGAACTCGGTTGCTACCAGACCGCAGTGGTTTGCAATGATGCTGAACTGATCCGCGGACGGGGGAACAGCAGAAACCGGCTTGGAGTGGATCGCGAGTGATTGAGACTGCATTTGACGAACTCCTCGGAACGGGGTGCGCCTTGTTTATCGGGGGACGGTGAGGGACAAAATTGAGGTCGATATCCTAAGGCTTCCCCCCTAAGGGCTTCCCCGGAGGTCCAAATGACGACGATGCGTCGAGAATCTTGATCGGAATCAACCGCGAGAGATGCTGAATGCCCATATTCTCGCCAATCGGCCCGCTTATCGCATTCTCCACGCTGTAAGAGCCGGTTCCTTGGCTCGTTTTACGGGCGCGGTCGTGATCGCGTTATCAATCATCGATATGGCAACCGAGATCGGACCGGTTCGGGAAGAGGAGCGTATGGAGCCCGGGCGGTCGGCATGCCATTTTGTCTCCTGTGCCAGAGGAGATCGACGGCGCGCAAACGACTGCCGATGTCCGCGCAGGGGGAACTGAGTGTGGAAGAGGCAATACTCACCATCAACGCTGGATCGTCCAGTCTTAAGTTTTCGCTTTTCGATCGTCACGCACGGGATGACCTAGGCCTCATCTCAAGGGGCATTATCGAGGGGATCGGCACGGCCCCGCGATTTGAGGTGTCCAACGCATCCGGAAAGAAGCTGGCGCAAAGCACGTGGACATCGCCGAACCCTGATTTTTCGGAAGTGCTGGGCACGGTGATCGAATGGTCGGAGAGCCACCTCGGCTCAGCGATCCTTGCGGCCGTCGGGCATCGCGTTGTGCATGGCGGCGCGGAACATGACCGGCCTGAACTTGTGACTCCGCAGCTGTTGGATGTGCTGGAACGTCTGACGCCGCTAGCCCCCCTGCATGAGCCGCATAATCTTACGCCAATATATGTGCTTGCGCAGCTTCGTCCGCATCTGCCGCAGGTCGCTTGTTTCGACACCGCCTTTCACCACAGCCTGCCTGCGGTCGCCAAGCGCTTTGCGCTGCCGCGCGAATACGAGGTCGAGGGTGTCAGACGATATGGCTTTCACGGCCTTTCATATGAATACATTGCTGAGCGGCTTAGTACTTCATCGCTTGCGCTCGCAAAGGGCAGGGTGATTGCCGCTCATCTCGGCAGCGGTGCGAGTCTCTGTGCCATGAGGGCGGGGAAAAGCGTCGAGACCACGATGGGCTTCACCGCCGTTGACGGCCTGGTGATGGGAACGCGATGCGGCCGCCTCGATCCCGGCGTTGTTATCTATCTCGGCCAGGAGAAGGGCATGACGCCCAAGCAGGTGTCGGAATTGCTTTATACAAGGTCCGGCTTGCTGGGTGTATCGGGCGGAATATCCAGCGACATGAGGGTGCTGCTTGCCAGCTCCGATGTTCGCGCCAGAGAGGCGGTCGATTTGTTCGTTTATCGGATCGTTCAGGAAGTTGGTGCGTTGACGGCGGTTCTCGAAGGTCTGGACGGCTTGGTGTTCACCGCCGGCATCGGGGAACACGCGCCGCAAGTCCGCGCCGAGGTCTGCGCGAAGCTGGGCTGGCTCGGCGTCGTCATTGATCCTGCGGCCAATGCCCGTGGCGCCGAAATAATCAGCACGGCGGAAAGCCGGGTGGAAGTTCGTGTGATCCCGACAAATGAGGAACTGGTGATTGCGCGTCATACATTGGATAAGGTCAACGGGATATCGCTGGTCACTTAGGCGGCCCGGATGATGGATGGAATCAGCGAAGCCACTTTGTCCGGGTTCAAGCCGTTGTGCTCGCGGTTCAACGCGGAGGCGATTTGTCCAGCATCGCGCGGATTTTAGCTATGGCTTCATCGGACGTTGTTGCGGTGTCGATGATTTTCCAGTCGATCGGACCCGTATCGTAATGTTCCTGCCGCAGGGCGACTTGCGCGGTTGCGTCCGAGGCGTCCTTGGTGCGGCCGGCAATGCGCCTCAGCCGTGTTTCGATATCCGCTGTCAGGAAAAATCCATCGCATATAACGCGATGTTTCTTTGCAACGGCACAGGCTTGATCGCGCTCGTTCTGCCGCGCGAAGACGGCATCGAGAATCACGGAGTGACCTTGTGCCAGGACGCGGTCGGCTCGGTCCACCAATTGCCCGTAGATCAACTCGGTGACTGCGGGGCTATAGGCATCGGCCGGCAGCGTGTCGAGCTCCGCCAGATGGAAGTGCTGCTTTCGCAAGATATCCGAACGGACGACAATAGCACCGGGAAGCGGCCCGACCGACGGCGCGAGCTTACGTGCAACCGTTGACTTTCCGGTCCCCGACAGACCACCGATCGCAATAAGCTTTGCTGGTACCGGCACGATGAGCTGTCGGGCGAGCGAGAAATAGGCAGCAGCGGATTTCCGGTTTGCCTCTCGCATTGATGCATCCGCACTGTTACGAGCAAGAATGACATTGGCCCTGATTGCTGCCCGAAGCGACATGAAAAGCGGCAGGGACGCAAGGCCATCCAGATGATCGACGGGCGCATTTTGCAGATAGCGATTGAGAACGGTGTTCGCGACGGCCTTCCGGTCGAAATGCAACAAGTCCATCAAGGTGAAGGCAAGATCATACAGAAGGTCGGTTGTTGCGATGGCTGGATCGAACTCAATCGCGTCGAACAGTGCGGGCTTTCGATCGATCAACGCGATGTTGGCGAGATGGAGGTCGCCATGGCAACGACGAACGAAGCCCTCCCGCTCTCGATCCCGCAGCATATTGCGAATTCGATGAAACGCCGAAAGGCTGCTGTGGTTCAGGTCGGCAACCGCGTCACGATCGAAAGACCCGGAAAACGCCGCCGAGTTTGCAGCGATGATCGAAGGAATTGATTCAATCCAGGTCGAACGAAAGGAAATCGCCGCCTTGTTGTGGGTGGCGATGATCGCGTCGGCGATCTGCTCCGCCAGCGGATTGTCGATACGGTCGATCTTCGCGAGCCGATCAAACGTCGCATTTTCATCGAAACGGTTCATCTCGACGGCCCACTCGACCGGCTGACCATCGCCTCCTATTTCCAGGCCGCCGTCCAGTTTTCGAGTGATAGCGATCGCGCGGCGATAGATTTGTGATGCAAAAGGACGATTGATTTCGATCTCCTGATCGCAGGCAGCTTTGCGCTTCGCCAATGTTGAATAGTCGAGAAACGGAAACTTGACGTCTCTCTTGATCTTGAAAGCGCGCGAACCGGCGAGAAAGACCGAAGCTGCGTGCGTGTCGATGCGTCGAACATCCCGGCTGTCGTGTGTGCGCGGGTCGCTCATAAATGCAAATGTCTCGTCCTGACTGTGGAGGTCCGGGCTGGGCTTCACGCTGTTCATGTCAGGGCCTGAGAACGGCAGCACCGACGAAATCGCCACGCCGCAGCGCAGACAAGACCTCGTTGGCCTGCTCGAGGGGATACGCCGTTGTCCGCGTTCGGATGTCGGCGCGAGCGGCGATCTTCAGGAAGTCGATGCCGTCCTGCCGCGTCAGATTGGCGACTGACATGATTTTGCGCTCCTCCCAGAGGATATCATAGGGAAAGGAGGGGATATCGCTCATATGAATTCCAGCGCACACCACGTGGCCGCCCTTTCTCACGGCGCGAAGGGCAGCCGGCACCAGCGCACCAACCGGTGCATAGATGATCGCTGCATCAAGGGGGACCGGCGGCAGCGTGTCGGACGATCCGGACCATGTGGCGCCGAGTTCGTTTGCGAGCGATTGAGCAGCCATATCGCCGGCCCGCGTGAAAGCATAGACGGATCGACCCTGCCAGCGCGCCACCTGTGCGACGATGTGTCCGGCCGCGCCGAAGCCATAAATTCCAAGGCGCATTGCATCGCCGACAATAACCAGCGAACGCCATCCGATCAATCCGGCGCAGAGCAAGGGCGCAAGCGAGACATCATCGCCGTCTTCTCCAAGCGGAAACGAAAATCGAGCGTCGGCGATGGCGTGAGTGGCGAAACCGCCGTCCCGTGTGTAGCCAGTGAACAGCGGATTATCGCAAAGGTTTTCCATCCGGGATGTGCAGTAGGGACACACACCACAGGTGTGTCCGAGCCACGGCACCCCAACGCGGTCGCCCAATTTGTGATCGGAAACACCCGGCCCGAGAGCGTCGATCCGGCCGACAATTTCATGACCCGGGATGATCGGATATTTGATGTGCGGAAGCTCGGCATCCAAGACGTGCAGGTCCGTCCGGCATACGCCGCAGGCGCTGATCCTTACCCTGATCTCGCCCGGTCCTGGAACGGGATCGGCTATCTCTTTCAATTCCAGCTCTTTGCCGGGGCCGCCCAGCACCATCGCCCGCATACGGCTTTCCTCGACTAGCGGAGGCGACAACATGGTGCTGCCGGCATCTGGAAAATCCGTGTCATAAATGCCGGACTAACGTCACCTGGAACGGATGAAACTTTCCCGCTTCGCGAATGGATACGTATTCGCCCTGCCGGAATTGTTCATCACTAAAGTGAAAACCGACATCGTCGGCAATGTTCTCGTAATGAAACGCCCACGATCCGCCTGGCCGATGGATCAAGTGGCCATGAACATCCGCTGTGCCGGGGCGCGATCGGGTGACCCGGCAGGCTTCGCGATGGCGCCTCCACAGCGCCGCATCGATCTTTCCGTCCGGGGTCAGCGGTGCAACGAAGACATATTTAATGGCGGCATCGCCTTCGGGGTGTTCCGGTTCTTTCCCAAGCGTCATCCGGATTTCACGAAAGGTGGGCGGGAGGCTTGTGTTCAATATCGGCTGTGGATTGATCATGGGGATTGCTCCGCATTGCCCGGCTCGGTTTTGGCAATTAAATGCAATTTTACGCATCCTGACCTTGATCGGATTGACCTGCCTCAATTTCGTTGATGCTGCACGGATCGAGCTGTTGAGAGAGATCAAGCCGCCGTTCCCGGCAAGCCCGCATAAGGGAACCGATGGGTGCGCAAGTCATGAATGATACTCCGAAACTAAATACCGTATTCGGCAATAACGAGGTCGAAATCCGGCCGGCGGGTTCGTGGACTGCGTCACAGGCCGCTGACCTGGAAAAGCTGCTGGAGAGGGCGGACCCTCCAGCACCCAAGGTCAAGTCCATCCGGCTGGATCTTTCGGGGATTCGCGAGCTCGATACGTTCGGGGCATGGCTGCTGGAGCGAATGACCCGGCGAGCGGAAAAATCGGGATACGCGGTCGCAACCGTTGGCGTTGACGATCGTTTCGCCGGCCTGATCGATGAAATTCACTCAGTCAACCGCGGCATTCCCGTTCAGCAGAAGAGGCAAAATCCGATCCTGTCGAGGCTGGATCAAATCGGCCGTTTTGCCGTCGGACTCTTGCAAGAGCTTCTGATCTTTCTTCAGACGCTGGGTGAGCTGGGTGCCGTTATCGTCAAGGTTTTGCTGCATCCACGCCGCCTGCGTCTTACATCCCTCGTCTATCAGACCTACCGTGTCGGGTGGCAGGCCATTCCGATCGTCGTTCTCATCACCTTCCTGATCGGTGCGATCATCGCCCAGCAAGGCATCTTTCACTTCCGCAAGTTTGGTGCGGAGTCCTATGTTGTCGATATGGTGGGGATACTTGTTCTTCGCGAGATCGGCGTTCTCATCGTATCCATCATGGTCGCGGGAAGGTCGGGGAGCGCCTACACGGCAGAGCTTGGCTCGATGAAGATGCGCGAGGAGATCGACGCGCTGTCGACAATGGGGCTCGATCCCGCGGAGGTTCTTGTTCTGCCGCGCGTCGCCGCGCTGGTCATCGCGTTACCGATCCTGACCTTTATCGGATCAATGGCCGCTCTGTACGGAGGAGGGCTGATTGCTTGGCTTTATGGAGGCATGAGTCCCGCCATTTTCATGGCCCGCCTGCATGACGCCGTATCGGTCACTCACTTCGAGGTCGGCATGATCAAATCGCCGTTCATGGCGCTCGTGATCGGAATCGTGGCCTGCAGCGAAGGGTTGCGCGTCAAAGGCAGCGCTGAGTCGCTGGGGCGGCAGACGACGGCTTCGGTCGTGAAGTCGATTTTTCTTGTCATCGTCCTCGACGGGCTGTTTGCCGTGTTCTTTGCGTCGATTGGAATGTGAGCATGGAAACGGATTCTCAAATCGCCATCCATGTTCGGGATCTCGTTGTCGGCTTCGGGAAGCAGATCGTGCTTGATCATCTGTCGCTCGATGTCCGGCGCGGCGAAGTTTTGGGAATCGTTGGCGCGTCCGGCGGAGGAAAGTCAGTCCTGATGCGCACGATCATCGGGCTGATCCCAAAGCGCGCCGGCGTTATCCGGGTGATGGGGTCCGAAATCCGCAATGTCCAGGATCGCCAGGCAAAAGAAGCCGCCAGCAAATGGGGAATTCTGTTTCAGCAGGGCGCGCTGTTTTCGTCGCTCACGGTTCGTCAGAATATCCAGTTTCCTTTGCGGGAATACCTGACGTTGTCGCAAGAACTGATGGACGAGATCGCCAACGCCAAGCTCGAAATGGTTGGTCTGCGAGCGGAAGACGGCGACAAATATCCGTCGGAACTGTCGGGCGGAATGACGAAACGCGCCGCTCTGGCGCGAGCGCTGGCGCTCGATCCTGCAATCGTATTCCTCGATGAACCGACCTCCGGCCTGGATCCGATTTCAGCAGGCGACTTCGATGTGCTGATCGGCACGTTGCAAAAGACATTGGCTTTTACAGTCTTCATGGTGACGCATGATCTGGCGAGTCTGAATACTGTGTGTGATCGCGTCGCCGCTCTGGCGGACGGCAAGATTGTTTCAATCGGGCCGATGGCGACACTTCTTCAATCCGAGCATCCGTGGGTGCGGGCATATTTTCATGGCGCCCGCTCCGAGATGCTCAAATTTTATGAGAGTTGAAAAATCATGGAGACGCGTGCTCCCTTTATCATCATCGGCGCTTTCATCCTCGCGATAGCGGCTGCCATATTGGGCTTCGTTTACTGGTTGAACAACGCCGGTGGTATCGGTGCGCGCGTCGCGTATCAGGTACGGTTCAACGATCCAGTGCCGGGCCTTCTGGTCGGCGCGGGTGTTCTTTTTAACGGCATCCGCGTCGGCGAGGTCACAAGCCTTGCCCTCGATCCCAAAAACCCGCGACAGGTAAAAGCTTCGATTGCGGTGATACCCAATACACCTATTCATGCCGATACCAAGGTGGGATTGGAGTTTCAGGGGCTGACCGGCGTTCCGGTGGTGGCGCTTGAAGGCGGCAAAGACGTCGATGATGCAACGCCGATTGGGACGCTGGTGGCGCCCGCCGGTGCGGGCCAGAGCATGACCCAGGCCGCCCGCGAGGCACTCAAGAAAGTCGACGCCGTGTTGGCCGACAACGCCGAGCCGCTTCACAATACCATCGCAAATCTCAACACTTTCGCGGACGGTTTGGCGCGCAACACCAGCCATCTGGATAACATTGTCGCAGGTCTGGAGCGCATGACGGGCGGCGGTGGCGCCGAGAAGCCGAGGCGTGTTTACGATTTAAGCGCCGTCCAGCAATTCTCCGAGCCGCGCAAGCCATTGTCCGTTCAAATGACAATCCCGGAGCCGACCGTTGTCCTTCAACTCGATACGCAGCGCATTTTAATGACGCCCGACGTCAAAGACCCTGACCCCTCATTTGCGGAAGCGCAGTGGGCCGACAGTCTTCCAAAACTGGTTCAGGCCAGGCTGATCCAGAGCTTTGAGAACTACAGCGATGTTCGCGCTCCAATCCGCCCGACGGATGGTGTGCAAACCGACGGAACGCTGCTCGTCGAAATTCGGAGCTTTCAGGTTCTGACAGACAACGAACCGGAAGCCGACATTTCGCTATCGGTTAAGATCGTCTCCGGCACCGGCCGGGTCGTTGCGTCGCGCCTGTTTCAATCGCGTCATCGACTAACGGGATTGAAAGCCGCGGCAGCGGTTGACGGATTCAATCAAGACTTCGACGAGATTATGCGAGACCTTGTGCCCTGGGTCGTAAACAACGCGAAGTGAGCGCCATGGCCGAAAGGGCGATGGCGGTTTAATGTTCGAGTGACTTCAGAAAAGCAAGGAAGTCGTTGAGCTCGGCAGGGTCGAGCTGAAACTCCGGCATCGTCGGATGTCCCGTCGATATGCCTTCAGCAAGCGCTTCTGCAAGTTCATCGACCGGGTATCGCTCGTGCAGCGTCCGGAATGGCGGAGCGATCTTGAGAGGACTCTGCGTTACCCGATCGATCGAGTGACATCGCGCACAGTTGGTCCGTGCGAAGATTCGACCACGCTGAACCGACGGTTCTTCCATCGCTTGCACCGATCCACTCAGAGCAAAGACGATAAGCCCTGACGCCAGAATTGATTTGAGCATTTCAAAGTCCTTATTTCCAGCAAATTACCTTGTCCGCCGATCCGGGTGCCTTGATCCTTGTCAAATTTTCACGCCAAAGGCCAACCTCAACCGGGTAGTGAAAGTTGAGGAAGATCAACCGCTGTCGCGCAGGTCGAGCTCTAATGGTGCTCGACGTGTGGAGATTGAAAATGATCAAACAACTGACCAAATTGATGATCGGCAGCTTGATGGTTTACGTTGCCACTCATCTCGTTCGAACCTATTTTCTCGCCGATGTCGTGCCCATTGGTTTTGAGCAGGAGCCTCAATTGGCGTGGCGCGTCCAATCTGCGTTCGTCTTGTTAAGCGTCGAATTGATCGCGATAGGTCTCTCGTGCCTGTCCACGATCTTTATCGCAGCGATTGTGATGTTCGGCCGCGGCGGTGAAGAGAAGATCGGCGCGCTTTGCCGCGCAAAAGTGACTCGCCGCCATTCGTCGGAAAAAACATCGGGTTATGGAAGCTGACCCTGCCTTTCAGCGAGGTGGCAGCTTTAACGTGTCGCGCACATTCGCGGCGATATTCTCATCAAGGTGCGGCTTGATCAGAACCCTGCTGATTCCGATCGCATGTGCTTTTTTTGAAATGCTTTCGTCGGGGAAGCCCGTGATTAAAATCACGGGCGTGTTGATGCCAATGCCGCGAAGCCTCTTGGTCAGTTCCAGCCCATCCATCGGTTGCATCTTATAGTCGATGATGAGGCAATCTGAGTCGTTCCGGCCCTCAAAATCCAAGAGAAACTCGGCGCTGGAAAACGTGCGAACTCGGAAGCCGTCCATTTCCAGCAGAAAGCGTAGTGATCGGCGGACATCGTAATCATCATCGACGACGTAAACCGTGGCTCCCGTCGTCGGTCGGCCGGTTGATGCATTTAAGCGGTCACTCATGACAAACAGATACGATCGATGTTCGTATCGGCGTTGATCTGTCTCAACTCTCGATCATTCCGCCCTTGATCGCCTGGCGCACAAGCTCCGAAATGTTGTTTGCCTGCATTTTGGTCATGACATTGGCGCGATACACTTCGACGGTGCGCGGGCTGATGTCATATTCACGTGCAATCAGCTTGTTGGAGAGGCCGGCGACAAGTCCTTCCATGACTTGGCGTTCCCGTTGGCTCAGCGAGTTGATGCGGCCCACGATTTCGCCGGTTACAAGATCCTGCTTGGATTTTTCTGTGCCCTGTGAAAACACGGACTTTATCGCGGATATCAGCCTTTCGTCGTCGAACGGCTTCTCCAGGAAATCGACCGCACCCAGTTTCATCGCCTCCACGGCCAGGGGAATGTCGCCGTGCCCCGTCATGACGATCACATGCGATTGCGCCATGTGCGGAGTTGCGTTCAGCTTGCGAAGCAGCTCGATGCCGTCGATTCCGGGCATTCGGATATCGGTGAGGATACAACACCCCTCGGGAGCAGGCGATTCTTCCAAAAAAGTCTGTGCCGATTCGAATAGCCGAACGCTGTAGCCGGCCGATTGCAGCAGGAATGCAAGCGAATCCCGCATCGCCGGATCGTCGTCAATTACGAAGATCTCATTGACCGGCATTCGCGACGTCCTTCTCTGTCGCAGAGGGCAGCGTGAAGTGGAAAGTCGCACCGCTCGGCATGTTGTTTTCGGCCCACATGCGGCCTCCGTGAGCCTCGATGATCGTCCGGCTGATGGATAGTCCTACACCCATGCCGGTTTCCTTTGTGGTAAAAAACGGCTGAAAAAGATTGGACATCACGTCCGCATCGAATCCTTGGCCGGTATCCGAGACGGTGATTTCGATCATGTCGTCGTCAGTCGCTGTGTTGGATGCGACCAATTCTCTGGTCGCCGAATTGGCCATGGCTTCGAGCGCATTGCGGAAAAGATTCACCAATACTTGTTGGATTTGAACACGGTCCGCAAGGACGGCGTCGTGTTTCGGATCGAGTTTGAACCTTATCCTGACGTCTTGCTCCCTCGCGCCGGTGAGGCCAAGCGCACCGGCTTCCTCCATCAGTTTGGACAGACTCTCAATCCGTTTTTCGGTCTCGTCCCGGGCTACGAAGCTCCTCAAGCGCCGGATGATCTGACCTGCGCGGATCGCCTGATCGGCCGCCCTTTCCAGAGCGACCATGATCTGCTCTGCCTTTGGGTCGGAGCTTTCGGCCAATAGTCGGCGCGAACCCTTCATGTAGTTGCTGATTGCGGATAAAGGCTGGTTGAGTTCATGGGCCAGCGCGGACGCCATTTCACCCATCGCGCTCAACCTCGATATATGGACGAGCTCGGACTGCAACTCCTGCAAGCGAGCCTGCGTCTGCTGCTGCTCGGTGAGGTCTCTCACAAACCCGGTAAAATAGGGTTCGTCGCCTGAACTCATCTCGCCAACTGTCAAATGCATGGGGAACGTCGTTCCGTCCTTGCGCTGTCCGGTCACGACGCGCCCAATCCCGATAATGCGACGCTCTCCGGTTGCCTGGTATCGTGCGACGTAGCCGTCATGCCGCGTTCGGTCAGGCTCTGGCATCAGCACGCTGACGTTCTTGCCGATAGCCTCGCTGGCCGAATAGCCGAATTGTCGTTCGGCGGCGCTGCTGAAAAATTGCATAATCCCCTGCTGATCAATGACGATCATTGCGTCGGGAATGGTGTCCAGAATGAGCCGCAGATGCCGCTCACTTTCCTCGATCTGGTTGTCCTTTTCGATATCCAGCAGCATCCCCGTCAGGGCAGGTTTGTCAGGTCGCTCATTGACAAGCGAGGCCACGATCCGGACCCGCCGCGAGGGCCCATGGTTGTGAATCCGGCATTGAATATCGAGGGGCACGCCTGCATTGAGCGAACGCTGAATCGCTGCGCCGAGTTGAGCGCGATCCCGCGCGTCTACGAACGATAGAAAACTTTCGTACCCCACGTCCCCGTCCAGCGTGGCGCCGAGCAGCGCCTTGGCGACTTTGGAGAAGGTCAGGCTCCGTCGCGCCGGGTCCATCACCCACGTCCCTATGCCTGCCCGGTCAAGCAGTTCAGGCGCGCAGTGCTTGATGATGTCGCATGGATCGACGATTTCGGGCATCGGCAAACGATTGGCTTTAAATGGGTTTTCTGGAGAGGAAGTCTGCCCATTTAGGCATCTCCCCGATTCGGCGCGCAAGCTATTTTATCGCTATTTCGGCCGTGTTGCGTGCGCTCCTGTCACGATCACTTGGGCGGCAACCCAATGTCATGTCTCATGGGTGAATGCCCCATATGACATTGATGCAAGTCAAGAACCAGCGTGCGGCGGCTCGTTAAAATCAACCATAAAATGGAGGACGGCGTCATGGCTAATCTGACAAATGCGTTTGAGCTTCCCGAGATGTGGAACTCTAACAATGAGGCGATGAAGGCCTCAGTCTGCAACTTCTGGCAAAATCAAACCAAGCTCCTCGACAACATGCAGGAATTCACGCTCGGCTGGTTCGACAGGCGCCACGTGGGCACGCATGCAGCATTGGATGCGACCCAGAAGATATGCCAGGCGAAAAGCCCCGCTGATGCGCTTGCCTCCTATCAGGAGTGGGTCGCCGGTGTGGCCGCGCGCATCGTCGAAGATGAAGTTGCGTATCAGAAGCTGATGTCGTCAGCAGTTTCATGCGCCGCACCCGCTCCGATGGAGCTGAGTCAGAAGGCGAAAGAACAAGCCACTTTGTTTCCGGGTGTATGGGCGGCAGCCTAACAACCATTTTCAGGAGGACTTCCAGTGGACTTGATCGTTGAACCAGATCTGTGGGTATCCCGCATGCTTCCGGAGGGGACCATCGAGAGATGGCTTGTCGCGGATGGAGCAAATGTTGAAGTGAACGATCCGGTGGTCGAGCTTCGGATCGAGAACAGCTTGGTGAGGTTGAAATCGCCGAGGGCGGGCCGGCTTAAGATCGGTGCGCCGGGCAATAGCGTCGTGGAGCCCGGTACAGTCGTCGGCAGTATTCGGTAGCCGTCGGCTCATCGTCTCTCATCAGTATGAGCGTGAAACTGTTATGCAGAAATTCAAACTTCCTCACGATTCGATCGTGCTGATCGCAGATGGCCGCAAGGCGCTGTTCCTGCGCAACGAAGGTGACGGGATGTTCCCCAATCTCGTCACGGCGCGCGTCTTTAAAGATATCAATCCGCCGACCCGGGAGCAGGGCAGCGATCGTCCCGGACGGGTTCATGAGAGTCTGTCGAGTCGCCGCAGCGGAATCGAAGGTACCGATTGGCATACCCTCGAGGAGCATAAGTTCGTTGCGGAGGTCACTGCTGCGCTCGAGAGATATGTGAGGGACGAGAATCCCAAGAAGGTCATCCTCGTGGCGCCTCCCCGTGTGCTTGGCGATTTGAGAAGCCAGCTTGCCGCTGACGTCAAAAAGCGTGTCGTGGCTGAGATCGAAAAGGATCTGACCAAGCATCCCGTAAACGAGATCGAGAAGTATCTTCTGGACTCGGCGGAAGCTGGCTGATCAAGCGCGGCGCGATTCAGGGCGCCGAAAGCGAAGCTCTCGTGCATCGCCTGCTCCGCCGACCACAAATATCCGTTCATTTTCTAAAAGTGGCTTTGTGGGAAGTGCATTTTCGCCTGTCGCTGACGGTTCGTCGGCTAAACGGTCCCGGCTGGGCAAATCACTTTGATCTGCTGCCGGACCTCGCAGCGTTTGCCGTCCTTGCGTTGCTCTCTCATTGCCATCCCGTCCGGCGCCTTCCAGAACGTCATGGTCCAGAGCATCGCAGCGTCAATGATTTTGCTCATGCAAGCCTCGTAATCTTGGAGAATACGGCCTGAGTGCTTCGAGCAAAAAGCGGGCCAGCTGAGCGATGTCTTGAAGCGAAAATTTGAAGGAGGCAGCGTAAATGGCACCGGCTGAGTGTTTGTCTGCAGCTCCGCTGCGTTGCAAGCGCTCCACAAGCTGTAAAAGGCCGCGACGCACTGCGGGGTGTTTAATGGTCAACGGGAGAGCCGGACACCATGTGCCTATTTTGTTGACCCTGTGCGCTCAGCTCGCGGGCAGTTCATTGCTGGCGTTCGTTTTCGCGCAGGCTATCTTGCGAAGATTTGCAATGCAGTGCCGATCGTGGCGTTGATATCGTTCGCGCGGGAGTTGCCATGCGAAAGAGAAAGAGACTGCCGATCTTGTTAAACGACGCTTTGACCGTTGCGATTGTGCCACCGGCTTCATCCGAGTGAGCACTTCCGCATCATGGACCAATCAAATGAGATCGAGAAAAACCAAATGAACCATCTCATGACGAGGCAGAAAGTGCCGGAGCTTGTCGTCAAGACTCCGGAAGGTTCAGGGATTTGACCTCGTGCCTCGCGCACCATGGATGATTGCATCAGCGAGCGCACTGCGCGTGTGCCGGCGTTATGGATCGAGTTCGGTGTCCCAATAAAGGTAATCGAGCCAGCTATCGTGCAGGTAATTCGGCGGGAAAAGCCGGCCATTACGATGAAGCTGATGGACCGTTGGCGCATACGGTGTCTGCCGCGGGAACATGTTCGCCTGCTGCATCGTCATGTTGCCCTTGCGCAAATTACAGGGCGAGCACGCGGCAACGACGTTCTCCCACGTCGTCTGCCCGCCTCGAGAACGAGGGATGATGTGATCGAAGGTCAAATCTTCCGCCGAGGTGCAGTACTGACAGGTAAACCGGTCCCGTAGGAACACGTTGAAGCGCGTGAATGCCGGATGGGTCGTCGGCTTAACGAAAGACTTCAGCGAAACGACGCTTGGCAGCTTCATTTCGAAAGACGGGCTATGAACCGCGTGATCGTAATTCGCGACGATATTTACGCGGTCGAGAAACACCGCCTTGATCGCGTCTTGCCACGACCAAAGCGACAGCGGATAATAACTCAGCGGCCGGAAGTCCGCATTAAGCACCAGTGCCGGCCAACCGCCTTGTGAGACGTGTGCGTTCAAGTAACGCTCCTGACCCCCATATGTCGGCTGCGAAGCAGCTTGCAATGCACATACTACATGGTGCGCGACGGAATTGTGAAGGGGATTGCGCTTTTTCTCGGGGCCTTAACCCTTCCGTGATCGCAGATTTGCGGGCTTTTTTGCGGCGCGCTGGCCAGGTTTCGCGGGCGCCACCTTCCGCTTGGGGCCTTTGGCCGTCGCCGGCTGCGAATCAGACGCCGATCCACCGTCTGACAGCGCGCCCTCGCGCCGCTTCACGGCGTGATAATAGGCCCACCACAGATGCGCCGCGGCGCCACGGTACGGCCGCCAGGGTTCCGCCAGTTTTTGAGCCTCTTTGGCGGAGGGGCGAGCCTTCAAGCCAAGACCGATCCGGACCGCTTCCTGAATCGCGAGGTCGCCGGCCGGCCAGGCGTCGCCGTGACCAAGGCAGAACAACAGATAGATGTCCGCAGTCCATGGGCCGATGCCGTGAAGCGCAGTGAGTTTGGCATGTGCGATATCAGCCTCGTCCTCGGCAAGGCGATTGAGGTCAAGCCGGGCGGCACTAAGTTCGCCGGCGATCATTTTCAACGATTTGATCTTGGCCGCTGAGAGGCCGAGCCGTCCCAGATGGTCGGTCCGCGCGCTCTTGATGCGGTCGTGATGAAACGGATCGAATGCGCCGCTGACCCGCTTCCAGATTGCAGCGGCGGCGGAGGTTGAAAGCTGCTGGCCGCAGATGATCGCGGCAAGACCGGCAAAGCCAGGCTCGCGCCGCCGCAGGCCGGGCATGCCGGCCGCAGTCAAAACCGGAGCCAGGCGTGCGTCCCGCGCGATCAATGCATCGATCGCCTGTTCCAGATCGCTCTGTGTATTCAGGTATAGTGTCATTGTTTCAAGAATCAGCATGTCGTGCGAGCAGGATCAATGCCGCCACCCGTTTTCCGCTTTGCGCCCAGTCCGAATGGCTATCTCCATCTTGGTCATGCCTATTCAGCGCTTTTGAATTTCGACCTTGCCCGCGCATCGGGAGGCCAATTCCTGCTTCGGGTCGAGGATATCGATACCACGCGCTGCCGTCCCGAATTTGAAGATGCGATCTATGACGATCTGGCGTGGCTTGGGATCAAATGGGAGCAGCCGGTCCGGCGACAGTCCGATCATCTTGATCTCTATCATGAAGCGATCGGTAAACTGTCGGCACGGGGGCTGGTCTATCCCGCTTTCGAGAGCCGCGCCGAGATTGCGAGCCTGATCGAAAACAGCCAAATCAAGCCATGGCCGCGCGACCCCGACGGTGCGCCGGTGTATCCGGGAGTCGCAAAACAGATGACCGCGTGCGAACGCGAGGCCAGGTTGGCCTCGGGAGTGCCTTATGCTTTGCGGTTAGATAGCGAGGCGGCGCGGCGAACCGCAGGGGATATTCTCTGGCGTGAAGAAGGCCATGGCCCGGACGGAGAGGCGGGGCTGATTGCGGCAGCGCCGCAGGCGTGGGGCGATGTTATTCTGGCGCGGAAAGAAACGCCGACCAGCTACCATCTCTCGGTTGTTATTGATGATGCCCTGCAAGGTGTCACGCATGTGGTGCGGGGGCAGGATCTGTTCTGGGCGACGAGCGTGCACCGCCTTTTACAACGGCTGCTCGCTCTGCCGGAGCCGGTCTACCGCCACCACCGGCTGTTGCGGGACGAAACCGGGCAAAAGCTCGCCAAATCAACCCAATCGACGTCGCTGCAATCTCTGCGCGTGTCTGGTAAAACGGCCCAAAATATCAGGGAAATGGTCGGCCTGCCGTGACTCCGGTCGCGCGCGGTGGCAGAGTGATTTCACGACTTGGGGGAATCATGGCGACGAAGCCGCGCACGGCGCGCCGTCCTAAAACATTGAAGCGCAAGCGACCCGCGCGTAAGGCTGCTATGAGACGCGTGACGAAAAAGCGCGTGGTGGCCTCGGCCGTTTCCAAGCGCCGCGTTCGCAAGAAGCTTGCTACCAGACGCGCCGATGCTCAGCCGAGCCTTGTCGAGGCGGCGCTGGCCGCCTTCGCGCACGAAGTGCGAACGCCGCTTACCGGCATTCTGGCGATCTCATCGCTGCTGGCGACGTCTGATCTCGGCGAGCGCGAGCGCCGCTGGGTCGATACCATCAAAACGGGTGCCGAGCATTTGTCGGCGCTGGCGTCGCTCTACGTCGATGCGGCCAAGCGCAACTCTGGCCTTTACGTGCGTGAGGAGTTGTTCGATCTGCGCGCTCTTGCTTTTGCGGCGGGCGACTCGCTGGCGGGCCGGGCTACCGCGAACGGTCTCCAATCGCAGATCACGGTTGCCGGCGATCTGCCGGCGTTCGTGTCGGGCGACGTTGTCCAGTTGCGGGCGGCTTTGGAAAACCTCATCGACAATGCGGTGAAGTTCACCCCAACCGGCTCGGTCGGATTGGATGTGTCTGCCGCCGCGGCGTCCAGAGGAAAGATCAAGGTTGCCTTTGTCGTTTCCGACAGCGGGATTGGACTGTCGCTCCCTGAGGCTCGACGGCTGTTTCGGCCTTTCTCGCAGGCCAACATCGATGTCGCGTCCCGCTTCGGCGGCGCGGGGCTGGGACTGTGGTCGGTGAAGCAATTAGCGAGTGCGATGGGTGGGGGCGTCCGAGTCGCTTCGCGGCCCGGCGGAGGCACTGTTTTCACGTTGACGGTCAGCCTTGTTGTGCAGCCTCATGTCGCCGGCAACGCGACTGCATCGGGGGCGCCTTATCCTGAAGGGCTGAGGATTCTCAGCGTCGAGGATAACCCGTTCGGCCGCGTGGTGCTGAACGCAGTTCTCGGCGAACTTGGGCACAAGATCGAATTCGTGGGACAGGGCGAACTCGCGACCGAACGAATCCCGGACGGCGGTTTCGATGTCGTGCTGATGGACATGGTGTTGCCCGGTATCGACGGCGTAGAGACAATCCGGCGGATTCGCGATTTGCCCTCTCCCTATAATACGATCGGCATCATTGGCGTGTCCGGGCGAGAGCAGGACGAAGTACGCGCGCGCGCCGCGGGCGCGGACGCATTCCTGATCAAACCGGTCAGCCCTCGGGCATTGACGTCTGCGCTTCACGAAGCGTTTGTCCGGGCGGCAGCCTAGATCGGATGATCGCGGCATTGAGCGCGCCGCCGTAAATGAAAATCGCCGAGATAAAATACAAAAAGACCAGGGCGATCACGACCGAGGCAAGGCCTGCGTAGGTCGTTACGTAATTGTGGGCAAAACGCGCCAGATATTGTCCGAAGCCTGCAGCCGAGACGAGCGAGGCAATAACCGTGAAAACGATGCCGGGGGCGATCTGCCGTAACGTCCGCCGCCCTGCTGGGAGCCATGTATGCAATACGAACAACGCGCTAATCAGCGAGACGATTGCGATGCTGTAGCGGGCGAAATTGAACACATGCATCTTCGGCTCAATAAACAGCGGCAGATATTTGCGCGCGGTTGCCAGCAGGAGCGGGCCCAGCACGATCAGCAATGCGAGCGCGAGCGACACCGCAGCGGCAATCAGCGTGTATCCGATCGATTCCAGCCGCAGCCAGTACCACGAGCGTTTCTCGGTGACGCCGTATGCGCGGTTAAGGCCGACACGGAGGCTCTCCACGCCGTTCGAGGCGAAGTAGATCGACAGCGCGACACCGACTGTAAGCGCGTCGCCGCGCGTTTGCGTCAACACCTTGTGAATCTGGGAACCGAGGGCATCGGCGACCTGTTTGGGCCAGGTCTGCAGCATCAGATCGACGGCTTGATCCGCAAGACCGCGCGAGCCGAAAAAGCCCGCAAGCGACGTGATCACAATCAGGAATGGAAAAAACGCCATCAGCGCCGACAGAGCAATGTGGCTGGCGATGGCCCAGCCGTCGTCTTCGAGAAACGCATTCAATGCGTCCAGCCCGATTTGGAATGTCTGCCGAAGAACCTTCACATTTGGCCTTGCGTGATCTGCCGAATCCTAACCCGCCCTGTTTCGCAAGTCATGGGATGCGGCCCCCCTTTGCCTCAATTCCAGATATTTTTCGCCCAACCGTGGCGCAAACGCTTGGGCGCCATTGGCCACGATGTTATGTAGGTTGAATGACAGGGTTCCTGAGTTACTTTGCGCTGCCGATCGCGCTGGTCGCGGTAACGGCGGTACTGATGTTCGGCCTCGTGAACATGATGCGCGGCGGCTCGGCAAATACGTCGCAACGCCTGATGCGCCTGCGGGTGTTGTTCCAGTTCATCGCTATCGTCATCGCCATGGCGACGATCTGGGCGATGGGGCACTGAGCATTTGGCACGCAGATGGTTCTGATCAACAGCATCTACACCCGTACCGGCGACGACGGCACCACCGCGCTCGGCAACGGCGAGCGGCGCTCCAAATATGACCTGCGGATTGACGTCATCGGCACGGTGGATGAAACAAACGCCGCCATCGGCGTCGCCCGTTTGTATCTGGATGGGGATAGGCGGCTCGCCGGCATGCTGACAGCCGTCCAAAACGATCTGTTCGATCTGGGGGCCGACCTCGCCGTCCCGCAACGTGACGGGCGGGCCGAACGACTCCGTATCGTGGCGGGGCAGGTGGAGCGGCTGGAGCAGGACATTGATGCGCTGAACGCGGGGCTGGCGCCGCTGACCTCGTTTATCCTGCCGGGCGGAAGTCCCGCTGCCGCCCATCTGCATCTGGCGCGGACGGTGGCGCGACGTTCCGAGCGGCTTCTCGTCGAACTGGCTGACCGGCCCGAGGAGCCAGTGGGAGCGCCGGTTTTGCAATATCTGAACCGTCTGTCGGATTTTTTGTTTGTGGCCGCGCGGGTGGCCAACGGCAACGGCGTAGCCGACGTGCTCTGGATCCCCGGCCAAAACCGTTAATTTTCCAGTTTCAGGAATGGCTATTTCCGCACGCGCCCGGCCTGTGAAGCGCGTTGACCAGGCTTGACCGGGACTTTAGGTTCCGGCGCCTGATCTGAGACAAAGAACAAAGGGGACCCGATGAAGGTTCTGGTGCCGGTCAAACGTGTCATCGATTACAACGTCAAGATTCGTGTGAAATCCGACGGGTCCGGGGTTGAAACCGCGAACGTCAAAATGTCGATGAATCCGTTCGACGAGATTGCGGTGGAGGAAGCCCTGCGGCTGAAGGAAGCCGGCAAGGCGGTGGAAGTGGTCGCGGTGTCGATCGGCCCGGCCCAGTCTGCGGAGACGGTGCGCACAGCGCTGGCGATGGGCGCCGATCGTGGCATCCATGTCAAGGTGGACGGCGCCGTCGAACCACTGGCGGTTGCAAAAGTTCTCAAGCTGATCGCCGGCCATGAGCAGCCTGGCCTTATCATCCTTGGCAAGCAGGCCATTGACGACGATTCCAACCAGACCGGCCAGATGTTGGCGGCGTTACTTGGCTGGCCGCAGGCGACCTTTGCCTCCAAGGTCGAGGTGGAAGGCAGCGATTTCGTGGTCACCCGAGAGATTGATGGCGGACTGCAGACCGTGAAGCTGAAAGGCCCTGCCATCGTCACAACCGATCTTCGGCTGAACGAGCCGCGTTATGCCAGCCTGCCCAACATCATGAAGGCCAAGAAGAAGCCGATCGAGGAAAAGACTGCCGAGCAACTTGGCGTCGATTTGTCCCCGCGTCTTGAGATTTTAAAGACCACAGAGCCCGCGGGGCGCAAAGGCGGCATCAAGGTCGCCTCGCCGGCGGAACTCGTGGCGAAACTGGCTGAGGCGGGAGTTTTGTGATGACGACACTTCTTTTGGCGGAACATCTCGATGGTGAGTTGAAGGATGTCACCGCCAAGGCGCTGACGGCGGCTTCAGCCCTCGGCAGTGAGGTCGATGTGCTGGTTGCCGGGCAGAATGTTTCAGCCGTTGCCGATGTGGCTGCGAAACTCGCCGGCGTGCGCAAGGTGTTGGTCGCAGATGGCAGCTCCTATGCCCATGACCTTGCCGAGCCGCTGGCGGCGTTGATCGTCTCGCTTGCATCGACTTACGATGCGATCGTCGCGCCTGCGACCTCGCGCTTCAAGAACACGCTGCCGCGCGCGGCGGCGCTGCTCGATGTGATGCAGATTTCCGAGATCACGAGGGTGGTTGCGCCCGACACCTTCGAACGTCCGATCTACGCAGGAAATGCGATCCAGACGGTGAAGTCGACGGACGTCAAGAAAGTCATCACGGTGCGGACCTCGTCGTTCCCCGCTGCTGGTCTCGGCGGGAGCGCTGGCATCGAGTCTGTTCCGGCCGCTGCCGATCCGGGTTTGTCCAGCTATGTCGGCGAGGAGGTCGCCAAGAGCGAACGGCCCGAACTGGCTTCGGCGAAAATCATTGTTTCCGGCGGACGTGCGATGCAGAGCCGGGAGAATTTCGAAAAATTCATAGAGCCGCTGGCTGACGTGCTCGGTGCGGGCGTAGGAGCTTCGCGTGCCGCTGTCGACGCCGGTTATGCGCCGAACGACTGGCAGGTGGGCCAGACCGGCAAGGTCGTTGCCCCGGATCTGTATATTGCCGTGGGTATTTCCGGCGCGATCCAGCATCTGGCCGGCATGAAAGACTCCAAGGTAATTGTGGCGATCAATAAGGATGAGGAGGCGCCGATCTTCCAAATCGCCGATTACGGCCTTGTGGGCGACCTCTACCAGACTGTACCCGAACTCACGCAGGAGCTGAAGAAGCGGCGAAATTCGTGATGTATCGTTTCGTCCGCGTTCAGGTGGGGTTATCATAAAAAAGAGGCGGTTACGCGCCGCATACGATACGCTCGGCAATGTGCCGCGAAGACAGCAGATAGCGACGGACAAGATGGCGAAGCAGATCAAGACAGTAGGCGTGATTGGATCGGGCCAGATGGGAAACGGCATCGCGCATGTTGCGGCGCTGGCGGGTTTCGATGTCGTCCTGAATGATGTGAGCGCGGACCGGTTGAAGTCGGCGCTGGCGACCATCAACGGCAATTTGTCGCGTCAGGTTTCCAAGAACGTGATCACCGAAGCGGCGCATCAGGCTGCACTGAAGAAGATTTCTTCGTCCGAAGCCATCGACGGGCTGGCATCGTGTGATCTTGTGATCGAGACTGCCGTTGAGAAGGAAGAGATCAAGCGCAAGATTCTCCATGAACTGTGCGCTGTACTGCGGCCCGATGCGATCGTCGGGTCCAACACGTCCTCGATATCGATCACACGCCTTGCGGCGGCGACCGATCGCCCGGAAAAATTTATCGGCATTCACTTCATGAACCCCGTTCCGTTGATGGAACTGGTCGAACTGATCCGCGGTATCGCCACCGATGATGAGACGTTCGACTCGACGCGCGAGTTTGTCACCAAACTCGGCAAGCAGATTGCCGTCTCCGAAGATTTCCCTGCCTTCATCGTCAATCGCATTTTGCTGCCGATGATCAATGAGGCGATCTACACGCTCTATGAAGGCGTCGGAAATGTTCAGGCGATCGACGCTGCGATGAAGCTCGGCGCGCATCATCCCATGGGGCCGCTGGAACTGGCGGACTTCATCGGCCTCGATACATGCCTGTCGATCATGCAGGTGTTGCACGAGGGACTGGCTGATTCGAAGTACCGTCCGTGTCCGTTGCTGGTGAAATACGTCGAGGCGGGGTGGCTTGGCCGCAAGACGCAGCGCGGCTTTTATGACTATCGCGGCGACAAACCGGTCCCGACGCGCTGAATTTGTTAACTCCCTTCTGGCAGGTTCCCGTCGCCAGAACGGAGACGTCGATGAGCATTGGTTTGGTCAATTCCGCCGTTGCGCTGCAGGCCAGTACGACGCAGCAGCAGATCGGGATTGCGGTTTTGAAACAGAACATCGACTCCCAGGCCTCCGTTCTTCAGCTTTTGCAACCCGCCCAGCCGCCCGCGCCAGCGGCGAACAACGCTCCGGGCGTGGGAGCCCGGCTCGATGTTTCGGCCTGATTTAGTCCTTCAGTTTCACCAGCGTATCAAAGCCGCCATAGACCAAGCGCTTGCCGTCGAATGGCATTGCTTTTGGATTCATCATGCTGGCAAGCCTCGGGTCTTTCATGACCTTGGCATTGATGCGGTCGCGGTCCTTGCGTGATTTATAGGTGATCCAGGAGAACACCACGACCTCTCCCGGTTTCAGCTTGACGCTACGCGGAAATGACGTGAGCTTGCCGACCTTGACGTCTTCGGCGACGCATTCGCGATAATCGAGCGCGCCATGCTCGCGCCAAATCCTGCCAGCCTTGCGTGCGAGCGCCCGATACGCCGCCATATTCTTTTTCGGCACGGGGACGATAAAGCCATCGACATATTCCATCTGACGCCCCTCCCATGGTGACGCGCAAAGGTGGCCGCCAACTTCGTTGGCAATATGAAGATTGGAATGCGGCTTATTGTCCGGTGGTGGCGGTGATCAGTTTGATCGCGTCGTCGCTTTGCCATTCGGCGGGACCTGCCATGGTGCCGATCTCGCAGCCTGCGCCGTCGATCAGCACGGACGTTGGCATGCCCAGCGCGCGGCCGACAGATTTCAGGTCCTGAAACACCTTCGCGCTTTCATCGTAAAAGTAGCTCAGGCTGGTGAGACCGGCGCTTTTCAGGAAGGCCTTTGGCTTTTCTGGGTCGCGGGTATCGATGTTAATGGTCACGACGTCGAATTTCGATCCGCCGAGTTTGGCCTGAAGTTGGTCGAGGGCGGGCATTTCGCGTCGGCACGGCACGCACCAGGTCGCCCAAAGATTGACGAGCACCGGATGGCCACGGAATTCAGATAATTTCCGGGTTTTCCCCTCGGCGTCGCTGAATGAGAGGTCCGGGATGCGCAGCGGTTGCGTCGCCATGGTTAATGCAGCAACCTCGCCATGGACCAGGGGTTTCAATTTCGCCGCCAAATCGACCGCTGGGCGGCAGCCGGGATCGCCCGACGCATTGCGCATAAGGCCGCCTATCCCGTATACCGCACCAAATATCAGGGCGGCGCTAGCCGCGGTGACGATCAGCCCGGTTGGAAAACGGGCACGAGAACGGGTCTCTGGTGTCTGGTCTGTCATCGGATGTCGTTTAATCTGGGTTGGCGAAGGTAAGTCGGGCGGCAGTTATGAGCAACAAGATGTGGGGAGGTCGCTTCGGCGAAAGTCCCGATGCGATCATGGAAGAGATCAACGTCTCGATCGACGTGGATCAACACCTCTATGCCCAGGACATTGCCGCGTCAAAGGCCCATGCGGCAATGCTGGCCGCGCAAGGGATTATCACGGCGAGCGATGCGAAAAACATCGCGACAGGTCTTGATACAATTTTGTCCGAAATCAAGGCGGGATCGTTCACATTCAAGCGAGCGCTTGAAGACATTCATATGAACGTCGAGAGCAGGCTGAGCGAGATCATCGGCCCAGCGGCGGGGCGGTTGCACACCGCCCGCTCGCGCAACGATCAGGTTGCTACCGATTTTCGGCTTTACGTGCGGGATGCGATCGACGCTTTCGACGCCGATCTTGCCTCGCTGCAGCGCGCGTTGGTGGAACGGGCGCTGGAGCACGCCGACACGGTGATGCCGGGCTTCACGCATCTGCAGACTGCACAGCCCGTCACCTTCGGCCATCATCTTCTGGCCTATGTCGAGATGACCGGACGAGATCGCGGACGCTTCAAAGACGCGCGCAAACGCCTCAACGAAAGTCCGTTGGGTGCAGCCGCACTGGCCGGCACGTCGTTTCCGATCGACCGGCGTACAACCGCAGCTGCGCTCGGTTTCGACCGGCCAATGGCAAACTCGCTCGATGCCGTATCGGATCGCGATTTCGTGCTCGAAATCCTCGCAGCGGCGTCGATTGCTGCAGTTCATCTGTCGCGCTTTGCCGAGGAGATCGTCATCTGGACCTCGCCGCTGGTTGGCCTTGTGCGTTTGTCGGACAAATTCACGACCGGTTCGTCGATCATGCCGCAGAAGCGCAACCCCGATGCCGCCGAACTTGTCCGCGCCAAGACCGGGCGGGTCGTCGGGGCACTCAACGCGCTGCTGATCGTGATGAAAGGGTTGCCGCTGGCCTATCAGAAGGACATGCAGGAAGACAAAGCCGGCGCCATGGAAGCGTTTGCGGCCCTGTCGCTGGCAATTCGGGCGATGACGGGCATGGTGCTCGACCTTGAGCCGGACGAGGCACGCATGAAGGTCGCCGCGGGTGAGGGCTATGCGACGGCAACGGATCTTGCCGATTGGCTGGTGCGGACATTGAAAATGCCGTTCCGCGAGGCGCACCACGTTACCGGCCGGATTGTGGGTAAGGCCGCTGAGGGGGGGCTGGCGTTGCACAAGCTCCCGCTTGCGGAGATGCAGGCGATCGAACCGCGTATCACCGAAGGCGTGTTTGATGTTCTGTCGGTGCAGGCTTCCGTCGAGAGCCGGACCAGCTTTGGTGGCACATCCCCGCAAAATGTCCGTGAGCAGGCCAGAGACTGGCTTATGAGACTGGAAAAAGAGCAAAATTCGGTCTGAGAAGAGAAATATTCACAGCCCGAAGCACTCGCCAGCGAGGGCCGTTCTCTGTATGGTGCAGCCGAATTCAGGAACTATCTCGTGAGCCGTTCTGCTTCTCCGTTTTCGTCTCGTAGGCTGGCAGCCGCTGTGCTGATCTTGGCCGCTTGTGCACTCGCCGGATGTGGCCGCAAGGGTCCCCTCGACCTGCCTCCGGGCGCCTCGGCTTTGGACCAGGGCGAAGTTATTATTCCGGACGCAAACTCGCGCCCGCAGCAGTCGGCGGATTCCAATCTGCTCGGGGGGACGTCTTCCGGCGGCCGCAACCAGATCGTGGCGCCGAAAGGGCCGAACAAACGCATTCCTCTTGATGCGCTGCTGGACTGAGATGCCATGCATCACTTCCATTATCGCGACGGCGTGCTTCACGCCGAAGACGTTGACCTGAGCAAGCTCGCGGCTGACGTCGGCACACCTTTCTACTGCTATTCGACCGCGACGCTGGAGCGGCACTATCGAGTTTTCACCGAGGCATTCGCCGGCGTGAAGACGCTGGTCTGCTACGCCATGAAGGCGAATTCCAACCAGTCGGTTTTGCGGACACTGGCAAAACTCGGCGCCGGCGCCGATGTGGTTTCCGGCGGTGAGCTGCAACGTGCCCGCGCGGCTGGAATTCCATCTGACAAAATCGTGTTCTCCGGCGTCGGCAAGACGGAAGACGAATTACGTCTTGCGGTTGCGGAGAACATCCTGTGTCTCAACATCGAGTCCGAGCCCGAACTTGAACTGCTGTCGCGCGTGGCGAGCGAGGCAGGCAAGACCGCGCGCATTTCGCTGCGGGTTAATCCCGATATTGGGGCTGGCGGTCATGCCAAGATCTCGACCGGAAAGTCTGAAAACAAATTCGGCATTCCGATCACTCATGCGCGCACGGTCTATGCGCGTGCGGCGAAGTTGCCCGGCATCAAGGTCACGGGTGTCGATATGCATATCGGCAGCCAGATCACCGATCTTGCGCCGATGGAGGCCGCGTTCGCGCTGCTGGTGGATTTCGTCAAAACGCTGCGCGCCGACGGTCACGCCATCGATCATGTCGATTTCGGCGGTGGGCTCGGCATTCCCTATGAGAGCGAGTTGCCGGTGCCGCCGACGCCCGCGGCCTATGCCGAGGTTGTCAGGCGCGCCGCCAAAGGTCTCGACGACTGTACGTTGATGTTCGAGCCCGGACGCATGATTGTCGGCAATGCCGGAATTCTGGTGAGCAGCGTGATCTACGTGAAGCACGGCGAGGCCCGCAATTTCGTCATTATTGATGCGGCGATGAACGATCTTATTCGCCCGACGCTCTATGAGGCGTATCACGACATCCTGCCGGTTCGCGAAAACGCATCCGGCGCGAAGACCATTGTTGCCGATGTGGTTGGCCCTGTGTGCGAGAGCGGCGACTATCTTGCGCTTGACCGCAAGCTGCCCGAGCTCAAGGCAGGCGATCTGGTCGCGGTGATGTCGTCGGGCGCGTACGGTGCGGTGCAGGCCGGCACCTACAATACCCGCGCGCTGGTGCCGGAAGTTCTCGTCAACGGCGAACAGTATGCGGTGGTACGGCCGCGCCTTGAAGTTCAACAACTCATCGCGTTGGACAAGATCGCGCCCTGGCTCTGAGCCGATTTTCAATCACCAAAGGCCCGGCAGCAGCCGGTCACGTACCTTTTTGCAATAGGCGGTATATCCAGGCAGCGCTTCGTGCAGAAAACGCTCCTCGTCGAGCAGCCGCACAATGATCATCGCGCATTCCACGACAGCGGGGATCATCGCCCAATAAGAACCCAACGCCAGCGGCGTCGAAAGAAACAGCAGGCATGCGCCAACATACATCGGATAGCGCACATGGCTGTAGGGCCCGCTTGAGATCACCTTCTGGTCGACTGCGACTTCGACGACACCCGATGCAAAACTGTTCTCGCGGAAAACCAGAAACACGATCGCGAAGCCGAGTACGATTCCGCCAAAGCCGAGGGCATTCAGCGCCAGCGGAACATCCGACCAGTGCCGGCGCCAATCCAGACCGGGGATGACGACCAGCGCCAACCCGAACACTGCCGTCACAGTCTGGATGAACTTCTGCGAGGGACGGGTTTCATCGGCCGGCCCATTCTTCATTCGCCGCTTCAACAGGCTTTCATCGTGCCCGCTGAAGTAGTGAATAATGATCAGGGAAAAGAGCGCCAGCACGGCCAGGAAGATCCAGCCCTGCACATAAAGCAGCGACCAGGCGGGCAAGAACAACAACGCGGCCATGCCCGCGATGGTGCGCGCCAACCCCAAATAGGCCTGTCGGACAACGGGACTCATGATTGCATTCTCGCAGATTATTGATCGGCGCAGGCATCCCGAAGTTCAATATTTCAGCGGTGAATCGCCGCAAAAGCCGGCTCCGCGCGCTGCCTCATTGCCGCCGCTGTGCTAGGATCGTTTGGAATTTCAGGAGATTGCGTGAACGATCAGGGTTCCACCCATGAGCCTACCAACGAATCCGCCGCACAGCGCGTGATCGCGCGGGCGGTTGTCCGCGCGCAACTGGCGATCGCGTGGGAGCAGTTGTGGCCTACACTGGCGAAGTTCCTGACCGTCGCTGGCTTGTTCCTAGCGATCTCCTGGGCGGGGGCCTGGTTATTTCTACCGCTGGTCTTGAAGATTGCCGGACTGGCAGCGATGGCGGCGCTTGCCGTCGCGGCGTTATTTCCACTTTGGAAGTTCCGTTGGCCGTCGCGTCAAGCAGCGCTCCGCCGCCTCGATCTGGATTCCAGTTTGGCGCATCGCCCGGCGACGACGCTTGCCGACACGCTGAAATCCGATGACCCCGTCTCGCTCGCGCTCTGGCAGGCCCAACGCGCCCGGACGCTCGCGTTGCTCGACCGGATTCGCGTGAAACTGCCGTCGCCGGAACTCGCCCGTCACGATCCATGGGCATTGCGGGCGCTGGTGGTGATGGCGGTGATCGCCACCTATGTCGCCGCTGGCGACGGCCGCACGGAGCGCGTTGCCGCTGCGTTCGACTGGAACGGCGCATTCGCCGGCTCCAACGTCCGCGTCGATGCCTGGATCGATCCGCCTCCGTACACCGGTCGTCCGCCCATCGTACTGTCCGGTGGGCCAAAGAGTGATGTGCAGCCGGCCACGACCGTCACCGTGCCGGTCGGCAGCGTGCTGGTCGCTCGTTCAAGCGGCGGGTCGCTCGAGGTCAGCGTGAGCGGTGGTGTTGCGGAAGCTCCGGCGGCGCCCGAGAAGAAGCTCGAAGGCACCGACGAACATCATTTTGTGATCAGCGGCGATGGTTTGGCGCGGGTGCGTTCGCCTGCCTCATTGCCGCAATGGTCATTCAAGGCCGTCACGGATCGTGCGCCGACGATCGCGCTTGCAAAGGACCCCGAACGGCAGGCCCGCGGCAACCTGTTGCTCTCCTACAAGCTCGAGGATGATTACGGCGTGACCCAGGCGCAGGCGCAGTTTGCGCTGCGTGACGCAGCCAAGGATGCTCAGCCCCTGTACGATCCGCCGCAGTTCGCGCTGGGTCTGCCGAATGCGCGCACCCGCAACGGTGTCGGGCAGACCGTGAAGGATATCAGCGAAACGCCTTATGCCGGTGCGGATGTCACTCTGACGCTGACCGCAAAGGATGAAGCTGGCAACGAAGGGCGCAGCGAACCGTTCGAGATGCGGCTGCCGGAGCGGGTGTTTGCAAAGCCGCTGTCCCGTGCACTGATCGAGCAACGCCGCATCCTTGCGCTCGACGCCAATCAAAAACCGCTGGTCGTGATCGGTCTGGAAGCACTTCTGATCGCGCCAGACGCATTCACGCCGGAGTCGGGGCAATATCTCGGCTTGCGAAGTGTTGCCGATCAACTGGTGCGGGCGAACAGCAAGGAGGCTTTGCGCGAGACGGTCGATAATCTGTGGGCGCTGGCGGTCGCAATTGAGGACGGCGACGTCTCGGATGCGGAAAAGGCCTTGCAGGCTGCACAGGACGCGTTGAAACAGGCGCTCGAACGCGGCGCCAGCGATGAGGAGATCAAGAAGCTCACGCAGGATCTGCGTGCAGCGCTGAACGATTATCTGCGGCAGCTGGCAGAGCAGATGCGCAATAACCCGCAGGCGCTGGCCCGGCCGCTCGATCGCAACGCCCGTGTCATGAGCGACCAGGATCTCAAGAACATGATCGACCGGATGGAGCGGCTGTCGCGCTCTGGCGACAAGGACGCCGCGCGGCAATTGCTCGATCAGATGCAGCAGATGCTGGAGAACCTGCAGATGGCACAGCCCGGGCAGGGCGACCAGGACACCCAGCAGGCGCTCAACGAACTCAACGATCTTGTTCGCAAGCAGCAGCAGTTGCGCGACAAGACCTATAACGAAAGCCAGAATTCCCGCACCAATCGCGGCGGACATCAGGACGGCCAGAACAACCTGGGTGATTTGCGACAGGATCAGCAGACGTTGCAGGACCGGCTGCAGAAGCTGCTGGGCGAGATGAAGAAAAAGGGCATGATGCCGAGCCAGCAGGGAGAGTCCAGCGGGCAAGGGCAGCAGGCGGAGGAGGAGGGTGATTCCGGCAGCCGCAATCCGTTAGGGGATGCCGATAATGCGATGGGCGAGGCGAACAACCAGCTTGGGCAGGGCAGCGCCGGGGGCGCGGTCGATGCCCAGGGACGTGCGCTCGAAGCCTTACGCAAGGGCGCACAAAATCTTGCTCAACAGGCTCAGGGAGACGGCGAAGGGCAGCCTGGAAGCCGTCTGGGTCAGCGCCCGAATGGACCGGGCGACACCGATCCGCTCGGTCGTCCGCTCAAGGGACGGGAGTACAGCGACGACCAGACCGTCAAGATCCCGGGTGAGATCGACGTGCAGCGCGCTCGACGAATCCTGGAAGAGCTCCGCCGCCGCCTTGGCCAGGCACAGCGTCCGAAAACCGAACTCGACTACCTTGAGCGGCTTTTGAAGGATTACTGACGCCGCGACGCAAGGGCGTCCGCCACGGCGGTCCGGATGTCGGCGACTGCGAACGGCTTGGTCACGATGTCATGGACGATCGCTTCGAGTCCTGATGCGCGCTCGCGCTGATCGGCAAATCCCGTCATCAGAAGAATTGTGAGTTGCGGATAGTCGCGCGCGACGGCCAGCGCCAACGCGATGCCGTCCATCACCGGCATTTTGATGTCGGTCAGCAGCAGATCGAATGCGCCGAGGTTGTCGGCAATGATATCGAGCGCCTCGGCGCCATCTTGCGCGGTGGTGATCTCGTGTCCGTCCAACGCAATGGCGCGGGCAACCAGAAGACGCAGCGGCTCCTCGTCGTCGGCAATCAGGACGCGCGCCATCACGCGCCTCCCGCCGCAAGATCTCGGCGCTGAAAGAAACGGACTGCGATTTCGTGACCATCTGCGGGGGGCGAGGCCAGGCGCGATTTGAACGCCAGCCGGTCGCCTGCGCCGAGCGAGGTTTGCTCCATAATCGAATTCCATGCGTAGATGTCGTTGCCCTTCACGTCGCGCACGATGAAGCGCAGCCTTGGCAATTCGACGGCTTTACGGGTGAGGTTGGTCAGCGCGCCTTCGATCACCAGTACCGGCTTGCCGTCGACCATTTCGCTGGACAGCTTGAGTTTGTCGAATTCGAGCCCACGCAGGTTGACGCCAAGACCGGCGATTTTGAAGAACGTGCCGGTCTGCGGCATCAGGCGAACGATTTCCGCGCGCCAGACCACTAGGCCAAGTGACAGCGCCGCCATCGCAACGCAGGCAATGGACAGATTGACCCTGGGAAGCGGGATCGTAGGGATGGGCGGAAACTTCCCGCGCAGCCTCGCGATCAGAGGAGTATCGAGCCGCTTTTTCAATGGCGTCAGGAGAAGCGTGAGCCATCCACGGAGGCGGCTCTGCGGGGTAAGCTGAAAATGCTGAGGGAAGTCGTCATCCTCGCCTTCATTCCACTCTGCGGCGATGGAAGGGCTCGGCACATGCGGGGTATTGTTCTGGGCGGTGTCTTCCTCGTCGGCCTGATAGCCCCAACCCTCGTCGATGTCATGCCCATCGGCGGCAACCATCGTATTGGCCGGGTAGGCGTGCCAAGTCTGGCGGCAACGGGCGCATCGCACCATGCGACCGGCGGCACCAAATTTGGCCGGATCGAGGTCGTAGGATGTCGTACAATGGGGGCAAATGATCTGCATGGGACGAATCACTAGAATGGCTCCGCCCGCAGCCTATGTGGCGTCCGTTAACGAATCGGAAACCATAACGGCTCCAAGAGATATGCATCTGTTTTCCGGCGGACTTGTTGCCGCCGGCCGATCCGTGCGCCCTTCCGAACGGAGCTGAACTTGGTCCGGTTCGAAAATGTCGGTTTGCGCTATGGACTTGGTCCCGAGATATTGCGGGACCTGACCTTCCATATCCCGGCGCATTCCTTTCAGTTCCTGACCGGTCCCTCCGGTGCCGGGAAGACGTCGCTGCTGCGGATGCTGTTTCTGTCGCTCAGGCCGACGCGCGGGCTGGTGAATCTGTTCGGGCAGGATGTATCATTGCTCAACAAGGATTCCATTGCGACGCTGCGCCAGCGTATCGGCATTGTGCTGCAGGATTTTCGCCTGCTTGACCACATGACGACCTACGAAAATGTGGCGCTGCCGTTTCGCGTGATGGGCCGAGAGGAATCGAGCTACCGACGCGAGGTGATTGATCTGCTGAGGTGGGTCGGCCTCGGCGAGCGCATGGACGCGCTGCCGCCGATCCTTTCGGGCGGCGAGAAGCAACGTGCTGCGATCGCGCGCGCGGTGATTTCCCGGCCGCAATTGCTGCTGGCCGACGAGCCGACCGGAAACGTCGACCCGTCACTGGCGCGGCGGCTGCTTAATCTTTTCATCCAGTTGAACAAGACCGGCACCGCGGTGATCATCGCCACCCACGATATCGCATTGATGGACCAGTATCAGGCTCGCCGCATGGTGCTGCACGAATCCCGGCTGCACATCTATGAGTGAGGTGCGGGACATTGTGCGCGGAACAATTCGTCACCCCGATCCGCGCGTGACGCCGGAGGAAAGCGCCCACACGCGCAATATGTCGCCGATCGTGCCGCGCGGATCGATCTCGGGGCGCGCCCTGATTGCCGTCGTGGCGATCATGACGTTTCTGGCCTCGATCACAACCGGCGCGGTGTTGCTGGTGCGGGCGTCAGCCGCGCAATGGCAATCCGATGTCGCCAGCGAAATCACCATCCAGCTTCGCTCTGCATCGGGCCGTGATATCGAGCGCGACGTTGCGACGGCGCTTGCAACCGTGAAGGCACAGGCCGGCATTATCGATGCCCGTGCCTTTACCAAGGAGGAGTCGGCCAAGCTGCTTGAGCCGTGGCTTGGAACGGGCTTTTCGATCGACGATCTGCCGATTCCGCGCGTCATCGTCGCGCGTGTGGCGCAGGACGGATCGCTGAACATCGCCGACCTGAGGCAGAGGCTGGTGCAGGTCACGCCATCGGCGAGCGTTGACGATCACCGGGCATGGATCGATCGGATGCGTTCCATGACGGGTGCCATCATGGTTGTCGGCACCGGTATTCTTGTCCTTGTCATCATTGCTACGGTGATTTCGGTGTCGTTCGCGACCCGCGGTGCGATGGCAGCGAACCGGCCCATTGTCGAGGTGTTGCACTTTGTCGGAGCGCAGGACAGCTTCATCGCGAACCGCTTTTTCCGCCATTTTCTGAGGTTGGGATTGGAGGGAGGCATTATCGGTGGCGTTGCAGCAATTCTGGTGTTCGGATTTTCCGAATCGATCGCAAGCTGGTTTTCGGACACCGCCGTTGGAGATCAGTTCGCCGCGCTGCTGGGGACCTTCGCGCTGCCAGCCTCTGGTTACCTCGTCCTTGCGGCGCAGGCCTTGCTGATCGCCGCCGTGACGGCATGGGCTTCGCGCCGCACTTTGTTTGCGACGCTCGATGACATCGATTGAAGTTGTAAGGGGAGTGATTGCGGACGCTTGCAAGTTCGGGCAATTTGGTCGCAGGACATAGCATGACCTTGCCGGGTGCATCATTGTCATGATGCAGGAAGATAGGAATTCTCAGACAAAAGGCGGCGCGGGCCGCGCGCGGCGCCCCAGCGCATTGCTGCGTCTCGTTGTCGTGTTCGCGGCGGCGGTGATCGGCGGGTTCGCCTGGTTCGTCACGCAGCTCCGTTCCGAGGAACAGAAGCCCGCGCGCCGCGCCGACGGTATCGTGGTTCTTACTGGCGGATCGTCACGCGTGTCCGATGCGCTCGATCTTTTGTCCGAAGGCTATGGCAAGCGGCTGCTGATTTCCGGCGTTCATCCCTCGAGCGGCACCTCCGATATTCTCCGGTCGCTTCCAGAAAGCAGTCGGTCATTGTTGCTTTGCTGCGTGGATCTTGATCGCTCCGCGGTCAATACGCGCAGCAACGCCACGGAAACGCGGCGCTGGGTCAAGGAACGCGGCTTTCACACCCTGATCGTGGTCACGTCGAATTATCACATGCCGCGCGCGGCCGTTGAACTGACCCATGCGCTGCCAGACGTCGATCTGATCTTTTATCCCGTCGTGAGTGAGGCATGGCGCGAGGAGCCATGGTGGTCCAATGCGAATGGGTTACGGCTGGTATTGAGCGAATATGCCAAATATGTTGCCGCCGAAGTGCGGGTGCATCTGGCCGATTTGGGCTTGGAACTGACGGCGCCAGACAATAACGATGATGCCAGCAGCGAGGGCCCGCGTCGGGCGGCGACGGTGTCGGCCAATTGAAGCGGTTTGTGATGATCCTATTGTTTGTGCGTTCGCTGATCTACAACATCGCCTTCTATCTCAATACTGCGCTGTGGTGCGTGATCGGACTTCCGACCTATGCGATGCCGCGATGGGGTATCGTCTGGATTGCCAAGACGTGGGGGCGTACCTGCGTCTGGCTGATGACCGTGATCTGCGGCACCAGGGTTGAATTTCGCGGTTTGGAGAAAATTCCTGAAGGGCCGCTTCTGGTGGCGTCCAAGCATCAGTCGGCGTGGGAAACCTTCGCCCTCATGCAATTTTTCAGGGAGCCGCTGTTTATCCTCAAGCGCGAGCTGACCCGGATTCCGTTCTTTGGCTGGTATCTGGTCAAGGCGAACATGATCGCGCTTGACCGCAAAGCCGGTGGGCGTTCGCTATTGGAGATGATGCGAAAAGCGCGCGACGAGGTTCGTCGCGGTCGGCAGCTCATCATTTTTCCGGAAGGGACGCGCCGTCCGGTCGGAGCGCCGCCGGATTACAAGGTCGGTGTCAGCCAGATTTATGTCGGCTGCGGCGTGACATGCATCCCCGTCGCATTGAATGCGGGATTGTTCTGGCCGCGGCGGACCTTTCTGCGTTATCCCGGCACGATCGTCGTTGAATTTCTCGACCCGATTCCACCCGGCCTTTCGCGCGACGAGTTTACAGCGCAGATTTCCACGGCGATCGAGGAAGCGACCGATCGGCTCGTTCAGGCGGGACGCGAGGAGCAGGAGCGTATTCTGGGATTTTCCGCCCCCGTGGTGGCCGCAGATTCTTAAGGGCTGTCAGGCCCGGCGCAGCGGCGTGTTACCCTGAAGGAGGGCGACGAGATTGTGCAGCGTTGCGTCGTGGCAACCGCGGGCTTCCAGCGCCTTGACCGTCGAAATAACGTAATCGCGGTTTGCGCCTGAAACTCCATGACTGTTCGCTACATAATGAAGCTGCTGTTCCAGCGTGAGCGCACCTGCATATTGCGGATGGCCGCGGTCGACCACGTAGGTCAACGCATGGACCTGTTGGCGTGCATCACCCTCGATCCAGACCGAGCGCATCACCTCGCGATAGACGCCGGTCTTCTGTTCCCGGTTGCGCAGATAAGCCAGCGTCGAATCCCGGTTCGCCTCGGCCACCTGAAATGCCGTTCCCTGACAGGCCCCGCCACGATCAAGTCCCAGCACCAGGCCCGGCTTTTCCGGGGTCCCGCGATGGATGTGAGAATAGATACAAAGCGAGCGATGTTCGCCGATCAGTCGGGCAGGAAACTGGGCCACGTACTGGAACCCTGGCCGCCACATCAGCGATCCGTAGCCAAACACCCAGAGGTCGCCGTGGGGAAATGCCGAATTGGGTAAGGGTCGTGCCGCCATTGAATCGTGCCTTCCACACATCATCGGGTCTGAGTGGCTGGACTTCAAGGCCCTGCGTTGCGATGACAGCACCTTTCAATTGCCAGATTCGGATGTTCTGGACCGCAGATGAATCAATTTTCAACCTTGCCGCGTCAGCGGCGCTGGCCTCTTGTCGTCATTCCTGCCGTTGTCGTCCTTCTTGCCTTGGGCTGGACGGGTTTCTGGTTCTACGCAGCCAACCAGATCAATCGGCAGTTCGAGGGCTGGCGCAGCCGTGAGGCCCGTTCCGGCCGCAGCTACGATTGCGGTACGCGCAGTGTGAGCGGCTTCCCGTTCCGGTTTGAGGTGCGCTGTGGCGATCCGGTGGTATCCCTCACCGCGCAAACCTCGCAGCAGTTTCATGCCAGCGGGCCGCTGACAGCAAAATTGAGCGAGATTCTCACGGTCGCGCAAATTTACGATCCGACCAAGGCGATCGCCGAATTCACCGGACCAGTCTCGGTGAGCGAGACCGGACAGCAACCGTTCGCGGTGGCGAACTGGACCCTCGGTCACGCCAGCATCGCCGGGTTGCCGATCGAGCCGCGCCGCATCTCCATGGAGTTCAACGATCCGGCGATTGACCTGTTGAACGCTGACGGCGGACAGACCCCGATGTTCCGCGCCAAGCATACCGAATGGCACATCCGGCTGATCGGCGGCGAACTGAACAATCATCCGGTGCTGGAAAGCGTGCTGCAGGCCGAACAGGCCAGCGCGCAGGGCATTCATCCCATTTTCGAGACGCCGTTCGATGAGACTATTCATATCAAGTTTCGCGGCCTGAACAATTTCGCCCCGAAATCATGGCCCGAGCGATTCCGCGAGATTCAGGCCAATGGTGGCGGCATTGACATCACCGAATCCCGGCTTCAGCAGGGTGACACGGTTGCGGTCGCTGCAGGCACGTTGAGTCTGACCCCTGATGGCCATGTCGATGGCGCGTTGCAAATGACAATTGCCGGTTTTGAAAACATTGTTCCGACGCTGGGGTTGGACCGGGCGCTCGCCGAGGGTGCTCCATCGCAGAACATCGCGCCGGGCGTGTCGAACGACAAGATCAACAAGATGATCGGCTCACTCGACAAGATCATTCCAGGGCTCGGCAATGTCGTACGCAAGAATGCCAATGCCGGGTTGATCGCGGGTCTCAATCTGATCGGCCAGCAAACCACCCTCGAAGGGCGCCCGGCCCGTGCGATCACCTTGAAATTTGTCGATGGGGCGGTGCTGCTCGGCCCGCTGCAGGTTGCTCAGACGCCCGCGCTTTTCTGATCCGTTTTCTCACGCGGGCCGACGTCGGTTCGCGTGGGGACAAGCACAAAAGACAGGTTCAGTCTTTTTTGGGCAGTTGCTCGTTCGGTCGGCCGAAATTTGCGCTGGCGGAGTCCTGCCCGAGATTGACGATGCCGCGGCGGATCGCGCGTGTGCGGGTAAAGTGATCAAACAACGCCTCGCCATCGCCACGCCGGATTGCGCGTGTCAGCTTCGACAGATCCTCCTGGAACGCGCCAAGCATCTCCAGCACGGCCTCCTTGTTGGCGAGGAAGATGTCACGCCACATCGTCGGATCGGATGCCGCGATGCGGGTGAAATCGCGGAATCCGCCCGCCGAAAACTTGAGGACCTCGGCCTGGGTCACGTCTTCCAGTTCGTCCGCGGTGCCGACGATGGTGTAGGCGATCAGATGCGGCAGGTGACTGGTCACCGCCAGCACGAGGTCGTGGTGATCGGGCGTCATGATTTCGACATTGGCGCCGATCGTACGCCACAGCGCCGCCAGCTTTTCGACGGCGGCGGCGTCCGCTTCTGGCAGCGGTGTCAGAATGCACCAGCGATTGATGAACAATTCCGCAAAGCCGGAGTCGGGGCCGGAATCCTCGGTGCCGGCGACCGGGTGCGCCGGCACGAGATGGACCACGTCGGGCAAATGCGAGGCCATTTCGCGTGCAACCGGACCCTTCACCGAGCCGACGTCGGAGACGATGGCACCGGTCTTCAGATGGGGCGCGATCTCTTCTGCAATCTTACCGATATTACCGACCGGGACGCAGACGATGACAAGATCGGAATCCCTGACCGCGTCGAGATTTGTCTCGGCCACGCGGTCGCCCAGGCCAATCTCCGCGGCTCGCTTGCGGATCGTGGCATTGCCGTCGGTTGCCACCAGTTCATTGGCGAGGCCAAGCTGCTTGATGGCGCGTGCGATCGAAGAGCCGATATGGCCCAGGCCGATGATGGTGATGCGATTGAAATGGGCGCTCACGATATACTCACAAAGTCTCTCAGCGCGTCGATCACGAGCCGGTTGGCTTCCTCGGTGCCGACGGTCAGCCGCAGCGCGTGAGGCAACTTGTAGGCCTTCACGGCACGCAGGATCAATCCGCGCTCGGTCAGGAACGCATCGGCATCCGTGGCGCCCTTGCCCTTCTGATCCGGGAAGTGGATCAGGATGAAATTGGCCGCGCTCGGCGTCACCCGGAGGCCGAGTTTCGTCACTTCGTCCGTCAGCCATGCGCGCCATTTGGCGTTGTGCGCGCGCGCGGCCTCATAATGCGCGGTGTCGTCCAATGCCGCGATAGCGGCCTGCATGCTGGGACCCGCCGCATTGAACGGATCTCGCGTGCGATTGACCACGTCGATGAGGTGCTCGGGCCCGAAGATGAAACCGAGCCGCGCAGCCGCAAGTCCGTAGATCTTCGAGAAGGTCCTGGCCATGACCGTGTTGTCGGTCGATTTCACCAGTTCGATTCCGGCTTCATAGTCGTCTTGCGAGACGAAGTCGGCATAGGCTGCGTCCAGCACCAGCAAGACGTTTGAGGGCAGGTTGTCACGCAGGCGCCTGACCTCACTCGCGGCGAGATAGGTGCCGGTCGGATTGTTCGGATTGGCCAGCCAGACCATTTTTGTGCGCGGCGTCACGGCGGCCAGAATTGAGTCCACGTCGGCGGTCAGGTTGTTTTCCGCCGCCACCACATTGGTCGCGCCGTTCGCCATTGTCGCGATCGGGTACAGCAGGAAGCCGTGCGTGGTGTGGATCGCCTCGTCACCGGGGCCCAGATAGATGTTCGCCAGATAATGCAGAAGCTCGCCCGAGCCGACGCCGACGACAACGAGTGCCGGGTCGATGTTGAAAGAGCGGCCGATCGCCTCGCGCAGAAGTCTCGCCGAACCGTCGGGATAATCCTCCAGCCGAACGGCTGCATTCCGGAAAGCCTCGACGGCTTTCGGCGACGGGCCGAGCGCGGCCTCGTTCGCGGACAGCTTGAAAATGCGCCCGTGCAGGCCGGCGCCGCTCTTGCCGGGTACGTAGGGAGCAATTTCCAAGATGCCGGCTTTCGGCATGGGACGGGACATCGATATCAACTCCGGAAGATCAGGTGTCGGCGGTGCCGGGCGCTGGCACCCTATAGCGCGTCGCGTGCCCGCCGACGAGGGCCGATGAGCGCACCGATGCGCCCGCGTCGGTCAGGACAGATATAATTTTTCCGATGCCGTCGGACTTGCCGACGGATACCAGTACTGCGGCATCACCGGAATCCCGATCCGGAACAGCCAGCGCTTCGGCGAGCGGGGAGACGGCGCGCGCGGCACCGGCATTCCATTCGCGCACATGCAGGCTCCACATCTCGACCTCCGTCACCAGGGCGTCGGCGGCCACGCGCGATATCACGAAGACGGGCATCGCGGCTGGATGATCGGCGCGCTCGATGAAGGGAAGGCGGGCGATGACCTTCGGCGCGGTTTCAGATTCGAGCGCGATCCACCAAGGCATCTGGCTGCTCGTGGCAGACACCAGCGCAAGGTCGCCCCGAGATTTCGCCGTCGCATCGACCGCCGCGGCCGCGCTGAAATGCGCCAGAAAAGGCACCGTGAATCCGAAATGAAAGCGGGCGCTGTCGCGCATCGCCGATTCTCCAGAGGAGAGATCGGCATGCACTGAAAACGGTGCCTGGACGTAAGTGAAGGTCGAAATGATGACGCGCCAGATGCTCTCCACCGTATCGAGCGGAAGAATGCCGCGATGGCGCGTCACCAGGCGGCGCATCATCTCGGCCTCGCGCGCGGGACGAAACGCCGAGCCGACTTCCTGCGTCTGTTTCACCGCGATCAGGCGATCGATGATATCGCCGCGCTGCATCAACAGCTGATGCAGTTGTTCGTCGATGCTATCGATTTCGCGGCGCAGGTCCTGCAACGATGGCTTGGATGATGAATTCGACATGGAGATAACTTCGAGGCAGCTTTCAGAACTCGCCCTGATTAGGAAAGAAGGTGCCTGAAAGCAAAGAAAACCTTTACCGCGCCGCGCTCTTAACCTTGTTTTGAATACGGCTCAGTCTTGACGGTCCCCCGCTGCGAGACTAGCTTTGACTCATTCCGTGGTCATTTGAGCCGGCCGGCTTGCAGCCACGTTAAATAACTCGCTAAACAGGCCGGGGATTGAAGGGTCCCGGTCGAACAAATTGTTCAGGCCGGGTTTTTTATGCCTGATCGATCCGGAGCCACGATGTCCGAGGTTGCAAAGAGCACGCAATCGGCCAGCAAAAAAGCGGCCTTGAAGGGTGAACGCGCACGTGAGGCCGATCATCCCTCCTCGCAGGTCGTGACGTTCGGCGTGGATCGGCCGTTGCGGCTTGATTGCGGCGTTGACTTGGCGCCGTTCCAGATTGCCTATCAGTCTTACGGCACACTGAATGCTGACAAGTCGAATGCGATTCTGGTCTGTCATGCGCTGACCGGCGACCAGCACGTCGCCAACACACATCCCGTCACCGGAAAACCAGGCTGGTGGCAAACATTGGTCGGCCCTGGCAAACCGGTCGATACCGACCGTTATTTTGTGATCTGTTCGAATGTAGTCGGCGGATGCATGGGCTCGACAGGTCCATCATCGATCAACCCGGCGACAGGCAAGCCGTGGGGGCTGGATTTCCCTGTCATCACCATTCCCGACATGGTTCGCGCCCAGGCGATGCTGATCGATCATTTCGGCATCAGCAAATTGTTTGCGGTCGTTGGCGGCTCGATGGGGGGAATGCAAACGCTGCAATGGACAGCGGCCTATCCGGAGCGCGTGTTTTCGGCGCTGGTGATTGCATGCAGCACGCGGCATTCGGCGCAGAACATTGCCTTTCACGAGCTTGGCCGTCAGGCGGTGATGGCCGATCCGGAATGGCAAGAAGGCCGTTACTACGAACAGGACCGGCTGCCGCGCCGCGGCCTCGGCGTGGCGCGCATGGCCGCCCATATCACCTATCTTTCGGACGCCGCATTGCATCGCAAGTTCGGGCGCCGGCTGCAGGATCGGGCAGTGCCGACGTTCTCGTTCGATGCAGACTTTGAGGTGGAGAGTTATTTGCGGCATCAGGGCTCGACTTTTGTCGAGCGATTTGACGCGAATTCGTATCTCTATCTGACGCGCGCGATGGATTATTTCGATATCGCCGCCGACCACCATGGAAAGCTGGCAGATGCATTTCGTGGCACAAGCACGCGCTTCTGCATCGTCTCCTTCACAAGTGACTGGCTGTTTCCGACAGCCGAATCCCGCGCCATTGTCCATGCGCTGAACGCCACCAGCGCGCGCGTGTCGTTCGCGGAAATCGAAACCGACAAGGGCCATGACGCGTTTCTGCTCGACGAGCCGGAGTTCTTCGCGATCGCGCGTGCCTTCCTGGAATCCGCGGCCAGCACCCATGGCCTGACCTCGGAGACATGAGATGAATATCCACCCCGCATTCCGTCCGACAGCGCGATTGCCAAAGATAGGTGATGCGCGGGGCGATCATCTCCTCGTCGCATCAATGGTTGAGCCAGGTTCGAAGGTACTCGATGTCGGTTGCGGCGAAGGCGATCTGTTGCAGCTTCTGGAGGCTCGCGGCGTGGATGGCCGTGGCATCGAACTGTCACGCGAGGGTGTGAACAGTTGCGTCAGCAAGGGCCTCGCGGTGATTCAGGGCGACGCAGATACCGACCTCACCAACTATCCAGACGATTCCTTTGATTACGTGATTTTGTCGCAGACGCTTCAGGCAACACGTCATCCGCGCGAGGTGCTGGAAAATCTTTTGCGGATCGGCAGCCGCGCCATCGTCTCTTTTCCGAATTTCGGCCATTGGAATATGAGGCTCCAGCTTCTGATCAAGGGGCAGATGCCGCGCACCGAGAGTTTGCCGGCGTCCTGGTATGACACGCCCAACATCCACTTCTGCACCATCAAGGATTTCGTCCAGTTGTGCGACGAAATTAACGTGAAGATGGAGCGTGCGGTCGCGCTCGACCATTACGGAAAACCGCTGCGGCTCAATGCTCCGTGGTGGTTCTGGAATCTGTTCGGCGAGCAGGGCGTTTTCCTCCTGACCCGAAAAATTAAACTTAGCGGCTGAAATCAGGCACTTGTGCCATGTGAAGGTCACCAAATGACCTTGCATTTTTGCATCCTGAATACCTGCTATGCGTGGTTTCTGCCGTTTTCTCGCCACATCCGGAAGTGTTTTAACCCGACCATTGTCGTCGTTGTTTTGTCATGCGGCGGGAATTTGGGGGTGTAAGCAAGGATGATTGGATGAAACTACGGAATATTTCTTCGCCGCAGCGTCTCGCTGCAATTGCGGTTTTCTCGATTGCCGTTGCAACGGTTGCCACACCAGCATCAGCAAGACCGCGTCATCACACCGCGCATCACGCGCATAGTATCCACCACACGCATCATCACTATCGCCATCTGAGCCATCACGCGCGCTGGAATGCCTTTCGTGCGCGTGCGGCGCGTTCGGGCGCTGACAATGCTTACGCGTCGATGGGAAATTCTTCAGAGGGCTTCGGCTTCGGGGGAGGCTCGAGCGTCGTGGCGGAAGCCCGTCGCTACCTTGGCGGCAATCCGACTGGACGCAGCCGCCTGTGGTGCGCGCGATTCATGAACTTCGTTCTTCAGCGCACCGGCCATCGTGGCACGGGGTCTGACATGGCGAGTTCGTTTGCGCACTACGGTCAGCGCGTGTCGGGTCCGGAAGTTGGCGCGATCGCGGTGATGAGCCGCCA
>JAIENY010000017.1 GCA_019750915.1 Xanthobacteraceae bacterium
CTGCGGCTGCAGCACAGGCCACGGGATTTGCCGTGTATGAACTCGAATGGAAAAACGTCTTGGTGCGATCCTGCGAATAATGTGCGTCAAAAATTTCGCGGGTACATAGCGTGACTGCGAGCGGCAATGCGCCACCTGTGAGCCCTTTTGAATAGCAGGCAATATCGGGCGCGATGCCGGCCTGTTCGCAGGCAAACAACGTGCCGGTGCGGCCCCAGCCCGTCATCACTTCATCGGCGATGAACAAAACATTGGCTCTGGCACAGATGTCACGCATATTCCTGAGAATATGGGCGGGATACATCAGCATACCGCCCGCGCCAAGAATAAGCGGCTCGACGATGAAAGCAGCTGGGTTGTCACTTCCGCAGATTTTCTCCAGTGCATCCAGCGTTTCCTGTTCATGTCCAGGATGAGGGAAGGGAATGCAGCTGACCTGAAATAGCAGCGGCTCATAGGCCGCGTTGAACACCCCACGCGCCCCAACTGACATCGTTCCAATCGTGTCGCCGTGATAGGAACTTTCCATCACCACAATCTTGGAACGTGGGGCACCGATGTTGCGCCAATAGCCGAGCGCCATCTTCAGCGCGACTTCCACGCTGGTCGATCCGCTGTCCGAAAAGAAAACATGCTGCAGGCTATCAGGCACAAGTTTTAACAGGCCCGCCGCAACGTCTTCCGCCGGTTGATGCGTTTGGCCGGCGAAGATGATCTGATTGAGCTGTGCCGCCTGCTCCTGGATAGCCTTCACAATGGCGGGATGGCAGTGACCATGGGTGACGACCCACCATGATGAAATAGCGTCGATGATCCGGCGGCCATCTTCCGAATAAATGCATGAGCCTTTGGCGCGAACAATCTTCGGCATGCGGTCATACAGCGCGTGCTGTGTAAAAGGGTGCCAGATCGCCGAGGATGATCCGGTCATGCAAAAAAATCCGCGACGTCGAACTGCTTCGCAAACGCAGCTTGCAATGTTTGCGGCGTCAGAGGTGACAGCCACGGCAGACGTCCAAGCCGCCGCACACCGCCGACAGTGCAAATGATGCGCTCGCTCTCGGAATTTTCATCGCCAATGAATGCGATGCCGAGAACAGGGATATGCCGGGTCTTCAATGCCTCGATCGACAGTAAAGAATGATTGATCGTCCCAAGAGCCGTCCGCGCACAAAGTACGACGGGAAGACCCCATCGTGCGAATATATCGATGAAGAGCGTGTTTTCATTCAGCGGCACCATCAGCCCGCCCGCGCCTTCAATCACCAGGGAGCGATCGCCATGTTCGGGAACATCGAGGCTGTGCGTATCGATTCTGACGTTATCGAGCCTTGCTGCGAGGTGGGGGGAAGCCGGCGTTGCAAGGCGGTATTGTTCGGGAAGAATACGGTCTGCTGGCACGCCAAACTTCATGACGCGTATTGAGTCCGTGCCGTCGTCGTTTCCTGCCTGAATGGGTTTCCAGTAATCTGCGTCGAGAGCCTGGGTCAGCGCGGCACTGAATACGGTTTTCCCGACGTCTGTGTCAGTGCCGGTCACAACGATTGAGCGGGTCACGTGCCGATCTTTCCGGTTTCTTCGGCGAGCGCGTCGATCATCGCGGCGATCTCATCGAAGGTGACGTTCAACGTCAGCGAGATACGAAGACGCGCGGTCCCGGCCGGCACGGTCGGAGGGCGGATGCCGCGGATGTCGTAGCCTCGTCGTTGCATCGCTGCAGCCAATGCCATCGTCCGTTCGTTGTTGCCTACGATAAAAGGTATGATCTGCGAACCGGAGATGGCCCAGCCGTTCTCTCGCATACGATTGCTTGTAAAGTCGATCAAGGCCTGCAAGGCCTTTTGACGTTCCGGCTCGTCTTGCAGGATCCGAATTGCTTCGCTGGTTGCGGCGGCCATCAGCGGTGACGGCGCGGTTGCAAAGATAAAAGGGCGACTTCGGTTGACTAGAAAGTCGCGCAGGGTGGTCGTTGTCGTCACCAGCGCGCCGGAGGAGCCGAGCGCTTTTCCGCAGGTATGCACCACAACGATGTTGACTTGCCCTTCGAATTTCGCGGAAAGGCCCCGTCCTTGGTGCCCGAATACCCCGGTGGCGTGAGCCTCGTCGACATAGAGAAACCCATCGTGACGATCTGCGACGGCGAGCAAATCTGCGAGAGGGGCGGCGTCGCCATCCATGCTGTAAATACTCTCGACCGCGATCCAGGGCCGGCCCTTACCGCCGTCAGCATGCCATTGGCGGATCGCGTCCTCGAACGCGTCGGCATCGTTATGTTTGATCTGTCTGGTGTCAGCGCGGCTGGCGCGCGTCCCCTCGCGCATGCTGGCGTGGGACAGTTCATCGAGGAGGATCAGGTCTTCGCGTTGGGGCAGGGTCGAAAGCGCGGCAAAATTTGCGCTATATCCCGCGCCGAAATAGAGTGCGCTTTCGGTTTGGAAAAAGCGGGCGGCGTCAGCCTCAAGTTGCTCGTGCTCCTCACAGTTGCCGCGCAAGAGCCGAGAACCGCCTGCGCCGACGGGCGTGCCGGATTCGATGGCAGCGATGACAGCCTGCTTCATGCGTGGTGCATCGGCCAGCCCAAGATAGTCGTTGGATACGAAGTCGATGCCGCTGCGTGGCTTCAGGCTTCGGAGCCTGCTGTCACGATCAAGCGCCGCAAGCGCGGAAGCGTAGCGCGTGTTGATATCAGAAGGACGCGGAGACAAGTTCACACACCGCAACAATGAAGATTGGAATGGTTCCAAACTATTACCACGCTTGCCCGGCGTGCGTCAGGTCCAGTTTTACGAGACTTCAGGGCCTATTTTGTCTAGGACGGTCGCCAAATTTTACCTTCGATTGGAGAGTTACGATGGATGAACTCAATGGCCGCATGATTGCCTGTCAGATTCTTATTACGGGCCTGATCGCGCGCGTCGCCAACGATCAGCGTGATCCGTTGCGCTTCCTTACTGACTTTCGCGATGAAATCCATGCGGTGGTGCGTGGAATTAACATCGCCGGAATCGGCAATGCCGATTCTGTTCGTAACGTTGCGCGAAAAACAGTCGACGAGATGTTCTCATTAATGAAGCCGCCAAGTTCAGATGAACAAGATTTCAATTGAACGACAGAAGATGCGTCGTATTAGAACCATTCAAAACAGGCTTAGAACGATTTTGATCTTGAGCGATTCAAAAGAGGGTTTGCGGAATAAAATTGATTGTGCAGTTTCGTCGCAATATTAGCCCGAGACGATAGGCCGCGGACGTCAGACTGTGGCGGCCCGGAATAACCGTTGGGGCTGAAGGAATGGATGGGGCTAAGTCACCGCGGTCCTTGCGAACAAGGACTGCTTTATCCAATAACGATCTTAGGTTTGATGGCCGGGCGGCGCGGAAGGTTGGCTCGATTGCAGGATTGATCGCAGTGGCCTCTATTTCAGGAGCCAAAGCGCAACAGCCAGAAAGCCAACCTGCGGGGTCGGAGCTGCCTCCGGTGACGGTGGATTCGCCGAAGCTTCGCCATACTACGACAAAGCCGTCTGAAGATCAGAAGCGTGCCACTGCGGCGCTACGCCGTGCTGCCAAACGCCAACAACAGACGCAGGTGAAGCCGGTGCCTTATCCGAACGCCGGGCAACTCGTGCCGCCGGATGCGGATCCATACGCCAACCCGAACGCGCCGTATCAAGCCACGCGGCTCCAGTCGAACAAGTTCAGTGAACCGATCGCCAATATTCCGAAATCCATCACCGTTCTGACGAAGGACGTTCTCGAAGACAAGAACGCCACAAGTCTGCGTGAAATCGGACGAAGCACCGCAGGCGTGACGTTGGGGTCGGGTGAAGGGGGCAACGCATTCGGCGATCGCTTCTTCATCCGCGGCTTTGATGCGCGCAACGATATATTTGTCGACGGAATTCGCGATCCAGCCGTGAGTGTCCGAGAGAATTTCTTCACTGAACAAGTCGAAATCCTCCGTGGCCCGGCCTCGACCTATGCCGGGCGGGGCACGGCAGGCGGCGCGATTAATATCGTGACGAAGCAAGCAGGCGACCGCAATTTCTATAACGTGGATAGTGAATTCGGCACGGATCGTACAAAGAGGTACACGTTCGACGTCAACCAGGTGATTAATCCGACGCTGTCTGTTCGCGCAGGAGGTTTGGCGCAGGACGCAGGCGTTGCCGGACGTGATCATACAACGGATGACCGTTATGGCGGCTTTGCCGCAGTCAAATGGACGCCGACAGACACCATCAAGGTACTGGCAAATTATATTCACACGGATCTTCGCGGCATTCCCGATTTCGGCGTGCCGTGGGATCGCGTCAACAACCGTCCTGTCACCGAAAGCGGCGTGCCGCGAGAAACATGGTACGGCGAGGTTTATCGCGATTTCCAGAAGGTCAAGCAGGACATCGGGACCGCTCAGCTTGAAGTCAAGTTTACGCCAGATATCACCTTGAATAGCCGCTTTCGTGCGGAGCATTCATTGCTGAATTACATTGGTACGATCGCGGAAGCGCCGCCGAGTAGCTTTACACCACCGGCCGGTAGCGATCCCGATGTCAATCATTACGTTCAGCTGAATGCGCAGAGCCGGTATCAAACAGCGGATGTGCTTGCTAATCAGACGGATATCACGACGAAATTCGATACCGGTTCGGTTAAACACGCTCTGGTAACAGGGTTTGAATTTTCTCGCGAAAAAGTCTCGATCGACAGATCCGCCGGACTCTATTCGGAAGGAAACGGCGTTGGTCAGGCCAGTAGTGGTGCACCAATTGTGCCTTACTACGATCCGTCGAGTGTAACTTACCTGCCGTTTGATGGTGCACCGCTCACGGGCTTGCCCTTTGTTGCAAAAATCAACACACAAAGCGTCTACGCGATCGAAACGGCAAACTATAATGATTTCGTCATACTCAACGGTGGCTTGCGTTACGATAATTACGATTATTCATTCAATAATTACGCGCCGGTAACGCCGCCGGCACCTTCCCAAAGTTCGCAAGAGTCCGGGCTCGTCAATTACAACGTGGGCTTGGTTGTTAAGCCGCTTCGTAACGTCAGTGTGTACGGAGCATACGCGACTTCATCGAACCCTGTCGGTGCCGAACTTGATGCGACGAGCGGAGCCTATGGTGCAGGTTACTTCGCTAATGCTGGACAGGCGTTCGCTCCGGAAAAGAACAAATCGGCCGAAATTGGCACAAAATGGGAGTTGTTCGATCAGCGCCTGCTTTTGACAGCTGCGCTATTCCAAACAACCAAGGACAACGCGCGTGAATCAGGCACTTACATGGGCGTGAGGAACTGGATTTTGGCCGATGCCGCTTATCGAATTCAAGGTGTTGATCTTGAGGCAGCGGGTAAGATCACGGACAAGTGGAGTATTTTCGGCGGTGTCGTTCTCATGCACTCGAAAGTTACAAAATCCTCCTATTTGCCAGCGAACACAATTCTCTACTCAAGCAATGTCGGTTTGCCACTCGCCAATATCGCGCACCAATCCTTTAACGTTCTGACCAAATACCAGGTGCTGGAGGATTGGGAGGTCGGCGGCCAGGCGACGTACCGCTCGAAAATTTACGGGGGCACACTGCTTGCGGCAAACCAGGGCACATCGTTGCCGAGTTACTGGCGCTTCGACGCGTTCGTAGAGCACAAGGTCAACAAAAACCTGACTCTGAAGGTTGCAGTGAACAACATCTTCAACAAGCTGTATTACGACACGCTTTATCAAAGCGCCGCACCGTTCGTGGCAGTGGCGCCTGGTCGGGTCGCCTATGTACAGGCCAGCGCGAAGTTCTAGACCTATTCTAGACTTGCCGCTTCGCAAAATGTGCCGACGCGAATGACATATGCCGGGCTCTGGGACATACAGAGCCCGGCATAATCTTGAGATCATCAATGCTGATTTGTATTCCCGACGCGCTCTCGAAGGCTGAGGTCGCCGATTTCCGGCGCATCATGGACGCCGCCGAATGGGAAGACGGCCGCTCAACTGCGGGCGCGCAATCGGCCATGGTTAAAAGAAACGAGCAGCTTCCGCCTGACAGCGAGACGGCGCGAGTCTTGGGACAGCGCATCCTGAGCGCCCTGACCAGAAATCCGTTGTTCATCTCGGCCGCGATCCCGCTGCATATCTTTCCGCCGCTGTTCAACCGCTATGCGGCTTCTGACGGGCACCACTTTGGTGTCCATGTTGATAATGCGGTGAGGGGCGATCACCTGACCGGGCTGCGGATCAGGACCGACCTGTCGGTCACATTGTTTTTATCCGAGCCGGAGGATTATGACGGTGGGACGCTGACCGTTGAGGACTATTATGGATCCCACGAAGTCAAGCTACCGGCCGGCCACCTCGTACTTTATCCTGCGTCTAGCTTGCATCTAGTCACACCCGTTACCCGCGGAACCCGGGTGGCATCTTTCTTCTGGCTCCAGAGCATGATACGCGATGCCCACGCGCGGAGCATGATTTTCGACCTCGACACCGCCATTCAGGCCCTCGTTGAGCGGCTCGGGCGCGACGACCCTGAAACGGTCAAATTGACTGGTATCTATCACAACCTCATCCGCTACTGGGCTGACCTATGAAAATCTCCCGTTTCGTGCCGTGTCTGTCGCTTGCCGTGTGTCTGGTCCTGGCATCTCCGGTCATGGCGCAGCAGCCTGCCGCGCAGTCCGCAGCCGCTGCAGCGGTACCGGCTCCCGCGACAGCGCCCGCCGCGGCGCCTGCGACCCTGCTCAATCCGGACGACACAACGACGGCGAAGGGTGCAGCCGGTGTTATCCACGAGCTTTCGCCGCTTTCGATGTTTCTGTCCGCTGACATCGTCGTGAAGCTGGTGATGATCGGGCTTGCGCTCGCCTCGTTGACGACCTGGACGATCTGCTTTGCGAAGGCTCGCGAGCAGTATGTGGCCCAACGGCGCCTGAAGGCTGCGCTCGACGCGATTACGAATTCGCACAGCCTGGCCGAAGCTCGCATCGCGACCAGTTCGAAAAAGACAGCACTTTCATTGTTCCTCGCTGCCGCTATTCATGAAGTGAGGATGTCGTCCGGCATCCCCAGCGAGGCCGGGATCAAGGAACGGGCCGCCTCCAGCTTTGCCGAGATTTTCCGGCGCGAGGCACGCAGGATGCGTAACGGCATGGGCCTTCTTGCGACCATCGGTGCGACATCGCCCTTCATCGGCTTGTTCGGCACTGTCTGGGGCATCATGAACAGCTTCATCGGAATATCGAAATCGCAGACGACAAATCTCGCCGTCGTCGCTCCGGGCATCGCGGAAGCACTTCTGGCAACTGCTTGCGGCCTGATTGCAGCTATCCCCGCAGTGATCATCTACAATCACTTTGCGCGCTCTACGAAGCGCTATCTGGAAATGGTCAGCCAGGCATCCGGCACGGCGGGACGGTTGTTATCGCGCGATCTCGATCGCGGTCATGGTCACGCCGCGGGCCTTCCGCACGCGGCCGAGTAACGAGGCGATCATGGGTGTCACTTTCAACGATGTCGAGGATGATGACGATTTCGGCGAAACGCACGAAATCAACGTCACGCCGTTCATCGATGTCATGCTGGTGCTGCTGATCATCTTCATGGTTGCCGCCCCGTTGTCGACCGTCGATCTGCATGTCGATTTGCCATCCTCGACGGCGACGCCGCAGAAGAAACCCGACAAGCCGACCTATGTCACCATCAAGTCGGATCTTGCTGTCGCAATAGGCGAGTCCCCGGTGAAGCGTGTCGATCTTGTGAGGACGCTTGACTCCGCAGGAGATGGAAACAGGGATCGCCGCATTTTTCTGCGTGCTGACAAGTCGGTTTCCTATGGAGACATGATGGACGTTCTCGAGATCCTGCGGGCGGGAGGATATCTCAAGGTCGCGCTTGTTGCGCTTGAGGGCGTTCCGGACGCTGCGGGTCAGGCGACGTCGACGCCGGCGTCTGCGAAGTAAGAGGCAATGGGTCTCGCGCAACTTTGGAAAGACCCCTCCAAGCGGGTGTGGCTGTTCGGTGCCATTGGAGCGCTAGCGCTGCACGGTGCGGTGGCGGCCGTTGCGCTGAGCGATCTGTCGGGCAAGAATGACGACGACGTGGATCTCGGCGCGCCGGGAATGGAGATCAGTTTTCAACTGGCCGCGCCCGCAGCGGAGCAGACCGACCTTCCTCCGGGACCGGATACCGACGCATCGGCGGCATCACCACAGGTCGTCGAGCAGAAGGCGGAAATAAAGCCGACCGATCTGCCGCAGGACAAGCCGACGGAGGCCGAGGACCCCGATCGCGTTGTTTCTCCTGACAAGGCGAAGGATCCAAAGGAGGACGACCCGACCAAGAGCGCCTCGCAACAGACGCCTTCGACCGAGTCCATCGCTGCGGAGGCCACGGCGACGCCGTCGCCTGAGAATGCGCAGCAATCCGAACGGTCCACGACAGTCGCGCAGGGAATCGGCAAGAGCAATCAGCGCATCCGCGGGACTTGGGAGCGTGAGTTGTCGGCTCATTTTGACAGGCACAAGCGATATCCGACCAATCGGCCGCCGATGGATGTCAAAATCTGGGTGCGCTTCGAACTTGATCGCAAAGGCCATATCGTGTCGTCGTCGATCGTGAAGGGGTCGGGCGATCCGGCCTTCGACGAAGCTGCGCTCTCGATGTTGAAGAGGTCGGATCCGGTGCCACAGCCGCCGCCTCTGGTCGCCGATGAGGGATTGAACTTCACCTTGCCCGTGGTTTTCCGCGTCAAGGGCCACGGCTGACCGATCAGGCCTGACTCGCCTTTTTTGTCGTGACCACAGTGTGTTTCCTCGAATATCGGCCCTTGGCCGCCAGAGGCTTTTTCTTGGCGCTGCGCTGGAGCGCATCTTTCAGGTTTACCGGCACGCCGTGCTTTTTTAAAAGGTCGCGAAAGGCTTCGTCTGCCAGCTCCTGGAGTGTGCCCATCCGATCGCGGGACAGTTGCGCGATGGCCTGATAGGTTTCCTCGTCGAACGCGATCAGCTTGCGCACGTTGTTGCCCTGCTCATGATGTCGCCGATCCACTGTTGCGGGCTAACATCAACTGGCCTTGCGCGTTCTCGCCTTGGAGCTTGTCGTTTTTTTCGTCGTTCGCTGCGCCGTCCGGGCGGGACGGCGGGCAGACTTCTTGTCGCCGAGACTCTGGCGCAAGGCATCCATCAGATTGACGACATTGCCGCTGCTGCGTGGGGCGCTTGGAGCTTTGATCGTCTCTCCCTTGCGCTTCCGATTGATGAGGTCGGTGAGTGCGCTTTCATAATGGTCCTCGAAATGCGAGGGATTGAAGTCCGCGGTCTTGCCCTCGACGATGTGCTTGGCCAGATCGAGCATTTCTTTAGTGACCTTCACATCTTTAATGCCGTCGAAATATTCGGACTCGTCGCGCACTTCATAGGGATAGCGGAGCAATGTGCCCATCAGTCCCCTGTCCATCGGCTCGAGCGAAATGATGTGTTCACGGTTGGTAAGCACAACCCGGCCAAGAGCGACCATGTTCATCGATCGGATGGTCTCACGGATGACTGCGTAGGCGTCGTGACCGACCTTGCCGTCGGGCACGATGTAGTACGGGCGAATGAGAAACCGGTTGTCGATTTCGGATTTCGGGATGAACTCGTCGATCTCGATCGTGTGGGTCGACTCCAGCGCGATATTCTCGAGTTCGTCGTTGCTGACCTGAATATAAGTGTCGGTGTCGACCTTATAGCCTTTGACGATGTCGGCTGAATCGACTTCCTCACCGGTCTCGGCGTCCACCTTGGCGTATTTGATTCGGTGTCCGGTATTCTTATTGATCTGATTGAAACGGACTTTTTCCGACTCGGTTGTCGCCGGATAAAGCGCCACTGGACAGGTTACGAGAGAAAGACGCAGGAAGCCTTTCCAGTTTGGACGCGGCGCCATTTGATTACTCCAATACTCTGCGAACGCGATTCAATGGCAGGTTGCGGGTTTAGTTCCTGAAAATTCACCTTTTGGATGAATTGCCTGCCGCGCCGATTAAAATCTGAAGGAAAATTTCAATGTGTTCGCGCTACGTTCCGCCGATCAAGTTCCATAGAATGTGGCGCTATTGCGTTGGCCGCATTCGGTTTTTCACCTCGCGGGTGTGATCTTAGGGTTACAGCTTTTTCAACCTTGATGTGATCAAACGCGCACCTTGGACACGTTACAGATCTTGGAGACAAAATGAAGAAAATCCTCCTGGCAGCCGCCGTCGCAGCTTTGAGCTCGACTTCGGTGTTCGCTGCCGACCTTGCCGCACGTCACTACACGAAGGCTCCGGCTTACGTCGCTCCGGTCTACAACTGGACCGGCTTTTACGTCGGCGGTTTCGTCGGTGGTGCATTCGACGGCAGCAACGGTTTCTCGACCACCAGCCCGGCAATCGCCGGCACCCGCACCGATAGCTCGTTCTTCGGTGGTGGTCAGGTTGGCCTGAACTATCAGTTCGCTCCGAACTGGGTCGTTGGTATCGAAGGTGACATCGGTGGTCTGTCCGATCACAAGCGCTCCTTCACCGATGGCGTTAACACGCTGAGCGACAACACCGACTGGCTGGCTTCGGTCACCGGTCGCTTCGGCTACACCTGGGGTCCAGGCCTGGTCTACGCAAAGGGCGGTGTTGCATTCCGTGACAACGGCGGCCTGAACTCGACCACCGCATTCGTCGCTAACCGCGAAGACACTGGCTACACCGTTGGTGGCGGCTTCGAATACTTCTTCGCTCCGGCTTGGACTGCGAAGATCGAGTACGACTACTACAACTTCGATAACACCACGATCGCAACCGGTCTTGGCGGCGGCAACTTCATCAGCTACCGCGACGACGTTCACACCGTGAAGGCTGGTATCAACTACCACTTCAACTGGGGTGGCCCGGTTGTTGGTAACTTCTAAGCTTTGATCTTCGGATCGATGAAAGGGCCGGCCTCGTGCCGGCCTTTTTATTTGGGCGAAAGGTCAGCGCGGATCGAGCAAAGCTGCCAGCCTCTCGGCCTCAGCCAGATCGTCCGGTGTGTTGATGTTGAAAAACGGATCGAACGGCTCTGTGGGCCAGCTGACGACGGCCGGTTCGAATCGGGCAGCCCAATCACTGACCTTGCGGACATTGTCGACGGTGAGGGCATGCCGAAGTTGGTGCCGTAAGCCGACATCCCACAGCGCAATCACGGGATGAATGCGCCCGCCGGATTCCGCGATCACGACTGAGTGCTTTTCACGGTCGCGCCCGCCATGAAGCCGTTGGACCAGATCGTGCGGCAGGAACGGGCAATCGCCCGGTGCGGACAAAACCCATTTCGCTTGCGGGCGGTGGACAGCAACCCAGTCGAGGCCCGAGAGGATTCCCGCAAGAGGGCCTGCGAAACCTTCCACGGTGTCGCAAACGATAGGCAGTCTGAAAGATTCAAAACGGGCTGGATCGCCATTGGCGTTGAGCACAAGATGCTCACACTGCGGCATGATACGATTGATTGTCCGATCCAGGATGCTGCGTCCCCCGATCAACTGCATCGGCTTGTCGCCGCCGCCCATCCGGCGGGCGAGGCCGCCGGCGAGTAGAACGCCGGGCGTGGCTGGATAGGTCATTTTTGTTGCGCCGCCGGACATTACGAATAAACAGCTTTGGTCTTGTGCCATCCTGCGCTCGGCTATAGCACGCAGAAAGGCTGCGGAGAACGTGATGAAAGTGATCGGTCTGGCGGGATGGAGCGGGGCGGGGAAAACCACATTGTTGTCACGCCTCGTGCCTTATCTGATCGAAGGCGGGGACCGGATTTCAGTGGTCAAGCACGCTCACCACGGGTTCGATATCGATAAACCCGGCAAGGATTCCTGGGTGCATCGTCAGGCGGGAGCAACCGAAGTTCTGATTTCGTCAAGTCAACGCTGGGCGCTGATGCATGAGTTGCGCGGCGATGATGAACCTCACTTGGCCGATCTGCTCGCTCATATGACGCGGGTGGATTATATTATTATCGAGGGATACAAGGCGGATCATCATCCCAAGATTGAGGTGTACCGCGCCGGGAACGGCAAGCCTCTCATTTTCCCGAATGATCCGCGCATCGTCGCCATTGCCGCGGATACGGCAGTCGACACAAACCTGCCGCACGTGAATTTGGATGACATCCCAGCCATCGCCTGGCTTGTAAGACGTTTCGCTGTGCCGCTCGACGAGATTCGCGCTGAACACACGGTGGGCTGATGGCTCTGACGACGCTCGATCTGCGCGGGTTAAAGTGTCCCCTGCCTGTGTTCCGGACGCGAAAGGCCCTTAAGACTTTGAAGCCCGGAGATCGATTGGAGGTTCACTGCACCGATCCGCTCGCTGTCATTGATATCCCAAATCTTATTCGAGAAACCGGTGATCGCGTTGAAATACTAAACCGCGATGACAACGGCATCGTTTTTCAAATCGAAAAGCTCTCTTAATTGCCTCGCACTTGCAGCATTCTTTACATGAGGACGAACGCTTTCGACCATTTGAGTATCGACATATAACGATGCGTTTGCATCTATGCTTGCCAGGGCGAGGTCGTCCTATACGCCCCGAGCTACGGATGATCGGGGGATCGTCGATGTTCTGGGATACAGGACTCAAAACTGATCGCAAAAAACGGTCGAGGGGAGAATCGAATGGCGTCTATCGAGCAGGCAGGCACTGCACCTACAGCAGTCGCAGGTGTTTTTGATCGCGAACGGATTATAGCCAAACCGGGGTTCAATCGCTGGTTGGTGCCGCCCGCCGCTTTATGCATTCATCTATGCATCGGCATGGCCTATGGCTTCAGCGTCTTCTGGTTGCCGCTGTCGCGGGCTGTGGGAGTTACTGCCGCTAAAGCCTGTCCTGACATGACGATCGGGGCGGAGCTTTTCACGACGACATGCGATTGGCGTGTGTCCAGCTTGGGCTGGATGTACACGCTGTTCTTTGTGCTTCTCGGAATCTCCGCTGCGCTGTGGGGAGGCTGGCTTGAAAGAGTAGGCCCTCGTCGTGCGGGCTTTGTCGCAGCGGTATGTTGGGCAGGTGGTCTCGTGCTGGGTGCATTGGGCGTTTACATGCACCAGCTCTGGATCTTGTGGCTGGGCTCGGGTGTAATTGGCGGTATCGGTCTGGGACTTGGTTACATATCGCCGGTATCCACTCTGGTGAAATGGTTTCCGGATCGCCGCGGCATGGCAACCGGAATGGCGATCATGGGTTTCGGTGGCGGTGCGATGATTGGCGCGCCGCTCGCGAACATGCTGATCAATTACTTCAAGACACCCACCGACGTCGGTGTGTGGCAGACCTTCCTGTGCATGGGCGCGATCTACTTTGTGTTCATGACCATCGGTGCTTTTGCCTATCGGATTGCACCGCCGAATTGGAAGCCGGAAGGGTGGGTACCGGTCGAGAAAGCCAACACGATGATCACCACGGGTCATGTGCACCTCGACAATGCGCACAAGACCAAGCAGTTCTGGCTGATTTGGGCAGTGCTCTGCCTTAACGTTTCCGCCGGCATCGGCGTGATCGGCGTGGCATCGCCGATGTTGCAGGAAATCTTCGCCGGCAAGCTGATCGGCCTGCCTAATCTCTCGTTCAGCCAGTTATCGGTTGAACAGAAAACGGCGATCGCCGGGATCGCAGCTGGCTTTGCCGGTCTGTTGTCGCTGTTCAATATCGGTGGTCGGTTCTTTTGGGCATCATTATCGGACAAGCTTGGCCGGAAGAACACGTATTATACGTTTTTCATTCTCGGCATCATTCTGTACGCCTTGGCTCCGACATTGGCATCGACCGGCAACAAGGTGCTATTCGTTCTGGCCTTCGGCGTCATCTTGTCAATGTACGGAGGGGGCTTCGCGACAGTACCGGCTTATCTTGCTGATATCTTTGGGACCCAGTTCGTTGGAGCAATTCATGGTCGCCTTCTGACGGCATGGTCGACGGCCGGCATCATCGGCCCTGTGGTCGTGAACTACATTCGCGAAGCACAGCTTGCAGCGGGCGTTCCGCGTGATCACCTCTACGACTTCACGATGTATATTCTGTGCGGTTTGCTTGCGGCTGGCTTGATCTGTAACTCTCTGATCAAGCCGCTGGCTCCACATTGGTTCATGAAGCCCGAGGAAGTGGCTGCATTGCAGGTAAAAGATGCGGCAGGTCGATCGTCGTCGGGCGGCTCTTACGGGATTGGCAAGGGCGGACTGGACGGAAAGGCTGCGTTATTCTGGGCGTTCGTCAGCATACCGCTGGCTTGGGGCGTCTGGCTTACGATTCAATCTGCGATCAAAATTTTCAGTTGATCGCTGCCGTTTCAAAACAAGGTCCACGGTGTCTCCAATGCCGTGGACCTTTCTTTTCGGATGGATGGAACTTTATTGCTGCGGTGCACTTATTAATCCGAGATTGTTTTAACGAGGTTGTTCATGGATACCGTAATTGACCGTGTACTTTCGACGTTCGCGATGATGCGAAACGTCAGGACGGGAGAGCTTGAGGAAGCTCGTACGAAACTGGAGATTTATATCGATACTTTGGCATCCGCGGGTCAGCACGACGAGCAGCGACTGGCCGTATATGGCCTCGCTTATATGCGCGAGTTACATGACGGTCCGACCGAGGGTGCCAGCGGTTGCTGATCAGTGCAATTTGACGGGCGGCAATGTGGTCCGTCTGAGCCGATCGGCGACAAAGAGAGCTGTGGCGCGCAACCAGCCGTGAAGAGCTACCCGGTGCATATGATAAAGCGACACGTACAGCAGTTTGGCGAGAGCGCCATGGGCAGGGAAAATCGAATGCTCTCGTCGTAGAACTGGAAATTCGCCTGCGGCTCCGCTTTGGCCGAGCGAAACGAGCGTGCCGCGAGGCTGGTACCTGAAGGGACCACCGTTTTTTCCAGACAACCTTCGTTCCAATTCCTTTGCGAGGTAGGTTGCTTCCTGATGCGCCACCTGCGCTGTGGGAGGCGCAATGGTATTGCCGATGTGGGATGGCGCAGCAGCGCAATCGCCGATCGCGAAAATATCCGTGACACCGACGGCCGCGAGATGGTCATCCACGACGATCCGCTTGCCGGGATTAAGGGTAAGGCCCTGCAGCGAGCTGAGGATATCATGTCCCGCCACGCCTGAAGCCCATACCTTGATATCGCAGGGGATCACCGTTCCATTCTTGAGGTGAAACGCATCGTGGGTCGCGCGGTCGACGCCTTGCCCGAGTACCACATGGACACCAAGACGCTCCAGCGCCCGCATCGCATAGGCCGATGTATCAGGATCGACCGCCGGGAGCACGCGAGTCGCCATGTCTATCAGGGTAATATCGAGCTTGCCCGCTGCGCCCAGGCCGCCCCAACGTTCCATCGCGTGGACGGCGTGATGCAGTTCAGCGGCGAGTTCAACGCCGGTCGCGCCCGCACCGACAATGCCGACCCGCACGCGGTCGAGCGTACCACCGCTGACGCGCAGAGCCGCCTCCAGGAAGGCGCGTTGAAACTCAAGCGCTTGGGCCGGACTATCGAGCATGTGACAGTTCTCGATGACACCTGGAATCCCGAAATCGTTGACTCTGCTGCCCAGAGAGATCACCAGCGTATCGTAAGGCACGACGCGCTGATCGAGGATTGTTTCCCCTGTTTCCGGGCTGACGACACTATCGAGCGTGATGGTTTTGTTGGCGGCATCGAGAGCAATCAGGCCTCCGAGCATAAAATCAAAACCGTGGATGCACCCGTGGGCCAGATAGCTGGTTTCATCGTCGCCGGTGCCGATCAGGCCTGCAGCCACCTCGTGAAGGCGCGGCTTCCACAAATGCGATGGGTTACGGTCAACGAGGATGATTTGGGCGCGGCGGCGACCGAGTTTACGGCCGAGCTGGGTAGCAAGTTCGATGCCTCCCGCTCCACCTCCGACGATGACAATGCGGGGTAGGGAATTGGTCGAGGAAGCCATGATAAATCCGGACAATGCGTAAGGATGGCCAAGGGATTAGCCGAACGTCGTACTAATAGCGGCCGATTAGCCTAATGGTCTAGATGTGTTCCAGTTTATCGAATCCGCCCGGAAATCGAATTCCAGCCTTCCCCAGCCTTGGATGCCGTGAAAACAGCATTAAGGTGCCTTATTTCAGTGGTTTGCCGTGAAAATCTGGCAAGGAGTTCCCGCTTGGGAATGAGAGCCGTCTATATCGCTATGGTTTTCCTCCTCCTTGCGACCGCGGGGGCGGCCGCTATTTTTCTGGTCGGGCTACCCTGGCTCGAGCCGGCAAAAGCGGTGTCCGACCCCAAGGGGGACCTTGGCCTTATCCCGCTGCGCTCAAATTTCGAGGTCAAGAGCGACCGCCTTGCCCTGCGCGCCCCAGATCCGAATCCAGTGGACGCTCCCTTGCGGCCCGGCATGACGCTCGAGACCGCGAAACACTTCATGAGCGTGCCGCTGACTGGTGTACCCAAGACGACCCCGTCGAAACCGACCACGGCGCTTCTCGATGATCAGCAGATCGCCGCCATCAAGGCGCGGCTGAAACTCACCCCGGCGCAAGAGAAATACTGGCCTCCTGTGGAGCAGGCGCTGCGTGAGGTGGTGAGCGTCGCCTATAACGGACGCCGCCCGGCCTCGACCGTCGATCCGGAGCATGACTCGGTCAAGCGTCTCATGAGGGCAGCTGGGCCGTTCCTTGCGCAGCTGCGCTCTGAACAGAAAGAACAGATCCAATCGCTGATGCGTGTCGCGGGGCTCGGGTCCGAACTGCCCGGTTCGAATTAAGCGGGATCGCCGGCAACACCTGCGAGTTTCAAAACGGTGTGCAAAAGGACATTCGCGCCCGCCGTGCAGTCGGCCTGGGTCGCGTCCTCCAGCTCATTATGGCTGATGCCGTCCTTGCAGGGGACAAAGATCATCGCGGCCGGCATCACCGCGTTGAGGTTGCAGGCGTCATGTCCTGCGCCTGATGTAATGCGGCGATATGCGTAGCCGAGTTTCCGGGTGGACTCCTCGATCGTATCAACGAAGTTTCTGTCGAACACGGTCGGCTCCTTGCGCCAGATCTGAACGAGTTCGACCGTGACATGACGGCGGGCCGATATTTCGGAGACAGCCTTTTGAATTCCCCCATGTAGCAGGTCGAGCGTCGCAGACGAGGGGCTGCGAAATTCCATCGTGAATGTCAGGTCGCCGGGGATCACGTTGCGCGACGGGTTGACGATGATCGCTTCACCGACGGTGCCGACAGCTTCCGGGCCATATTTTTTTGCGAGCCCTTCGACTGCTAGCACCACCTCCGACAGCGCCGCGAGTGCGTCCTTGCGCAGCGGCATTGGCGTGGTGCCGGCATGGCTTGCGAAGCCCGTGATGACGCCGTCGTACCAGATGATTCCCTGGCCGAGATCGACGACCCCGATGGTCTTGTTTTCCGCCTCCAGCAACGGGCCTTGTTCGATATGAAGTTCGACAAAACCACCAAATTTTCGTTGTCCGACCGGCTCCTCGCCGCGATAGCCGATCTTGTCGAGCGCCTTGGCGACGGTAATGCCGTCGGCATCGCGGCGCGATTGAACGTCTGCGGTAGTGTATTCGCCTGCATAGGTCGCGGACGCCATCATTGCTGGTGCGAAGCGTGAGCCTTCCTCATTGGTCCAGTTCACGATGCACAAAGGTGTATCGGTTTCTATTCCGGCGTCGTTGAGCGTACGAATGACTTCGAGCGCGGCGAGCGTTCCCAGAATGCCGTCGAATTTTCCTCCGGTCGGCTGGGTATCGAGATGCGACCCAAGTCCGATTGGCGGCTTGCTCATATCGCGGCCCGGCCGCATTGCAAACATGGTGCCGAGAGCGTCGACGTACACCGTGCAGCCAGCTTTTTCACAGGCCGTACGAAACCAGTCGCGAACCTGCTTATCCTCGGGGCCGAGTGTCAGGCGTTTGACGCCGCCTTTTGGCGTGGCTCCAAATTTCGCGGTTTCGTGAATGTCTCCCCAGAGACGCGGCGCATTGATTTCAAGATTTGTTTTACGTGACATTCTTCAATTTTCGAATTACCAGCCGCGAATAACAGGCCACACAGCCTCGACCTTATCGCCTCGGTACGCCACAAGCCAGTCGTGCAGATTGACTGTCGGGTCGCAATGGCCTGGAATGAGGCGAAGCTTGTCCCCAATCGTGATCGTCGCGTCCGGCGACAACTCCAGCGTGCCGTGTTCGTCGGTGGCTTTCACGTAAGTTACGCCTCTTGCGCCTCGGACCACGGGAAGGCCGCTTTCGGCGGTGAGGGATTTCAACCCGGCATCGCAGACTGCGCGTGCGGGGAGGGGGTTACTTATCACGGTGGTCAAGACAAACAGCGAATTCTTAAACGGTCTGTCGGTTTCGTTGCGGCCGTAATCCGCATCCATCAGTGCATAGGAGCCGCACTGCAGTTCGGTGTAGACGCCGCTCGCCAATTCGTTTTCGTATGAGCCGGTGCCAGCGCCTGCGACCGTTTCACAAGCCAGTTCGGCCGCCTTCAGGAGATCGATCGTTTCGCGCACGAGAGATGCGGCCCGAGTTATGGCAGCGGTCCGCTGATCGGGTTTGCGCAGGTGTTGCGCCGCGCCGTCATAGGCCTGAAGGCCTGCGAAGTGCAGTCCGGGCTTGCCGGTGACATATTGCGCGAGCTTCACGGCGTCAGGTCCCGGTGCGATACCGCAGCGGCCGTGGCCGACGTCGATTTCGACCAGCACATTTAGCGTCACGCTTTGCTCCTGCGCGGCGAGCGAGAGAATGTCGGCTTGAAGCGGATGATCGACGCAGACGCCGATTTTCGCCTCACGCGCAGAGCGCGCGAGACGCCGGGCTTTTTCCTCTGCGACAATTTCGTTCGAGAGGAGAACGCTCCTGATACCTCCCGCCACCATGGCCTCGACTTCGGCAACATTCTGGCAGCAAACGCGGCTTGCTCCCGCCGCGATCTGGCGCTGCGCGATCTCGACACATTTGTGCGCTTTCGCATGGGGTGTGGCGGATGCACCAGGATTTTGCGCAACGCGCGAGGCGAGGAAGGTGATGTTGTCCTCCAGCGCGTCGAGGTCGACGATAATGGCAGGCGTCTGCACCTGATCGACGGTCATTCCGGGTTCAGCCGGGCGGCGGCTTTGCATAGTAATCTCTCAGCTTCCCGTGAAGACTGGCTTGCGTTTTTCCATAAATGCCTTCCGGCCTTCCTCGTAATCATTGCTGGCGAAGCATGCCGCGACCATTGCGTCGCATGTCTTCATATCGCGCGCGCTTTCGTCCTTGACGATCTCGCCGACCATGAATTTGATCGAGTCGACGGTGAGTGGCGCATTGCCCGCGATCGTTATGGCATAGTCATTGACATAGGCCTCCAACTGGTCGCCCGGCAGTACACGGTTCGCGAAGCCCATGACCTTCGCTTCCTCGGCATCGAACAGCCGGGCGGTGAAGAAGATTTCCTTAGTAAAGGAGGGACCTACAATATCAAGCAGGCGCTTCACCCCGGCATAGCGATAGCCCACGCTGAGCTTTGCCGCTGGAACCGAGAACTTTGAGTTTTCCGTGCAGATGCGGATGTCGCAACACGACGCGAGCCCCATGCCACCACCCACGCAATAGCCGCGGATCATTGCGATCGTGGGTTTGGGACAGTTGTAGACCGACGAATAGCCCTCCTCGATCGCCTTGTTGTATCTTTCCGCGGCCTCCTTGGAGCCGCGTTCTTCCGCAAATTTCGAAATGTCGGCGCCCGAGACGAACGCCTTTTCTCCAGCGCCCGTGATCACGACGACGCGTATCGATGGATCGCTCGAGAAGCCATGCATGATCTGCGCACATCTTTCCCACATCTCGAGAGAAACCGCGTTGTGCCGTTCAGGATTATTGAAAACCAGATAGCCGATCGCGCCGTCCTTGCGAGAAATCATCTTGTCGGTCTGCGTCATTGCCTGGCCTGTGCCGTCAGATGGCGTGATGTTGTTTTAGAGACTCGATCTCGGCATCGCTGAAACCGAACTCATGCAAGATATCTTTTGTATGTTCGCCGACCTCAGGTGTCGGCGCAATAAAATGGCTCGGCGTTCGCGACAGTGTGAACGGCTGCTTCACCAGTCGCAGCTCGCGGTCACCCGTGTTGGGAACGTCTTGCGCGATATCCAGATGTTTCACCTGAGGATCCTCGAAAACTTGATCGATCGAATAGATCGGACCGCAGGGGACGCCGGCGTTGTTCAAATCCTCAACCCACTCGTTGCTGCTGCGTCTTTTGGTGATGGCTTCGATTTCTGCGTTCAGTGCATCGCGATTATCCGATCGTGCCTTGAACGAGTTGTATTTTGGATTTTGGAGAAAGTCCGGCCGTCCGATGGCATCAACGAATCGTTCCCAGATCGGCTGGCCGGTGGTGGCGATGTTGATGTAGCCATCTGTTGTTTTGAAGACCCCTGTCGGGATATTCGTCGGGTGGTTGTTGCCGGCCTGTTTAGGCACCTCGCCATTCACAAGCCAGCGGGCGCTCTGAAAGTCGAGCATGAAGATCATGGATTGCAACAGCGAGGTCTGTACCCATTGGCCTTCGCCTGAGACATCGCGCTCCAGCAATGCTGTCAGAATGCCGAGCGCGCAAAACAATCCGGACGTCAGATCAGCAATCGGAATCCCGACGCGCATCGGCCCTTGTCCCGGAGCACCGGTAATCGACATCAGGCCGCCCATGCCTTGCGCGATCTGATCAAAGCCTGGCCGTTTGGCGTAGGGGCCATCCTGCCCAAAACCGGAAATGCTGGCGTAGACGATACGCGGATTGATCTTGCGCAGTGTCTCGTAGTCGATACCCAGCCTGCTCTTCACGTCAGGCCGGAAGTTCTCAACCACGACATCGGCCGTTTCAACCATCCTCAGGAAAGCGGACCTGCCGTCTTCACTCTTCAGGTTGAGCGTCATCGCACGCTTGTTGCGATGAAGATTCTGGAAGTCCCCATTGTGCCGCGCGCCGCCGAGTTGCTGCTCTCCCGAAAGACTGGTGGGCTCCTCGATCTTGATGACGTTGGCGCCCCAGTCGGCGAGCTGACGCACGGCAGTCGGACCGGCGCGGACGCGCGACAGATCGAGAATGGTAAAGCGGGAGAGGGCCTCCGACGCGCGGGGAAATGGCAATGAAACCTCCCTTTGTTTTTTATTTTGTTCGTGCTGCTCTCATCTGTCAGCCGCCATCGGCCTTGAAACCAGCGGCTTCGATGCCGGCCACGCAGCAGGTCTCGTCGTTGTCGGAAGTGTCTCCGCTGATGCCAACCGCGCCGACGACGTCGCCGGCTGCATCTTTGATCAGCACGCCGCCCGGGACCGGAATCAGTGCGCCGCGCGCCATCGTGTTCACCGCATCGACGAAATAAGGCTGCTCGTTCGCGCGTTTGAAGATGGAGCGGGAGCCCATGCCGAGCGCGACGGCGCCGTAAGCCTTGCCGTGCGCAACCTCGTGGCGCATCAGGCTGGTACCATCCTGGCTGATCGAAGCCCTGATCGCGCCGCGCGCGTCGAGCACAACGATGGCCATCGGCTTGGTCTTGAGTTGTGCGGCTTTTGCAAGGGCGGCGTCGAGGATCTTCCGGGCAGTATCGAGCGTCAGAGCTGTCATTTCAGAATTCCAATTCAGATAGGACGACCATGCGCTTTCAACATGGACATTCGTTCCGATCAAGTGAGCCTTGTGACTAATCGTCCGATGGGAGACTATCCGTTGCTTTTCATCTTTAGGCTGACAGGCTCCTCGCCAGCACTTGTGCTACGTGAAGAGCGCCCCGGCCGGTGCCGTCCTTGATCTGGTGACGGCACGAGGTTCCGTCGGCCACGATGATCGCGTCGCCGCTCGCCTTGCGCACCGCAGGCAGCAGTTTCAATTCGGCCATCGCGATGGATTCGTCATAGGTGTCCGCGCCATAGCCAAATGCGCCGGCCATGCCGCAGCAGCTCGAGTCGATCACCTCCACATCGAGATCTGGAATGAGCCGTAAAATTTTCTCAACCGGCTTGAGCGCATTGAACGATTTCTGGTGGCAGTGCCCGTGCACCAAGGCTTTTGAGCCGATCGGTTTCAGTGGAAGCTGCAAGCGTCCGCTGCCGGCCTCACGCACGAGGAACTCCTCGAACAGCAACGCATGATCGGAAACCGCCTTTGCCTTGTCATCCTTGCGTAGCGAAAGCAATTCGTCGCGCAGCGTCAGCAGGCAGCTTGGCTCCAGGCCGACGATCAGGATGCCGCGTTCGGCGAATGGCGCAAACGCGCGCACCAGCCGGTTGAGCTCCTCGCGTGCCTCGTTGACGAGTCCAGCGGAGAGGAAGGTGCGGCCGCAACACAGCGGGCGTGTGCCTTCCACGGGCTTTGGCAGGTGTACACGATAGCCGCCTGCAATCAGCACCTGAAGCGCGGCGTCAAGATTTTCACGTTCATAAGCGCGATTGAAGGTGTCCGCAAACAGCACAACTTCAGGGCCATTCTCGGGGCCGACGGCAATCATGTCTGGCGCGAACGTGTCGCTGCGCCATTCCGGCAGGTTGCGTTTGGCGCTGATTCCCGCGGCCTTTTCCAGCAACTTGCGGAGCAGGGCGCTGCGATTGCGTAGATTAGCAAGCGGCGCGAACCTCGCGGCCAGGCCCGCATAGTGCGGCAGGTAGCCGACAAGCCGGTCTCTTAGGGTGAGCCCGTGTGTCTTCGCACGTGCCGCCAGCATCTCGATTTTCATTTTCGCCATGTCGACGCCGGTCGGACACTCGCTGCGGCAGGCCTTGCAGGACACGCACAGTTTCAGCGTGTCCATCATCTCGTCGGAGGCGAGCGCGTCGGGGCCGAGCTGTCCGGAAATCGCAAGGCGCAGCGTATTGGCACGGCCGCGGGTAAGATCCTTCTCGTTGCGCGTCGCACGGTATGACGGACACATCACGCCGCCTTCCAGTTTGCGGCAGGCGCCATTGTTGTTGCACATCTCAACGGCGCCCTGAAAGCCGCCGCCTGCGCCCGGCCACGCCGACCAGTCGAGTTCGGTCTTGAACTCCGGCACTTTGTAATCCGGCTTGAAGCGGAACAGCGTGCGGTCGTCCATCTTAGGCGGATGCACGATCTTGCCGGGGTTGAGTGTGTTGTCCGGGTCGAAGCGCGTCTTTACTTCTTGGAAATCGCGCACAATCCGTTCGCCGAACATCTTCTCGTGAAATTCGGAACGCACCAGGCCATCACCGTGCTCACCGGAGTGCGAGCCCTTGAACTCGCGCACCATCGCGAAGGTTTCTTCGGCAATGGCGCGCATTGCCCGTACATCCTTGTCGAGGCGCAGGTTGAGCACCGGGCGGACATGCAGGCAGCCTTCGGAGGCGTGCGCGTACATTGTCGGCCGCGTACCATGCTTGGCGAAGATATTGTTGAGGCGATCAGTATATTCGGCGAGATGCTGAAGCGGCACTGCGCAGTCCTCGACGAAGGAGACGGGTTTGCCTTCCTGTTTCATCGACATCATCACGTTGAGGCCGGAGGTTCGGAAGTCCGAGATCGCCGCCTGCATCGCCGGTTCGATCACATCGACCACACCGCCCCATTTGCGAGTTTCGCGGTCCCAGCCGAAGCCGATATCGCCCATGGTTTCGTGAAGCTGTTTCAGCTTGGCGAGATTGGCCGGCTGATCTTTCTCCGCGAATTCGACCACTAGCAATGCTTCGGGCTCGCCGCGCACCACAGATTCGATGGTCGGACGGAACATCGCGATATCACGGCCGAGAGCGATCATTGTGGAGTCGACAAGCTCGACCGCGATCGGCTTGAGTTTCACCAGATGCTGGGCGGCATCCATTGCCTCATAGAAGCTGCCGAAGTGGCAGACGCCGAGGACCTTGCTGCCGATCAGCGGCCACAACTTCAGTTCTACCTGCGTGGTGAAGGCGAGGGTACCCTCCGAGCCCACAAGGATGTGGGCCATGTTGTTGACCGGCGCGGGCATCAGGGCGTCGAGATTGTAGCCGCCGACGCGGCGCTGGACCTTTGGAAAACGCTCGGTGATCTCGCCCGCCTCGCGGCTGCCGAGCGCGAGGAGGTCGCGAAATAGATCGCGTCCCGGCTCATACACATTTGGCCAGGCGCGGCCCTGTTCGACCGGCCCAAAGTGCAGTTCGGTGCCGTTGGCCAGCGCAGCATCCAGCGAAAGCGTGTTGTCGCGCATGGTGCCGTAACGCAGTGAGCGCCCGCCGCAAGAATTGTTGCCGGCCATTCCGCCGATCGTGGCGCGCGAGGCTGTCGAGACGTCGACGGGAAACCACAGGCCGTGCTTCTTGAGTTGACGGTTCAGATCGTCCAGCACGATGCCGGGCTGCACCACGCAGGTTTTCTTCTCAATGTCGAGCGAGACGATCTTGTTCAGATACTTCGAAACATCGATGACGAGGCCGTCGTTGATGGTCTGCCCGCATTGCGAGGTGCCGCCGCCGCGTGGTGTGACGACGCGTCCTTCGTCGCGCGCGATCGCGATGGTGCGAAGTGCATCATCCTTTGTTTTTGGTACGACCACGCCGAACGGCATGATTTGGTAAAACGAAGCGTCGGTAGCATAACGGCCGCACGAGAACGTATCGAACAGCACTTCCCCGCTGATCTCCGACCGCAGACGTTGTTCAAGCAGAGAAGGAGAGGCGGTCGGCATGAGGCGTTTCCGTTTTAACGAATCGTTCACCGTGTGAGAGGCGGTGTTGAGCTTTCGACGTCTTCACATCCCCTTGTGAAGGTCGAATATTTGTATGCAAAATACTGTGCCTGTAAATACGATCTGTAGGCGATCAGGAATTTTCGGGACTGAGCGTTTCGGCGGATCTTTCGGATGCCGCGCGGCGCTTGTTTCGCAGGTGGTTGAAGAGGATGTCGCTGAGTTCGCGCCCGTCCCGGCGGCGGAGCGCGTCGAGAATTTGCTCGTGCTCCCGTACCGCTTCGCCCCAGCGGGCGTGATCGCGGGCGAAGTTGGCGGAATAGCGCACACGGCGGATGCGGCCAGCAAACATCGCATAGGCGATCTGCAGCGCGCTGTTGCGGGAGGCCACGACGATGTGCTGGTGGATCAGCTGGTTGGCGCGGAAATAGTTGTGCATGTCATGACGCAGGTAATAACCATACATCTCGTGATGCAGTCGCTCGATCTCGGAAAACTCTGATTCTGTTATGTTTTCGCAGGCCAGACGTCCAGCCAGCGATTCCAGGCCGCCCATCACATCGAACAGTTCGCGAAGGTCCTCCTCACTCAGCGTCCGGACCCGCGCGCCGCGGTGAGGCAGCAGTTCGACCAAGCCTTCGGCCGCCAGAACCTTGAGGGCTTCGCGGAGCGGGGTGCGCGAAATGCCCAGAAGTTCGCATAGTTCACGCTCCAGGATGCGGCCGCCGTCGGGGATGTTGCCCTCGACGATGTAGTCGCGCAGGCGCGACAAAGTCTCCCCGTGCAGCGAGGATTCAGGCTCGGGCGGAGCGGGCGATTTCAGCGCGGAAACGGTGGCAGACATTAAGGAATCTCTGTGTCCTTAATAAATGTATCCGGCGCGGACGGCTTCGTCGAGCCAGATTTTGCATGCAAAAAAATCTTGCATGCAAAAAAATAAAATGCAAATGTTCCGTCGCCGATCAAGAATCAAAATCCGGGTGACCCACGTGAAAGAACCGCAGGGACGTCATTTTCTCCAGATTCCGGGGCCAAGTCCGGTTCCGGACCGCGTTCTTCGCGCGATGGACATGCCGGTCATCGATCATCGAAGCGCCCAGTTCGCCGAACTCGGCAAGGTGGCGCTCGAAGGCAGCCAGAAGATTTTCCAGACCTCGGGGCCGGTGATCATTTTCCCGTCTTCCGGCACGGGTGCGTGGGAGGCGGCGATCGTCAACACACTGTCGCCCGGCGACAAGGTGCTGATGGTCGAGACGGGTCACTTCGCCACGTTGTGGCAGAAGATGGCGTTGCGCTTCGGCCTCGACGTGGATTTCATTCCGGGCGACTGGCGTCACGGCGCGGATCCCGAGGCGATCGAAGCCAGGCTCGCGGGCGACAAGAGTCATTCGATCAAAGCCGTGATGGTCGTCCACAACGAGACGTCCACCGGCTGCACCAGCCGAATCGCAGAGATCCGCAAGGCCATCGACAGCGCAAAACATCCGGCGCTCCTGCTGGTCGATACGATCTCCTCGCTGGGGTCGGCCGAATACCGCCACGAGGAATGGGGAGCCGACGTGACAGTCAGCTGCTCGCAAAAGGGCTTCATGCTGCCGCCGGGACTTGGCTTCAACGCCATTTCCGAGAAGGCGCGGGAGGCTGCGAAGACCAACAAGATGCCGCGCTCGTACTGGGACTGGGAGGAAATGCTCAAGCCCAACAAGGACGGCTTCTTCCCCTACACGCCCGCGACCAACCTGCTTTACGGCCTTCGCGAGGCGATCGCGATGCTGCTGGAAGAGGGGCTGGATGAGGTGTTCGCCCGTCACAAGCGGCTGGCCGCGGCCACTCGCGCTGCCGTGACCCATTGGGGTCTTGAGGTGTTGTGCCAGGATCCGTCCGAGTACTCGCCCGTCCTGACCGCGGTCGTGATGCCGCCGGGGCATGACGCGGATAAATTCCGCAAGATCGTGCTCGAAAACTACAACATGTCGCTCGGCGCGGGCCTGTCAAAGGTTGCCGGCAAGGTCTTCCGGATTGGCCATCTTGGCGAATGCAACGATCTCACCCTGCTCGGCGCGTTGTCGGGCGTCGAAATGGGTCTGGCCGCAGCCGGTGTTCCGCACCGGGCTGGGGGCGTGGCCGCCGCGATGGCGGTACTCGAGGACCGAGGTGGAGAGAACGCCTCAGCGCATCTCAAACTGGTGAAGGACTGATATGCACGCCGCGCGGGAGTCATTGCCGGCGGCCAGCGGGGCGGAAAGCCCCATAAACCTTGATTTGCACCGTACCAAAGACGGTATGAAGACCGTGGACCCCATACAAGTTTATGGTTGCGTGGGGGCCTTTTCCCGATACATTCCCGCCCGCAAATCGGCTTTGAAAAGAACGGTTTGTACTCCCCAAATCAAGGACGGGACCATGGTCGTTCAAACCGGAAGGCATTTTCTACAGATTCCAGGGCCGAGCAATGTGCCCGATCGCGTTTTGCGCGCGATGGACATGCCGACGATCGATCATCGCGGTCCTGAATTCGCGGAAATGGCTTTCGACATCATGGATGGCTGCAAGCGCATTTTCGGCACCAAGAATCCGGTTCTGATTTATCCCTCGTCCGGCACCGGCGCGTGGGAAGCTGCGATCGTCAACACGCTGTCGCCCGGCGACAAGGTGCTGATGGCTGAGACCGGCCAGTTTTCTGTGCTGTGGCGTCAGCTTGCCGCGCGATTCCAGATCGAGGTCGAGACCATCTCCGGCGACTGGCGCCGTGGCGCGAAGGCGGTCGATATCGAGGCGCGTCTTGCCGCCGACAAGGGTCATGCGATCAAGGCGGTGATGATCGTTCACAACGAGACGTCCACCGGCGTCACCAGCCGAATCGATGAAGTCCGCAAGGCGATGGATCGCGCCCGCCATCCGGCGCTGCTGTTCGTCGATACCGTGTCCTCGATCGGATCAATCGATTACCAGCACGATGCGTGGGGTGTCGACGTCACCGTCGGTGGCTCGCAAAAGGGCCTGATGATGCCTCCGGGCCTGAGCTTCAACGCCGTTTCGAACAAGGCAATCGAGGCTTCGAAGAACAACACGATGCCGCGGTCCTATTGGGACTGGAATGAGGCGATCAACGCGAACAAGAGCGGCTCATGGCCATACACTCCGGCGACCAATCTTCTGTTCGCGCTGAAAGAAGCAATTGCGATGCTTGAAGAAGAGGGGCTGGAGAATGTCTTCGCCCGTCACGAGCGTCATGCGGCGGCGGCCCGCGCGGCTGTGCGAGCCTGGGGCCTCGAGACTGTGTGTGTCGATGCGGGCGAGTATTCGCCGGTCACCACGGCGGTGATGGTGCCCGAGTCGCACGACGCGGATTACTTCCGCAAGCTCACGCTCGAGAACTTCAACATGTCGCTTGGGACCGGGCTCGGCAAGCTCAAGGGCCGCGCCTTCCGGATTGGTCACCTCGGATATTTCAACGACCTTATGCTGATGGGGACGTTGTCGGGTGTCGAAATGGGTCTCGATCTTGCCGGTATTCCGCACAAGGTCGGCGGTGTGCTCGCGGCGATGGATGTTCTCAAGGGCAAGGACGTGATGAAGCTCGCGGTGGCGTAAAGAAGGTCGGCGCAAAGACCCCATGAAGGGGCGGCGTAAGTTCAAAAAGGGTCAAAAGGGAGAGAGCCCAATGCGGAAGACGATGAAGTTGGCGGCACTTGCCGCAATGGCGACTTGTGGCGGCATCTCGGCTGCAAGTGCCTGGGAGCCGACGAAGACGGTGGAAATCGTCGTCGCGGCTGGTGCGGGCGGTGCGTCGGACCAGATGGCGCGCATGCTTCAGGCAGCGATTCAGAAACACAATCTGATGAAGGCGCCGATTGTCGTTTCGCTCAAGGGCGGCGCATCAGGTGCTGAAGCGCTGATGTATATGAAGGGCAGCGCCGGCGAAGCCGACAAGGTCGTGATCGCCTACTCGCTGATCTATCAGCTGCCGCTCTCAGCCAAAATTCCTTTCAACTGGCGCGAACTGACGCCGGTGTCGATCATGGCGTTCGACGAGTTCATCCTCTGGGATAACGCCCAGTCGCCTTACAAGACGGTGAAGGAATTTGTCGATGCCGCAAAAGCATCGAGCACGCCATTCAAGTTTGGCGGCACCGGTTCGAAGCGCGAGGACCAGGTTCTGATGGCCGGCTTTGAGAAGGCGACTGGAACCAAGTTCGCTTACCTACCCTACAAGTCGGGCGGCGAGGCCGCGACACAGCTTGTCGGCAATCACATCGACGCCAACGTCAACAATCCTTCCGAAAATCTTGAAGTCTGGCGCGCCGGTCAGGTCCGGGCGCTGTGCGTGTTCGATGACGAGCGGATTTCCTACACCGGCAAGGTCACCGATACGCAGTCCTGGCACGACGTTCCGACCTGCAAGGAAGAGGGCGTGAACGTGCAGTACAAGATGCTGCGTGCCATGTTCCTGCCGGGCAAGGCGACTCCGGAGCAGGTGGCATTCTATGAGGACCTGTTCAAGAAGGTCAGCGAAACTCCTGAATACAAGGACTACATGGAGAAGCAGGCGCTGAAGCCCGTCTTCATCACCGGCAAGGACATGGTCGACTTCCTCGAGAAGGACGACAAGTTTAATTCCGATCTCATGAAGGAAGCGGGTTTCGTCGCGAAATAAGCTTCTCATTTTCATATCGGCCGCTTGCGGGCGGCCGATTCCTTCCCGCTAGAAATTGAGCAGGCGCGCATGTCGAATACTGAAATCGAGATTGCCGTTGACGATCCCACCGCTCCGGCGGAGGACTCTCCGCCGGTCGTCCGGACGCTGACGGTCGATATCTGGACGATGATCGCACTCGGCGGTTTTTCGATCCTGATGATGTTCGACAATTACCGGACCGGAATGGGCTGGGCGTCCGATGGGCCAGAGCCGGGTTATTTCCCATTTTATTTGTCCCTCATTCTTTTGTTGGCCAGCATCTTCGGTCTGATCAAATCTGTCCGCGAGCGCGCTGTCGTGGGTGGGAATGCCGAGACATTCGTGACACGCGATCAATTGAAGCGCGTGCTGCTGGTCTTCATTCCGACCGTGGCGTTCTGCGTGGCGACGCAGTCGCTCGGATTGTACGTCGCGAGCTTCCTGCTGACCGGCGGATTCATGATGTTCATCGGTAAGATATCGGTGTGGAAGTCTTTACTGACGGCGCTGATTTTTTCCGCGCTGATGTTCTACGTCTTCGAAGTCCAGTTTGACGTCATCATGCCGAAGGGGCCGCTCGAAGCCCTGTTCGGATACTAGGAGAGTCCGATGGAAGCGTTTTCTCTCTTGCTTCATGGCTTCTCGGTGCTGCTCACCTGGAAGATCATGGGGTTGATGCTGGTCGGCCTTATCCTAGGTATCTTTGTCGGTGTGTTGCCTGGACTGGGCGGTCCAAATGGTGTGGCGATCCTGCTGCCGCTCACCTTCTCGATGGATCCGACATCGGCCATCGTGATGCTGTCGTGCATCTACTGGGGCGCATTGTTCGGCGGCGCGATCACGTCGATCCTGTTCAACATTCCGGGGGAGGCGTGGTCGGTCGCGACAACCTTCGACGGCTATCCCATGGCCCAGCAGGGCCGGGCGGGCGAGGCACTGACTGCCGCGTTCACCTCATCGTTCGTCGGGTCGCTGGTCGCGGTGTTGCTGATCACATTCCTCGCTCCGAGCATCGCGGGTTTTGCGCTCAGGTTTGGACCTCCGGAATTCTTCGCGGTCTATTTATTGACGTTCTGTTCGTTCGTCGGTCTTGGCCGCGAGGACAAGCATAAGACGGTGATCTCGATGGCGCTCGGCCTTCTGCTGGCGGGCGTCGGCCTCGACACTGTGTCGGGAACGCTGCGCATGACATTCGGCTCAGAGGATCTGCTGCGCGGGATCAACTTCCTTGTCGCCGTGATCGGTCTGTTCGGCATCAGCGAAATCCTGCTGACCATGGAGGAGCGTCTGGCGCTGAAGGGTCATGCGGCTGCGATCAGTCCGCGCGTCGTGCTGAAGGTGTGGATGGAGATGCCGCGTTACTGGCTGACGTTGCTGCGTTCGTCGGCGATCGGCTGCTGGCTCGGCATTACTCCCGGAGGCGCCATTGCGGCATCCTTCATGGGCTACAACCTTGCCAAGCGGTTCTCCAAGGATCCCGACAGCTTCGGCAAGGGCCGTATCGAAGGCGTGTTCGCCCCGGAGACGGCGGCGCATGCCTCCGGCACCGCGGCACTGCTGCCGATGCTCGCGCTCGGCATTCCGGGATCGGGGACTGCGGCCATCCTGCTTGGCGGCTTGATGGTGTGGGGTCTGAACCCCGGCCCATTGCTGTTTGTCGAACACAAGGACTTCGTCTGGGGTCTGATCGCGTCGATGTATCTGGGCAATGTTGTCGGTCTCGTGATCGTGCTGGCGACGGTGCCGCTGTTCGCCGCGATCCTGCGCGTGCCGTTCGCGGCGATTGCGCCGATGATCGTGGTGTCGTGCGCGATCGGCGCTTTCGCAATCCAGAACGCGATGTTCGATATCTGGCTGATGCTGGTGTTCGGCGTGATCGGTTACATCTTCAAGAAGATCGGCATCCCGCTGGCGCCGTTTACGCTCGCGCTGGTGCTTGGCAGCCGGGCGGAGGACGCGTTCCGTCTGTCGATGATCGGTTCAGGCGGCTCCTTCAAGGTGTTCTGGTCGAACTGGCTTGTCGGCTCGATTACGACCATCGCCATCGTTCTGCTGTTCTGGACGGTAATCGAGAAAGTATTCGCGGGGGCGGGGCGCATGCTGCGACCTGCGAACGCGAGGGCGGCCTGACGCGGCGCTCCGGCGGGCGCGTCTCGGCCACCGGCCTACACTCTATAGCTGATGGATACAACACGGCGCGGGTGACCGCGCCGTGTTCGTTTGCACCGCAAAATGGGGTTGACTGCGCCAGAAGTGAGTGCTTACTTACATCGATGGCATTCAAGCGGATGAGCGGGGATTCCCGCAGGCGGCAGATTCTGGAAGCCGCCCAACAGTGCTTCGCTCAGCACGGTTATGCGGGGACGACGACGAAAAGGGTTGCGACGGCCGCCTCGATTTCCGAGGGGCTGTTGTTTCGTCATTTCGCGACCAAGGCCCAGCTCCATTCGGCGATCCTGGAGGAAGCCTGCGAGACCGACCCGGACCTCAACCGGCTGCTGAACCTTCAGCCGTCGACCGAGACGCTGGTCTTTTTCATCCGGGAGATGATCGGGCATTTTCTCGCCGTGAAGACATTGCCCAATGGCGACAAGGGCGAGAAGATCCGGCTCACGGCGTCCAGCCACCTCGATGACGGGGAGTTCGCGCGATTGCTATTCGAGAAGATCAGCGCGCTGATCGCACCGAAATTCGAGAGTTCGGTCGAACAGGCGATTGCCACGGGCGATGTCATGCCGGTGGGAATCTCGCCGTTCCACCTGTTCTGGTTCACGCACAATCTTCTTTACACGATCGCCATGACCCGTCTGCCCGAGCGTCCGACGCTGGGCTATCCGGCGGACGACGTTCTCACCCGGCAATTGATGGAATTCGTTCTGCGCGGCGTCGGGTTCACGCCCACAGCGCTGGCCCGTTACCTTGACACCGAAAAAAATCACGACCTCGTTTCAGAGAGTGTTTGACATGACAATTTCAACCGACGCTCCCAACGCGAAATCAAAGGCCGAGAAGACCGAACCGGCGACGCGCGCGCCGCATCGCGTGCGAACCACGCGGTGGTTCATCATTGTCGGCAGCATCCTTGCGGTGATCGTCGGCTTGATCGTCGGCTTCAATGTGTTGCGCAATCATCTGATCTCGCAGTTCCTCGCCAACATGAAGCCGCCGCCGGCCAACGTCTCGGTGGCGGAGGTGAAGTCGGAAGTCGTGCCGCATCTGTTGACGAGTTTCGGTTCGCTCGCGGCCGTGCATCAGGTCGATGTGTCCGCCGATGTCGGCGGCCGCATCACCAAGATCATGTTCACCGCAGGCGCGAAGGTGAAAAAAGGCGACCCGCTGCTTCAGATTTTCGACGATCCGGATCAGGCGGATCTCGCCAGCTTCAAGGCGCAAACGCTCAACGCCAAGCTCGCGCTCGATCGCGCCCAGGCACTGCTCGCGAAATCGTTCGGTCCGCAGGCGACAGTCGATCAGGCACAGGCCGCTTATGACCAGGCCAAGGCCGCCGTGGAGAAGACCGAAGCCGTGATCTCGCAGAAGCTCGTCCGCGCCCCGTTTGACGGCGTGCTCGGCGTGCGTCAGGTCGAGGTCGGACAGTATCTCAGCGCCGGCACCATGATCGTGACGCTCACAGATCCGTCGCAGGTCTATCTGAACTTCACGGCGACCGAAAAGGACGCGGCGATCCTGGCTGTGGGCCAGACCGTCGATGCCGTCGTCGATGCCTATCCCGCCCGCAAATTCCAGGGCAAGATCACCACCATCGAGCCTCAGATCGCCAGCGATACCCGTAACATCCGCGTGCAGGGCACGATCGACAATCCTGACGGCTTGCTGAAGCCGGGCATGTTCGCCACCACGACCGTGGTGCTGCCGCCGGATCCACCGAAACTCATCATTCCCGAGACGGCGGTGGATTATACGCTCTATGGCGACTCCGTCTTTCTGCTGAAGGAAGAAAAGGACAAGGACGGCAAGGCGGCGTTTCATGCCGAGCGCGTGCCGATCCAGACCGCAGAGCGGATCAACGGACAGGTTGTCATCACCAAGGGACTCAACGCCGGTGATCGTGTGGTCGCGGTTGGTCAACAGAAGCTGCAGCCCGGCATGCAGGTCGTGATCTCCGACGATCCACCGCCGCCGGCTCCCAAAAATCCGCCGCGTTACTGATCGCGGGAGGCGCACGACATGGTTTTCACAGACATTTTCATCAAGCGGCCGATCCTCTCGGTCGTGGTAAGTTTGCTGATCCTTCTGATCGGCACCGCAGCGGCGTTCAATCTGCCGATCCGGCAGTATCCCAAGCTGTCGAACACCGTGATCACGGTGACGACCGTATATCCCGGCGCATCGCCAGACCTGATGCAGGGCTTTATCACCACGCCGATCGAGCAGGCTGTCGCCTCCGCCGAGGGCGTGGACTACATCACCTCGAACTCGGTGCAAGGCACCAGCACGATTCAGGTCTTCATCAAGCTCAACTTCGATCCGAACCAGGCGCTGACCGAGGTCCTGGCGAAGGTCAATCAGGTCAAATATCAAATTCCGAAGGAAGCCAACGATCCGATCGTGCTGAAATCGACCGGACAGACCACGGCGGTGATGTATCTTGGATTCTCCAGCGACGAACTGAGCGGCTCGGCGATTTCCGACTATCTGACTCGCGTGATCCAGCCGATCTTGTCGACGGTCGACGGCGTGGCATCGGCCGACATTCTCGGCGGTCAGACCTTCGCAATGCGGATCTGGCTCGATCCGGTGCGGATGGCGGGCCGCGGCGTGTCGGCGAACGATATTCAGGTCGCTATCACCGCCAACAATTTTCAGGCGGCGGCGGGTCAGACCAAGGGCTATTTCATCGTCTCGAACGTCACCACCAATACCGATCTCGGCAGCGTCGATCAGTTCAAGCGGATGACGGTGAAGGTGAAGGACGGCGGCATTGTTCGTCTTGAAGATGTCGCCACTGTCGAACTGGCCGCGCAAAGCGCTGATGCCAGCGTTGCGCTCGACGGGCAGCATGCGATTTTCATCGGTGTGCAGTCGACGCCACAAGGCAATCCACTCAACATCGTCAAGGGTGTGCGCGCACTGTTCCCCTCGATTGAGCGCAACCTTCCGCCGGCGTTGAAAATGAGGGTCGCCTACGACTCTACCAAGTTCATTCAGTCATCGATCGACGAGGTCGAACACACGTTGATCGAGGCTGTGCTCATCGTCATTGTCGTGATCTTCCTGTTCCTCGCGTCATTCCGCTCGGTGATTATCCCGGTCGTCACCATTCCATTGTCGCTGGTCGGCGTCTGCGCACTGATGCTCGTTCTGGGATTCAGTCTCAACCTCCTGACGCTGCTGGCGATGGTTCTTGCTATCGGACTTGTCGTCGACGACGCCATCGTCGTGGTGGAGAACATCCATCGCCATCTTGAGGAAGGCAAATCGCCGGTCCGCGCTTCGCTTGAAGGCGCCCGCGAAATCGTCGGACCCGTCATTTCGATGACGATCACTTTGGCGGCGGTCTATGCGCCGATCGGGTTTCTCGGCGGATTGACCGGTGCGCTGTTCCGCGAATTTGCATTCACACTCGCAGGCTCGGTCATCGTCTCTGGCGTCATCGCGCTGACGCTTTCGCCGATGATGTGTTCGGCGTTACTCAAGCACGTGGAGCAGGGCTGGTTCGCGACCAAGGTCGACAACGTCTTCCGATCCCTGACGCGCTGGTATGGTCGCCAACTCGACCGCTCGCTGGATTATCGTCCGGTCACGACCTTGTTCGCCGTGGTTGTGCTGGGTCTTGTTGGTTTCATGTACCTGCACACCAAGCAGGAGCTTGCTCCCGAAGAAGACCAGGGCATCCTGTTTGGACTGGTCAAGGGACCGAAATCCGCCAACATCGACTATCTCAACTACTATGGCGAAAAGCTCGACAAGGTATTCGCGAGCTTCCCGGAAACGGACCTGCGCTTTATTCTGAACGGCACGCCCGTTGGCAATCAGGGTATTGCGGGCATGATCCTCAAGCCATGGGACGAGCGTTCGCGCAGCTCCACGGCGATGAAGCAGGAAGTGCAGAACAAGATCAACAACGTCGAAGGCGTTCAGGCGTTCGTCTTCAATCTGCCTGCGTTGCCGGGCGGTCCCGGCGGTCTTCCGGTGCAGATGGTCGTCAGTTCCACCAGCAGCTTCCGTGAGGTCTACGAAGAGATGGAGAAGCTGAAGGATGCGGCACGCAAGAGCGGCCTGTTCATCGTCACCGACAGCGATCTCGCCTACAATCAGCCGGTCGTGCGCGTGAACATCGATCGCACCAAGGCAAGCGATCTCGGCCTCAGCATGCAGGCGATCGGTGCTACGCTGGCGACGGCGCTCGGCGGCAACTACACCAACTGGTTCAACCTGCAGGGGCGTTCCTATCAGGTCATTCCACAGGTGCCCCGGTCGTTACGCCTGTCCCCGGGAGCGCTCGATCATTTCTATGTCTCCGGTCCATCGGGACAACAGATTCCGCTTTCGACGATTGTCTCGATCAAAACCGATATCGATCCCAATGCGCTGACACATTACAATCAGCTCAATTCGTCGACATTCCAGGCCGTTCCGATGCCCGGCGTGTCGATAGGGCAGGCGGTGGATTTCCTGGAGCAGCAGGGCAAGAAATTGCCCTCCGGTTTCAATTATGACTTTCTGTCGGACTCGCGCCAATACAAGCAGGAAGGCAATCAGCTTGCGGTCGCCTTTGGTTTTGCGATCATCATCATCTTCCTGGTTTTGGCGGCGCAGTTCGAAAGCCTGCGCGATCCGCTGGTCATCATGATTTCGGTGCCGATGGCGATCTCGGGCGCGCTGATCCCGCTGTTCTTCGGGCTTGCCACCATCAACATCTACACCCAAGTCGGCCTGTTGACGCTGGTCGGCCTCATCAGCAAGCATGGCATTCTGATGGTTGAGTTCGCCAACGAGCTTCAGCTCAAGGAACGGCTCGACCGGCGTTCAGCCATCGAACAGGCAGCTCGCGTCCGTCTGCGTCCAATCCTGATGACGACCGCTGCGATGGTGACGGGCCTGCTTCCGCTGCTCACCGCAAGCGGTGCAGGCGCGGCCAGCCGCTTCTCAATCGGCCTGGTGGTCGTTTCCGGCATGACCATCGGCACGCTGTTCACGCTGTTCGTGCTTCCCGCGGTGTACGTGGCTCTGGCCACCGATCACTCGCGCGAAACCGAACGCGCCAAGGAAGTCGATGCGTTCGAACTTGGGCTAAGGCCCGCGGAATAGCCGCTTTCGGAACCCGGCGCATCGGTGGATGCGCCGGCGATCTGCACATGACATGCACAGCCATGGAGCACCGGGGTCCGGTGTCACGCGCGCTTGCGACTTTTCCACGGGAGTGTGCCGATTCCAACACGGAATCCGGGGCTGTTCCGTTTGATTCGCGGTTTCATTTATGGTCCTTTGCAACCCATTCGTTGGTGGCTGACGGGACCAACATTTTATGCATTTGAGACAATTTGAGCCGGCCACGGCAGACGTGGTGCGGCTGGCGGGCATACTTTCGGTCTTGGTGTGTGGCGGATTGGCTGCGGCGACGCCCGCTGCCGCCCAGAACGCGCCGTATCAGGATCAGCTTTTCCAGCAAATGGTCCGTCATCCGACGGATTACGAGCTGACGTATCAATATGCGCGCGTCGCGAGCGAAAACGGCGACTATGAGGCTGCGATCGGCGCGCTGGAGCGGCTGTTGTTTTACAATCCGCGGCTGACGCGCGTGAAGTACGAACTGGGTTCGCTGTATTTCCGTCTTGGCTCGTTCGAAATGGCCAAGCGCTATTTCCACGAAGCGCTGGCAAGTCCGGATCTCGATCCGGTGACACGCGCGCGGATTCAGACCTATCTCCCCGATGCGGAGAAGCAGCTTCAGCCAAGCCGCTTCTCCGGTTTCGCGCAGACCGGATTCCGGTCGCAGTCCAATGCCAATTATGCCCCGACCACAGGATCGATCCTGCTCGGCGGCACACCCATCACGCTGTTGCCAACTGCGCAGAAGGGGAGCGACGCCAACTGGTTCGGCTTGCTCGGCCTCAGCCACGACTATGATCTGGGCAATCAGGGCAGCACGGTGCTTGAAACGCGCTTTGCCGGTTATCTCACTGCGCAGCAAAAGTTCGATGATCTGAACGTCGGTCTGTTCGATATCAGTTTCGGACCGCGCTTTGAATTTCTGCCGAGTCTGCTTTCGGGCGCGACCGTGAAGCCCTACGTCGTCGGCGGCAACACCTGGATCGGCGGCTCGTCCTATCTGGGATCGACCGGCGCCGGTGTGTCGTTCAATTTTCCAGTGACCAACCGTTTCAGCTGGGCGCCGAATTTCGAATGGCGCCACGCCGACTTCAATAATGGCGCGCTTGATACAGTGTCGGGTTTTGGTTCCGGTGACTGGTACACCGCAGGTGCATCTGGCTCCTACCAGATTTCGCAGACCATTCGTTTCGAGGGGCGCGGCTTCTATCGGCGCGGTGAGTCGAATCCATCCTATCAGTCGTTCGATCAGTGGGCGTTCGCCGGAGCGCTGACGTTTGAATTCGCGCCTCCGCTCGTCGACATTCCGCGCAACTGGAGCGTGTCGCCGTTCGCCAAGTACACGAACACGAAGTTCGATGCGCCCAATCCGTTCATCGATCCGTTCATCACTCGCCAGGACGATCAGTGGAGCGTCGGCGCGATACTCAATGCGCCGTTCACGCGCACGTTCGGTGTATCGGCGGCGGTGCAGTACGATCATAACTGGTCGACGATCGCGAATTACCGGCTGAACAATTTCTCGGTCATGGCCGGCCCGACAGCGCGGTTCTGAGGATATGGCAATGAATGACAGCGGACGTTTTGCCATCGAGCCCTTCGCGAGAGCCGCGCTTGTTGCGGCAAGCCTGCTCGCCACGACGGCAGCGGGATCGGCACAGACCGCGGGCCGCGTCGGCGCCGTCAATCAGGATGCGACAGGCACGCCGCCCGGCGCCACCTCGCGAATGCTGTCGATCGGCACCAACGTGGTTCATAACGAAAAGGTACAGACCTCGGCGCAGGGCACGACACAGATCATTTTCCCCGACACCTCGACCTTGAACATCGGCCGCGGCAGCACCGTCGTCATCAATGAATATGTCTACGACCCGAACGCCGGTTCGGGCTCGATGGTCGCCTCGGTGAGCAAGGGTGTGCTGCGCTTTGTCGGCGGCAGTATCAGCCACACCACGGGGGTGACGATCAACACGCCGGTGTCGGTAATCGGCATTCGCGGCGGTGTCGCCACGGTGGTTTATCCGGTGGGTACCGCTTATGCCGGCACCATGCCTGGAGGCGGCAGCTGCAAAGGTGAGTTGGTGATCGGTCACGTCGGGTCGTCCACCATTCAGAACAAAACTGGATCAGTGACCTTGAAACCGGGCTTTGCGACCTGCGTCACCGGACCGAATGATCCGATCCCGCCGCCGTTCCGCGTGCCTGACTCGATCCTCCAGCTTGTCATGAAAGATCTGACGAGCGGACCAGGACAGTCGGGCGGTGCGGTCGATATTCCAACCGATCAGATGGCCAACCGGTTTGGCTTCGGCACCGGAACATTGCCTGATCCGACGCATCCGCCGGGAACCGATCCGCTGGGCTACATCGCGATTTTCGACGCGGGGAACAGCGCGGCGCAGAACCAAAGCCAGGCAACGCAAACCACACAGGGTGGCCCCCCGCCGAACGAGTGTGGTGAGTGCACTTTCTCCAACGGATCCGATTAACGGCTGTGGAGCCTTACGACCTTGCGATTATCGGCGGAGGGGTGAACGGATGCGGTATCGCGCGTGATGCCGCCGGCCGCGGTCATTCGGTTTTCCTGTGCGAGATGAACGATCTGGCGAGTGGAACGTCGTCATGGTCGAGCAAGATGATCCATGGCGGCCTGCGCTATCTGGAATTCTACGATTTTCACCTGGTCCGCGAAGCTCTGACCGAGCGCGAAATTCTCTGGCATGTCGCCCCGCACATCATCGCGCCTGGGCGTTTCGTGCTTCCCCATCATGACGGTTTGCGCCCGGCGTGGCTGCTGCGCCTTGGCCTGCTGATTTACGATCATATCGGCGGCCGCCGCCTGTTGCCCGCAACGCGCACGCTGAACCTGCGCAAGGACGTTGCCGGCAAGCCGCTCAAACCGATCTACACGACCGGTTTCGAATATTCGGACTGCACGGTGGATGATGCGCGCCTTGTAGTGCTGAATGCGATGGACGCCGCGGCGCGCGGCGCAACCATCCGCACCCGCACCCGCGCTGTGAAAGCTGAACGCGCTGGCGCCCTGTGGCGCATGACGGTTGAAGATACCGCGACCGGCGAGCAAAGCACGATCGAGGCGCGGATTGTCGTCAACGCAGGCGGCCCGTGGGTCGAACAAATCCTGTCACAGCGCACCGGCGTCGCGGCGAAAGCAAAGGTGCGCCTGGTGCAGGGATCGCATATCGTGGTCCGCAGGCTGTACGATCACGATCGCGCCTACACCTTTCAGCATGCCGACGGGCGCGTGGTGTTCGTCATTCCCTACCAGAACGATTTCACGCTGATCGGCACCACCGATCACGACTATGACGGCGATCCGTCGCTGGTGAAAGCAACCGTTGAGGAAATCGAATATCTTTGTGCTTCGGTCAGCGAATATCTGGTGACGCCGCTGACGCCGGATGAGGTGGTGTGGAGCTATTCGGGAGTACGTCCGCTCTACGACGACGGCGCGAGCGAGGCGCGTGCAGCGACCCGCGATTACGTGTTCGAACTCGATACGCCGGGCGGCGCGCCGATCCTGTCCGTGTTCGGCGGCAAGATCACGACTTACCGCAGACTGGCCGAACATGCGCTGGAAAAGCTTTCGCGCTATCTCGGTGACGGCAAAAGCTGGACTCGGGACGCACCGCTGCCGGGCGGAGACTTTGCCGTCAACGGCATCACCGATCTCGTTCGGCAGTTGCTGCGGGATTATCCGTTCCTTCCGCTGCGTCTGGCGCAACGTCTGGTGCGCTCCTATGGCACCCGTGCGCGCGATGTCCTGGGCCGGGCAAACGCGCTTGCCGACCTTGGAATTGATTTCGGTCACGGCCTGACCGAGCGTGAGGTGCGCTATCTGATGGATCGCGAATTCGCGCGGACCGCGGAGGATGTAGTCTGGCGGCGATCCAAACTCGGCCTGTGGCTCTCGCCGGACGAAATCGCGACGCTCGACACATGGATGGCGGACACGCGACCGCGACATTGATCGCCAGCACCGGCGGTCTTTTACCTGAAGCCAAGATGGTATAAGCGGGGGCCTGAAAGTTCAGGAGCCTTGCACATGACAAAGCAGTCCATCGACATGAAACAGCGGCCGTGGGGAAAAACCGGACGGGACGTTTCAGTGATCGGGCAGGGCACCTGGTACATCGACCGTGGCAATCACCCGGCGGCGGTGGCGGCGTTGCAGCAGGGGCTCGACCTCGGCATGACGCACATCGACACCGCCGAGATGTATGACGACGCGGAGCTTGTGGTCGCCGATGCGATCAAGAGCCGCCGCGACGAGGTGTTTCTGGTGTCCAAGGTGCTGCCAAGCAATGCCTCGCGCGCCGGAACGATCAAGGCGTGCGAACGCTCGCTGGCGCGGCTGCGGACAGACCGGATGGATTGCTATCTGCTGCACTGGCGCGGCGGTTATGCGCTGGCCGAGACGGTGGCGGCGTTCGAGGAACTGGTGAAGGCCGGCAAAATCCTGTCGTGGGGTGTCAGTAATTTCGATGCCGACGATCTTCAGGAGATTTATGAAGTCGCGGGCAAGGACAAGATCGCCTGCAATCAGGTGCTCTATCATTTGAAGGAGCGCGCGATCGAACATTCCGTCATTCCATGGTGCGAGAAGCACGGGGTCACGGTGACGGCGTATTCGCCGTTCGGGCATAACGATTTTCCGAGCGCGCGTTCCGAGGGCGGACAGGTGCTGCAGAAAATCGCGGATACGCACGGCGCCACGCCGCGTCAGGTGGCGCTGGCATTCCTCACACGCAAGCCTTCGGTTGTGACGATCCCGAAAGCGTCGTCCGCGGGACATGCGGCGGAGAATGCGGAGGCAGGCGCGCTCGATCTGTCGAAGGACGAGATCGCGGCCATCGACAAGGCGTTCCCGCTCGGCCGCGAGCCGAGCCATCTGCCGATGCTGTAAAGGCCGGCTGCCCGGAATTGCCTTTTGCGCTTTCCGAACCCGGCGCTACTTCGCTGCCCCAGGTGATCGCGGTTTTCGAAAGCCGGTTAGATGAAGAACCTTGCTACTTCATGTGGCTGGAATGGCGTCATGGCAAGATCACGCACATTCGCGACTGCAAGTATGTGCGTTATGTCATGGCGGACGCTGAACTGACATTTCCAACGTGATTTGAATGGACACGCGCCAGATCAGTTCACGCCCTAATAATGCGGCGGCGGCGGTTCGTCGCCCGGTGACGCGGGCGCATTGGCTCCCGCGGCCTCAATCCGGTCGTTCAGCCGGATCAGTTCGCGGGCAAACTCGTCGAGCTTCTTCCATTGCGCGGTGATGACTTCGTTGAGCTGTTCGATCGCTTCTTCCTGATAGGCGATCTTCATTTCCAGCGCGTCGATCCGCTCGGCATCGCTCAGGTCACTCATCGCCGTCGCCCTCGCTCGCGGTTTTCGCTGTTGAGCTCTCGACAAGGCCGTGGCCGAGCGCGATGCGGTGATCGAACACGAAACATTCGCCGTGCCAGCGGCTTTGTGGTTCGGGAATGGTTTCAAGGTATTTCAGGATGCCGCCCTTGAGGTGGAACACGTCCTTGAAGCCGCGCGAGAGCAGATACGAGCTGGCCTTCTCGCAGCGGATGCCGCCTGTGCAGAACATGGCGATCTTTGTATCGCGCGCGGGATCGAGCTCGCGATCCGCGTAATCCTTGAACTCGCTGAAGCTCTTGATGTGAGGATCGATCGCGCCGTCGAAGGTCCCCATCTCGACCTCGAACTGATTGCGGGTATCGACCAGAACAACGCCGGGCGTCTCGATCAGCGCGTTCCAGTCCTGCGGCTCCACATAAATCCCGACGCGTTCGGTCGGATCGGTGACATCGTCCTTGAGCGTGACGATTTCCTTTTTCAATCGCACCTTCATGCGGTTGAACGGCATGTCCGAGGCCGAGGAAAATTTCAGTTCAAGATTGTGCAGCCGCCCGCCGAACAGCGCGCCGTCCTCAAGCTGCTTCACCAGCGCATCGATGGCGACCGCACTGCCCGCGACGGTCCCATTGATGCCCTCGGCGGCGAGCAGAATGATGCCGCGGATTTCCAGCGCGAGGCACATGTTGCGCAGCGGCTCGCGCAGCGCCTCGAAGTCCGGCAGCGGGACGAACTGGTAAAAAGCGGCGACCTTGTAAGACATGGTCGCCCTTATAAAACCCGGCGTCTTGAAATCAAACCCGGCGAGGGGTCAGAAACCCATCGCCGCGCCGTCACTGCGCGGATCGGTGGCGCCCTCGAACATGCTGCCGGGGTGCATCACCACTGCACCGCCATGCCCCATGGTGGAGGTGAACGGCTCCAGCACTTCGACGTCATGTCCGGCCGCCCGCATTTTTTCGATCAAGGCGGGGTCGAACCGGCTTTCCAGTTTCAGTGTCACGCTGGCATCGCCCCAGGTCTTGCCGAGCAGCCAGCGCGGCGCGGTGACCGCTTCCTGCAAGCCCATGCCGTACATCGCATAGCGGCTGAAGATCGCCGACTGGGTCTGCGGCTGGCCTTCGCCGCCCATGGTGCCGTAGGTCATGCGGCGGCCATCGTCGAACATTGCCATGGCCGGATTGAGCGTATGGAACGGCTTGCGTCCCGGCAGGATCGCGCGCGGACCGTTGCCTTCCAGCACGAAGCTGGCGCCGCGGTTCTGCCAGACCAGTCCAGAGTCGGGCAGCACGCAGCCGGAGCCGAATTCAAAGTAGACGCTCTGGATGAAGCTGACGGTGACGCCGTTGCTGTCGATTGCTCCGGACCAGACCGTGTCGCCCGGGTTGGTGGGAACCGGCCAGGGCAATGCGCGCTTGCGGTCAATGCGGGCTGCCAGTTCGTCGAGCTTGGCGGCCGAGAGGTAGTCTTCGCAGCGCTCCGTCATGTGTGCCGGATCGCCGACAATGGCGTCGCGCACCAGGAAGGCCTGCTTGGTGGATTCGACAATGCCGTGCAGGTACTCGAACCCGCCGGCGTCGCCCACCTTCAGCCGCTCGAAGATCGCCAGGATCATCAGCGAGGCGAGGCCCTGCGTCGGGGGTGGAAAGTTGTAGAGGTCGGCGCCGTCAACCTTGACGGTCAGTGGTTCTCGCCGCTGCGCCTTGTGTGCCTTAAGATCCGCGATGGCGACGGGGGAACCGCAGCGCGCGAGGTCGGCGGTGATCTGCTCGGCCAGCTTGCCGTTGTAGAAGTCGAGGGGACCACGCTCGCCGATCAGTTTCAGGGTTTGAGCGAGTGCCTGAAATTTAAGCAATTGCCCTTCTTGGGGCAATTTGCCGTCGATCAGGAATGTCTCGATAAACCCGGGGCTTTCCTTCAGTTCGGCGAATTTGGAAGCGGTCAGCTCTTCCTGGCTTTTTGTGACGGCGAATCCGTTCTCGGCAAACCAGACGGCATCCTCGATCAGGCGCGACAGCGGAAGTTTGCCGCCGATTTCCCGGCTCATGGCATAAGCTTCGGCCCAGCCCGACAAGGTTCCCGCAACCGTATTGGCGGCGAGGGGGCCGCGCTGGGGAATCTCGGTCAGGCCCTTGCTGCGGTAGAAATCGCGCGTCGCGGCCTGCGCGGCGCCGCCGCACGCATCGATGGCGACGGGCTTCTTGCCATCCACGCTGACCAGCCAGAAGCTGTCGCCGCCGATCGAATTCATGTGCGGATAGACCACCGCCAGCGTCGCCGCCATCGCCAGCATCGCTTCGATGGCATTGCCGCCTTCACGCAACACGCGCAGACCAGCGCCGCTGGCAAGATGGTGGGGAGATGTGACCATGCCACGGCGGGAGCGGGGAGTGTTGAGCATTGTTGACCTTCTGAAGTCCGCTGGCGCGGATCGTTTTGATGCGCGGTATCTTTAGGCAAAAAAGCGGTCGCGATAAAACGTAAAAATGCCCGGGTTTCCCCGGGCATTTTTGTTGTCTGGACAGATCGAGACTATTCAGCCGGCACGGCCATCGGCGAGCCGGTCGGCTGACCGAGCCAGTTCGACCGCATTGGCTTGAGGATAAACAGCGCCAGAAGGCCGGTGAGGACGTCCATCGTGATGATGGTGCCGAACACCGGCATCCAGCTTCCGGTCACGTCATGCAGCAGCGCCGCGATCGGTCCGCCCAGCACGGAGCCGACGCCCTGCGCCATATAAAGAATGCCGTAGTTCGTGGTGGCATGCTTGGTGCCGAAGGTGTCGGTCAGCGTCGAAGGGAAAAGCGAGAAGATTTCGCCCCATCCGAAGAAGACGACTGCGGAGAGGATGACGAAGATCATCGGATCGTTGCGGAACAGCACGAACAGCGTGATCGCCGCGCCTTCCAGAAGGAAGGCGAGCCCCATGGTGTTTTCGCGTCCGATGCGGTCGGACACCCAGCCGAAGAACGGACGGGTCAGGCCATTGGTGATGCGATCGACGGTGAGAGCCAAAGGCAATGCCTGAAGTCCCCAGACCGTGAGATTGGCCACGCCGAAGTCACGCGCGAAGTTGGCGAAGTTCAGAATCACCATCAGGCCGCCGGTGGACATCATGGTCATCATGACGAACATCAGCCAGAACACAGGGGTTTTCACCATTTCGCCCGGCTTGTAATTCCTGGCGCTGGATACGACCTCCGGAACCGGCAGATTGTCGGACGGCGTCGGAAGCCGCATGCCAAGGCCTGCAATCACACCGACGGTGGCGAAGATGATGCCGAACACCATCAGCGTGTGCTGGTAGCCGGCCGAGGCCAGCATGTCGTTGATCGGGAACGTGGTGAGGATCGCGCCGAAGCCGTAACCGGCAGCGACAACGCCGGTCGCAAAACCGCGTTTCTCCGGGAACCAGCGCACCATCAGGCCGACGATGCCGACGTAAACGATGCCGGTACCGATGCCGCAGAGCAGGCCGTACGTCAGGTAAAGTCCTGTCAGGCTGGTTGCGTTGGACGCAAGAACCCAGCCCAGGCCCGACAGCAGGCCGCCGAGCGAAACCAGCAACCGCGGGCCGAACTTGTCGATCAGATAACCCTGCACCGGGGATGTCCAGGTCTGCAGCACGATCAAGATCGTGAGCGTGACCTGAATCGCGGGCAGACCCGCGCCCATGGCTCCCTGCAAGGGTTTGGTGAAGAGCGTCCAGACATATTGAGGGCTGGAAATCGCCATCATGGCGACCAAACCGACGACAAGCTGGACCCAGCGTGCGCCGCTCGGCGCGGCTGTGGTAGTAGACATAAACACCTCCATTTAGATGGTAGTGTTTAGAGCAAGGCGTATGCCATGTGATCTGCGAAAACGCATATCTACCCAGCAAATTCGCAGGACGCTGAGGGGAATAAACCGGCGAACGCCATGTTCACATCAATCAGGTTGCCGTTGCCGAGTCTTCGTCAGGCGACATGACTGGCATCGCCCGCAGCAATTCGATGTGTGTGGGTGAAGATTTCAAATCCATCCGAGCGCGCGATCGCCGCGAGCGTGATGCCCGCACGCTCCGCCATGCGAATCGCGAGCGCTGTCGGCGCCGACACCGAGACGATCAGAGACGCGCCCGCTGCTGCGGTCTTCTGTACGAGTTCGACCGACACGCGGCTCGTCAGCAAAACCGCGCCGCCGGTTGCATCGATCTTCTTTCGCGCCAACGCGCCGATCAGCTTGTCGAGTGCATTGTGACGTCCGACATCCTCGCGGATTTCGAGTATCCCGCCGTCGGGCTGCCAGAACGCTGCGGCATGCACCGCGCGGGTGATGGTGTTGAGCTTCTGCAGCGGTTGAAGCGCGGTCATCGCCGCCATGATCTGCGGCGGCGTCACGTGAATGCCCGGGCCGACAAGCGCCACAGGCCGCATCGCCTCCGAGATCGAATCGATTCCGCACAGGCCACAACCCGTGGGCCCGGCGAGATAGCGGCGGCGTTCGCTCAGCCGTTCCGCATTCGCCTTGCTCAGCCACATCCGAAGCTCGATGCCTTCGTCCTGCGGCACCGCCTCGAGCGATTCAATTCCCTCGATCGTCTCGACAATCCCCTCCGTCAGGCTGAAGCCGACCGCGAAATCCTCCAGATCCTGCGGTGTGCCCATCATGACGGCGTGAGTGCTGGCATCGTAAGACATGGCGAGCGCCATTTCTTCAGGTACGACGCGAACGCCCTCCGTGAAACCCGTCTCCCGCCAAATTTGGCGGTGGGCCGCAACTGTCGGCTCGCTCATGCGTTATGCTCCTTGCTAAGGCCTATTGCCGCAGACGTCGTAGCTGGGGTGACTTCATACCGTTTCCGAGTCTCATATGAGACGTTTTCTGCACAAGGATAAGAGGGGATGTGCGCCGGGAAAAGGCAAAAACGCACGTCATGCGGCGGGGTGCATCGCCTCGGCGCGCGCGCTTGGCGTGCTTAGACTGTACAGCGGTGGAGCGATCTGCGGATACAGGGATTGAAGCCGTAATTGTGTCGTCGGGAAATATGGTCTTGTCGGGCGATCATGACGGGGTAACATGCTTATCAAAGACAAGCGGGGCCGAATGAAGCAGCTGGTGGGGTTTTCAGTACGTCGTATCCTCTGTGTGTTTCCGAAATACTCTCCCTCGTTCGGTACTTTCGAATATGCCTATCCGCTGACGGACAGCGTGCAGGCCTTCATGCCGCCGCAGGGGCTTCTGTTGATCGCGGCTGCGTTGCCGAAGGAGTGGAGCGTCCGTTTCGTCGACGAAAACATCGCGGCAGCTTCGCAGGACGATTTTGAATGGGCGGAAGCCGTCTTTGTCAGCGGCATGCACATTCAGCGCAAGCAGATGAACGATATTTGCCGCCGCGCGCATGAGTACGATCTGCCGGTCGCGCTCGGTGGCCCCTCGGTCAGTGCGTGTCCGGACTATTATCCCGATTTCGATTATCTGCATGTCGGCGAAATCGGCGACGCCACCGAGGATCTGTTCCAGCGCCTCAACACCGACGTGTCGCGTCCCGGCCAGCAGATCGTGCTGACGACAAAAGACCGTTGGGAGATGGTGGAATTTCCGCTGCCCGCCTACGAACTCATTCCGCTGCGGAAGTATTTTCTCGGCAGCATCCAGTTTTCCAGCGGCTGCCCGTATCAATGCGAGTTCTGCGACATTCCCGGACTCTACGGCCGCAACCCGCGATTGAAATCGCCGGAGCAGGTGGTGGCCGAACTCGACAAGATGGTGGCATGCGGCCACTCCGGCGCTGTCTATTTCGTCGATGACAATTTCATCGGCAATCGGCGCGCGGTGCTCGAGCTGCTTCCGCACCTTGTGGAATGGCAGAAGCGTAACGGCTATTCGGTGCAGTTCGCCTGTGAGGCGACGCTCAACATCGCCAAACGGCCCGAGATCCTGCAACTGATGCACGATGCGTTCTTTTTGACGGTGTTCTGCGGCATTGAAACACCGGATCCGGTGGCGCTGAAAGCCATGTCCAAAGAACACAACATGATGGTGCCGATCCTGGAGGGCGTCAAAACGCTCAACGACTTCGGCCTCGAAGTGGTGTCGGGCATCATCCTCGGACTCGATACCGACACGCCTCATTCCGGCGAGGGAATCCTGGAGTTCATCGATCAGTCGCAGATTCCGCTCCTGACCATCAATCTCCTGCAAGCTTTGCCCAAGACACCGCTCTGGGATCGCCTCAAGCGCGAGAACCGGCTGATCGAGGATACCGATCGCGACTCCAACGTCGACTTTATCCTGCCCTATGATCACGTCGTGAAGACATGGCGCGAATGCATGGGCCGTGCCTACACACCCGAAAAGATGTTCGAGCGTTTCCAGCACCAGATCGACCACACCTATCCGAACCGGATTCATCCGCCGCCAACCCGGCAGCGCTTGTCGCCCGCAAATATCAAACGCGGTCTGGTCATGCTGGCGCGCATTCTCTGGTTTGCGGGGATCAAGAGCGATTATCGGCGCAGCTTCTGGAAGTTTGCCTGGCCCCGGCTCAAGGCAGGCGACATCGAGCGCCTCATCAGTTGCAGCCTGGTGGCGCACCATCTGATTACATTCGCGCGCGGCGCATCCAGCGGGCAGCAAACCGCGTCGTATTATTCGGACAAGACGCAGGAACTGCAGGCCGCAGAGTAGGCCGGTCTTCAAAAAATCGGGTTTTCGGCCCCTCTCGCATTCCTCGGCGCAGTCGGCTAGAATGCGGCGTCTCGGCCGCGCGGCCTATTTTTATCAAGTAAAAACAATGGCTTAAATCGCCGTGACCATCCCGGTGTCTGACACTTTGCCTGTTGTGATGCAGGCCCTTCGGAAAGCGAATTTGCGATGACAACTGCCGGCGATTTGCGCTCGGGCAAGGGGCACAAGGACGAGAACTTCCCGGTCGCGTCGCGGATCATCCATCCGCGCCATCGTGGGGCGATTCTTGCCTTTTACAATTTCGTGCGGACAGCCGACGACATCGCAGATCACCCGACGCTGCCGGCACAGGAAAAGCTGGATCACCTGGATCGGCTCGAAGAATGCTTGCTCGGCAACGGCACGTCCGAGCCGGCGGCGGTGGCGCTTCGCGCCGCGCTGGCCGAGCGCGGCATGCCGCCGCGTCATGCGCAGGATCTGCTCACGGCATTCCGGATGGACGTCACCAAGTTGCGTTACGCGAACTGGGACGAGCTTATTCACTATTGCAGCTATTCGGCGATGCCGGTGGGGCGCTTCGTGCTCGATGTTCATGGCGAAGACCATTCGACATGGACCGCCAATGACGCGCTGTGCGCCGCGCTGCAAATCAACAATCACCTGCAGGATTGCCACAAGGACTATCGCGACCTCGACCGGGTTTACATTCCGATGGATGCATTGAACGCGGCGGGTGCGAAGATCGAGGAACTGGGGCAGGCGAAGGCTTCGCCCGCGCTGCTCGACTGCGTGCACAAACTCGCCGCCCGCAATGAGGCGTTGCTGGCGCAGAGCCGCCCGTTCAGCGCCGTTGTGAAGGACACGCGGCTTGGCATGGAAATTTCCATCATCGACGTTTTCGCCCAGAAGATCGTCGAACTTCTGAAGGTTCGCGATCCGTTGAGCGACGACGTCCATCTGTCGAAAGCCGGAATGCTCAGCCTTGCCACGGCGGGTGCTGTTTCGGAACTGTGCCGCCGTATCTTTGGCGGCAAATCATTGTCTCGGTTATCGACGGGCGCGTGATCATCCATGAGTGACGTCGTCGATTCCGCACCGGCCCAAACCGCTTCCGGCAGCTCGTTCTACGCAGCGATGAAGATCCTGCCGCCGCAGCAACGCGATGCGATGTTCTACATCTACAGCTTCTGCCGGCATGTCGATGATATCGCCGACTCCGACGGGCCGCGCGAACAGCGGCTCGCAGAGCTTGCGCAATGGCGCAACGACATCGATGCGCTGTTTGCCGGAAGTCCGCCGCCGCGCGTGGCGCCTTATGTGCCCTCGGTGAAGATGTTCGGGCTGAAGCGCGAGGATTTCATCGCCATCATCGATGGCATGGAGATGGACGTTCCGGCTGATATCCGCGCGCCAAGCGAGGCGACGCTCGATCTCTACTGTGATCGTGTGGCCAGCGCCGTCGGCCGCCTGTCGGTGCGCGTGTTCGGAATGCCGGAGGACGACGGCATTGCGCTCGCGCATCATCTTGGCCGCGCGCTGCAACTGACCAACATCCTGCGCGACATCGATGAGGACGCCTCGATCGGACGTCTTTATTTGCCGCGCGAATTGCTGGACAGGGCAGGGATTGCCTCCAGCGATCCGGATATTGTGGTCAAGGAGCCAAATCTTGCGGTGGTCTGTGCGCCGATCGCGGAGCAGGCCGAACGCTATTTTGTCGAGGCCGACAAAATCATGGCGCGGCATCCGCGTGCGATGGTACGCGCACCGCGCATCATGTCGAAATATTATCATATCATTCTTGAACGATTGCTCGCGCGAGGTTTCAGCCCGCCGCGCCAGCCGGTCAAATTGAGCAAACTCACCAAGATGCTGATCTTCTTCCGCTACGCGTTGATCTAATGACGAAAACCGCACACATCATCGGCTCCGGCGTATCCGGATTGAGCGCAGGCGTTCGTCTGGCCAATGAAGGCTATGTCGTTCACGTTCATGAGGCCACCAACTATGCGGGCGGCCGCTGTCGCTCCTATTACGACGGCGCCACCGACATGGTGATCGATAACGGCAATCACTTGCTGCTGTCGGCGAATATGCACGCGCGCATCTACGCGCTGGCTATCGGCACAGAGCACAAGCTGGTCGGCCCCCGGAGCGCCGAATTTCACTTCACCGATGTGTCCACAGGGAAAAGCTGGCTGCTCGACCTGGGATCGAGCCGGTTTCCGTTCTGGCTGTTCAGCAGCAAACGCCGCGTGCCCGATACCAGCATCGGTGACTATCTGGCGCTGATGCCGCTGGCATGGGCGGGCACCGATGCGCTGGTCGGAAAAACCATCAAATGCGAAGGCACGCTTTATCAGCGCCTGGTGCAGCCGTTGCTGCTTGCGGCCCTCAATGTCGATCCGCCTGAGGGGTCTGCCGGCCTTGCGGGCGCCATTGTGCGCGAGACGCTGCTGGCCGGTGGCAAGGCGTGCCGTCCGCTGATCGCGCGCGAGGGTTTGAGCGCGGTGCTGGTCGATCCGGCCTTGAAACTTCTGCAGGAGAAGGGCGGTTCGATCCGCTTTGCGCATGAGCTGCGCCAGATTGAACACGCCGGCGGGCGCGTGACAACGCTCGATTTTGGCGAGGATACAATCACCCTGGGCGCCGATGACGTCGTGGTGCTGGCGGTGCCGGCGCGCGCGGCATCGAACATCGTGCTCGGTTTGAAGACGCCGACCAAGTTCCGCGCCATCGTCAACGCCCATTTCCGCTACACGCCGCCGAAGGACCTGCCTGCGCTGACTGGTGTTGTCGGCGGCCTGATCGAATGGTTGTTCGCGTTTCCGGACCGGCTCTCGATCACGATCAGCGACGCCGACCGGCTGATCAACACGCCGCGCGAAGAACTGGCGCGCAATATCTGGCGCGATATCTGCAAAGTCGCCAATCTGGGTGATGCGGTCGCCGAGGGTGAACTTCCGCCCTGGCAGATCGTTCGTGAGCGCCGTGCCACCTTTGAGGCGACGCCGGAGCAGAACGCGTTGCGTCCCGGACCAAAGACCGAGTGGAATAACCTGTTTCTTGCGGGTGACTGGACCGATACCGGCCTGCCGTCGACGATCGAGGGATCGATCCGGTCCGGCGACCGTGCAGCCGATCTGATCCTGCATTCGAACCAGAACGGATAAGATCATGACGTGCGATACAGCAAACGCCGCTCCTTCGCCGGAGGCTCTTGCGGGCAGCATCGCATCCGCCAGCCGCGCGATGCTGGGCGTCCAGCAGGCGGATCATCACTGGGTGTTCGAGCTTGAGGCCGACGCAACCATTCCGTCCGAATACGTGCTGATGCAGCATTATTTTGCCGAACCGGTCAACGAGGCGCTGGAAGCCAAGATCGCGAACTATCTGCGCCGTACGCAGAATGAGAACGGCGGCTGGTCGCTGTTCTACGGGCACGATTTCGACATGAGTGCCAGCGTGAAGGCCTATTTCGCGCTGAAGATGATCGGTGATCAGCCGGATCAGCCGCACATGAAGAAGGCGCGCGAAGCAATCCTGTCGCGTGGCGGCGCGGTGAAAAGCAACGTGTTCACTCGCACCCTGCTCGCGCTTTACGGCGTGATGACATGGAAGTCCGTTCCGATGATGCCGGTGGAGATCATGCTCCTGCCGCGCTGGTTTCCTTTCCATCTGAGCAGGGTGTCATACTGGGCACGCACCGTGATCGTGCCGCTGCTGGTGCTGATGACGCTGAAGCCGGGTGCAAAGAACCCGCGCGGCATCACGATCGACGAGCTGTTTCACGAAGACCCGCGAACGATCGGTCCGACGCCGAGAGCGCCGCATCAGAGCCTGTTGTGGTTCACCGGCTTTGACCTGATCGACAGGGTTCTGCGCGCCGCTGATCCGTTTTTCCCGAAGCGAGTGCGCCAGCGAGCAATCAAGAAGGCGGAGGAATTTGTCACCGAGCGCCTCAATGGTGTCGATGGGCTCGGCGCGATTTTCCCTGCCATGGTCAACAGCGTCAAGATGTACGACGTCCTCGGTTATCCGCAGGATTACCCCCACCGCGTCATCGCGCGCGAGTCGGTCGAGCGCCTGCTCGTTATCAAGGACGACGAGGCTTATTGCCAGCCGTGCGTATCGCCGGTGTGGGACACCGCGTTGGCCGCGCACACCATGATCGAGGCGGGGAGCGAAGCGGACCTCAATTCGGTGAGGGGCGCGCTCGACTGGCTGTTGCCGCGGCAGGTGCTCGACATCAAGGGCGACTGGGCCGACAAGCGCCCCGATGTGCGGCCGGGCGGCTGGGCGTTCCAGTACAACAATGCGCATTACCCGGATCTCGACGATACCGCCGTAGTGGTGATGGCGATGGACCGGATGCGCCACATGGACGGCACGACCAAATACGATGAGGCGATCGCGCGGGCGAAGGAGTGGGTGCTGGGCCTGCAGAGCGTGGACGGCGGCTGGGCGGCGTTTGACGCCGACAACCTCGAATTCTACCTCAACAACATTCCGTTCGCCGACCACGGCGCGCTGCTCGATCCGCCGACCGAGGACGTCACCGCGCGCTGCATCTCGATGCTGGCGCAGCTCGGCGA
>JAIENY010000049.1 GCA_019750915.1 Xanthobacteraceae bacterium
AGCAGCAGAACCCATGCCTCATGAGGCAACCGGCGGCGGACAAGGCCGATCGCGTTGACGGCGACGCTCGAAATTCCTCCCAATGCGAAGGTTGAGAGATGCAGCGCGGCCAGCGAGCCTGCAAAGGGTGACAAGGCATCGTTCACGCCAATGGCCCTGAACAGCTCGAGAATCGCGCCGCCCAAGATGACGGGATAGGCCAGCGCCGTCAGGATATTCCCGCCGATCAGCAGGTTGAGCGTAACGAAACCGGCCTTGCCGCTCTCACGCCAGAACGCCCACGGCGATCGCATGTGCACGATCCAGGTTTGCATCCAGCCTTTTTAATACTGTCCCGACACATTCCGTATCGTCCCGTTATGTACGGATTTGCCAAGCAAATTCAGCGGCTTAAGGTATGGGTTTGTTCGACGGCGTTCCGTTCGATCGCGTTCGAAACCGCGGATTTTGTTGCAATGGTGTTGCAAAGGAGAGGGCAATGGCTGGAAGATCGTCTACGAAGAACGGACTTACCCATCGGACAATCGAAACCTTGCAGCCGCGGAAGCAGGCCTATCGCGTTTCGGACGTGCGATGCCCCGGATTAGGAATTCGCGTGGCTCCCTCGGGTTTGAAAAGTTGGGATGCGGTCTTTCGCATTAGGGGCTCTTCCACGGTGCGCAGGAAGGCGTTAGGCGCCTTTCCTGCGGTTAGTCTCGAAGATGCAAGGAAACGTGCCGTAGAGATCGGACGGGCCGCTCAAGCCGGCCGAGACCTCGTTGCTGAAGAGAGGGCAGCCAAAGAAGCTGCCGCCGCCCGGATGACTGTCGATGAACTCGTCGCGGACTACGTGAAGCGTGCGTGCGGAAAGCTTCGGACCAAGCACGAAATAGAACTGAGGCTCCGCCGCGCGCTTGCATCAATCAAAAACCGACCCGCCGAAGAAATCAGGCGGCGGGATATTCGGCAGATCCTGAACGCTACCGCGGATCGCGGTGTCCTACGGGAGGCGGAAAAGCAACGACAGAGCATCGGCGCGATGTTCGCTTATGCCGTCGGTCAAGACATTGTCGCCGAAAACCCTGTCCGCGGGCTGAAGAGCTACAGTCCGGGCGAGCTTCGTGATCGGATATTGTCCCCCGGCGAAATCAAGATTTTTTGGGATTGGCTCGCGACGTCCGACCTTAACCCCGATGTGGCGGATGCCCTTCGCTTGCAGTTGTGCCTTGGTGCTCGGATAGGCGAAGTCGCAGGTTTGAATACCGAAGAAATCGATCGAGTGAGCTGGATCTGGACTTTGCCGGCGCTCCGCTCGAAGAATAAAAAACCCCGTGTCACTCCAATTGTAGATCTTGCGAAGGAAATTTTAGAAAAGCGATTTGAAAAAGCGTCGCGGGGGCCACTATTCAAATGTGAAAACGGCCGAATACTTACGAGCAATGATGTCGCCTGCGCGCTAGTCAATCGGAGGCGCCGTATGCCCCTGGAGCACTTCGTATCGCACGACTTGAGAAGGACGGTCGCAACCGGGCTCGTTGATCTTGGCATAGCGCATGAACTGGTCGCATCGATCATCGGTCACGAGAGCGGCGACAAATCTACGCGTATTCTGACTAGGCACTATATCCGAACTGACGCGATCGAGCGTAAGCGTGTTGCGCTCGAAGCTTGGAATGCTCGACTTCGCGCGACGATTGGCGGTTCAGCATATACAGGGAAGGTAGTCTCGCTGACTGTACATCGAGAAGGCATGTCGCAATGGTGATGTCTATTGATGAAAGGACGAAACTTCAGCGCGTTTTGGAAGAGAAAAGGCGGGCTCCGTCGGGTTCTTTGAAGGTTGATCGCTTGCTAAAAGTACTCATCGATAAGCGTCGGGTCCCGCACGATGGCTTCGCGGTAAGGACGGAGCTTCTACGTTGTGTGTTAGTCGCTGTGATTTCTGATGAGATCGCGCTCGATAGACATCCTACACAGGCGGCGAAAGCCAAAAAACTTCTGAGCAAACTGTCATCTATTCAAAGCGAGTTGGAAGGGGCGATATTTAGCGATCTTCCGGATTTGGCCTTAGCTGTAAAAATCAAAGATAGCGACCTTCCTCATAGCCAAGAGTTCTTGACTGTTCTACAGCGGCTCCGAAAATTCGAGACCGAGTTGGCCGGATTTAAGGTCTCTATTTCCAGTTTTGTTGATAGCCTGACGGTTGCTCCCGATAGACGGGCTAATAACAGGGAAGATCCCTTCATCAGAACGATGATTGAATTGGCAGCAACTCAATGGAACGAGGTATTTGGCGAACTAACACACGATGATCGTGCGGATTTTCACAGGTTAATCGCGACAATTTTGGATGACCTAAAGTTTCCCCGATCGGAAGCTGCCTTGTTCGAGAAGCGGCTGTACGATAGGATCGGCAAGCAAATTTTCGGGAATTAGAACTGGCCTTTTTTCCGTTCTAATTCCAAATTCGATATCTATCCCGATCCCTAGAACCAGTTCTAATCACGCCTCACCAAACGCAACGGGATGTTGTGTTTGATTTCGGACGGATCGTGATGTCCAGAACCGCCCACACAATCGATCAGCTGATTGAAGAGGGTACGCTGAACCGTACTGCCATCTTCAAAGCAATTTCCGACGGCAAGCTGGTGGCCCGAAAGCTGGGCCGACGAACGATCGTTCTCGACGACGATTACAAAACCTTCCTGAAAAACTTGCCGTTGGCTGGGAATGTAGCACCCGATGAGGCCGCGTGATGTCCGCGGTGCTCATCCCATTTCCTCTTGCCCGAACGGCGCATCTCGTCGAGACGACGGCCGCGCGCATGGCGCGCTTGCCCGAGGACATGGCCAACACCCATCTGCGCCGGTTGCTCGAAAAGATGCATAACGAGCTTCGGGCAGTTGGTGTCGACGACCAAATAGTCGAAGACGAGCTCATTTGCTTTGCGCGCGCTGTTCGCGCGCGGATATGGCACGAAGTCCTGCTTCCCGGCGGTGCGGCATGACGGCCCAGTTGCCAAAACGCGTGGCAAGAGCGGCCGGTATAAGCGATGATCTCGCTAGAGCGACAGTCGTTCCTCAGAATAGATCGACTTTTGCGCTTCACAATCTCAACGCGTTGCCTGCTGTTGAGCGGCGGGTAGAAGTGATTAAGGGGCTTCTCGCTCCCGGCGAAATTGCTGCGCTGGTTGGTCCGCCGGGGAAAGGCAAGTCGGCGATCCTCCAGCACCTGATGACCTGCGTCGCCGAAGGGGCACCGTTCTTCGGGCGCGACGTGCTCACTGGGCCCGTGATTTACATTGCGGCGGAACGCTTTGCGGAGACTTGCAGAAGACTGCTTGCAATCCGCCAAACATCCTCTCAGTTCTATGTATCCAGAGATCGCCCGAACTTGAGTAAACTGAGCGAAGTGCTCGGTCTTGTTCAGGTCATCAAGACTTTGAGCGTAGGTCCAGTCTTAATCGCAATCGATACATTTGCGCGATGCATTCCGGGCTCCGAAGAGAACGCGGCTCGCGACATGGGTGTCGTGATCGAGAACCTCACCCAACTCATGGAGCAAGTGCCGACCGCTGCGGTCATCTTTGTTCATCATACGAATAAGGGTGGGGGTGACATGCGGGGGTCGACCGCTTTGCTCGGAGCGGTTGATTTGGAGTTGGCGGTCAAGGCAGGCGGGGACGACAAGCGCCAACTTACTGTGACCAAGGCAAATGCGGTTAGTGAAGATCAGATCTTTGCGTTTCAGCTTAAGCCGATCAAGGCTGCCGCCGGTCAGACAGTGATCTCCGTAGTCGAAGCGGAGAGCGAAGACGAGGATCCGGCCCCCGAGACAGGCCCATCTCGCGCTGAGCGGGTTCTGAATGTTGTTCAAGAGCTCGCCGTAGAAGGGCGCGCCGACCGGCGCGCCTGCTTAGAACAGGTCCGCTCTGCAGGGATCATCGTAGGTAAAAGCCCTGACAGCACATCCGAACAGCTTCGAAAGGTTCTCAATGAGCTTCGCGATCAACGTCAGATTACCTTTGATGGCAAGTCGGTTTGGTTGGGGCATCCGGGCTGACCCCAACACCCCCAACAGCCCCCCTAAAGGGGGGGCTTTGTTGGGGGTTTGGGATTGGGCTTTGCCAACCCCAACGAGAGGCCCAACAGCAACCCCAACACCCCCAACAGCGATCGTTGGGGGCGAAACAATTTAGGGACCGTACAAACGGTCGTTTTAGGTGCGGGCGGCGCAGCCCCCGAAATTTGAGGATTTTTGGGCCGATGAAATTTCAACTTCCCTTCCCTGGAGGAGCATCGAATGGCGATCGATGAGGCCACGGAAGTGGCTGCAAAGCAGCTTGGATCGGCTGTTGGCCTGTCTCGGAAACGTATCGAGCAATTGGAGGTGGAGGGCGTTCTTAGGCGGACCGCCAAGGGTCGTTATCCACTTCTGCCAAACGTGCGCGCCTACGTGGCTTGGCTGAAAGATGATCAGCGGAAAGCCTCACGGTCCGCCGCCGCGTCTGAGGTCCAGGCAGCCCGCGCCGAAGAAATCCAGCTTCGTAATGCGGATCGAAAGAAGGTCTTGATTGAGCAGGGACAGCAGGAAGCGATCCGCGTCATCGACGAAATTGCCGGTCCGCTGCGGTCCGACCTGATGGCTATCCCTGCGCAGGTCACGGATGACCTTGCGCTACGTCGTAGGATTGAGGATCGGATTGATGGTGCGTTCGGAGCAGCCAGTAAGCGGGCCTTCATGGCTGCAAACCGAGTAAGGGAGGCAGGCCTTGGGCTTAGTTCACTTTCGGGTTTAACCGGGAGAAAGCCGACATGACCAGCCGCGACAGGGTCTTGAAGGTTCTACGAACCAGCCGAGAAAGAGAAATCTATGAGGCCGCGATGGCTATAGACGCCAAATACCAAGCTCTCGGGCAGGCAATTATCGATACCTTGAACGGCGATGATGAGCCGGGGACGCAATTAAGGACGTTGAAACAAGCCTGCGCAGAGCTAGGTGTCGATGACCGAACGCTACGTCGTCTTAGAAAGAAATATCCCGAAATCAATTCACGTGAGCCGGGACGCAAGCGGGTTGACGTCGCGTTGCTTCGGAGATGCCTAGCTCGGGACGACGCGCCGATTTTGTCCGGTACAACGCCGGTTTTGCCGCAAGACAAATCGGAGGAAGTTTGAGACGTTCGGATAATGACGATATTGGCTCACATCGCTGATCGGATAATCAATCAGCCGCTTTTGATTAAGCCGGAAAAGCTTCCTGCAATACTTGCGGCGCTTGAGGATAGGTTGCCGGTCGATGTATCGGCGTTGATTGCCGCTCACGAGCAAGTCCAACTTGCGTCGAACGCGGATCGCCATCCTGCCGAGTTCATTCCTGCCGAGTTCATTCCGGCGGATCGTTCGGAGCCGGAAAATTTACGAAAGCCTTATCAACATACACGAGCGGGGACCGCTGTTATCCCAATTGTCGGATCGTTGGTGCACCGAGGAAGTTGGATAGATCCGCTAAGCGGTTTGGTGAGTTACGAGCGGATCAAATATTTGGTTTCAACTGCGGTAGCTGATCCGGAGGTTCATTCTATCATTCTGGACATGCATACCCCGGGCGGCGAAGCCGTCGGAGCTTTTGAGGCTGCTGATTTCATTCGGGCAGCGTCGGCCACCAAGCCAATCTACGCGATGGTGAACGGTATGGCGGCGAGCGCGGGCTACGCGCTCGCCGCGGCATCGACCAAGGTCTTGACGACCAAAAGCGGTTTAAGCGGATCAATCGGTGTCGTGTTAGTTCACACCGAACACAGTCGCCGGCTGGATAAAGCAGGAATTGCCGTTCGGCTTATTTTTGCTGGCGACCGTAAGGTCGACGGCAACCCTTTCGAACCTCTTCGGGAAGAAGTTGCCGATAATCTTCAACGCGAAGTGGACGATCTCTACGAGCTCTTCGTCTTGAACATCGCCGGCCATCGGCCGCAACTGTCGGCGCAAATAATCCGAAATACTCAGGCGCGTGTTTATCTTGGCCGACAAGCTGTGGACGCGGGATTGGCCGATGAGGTCAGTAGCCTGGAAGGTTTGATTTCGGATTTGGATCGAGCCAGCCCTATACGGCTTCGTTCGATCGTTCGCCAGCACGCTGGAGTGATTGCGTGACAAAGGATTTCTTTGAAAACGACGATATTCTCTTCGCTTTTTCGGCGGGCGCGCAAGAAGAGCGAGAACGTATCAGGACCATCATGGCCATGCCCGAAGTAGCGGGCAGGGAAGGAGCGGCCTTACAGCTCGCGCTGCACGGCACTGTACCGGTCGAGTGCATCCGAGAGATTTTACGCTTGGCACCCCCGTCGGGACGTCCCGCCCATAACGTCCGTCTTGCGAGGCGGCCCAGTCAGTTCCGCATAGTCAGAGGTGGCAAATGAATTTCACTGCCGAGCAGGTCGAGGCAGCGGTAGCGGCAGCGACCTCCGAGATGTCAGCCGCGATCGAACGAGCGAAATCCGAAGCGGTTGCTTCTGAGCGCGAACGTTTTCGGTCAATCCTCGAAGCCTCGTGGGCTTCAGGAAAGCCGAAGCTCGCACTGGCTGCTGCATTGAGCGGCGCAACGCTCGAAGTTGCCGAGGCAATGCTTTCGGCGGCCGCGCCGGAGGCTACTGTATCCTCTCTTGGGCTTCGTAGCCGCGATGCACCGGGAGGTCTCGTAACCGTCGGTGCGGAAGATCCCGTTGCCACCGGAAGTTCGGAAGTTGCTGCCGTCTGGAGTAGGTCAGTTGCGAGGGCCAACAGCAAATTTGAAAGCGATACGCACGGAGCGGTCAAGTGAAGGCAACTGTTCAAATCGACAAGGAGCTCAGTGTTGCGCTGATAGCAGCCGCGGAGGAATGCTGTCGAGCTCGAAAGATGCTCGAGAACATTAACAGCGAGCGCTCAGAGTACCCAATCCGTTTGGTCGAACTCTCGAACCAGCTAAAAGTGGCAAAAGCTAAGCGCACTAGTCTCTCGGTCGTTCGATCCGCTCACGAAATCGCGCATGAGCCTTATGACGAAGCTGAATGGTGTGCGGCGGGCGAGGCTTGTGAAAGGATCGAGAAGGAAATTGACGCGATCAAAGGACAGATGGAGGGCGCGATAGGAGCGACTGATATATTGCGCGACAAGTTGTCTGATAAACACGCGGTGCTTAGCGTGCAATTCGAGAGTGAAGTGGAGTCGCTTCGAGCGTTAGCTGAAAAAATGCACGCTCAAGCAGTCCAAATGCTCAAGGATGCTTTTGAAGTCTTTGATCAGTTGGACGGCCGTTATACTAACGTAAACATTCCGCGCATCAGCGGCTATGGCAATGCCATTGCCGATGTATCCGTTTCAGACAAAATTGCGACGCAACTGGAGCAGCTCCGCCCCGTGATTTGGGAAAGAAAGATTTCACTGTCGAGATTGTTGAGATGAGTTGACCCGTTCATCGAATGAGAATGCCATGCGCGGTCGAGCTCAACGTCTCAATGATCGTTTTTAAATCGATCGCGTTATCACCCCTGCGAGGGCGTTGGCGCCGCGGTAACGACTAGTCCATTTTGAAGGCGGGGACGCGCGATGGGATATGCCGAATTTCGATCGTCGGTGATGAAATACATCGGTGGCGCATCTTGGGATAAGTTCGTCGCGCGGATCGCTTCCGATATTGCTGACCTTCAGGCTGCGCGCGATGCGCAGACGCAACTTGCGGACGCTCTTCTCGCGCGCGGAATTCAGGTCATCGAAATCCTGATTGAGCCAATCGCACAGGATGCACAGGAGAAAGACGACGCAATCACCGCTGCGCTGAATGACGCGACCGGCGCGAAGCAACAAATTCTCGATATACTGGCTTTGCTCGAAGGGGGTGGAACATCAGCCGATCTGGTTGCAGAAAGCGCGACGCGGAAATGGCTGACAGCCACGCTTAAGGCGACCTACGACGGGTACGCAGCGCAGATAGCCGGGAAGGCCACGCCGCAAGATATCACCGATGCAATTGCTGCCTTGGTCGCTGGCGCGCCGACCGCGCTTGATACGTTGAATGAAATCGCGACAAAGCTCGCCTCGGACGACGATGCTATTGCAGCGATGACATCGTCGCTATCCAACAGGCTCCGTATCGACACCAGCGGGCAAAGCCTGACTACGGCTCAGAAAGCGAACGCACTCACGAACCTAGGGTTTACTGGCTTCGCGCAGTCGGTTGTGACACTCGCGGACGCAGCAGCGCTGCGCACGCTGGCCGGCCTCGGGACGGCGGCCGTTTTGAACGTCGGGACGGGCGCAAACAACGTCGTACAGCTTGACGGTTCCGGACACATTCCTGCAGTACTCCTTGCCAGCACGGCAGAGGCACAGGCGGGCGCTGAGGCCACCAAGGTCATGACGGCCGCGCGGGTTTCTGAGGCAATTGCGGCCCTTGCGAAGGCTGGTTGGGAGCAGATCGGAGCGACGCAAACGCTCTCTTCTTCATCTGCATTTGTCGAACAGTCATGGGCAGCCGGTCTGTACCGCGAAGTTATTTGTATTATGGCGGCGTCAAACAATGCTGGTTCGGGAGGTGACGTCTCGGCCTCGTTGCGAAACTCATCCACCGCTTTGGTAACGACCGGAAACTCTTCGACTGGGCTTTCGCCGGGCTCGTCCACGCCACTCATGGTCAGATCGACGATATCAACCGTCGCGCTTTACATTCAAGCAATCTCAAACGGCGGTGGTCTAAGTTTTAATTTGGCAACTTTCACATCTGCGCCAGATCGCATGAGGATTTTCAGCAGCAGTGGTGGATCACCCGCTGGTACATTTCAAGCGGGATCGAAGTTTAGTTTTTTCGGCATGAGATGACAGACGAAAGTGATGGAGCGCAACAGGGTGTTACCTTTACCGCTGAAGACGCGGCATCCGGTAAGCCAAAATTGGCACTTACAGCAGCCGGCGCGGCATTTGAAGTGCGAAAGCCATATCTTGAGAAGGGCGCGGTAACATGGCAAGCCTAACGTCCCAACTGATCATTTCTTTGATCGATCGCGTTAGTGGTCCGGCGAAAGGCGTCGGGATCGCCCTCAGAGGCGTGTCCGATGCGGAGAAGAAGCTTGCCAGCGGCGGCGGCAAGGGCGTCGACAACCTTGCAAGCTCGCTTGAGCGTGCGCAGAAGTCGGCGAAGGCATTCAAGAACATCGATATTGCGAAGGAATACTCAAAGTTCAGCCTGACTTCAAAGGAGCTGCGATCAGTCACGAGAGACTTCGAGGCGCTGAATAGCGCGATCGCCGGTCTGAAGACTTCCGATAAGCTTGGCGCCCTGCGGCTCTGGAAACAATCGACGATAAACGATCTTCGCGCGATCCGCGCTGAGACAAAGCGCACAACGGAAATTCGCGAGGGCTTCCTGCGTGGAGGTCGCGCCGCTGCGGGCTTTGTCGGCGTCGGTAGCGCGGCTTATGCGGCGAGCCGCGTGAGCCGGTCAGCTATCGGCGCAACAGCCGGCAACGCTCGGGAGAATGCGCGCGATTATCTGGCTGGCCTCACGCCCTCGGACAACGCTCGACTTAAAGCGCAGTCGTTGGGACTGTCTTCTCAATTCCCGTCGGTGGATAGCCAGACGCTTCACCAATCTTTACGCGAAACCGCAACGTCCTTCCGATCGATCGATAAAGCAGTTGAAATCGGCGATGTACTTGCGAAGGGACTGGTCGTCCTTCAAAGCCTGAAGGGCAAGGATGCAGCGGTTAGTGAAAGCGCGAAGTTCTTCAGCGCGCTCGACACCCTTGGAAAGAATATCGATCCAAACGAGGTAAAGCAGCTTTACGACGGATACCTCAAAGCGCTTGGTGTCGAAGGCATCGACCTTAAGCTTGGTGACCTGAGAGAAATAGCACGTCTGTCGAAGAGCGCAGGGCCGGGACTTTCCGATCGGTTCTTGGTGTCGGTTGCGCCCGGGTTACAGGGGGACTTACAAGCGTCAAGGCTCGGAACAGCCTTGGGGTCGACGCTGGCGCAAGTCGCGGGTGATCGGTCGACGAAGCGCGCAAAAGAAGCGCAGACCGAATTCGGATTGCGCGACAAAGATGGATTTCGCGATTATCGGAAAATTCTGACTGATCCGGACAAATACGCCTATGAAAACTTGATCCCTGCGCTTCAGCGTAAGGGCATCAGCCCTGACGACCAACCTGCTGTTGCGAAAGCGCTCAATCAGGTTTTCAGCAATCAGGTCGTGTCCAATTTGTTTGAGAAGTTGATTTCGCAGCGCGAGCAATATCAGGCGAAATCTGTTCAGTACGAGAATGCTCCCGGGTTGGCTGCGGCCGAGCAGCTTCGTTCGAAAGACCCGTTTGTCGCGTTGGAAGGGTTTACATCTTCGTTCAAGAACTTGTTCTCCGTTCTTGGTGAAGGTCCACTTCAGAAGGCAGTTCCTTTATTGAACGCATTCACCGACAGCATCGGTCGGTTGACGTCTACGCTCGCGAACGATCCAGCCCTTGCGGAGAAGGCCGGGCTGGGGACTGGCGCGGCCGCGGCGGCCGGTGGCATCGGCGGAATTCTGCTGGCCCGCCGATTGTACCAGTGGTTTACCGGCGTTGGCGCGGCGGTTGGGGGCGGGGGTGGTGCCTTGTCTGGCGCCGCCGGTGCGGTCCCATTTCTGCCCGGTCTTCTCGGTCTTGGTTCCGCCTACACGATCGCAAATGCTGATCCAGAAACGCAGCAGCAGCTTGTGAATTCGATCCTACAGGGCGAATACGGCTACGATCCAAACGCAGATCGTAACGGAGCGGTGCGTAAGCCCGGTGTCGGTCGCGGTGCGTCTGTTCGTTCCGACAGTCCGAGTATCTTTGGAGCAGGGGCGAAGCCAGTCGATTACCTCGATGGCTCGCAACAGGCCGCCGGCGCAGGGCAGGCGACCGGCGATGCATATAAGACGGCGATCAACGGAGCGCTTCAGGGCGTTGACGCAATCATCGCCGCGGCCGTCCAGCGCTGGATCGGCATGTTGAGCTTCAGTGCTTCGCCTACCATAACGCCGAACGTCGCAAATCCACCGCCGCAGAAGCACAGTTCGCTAGGCGGCAACACGTCAAAGCAGGCCGTGCACGCTGACTACGGCTTCGGAACCACGGGTTAACGCGATCGTCGCGTATCCGCATAAGCCTCGTCACGATCTTCTCCACAAAATCTGACCATAACTGGGTTCTTAATTATGCAAAATCGATCGCACGCCGTGATGGCACAACGGACCGAAGCATCGGATAGTCGTGATGATTTTCCAACGCCTCCATGGGCAACACGAGCTTTTCTGGCGCATGTCATCAATGATCAGGGGCCATTGGAAAAGCAGACGTGCTTGGAGCCCGCCTGCGGCGCAGGCCATATGGCCAAAGTCCTAAAGGAGCAGTTTGGTGAAGTTCGCGCCTCCGATGCGTTTGCTTATGGTTATGGTGAAGTACGGGATTTCCTGTCGGTACCGTATGAAGCAAATGCCGTTGATTGGGTGATAACCAATCCGCCGTTTCGCTTAGCCCAGGACTTTGTTGAGCGTGCACTTATTGTTGCGCGCAAAGGGGTGGCTGTTTTAGTTCGCACTGTCTTTATCGAAAGCGTTGGTCGGTACCGTGCGTTGTTCGAGGTTAATCCGCCAACGATATTCGCCCAGTACTGCGAGCGAGTGCCAATGGTCAAAGGCCGATTGGATCAAAAGGCATCGACTGCGACCGGGTATGCGTGGCTGGTTTGGGAGAAGGAGCGAACAGGAAGCTCGCCGCTTTTGACGTGGATACCTCCGTCGCGCAAATCGTTTGAGCGCGCTACGGACTATCCCGCTTAAGCTATCATCGTGGCGGCGAGGTCAATCTAAAGGTCAGGCGCCCTTTCTCAGCTCCAAATTCGAGCTTATCGCCGGCGTCAAACTCTCGCTGACCAAAATCCCGCGGCTCGATTTCACCACGCTTTGTTGCCCACATATATGCTTAATTGTAGCTTGGATGAGCCGAGCCGCTAATTACTCATATTAAGCGAGTTTCATCGACGAGGAGGTGACAGCGCATGCGGTGGCCGCGCTTAGATGCTGCAGGCGAAGTGCCTTCAGCTCCCCCCCCGCCAGGCTCAACGTCCAACGCGCGCTTCGAGATAGTAAAATCGATCGTTCGCGTTTAAACTTAAGTTTTTTGCCATGTGCGCGACGTTGTTTAGTTCATATCGTGAGAACGTCTTGTTCTCGCGTTGGTAGGTCAGCTTCGATGAAACTGCTAGGCGACCTTGTCGCCGGCGTCGCTGATCGATTGCCGCAGCCGGTCGCGGAACCCTTCGCATGTGATCTGTGCTGCGATTGCGCTGCTCGACTGCGAAACTAGTGCGACAAGAAGGATTTTGTATCGCCGACACTTCAAAATTCGTTCAATAAACTCGTACAGTGCAAAGCGGGGAAAACCACAGAACGTATATCGCACCTTTATATAAAACGTCTTCGATGAAATTCGGAGGTGCGCCATGGATTTTCGATACCTCACGTCAAACGCTAATCGAAGTATGAGAAATCGAGAGCGTTTGAAGCGAAACGGCCATACAGCGAGCGGCCGGATGCTGTGGACGGAGCACGAAGATGAAATCCTGAGACAGTGGTACCCAAATCGCCAAATGCTTAAAAGAAAACTCCGAAATAGATCTGCGTTCGCAATAAAGGGCAGAGTCCAAAAATTAAAACTCGGTTCAATAACCAGACGTTTCTGGACTGGCAAAGAAGTTTGTAAGCTGCGAAAACTCTGGAAACATGCTCCTAAAGCAGAACTTCTCTCGGAATTTGAAGGAAGAACTTGGGCCAGCCTCGATTGTGCGGCTCAGAGGCAAGGACTGCGGCGCGATCGAGCGCCGAAGAAAATTACCGGAATAAGAGAGCTTGATGTACTCAGAAAACGAGCGGGCGATCTCAATCTTACGCTCAAAGATCTGGATGCAATGTGCGGATTTCGTAATTACTTCACGAAAAGTGCCCGCAGAAATAAGCCCCGCCCTTTCAAATTGCTGAAAGCGATATATGCGTTAGATGGACACATCGAAATCGTCTGGAATGACTGAACTATTCTTTTCTTTGTCGCTCGAAGCGTCAGCGATAATCTTCAAGTGAACGGCATCGATCGCAAGATCTCCTTCGCCCTTGTCCCAAGTCACTATTGTGCCGTAGCCGCCGATGGCGGCCATCGCAAAAACTTCGTCGGAGTTGAGAGGCGCGAGAAGCGTGCCGCCGCTTAAGATCCAATCTGCGAGATCTATTGAACTCGGCTCCTCATCGCCTTTCCAGGTGATGTAGAGGGTTGATGGGCCGGCAACTGAGACGGCGGAAATGCGCGGCAATTGCTCATGCGACATGACGAGTTCCAGCGATTAGTAATGGCGTTATTTTGCCTGTTTCACCCTCAAACCGAGGTCGACCAGCCGGCGAATGGCTTCGGGGCGTGAGGGCTCATCTTCTTGTTTCTCACGCCACAGGTCGACCTTGGCAAGTTGCTCATCGTGCATTCGAACCAACTGTGGTTCGCCTTTTCCAGTCGGGGCGGGACCCCGTTTCTTTTGTGATATCACGGTTTGCTTTTTCATGGTAACCGTGATATCACAATAGCGGGCCGGTTGGAAGCGCCAACTTCCGGACCGGCCCTAACCCGCAACCGGAGACACCCATGTCGCAGGCTCAACGAGCTTTTAGCATACAAACTGAAATTCAGTCATTCCCGCCGTCGCCGACAGACCTAATGGTTGCAATCCTGAACACTATGGGCGTTGATCTGTGCGATAGGCGCGAGGTTGTTCGGGTCCTCATCGGCGCGCGCTGTTTCGGGAGCGAGCTTATACTGGATCTGCTGCCACGAGTTCTGATGCTGGCCTCAGCTGAACGTTACCGAACCAACTAAATGGCAACACGCGTTCCACTTCCACCGAGATACCCTCCGGCCGGAGCGTGGCCGGCGTTGATGCGTGCTGAAATGGTCGCAGCGTACTTGGAATATCGAGACACGGGCGAGCTTTCCCGAGCCGTGGTGCGCGGCGAAGCGCCCCAGCCGACCGCCTTTCACCGTACTGGACGCTCAAAAGAGCCGGTTTGGACCAAGATGATCCTTGATCGCTTCGCATATCCGGAGGGAAAGGTCGGGGAGGCCATTGCCAGCGAACTCGATTTGGCCCGTTTAGTGTGAGCGCCATGAGCGAGCGGGCAGAAAGACATGAGCAAGCGGCGGTGATCTTCGACGCCGCCCTTGCGCTTGCGAAGTCGATGCGGCCGGCGGGCAACCTCGAAATCGGAGGCGAACGCAAACGTCTGTACGAATGGCGCCTCAACGAACTTGCCATCGAATTGCTTGAGGCCAATCCGCACCGGGAGAAGCCATATGCTGAAGGCTCGATGATCAAGGTGAAGTACGAAGGCCGCTTGGTGTTCGAGATGTTCTTCGATGATGATGGCGTTCGGCAGTTAAGGAAATTAAATCTTCCCAGTGAAGCCGATCGATTATCGGAGCAAAGCTGGCTCTCTAAATTGATACGCAGAAAATCATTATTTAGAAGGTAATTAAGAGAGGAAGCAGATCAATACTATGTGTTGTGGGTTTGGTCTTCAACGATGCGCCGCATCTCTTCTACGAACCGTTCGTAGGAAAATATTGAAGCTCGTGCCTCCGATGCACGCCGCATGTTGGAAGCTCTTTTCGGCGTCATGTTTTCTATTGCTTGCGCCAAATCAGATACTCCAAAATCCTTCCGCAGCAAAACTCCGGTTTCTCCGTCAACGATGGTCTCTAATAGACCTCCCTCGGCCACGCCAATGACGGGTTTGCCTGCAGCCATAGACTCAACGGGAGACATTCCAAAATCCTCATCGATTGGCACATAGATCGTTGCGATGGCCCCCCCGATAAGCGAGCGTAATTCTCTTTCACTTATCCAGCCTGTGAAGCTAACGTTCTCCATGCCCGCGGCGCGATTGCGCAGCTCCTGAAGCTGCTCGCCGCCCGAAGCAACCACAAGCTTCTTGTTCGGGATGCTCCGGAAAGCGTCGATGATATGATCGACGCGTTTCAAAGCCGCCAGGCGCGCCGTAGAAAGATAATATCCCTCCTGCTCCCTCCACTCATATTCAGAGGTCGCACAAGGAGGATAGATGACCACACTGTCACGCCCTAAATAACGTGTAACCCTACGCTGCACATTCTGTGAGTTAGCAACGATAAGGTGCATACGTCCGATTGCAGCCTCATAGGCACGCTGGAACGTCGAGCCGATCAAAGCCATCCCAAGTTGGGTGACAGCGGAGCTGCGTTTCGTGAAAAAATCACGTTGATCATAGAGAAAACGCGGGGGTGTGTGACAATAGTAAATGCTTCGGCCCGGGGCAGACCTTGCAGGCGCAGCTAACGGCGCGCAAACACCACTGAAGATGCGCGTGTCGAAATGGGCGGCGAAATTTCGCTGCTGGGAAAAAATCCAAGCCAGAGCGGGGATATGCAGGCCCGCTCTGCGAAGCCGAGGAGATAAATTTAGATCAAGTTTTTCTATTGGGAAATGCTCGCTACCATAAGACTCGGCTGTAGAGTAGCCGTAAGCAATAGAGGCATTTAGAGCTCGCGCGAGATCGAGCACGAGCCGCTCTCCTCCTCCTCTAATCGCGAAATAATCGTGAAAAATGATTGGAGGGATCATAATGCCTAGCGCTTAACTCAATGACGCTTTTTAGATCGCGCCAATAAAGAAGAACTATTAGAATAAACCGAATAAAGTGGGAAATGCGCCCTAGCCGTGTCTCCACATATCACTACAGATAAAGAAAAGGCAAACCAAAACAGCTCGTTTCTGTCACCTCGGTCACTTCGGTTGGCTTAATGGCTGCCTAAGATTATCACTTGGTAGCTTCCGGATTGCTGTTCAAAGTTCGGAAGAAAGAATCGGAGCTGGGAAGAGCATTTTGCGGGGCGGCGGAGAGCCTGCCCACTAACGGGGCGTGTTGTGATACGGGATATTTGTGAAGTTGCGAAGCGTTGGCGCCTAGTTCATTTGCTCGGAGTTTCAGGACTTAGAGCGCGGTACGCACGTTCAATTCTCGGTCAATTTTGGCTAATGATATCCAACCTCATTTTCGTCGTCGCGTTGGGGCTGTTGTGGTCACAAATATGGAAAATGCAGATAGACGAATATTTGCCCTTTATCGCTTGTGGCAGCATTATTTATCAGTTCATCGCGTCAACCATCAATGAGAGCCCAGCGGTGCTGGTCGGTGACGCTCGCATCTACGTCAACGAGAGGGTGCCATTCCTACTCTCAACGATGGCTCATCTCTATCGACAGGTCATTATTGTGGCCCATAATGTGCCTATTATGATAGGGATTATTCTCTGGTCGAAGAGCGCGCACTTGGCCGTCTCGCCGGCGTTCATTTTTTCGCTGGTCGCCACGCTCATCTTTCTAGCAGCGGTTAGCTACTCGCTCTCGCTAGTTTGCGCGCGGTATCGCGATTTAATTCAGCTGGTGGCGACGGTGATGCAGGTTATGTTTCTGCTGACGCCAGTCATGTGGCAGGTGAGCTTTCTTCCGGCGATGTACGTTGATTATTTGTTTGTCTTAAATCCGTTTGCCTCGTTGATTGATATTCTCCGGAATCCGCTCATAGGCATGGAAGTTCACAGGCTGGCGTATTTTTCAGTGTTGGGTTGGACGCTGGCAAGCGTCGCATTGGCAGCTCTCGCCCACAGGGTTTGGGCGCGCACAGTCATTTTTTGGTTGTGAAGTATGATCAGTTTGCGTCAAGTGACACTGCGCTATCCTCTCGTCGGAATGTATTCGCATTCGTTACAGCGGGCCGTTTACGGCGCAGTGGGCGGGTTGATCGGGCGTGAGCGAGGCGTCTCGCCATATGTCGAAGCATTGAAGAGTATCGATCTTGAAATTCCTGATGGACAACGCCTAGGTATCATCGGACACAATGGTGCAGGCAAGACCACGCTCCTTCGCGTGATAGCCGGCGTCTACCCGGTCACATCGGGCTCCGTCTCCCTGTCCGGCCGGGTCAATGCTCTTACAGACGTTACGCTCGGTATGGATCTCAATGCCAGCGGCATCAAGAACATCTTGTTTCGTCTTATCTTCATGGGACATAGCTATGCGGAAGCAAGAGGAGCGATCGACGAGATCGTTGCGTTCTCTGATTTGGGCGATTTTATTCACTTGCCGATCCATACCTATTCGACGGGCATGAATCTGCGGCTCGCCTTCGCGATAGCCACGCATTTCCCGCCCGATATCCTGCTACTGGACGAAATTATCGGTGCGGGTGACGAGAGCTTTCGTGCAAAGGCTCAACAAAGGATGGACAGGCTTCTTTCACAGTCCCGCATCGTAGTCTTATCGTCGCACGATCTGAAGTCGATGGAGAAATACTGCAATGCGGCGATCGTAATGCATCACGGGCAAATTGCCGCGAGGGGCGATGTGAAGGGCGTAGTTCAGAAATATAAAGACATTGTTGCCTCGTCGCGAACTCCGGCTACTTACGATACGAGATAGAATCGCGCTGCTCGCCAGGGTTTCGGGAACGCCATGCTGGATCAAGTTTACAAACAACGGCTCGCAATCTTCGGTACGTCTGGACATGCGGCGGTTGTCGCCGACGCGGCGGAGAAATCAGGTCTGTTCGACGTTATTGGATACGTTGGAGAGATAGGTCAGGGCGATGAACCTATCATGGGGTATCCCGTATTGGGGACAGACTCCGATGTCGCCCAAATTAAAGAAGTTCATCGGATAGATGCGGTTATTGTCGCCGTCGGTGATAACGCAGCGAGAAGAAAAATCGCCGAAACCGTTCGGCTATCTCAGCCCGCTCTTTCATTTGCGACCGTGCTTCATCCAAGCGTTATTGTGGCGAAAGGTGTTTTCATCGGGTGCAACACCTTCGTCGCAGCGGGCGCGATTGTCGGGCCTAGAACCAAAATAGGGAGTGATTGCATCATCAACACGGGCGCCAAACTCGATCACGATAATACCCTTGAGGACTTTGCTTCTGTTGCGCCGGGTGTGGTCTCCGGTGGAAATTGCCTGATAGGTCAAGGATCGGCTATTGGTATAGGCGCTGTTATCATTCACGGCATTCGTATCGGCAGCGATACGGTGATCGGAGGTGGCGCGGTCGTGGTCGACGATCTGCCAGATGGTGTAGTCGCCTATGGCAATCCAGCAAGGGTAATACGAAAACGTAAGCGCGGTGAGCGTTATCTGTAGAACAATCGTTAGCCACGTTAGTTCGGTTGCTCAGAAATTCGGTCGAGAATGGCGATGTGTTCGTCGACGACGTGGCGCCAAGTACGCTTTTTAAGAATTTCGTAGAGCTCCAATTCGCGCGTGAGCAGGGTGTCCCTGTTGTTCAACGCCCATTCGATCCGTGCAGCCATGTCCTTCCAATCGTAGCCATCGAACAGCATCATGTCCCGAAGGGCGGGGTCGGTCACGATCGCTTCTGTGACCGGAATACGGGACATTACCACCGGCGTTCCGACCGAAAGCGCCTCCGTTAAGGTGAAGGGACAGCCACCCTCGCTCAAGCTCGGATTGATTGCTAGGTCGGCTAGATGGTAGCAGGTGGACAGTTCTTCCTCTGTTAGACCGTAGAGGCACAGCACGTCCCGTGAAAGTCTGCGTTCCTTTATGAACTCTCTTATCTCGGGTATTGCATTAGGATCGCCTGTCAAAATTAGCTTGTGACCTATGAAACGACGTTTAAGAAGATGGTCGTAAGCTCGCAGCAACGAAATCACGTTTTTATTGGGACGGAATTGACTCGCGTAAAACAGAAAATGAACCTCGCCGTTCGCAAATCCTTCGAGATTCAAGCCCATGGCCTTTTTAAATGACTTAAGGAGAATCTTATTCCTGATCTCGGCTTGTGTTGAAGGGTCTTTTTCGCGGTTCGCAACGCTAATTGTTGCGCTTAAATCCGTTACCCCGTGTGGCACCACCGTTACGACGTCCGGTGGGAGTTGAAATCTGCTCACCAACGTTTCTTGTTTTACGTGTTCGCTGTACGTTACGAAGTGCTGCCCGTTCCGTATAGTTTCTTCAACGCTCCGGAATGTTCTTAATAACGCCTCGCCACCAATTGCAGCGAAGGCTGCTGGAAATTCGGTTAGAACGACATCAGGTACGCAGATTAGCCGAGGGGCTCTAATGCTGTTTATTTGGTGCCAAAATGCTGTGGGGCTGTACCACGCCTGCACATCTCCACGCGCATTTATCTGGCGGATCATGGCGTTAAATTCAGCCTCTTCCATATAACTATAAAGGCGTCGCGAGATCTTTTCCCGCGCAATTTGCTGAGATTCACTCCCGCTAATTTCCGGTAAGGGCTGGTCGTCCGGTCTTAGGTTAGTTCGTCGCCGGATTTTACGAAAAAGTCTGCCTAAATAACTGTAAAGGCGCTTCCGCAAGCTGGTGTCCGTAGAGCTCGTCAACAATGACAGAGCCCACTTTATAGCGAAATGGGTCAAAGCAACGGGCAGAACCAGTAGCCCCACAACAGCCAGCGCCCAGAACACTATTGGACTCCGTGTCTTCGCCAACGATCGCTCGTATCGCTCAATGGAGCTGTCCATTAAGTTACTGAGCCGGCATAGCGGCGCGAAACGACTACGCCCCACGGTCCTTGCGCGCTTTCTGTAGGCTAGGTAAGCCTCATAAACATTATAGAGTGGCGGATTTCTAACGGGGCCGATTATTTCGAACTCTTCGGCAGAAATCCCAGCTTCCTTGAAGGCATCAGATAGGCCGGTTCGCATCCAGCTGGGGCATGCAATGACAAACCGCACGTCATCTCGCCCTTCAATCCCTTTCAAAAACTGTATGAGATGGCGACCGAGGCCGTCTGCCCTCAAATCGATACGGGGCGAATAAGCCAGATAAATGCCGTAGGTCTTCACAGGAAATCTCTGATAGCTAGCCAGTAATCGACTGCATATTGTTCAACCGAATGAGCGGAGAGATCTTCAGTTGATGGAAGACATTTCCGCAGCATCTCATAATCTGTTTCCATGAGTTTTAGTTGTCGCGCCATATCGTGAGGATTGTCGCTGTTCATCCAATTCAATTGTAAGTTAAATTGCTGGTTTATTTCATGCATGGCGGGATAGTCGCTTGACAGTGACGGCACTCCGAACCAGGCGGCCTCGACGACAGCAAACGTCCCATTATCGACACGAGCGGGATGCCAAAGAAAAGAGGCGTTCTTTAACAGTGCCAAATAGGCTGTGTCAGGCAACTCGCCTTCGATTTTTATTTTCGTTTTGAGAGTATTTTCGGAGGGTAATGCAGCTTTCAGCGAGGCTAAGTAGGGATTATCCGAGGTAAGCAGCTTTTCCGTATTGAAGCCGGTAATCCGACACTCAAGTTTTCCCTCGTAAATGTCGTAGTACGCTTGAAGTGCGCGAAGAGCATTGCCGTGATTTTTATGAATGGCGGTATTCGTGGTCCAAATGAAGTAAGGTGGTAATTTGTCGCCGCGAGTAATAGAGCGGTCTGCTGCGGTGAAGTCCGGAATTAGCATGGGCACTTTTCGGACTTGAGAAGCAGGCAGACCAATAAATTGCTTTGCGTCAGATTTTGTGAAGTTGGTCGTCACCAATACAGCCGTAGCCGATCCATTCCGATCGACGAGCCTCTGTTCATAATCCTCACTGCCGATAACGTTCTCATAGCGTTGCAAATAGTCGTAAATCATCAGAACGTGAGGTCGAAGTGGAATGAGGGGGAATTCAAGTCGATCAGAAACGATCACCCATAGGTCGCAATCTAGAAATTGTGTTATTTGATCATCCGGGACTTGGTAGACGTCATGCTTTAGCTTGACGTCCACTCCAGCATAAAGACATGCCCGAGCGGCTTCGTGGTTTCGCATAATGCGCCAAGCAAATGTTCGACGTTTCACATTCGCGGGCAAGTCGCTGAATTCATCGTCCGGATAAAAGCTCGGGCTGTCGAGGTGAGCAAAAATAATCTCAGCGTCGCTGCCAAACTGAAGCGCCCCAGCTGCCAGTGCGCCGGCTAAGAGCTTGGCTCCGCGAAATGTGCCGCCTCGATATACGTGAGGTAGGATTACTGCTATGCGCGCCGGGGAAGGCAACTTCGCGCCAATCGTCATATCCCCTCCCGAAATCGGATCGCCAGAATCTCACATTGGCGCTCGCGTCCTTTCTATGTATTTTACAGGTACTATGCTAACGGATTTTTGTACCGAAAAGCCGAAAAGTGCCATCATGATTCCTATTTATCGGCCTTATTTAACTGGCGTCGAGACTGAATATGTTCAGGCCTGCCTCCAATCGACTTGGATATCTTCGCGGGGGGAGTTTATCGACAAATTCGAAACTGGCTTTGCAAACTTCATTGGCGCGAATTTTGCCACCTCGGTTTGTAATGGTACCGTCGCACTTCATTTGGCACTGCTCGCGGTAGGAATATGTCCCGGGGACGAAGTCATTGTTCCCACACTCACATATGTTGCATCGGCCAACATGATATCTCATGCAGGTGCGACACCCGTTTTCGTCGATTCATTGGATGATGATTGGCAGGTCGATCCACAAGCAATCGAGCGGGCGATCACGCCGAAAACTAAGGCCGTAATGGTTGTACACCTCTACGGCGGGGCTTGTGACTTGGACGCTATCGCAAAACTTTGCAAGGCGCATGGGTTATTGCTAATCGCAGATTGTGCGGAGGCTTTTGGAACGCGATACCACGGTGTTTCTGTGGGCGTGCTTGCGGACGTGGCTACCTATAGTTTTTTTGGCAATAAGACGATCACGACTGGCGAGGGGGGTATGGTCGTATCAAATTGTGCCGACGTGATTAAACGAGCGCGGCACCTGAAAGGACAAGCAGTCTCGCCGACAGAGACCCAAGAGTACTGGCACGACATGCTTGGCTTTAACTATCGCATGACAAATATTTGCGCAGCATTGGGCTTGGCACAACTAGAGCACGCCGAGGCCATCCTTGAGAAAAAGCGGCACATCGCTGCCTGGTACGACAGATACCTCAACGGATTGCCGGTGAGACGTCAGGCGTTGTCTCCAGGCACCGATCATTCATGGTGGCTCTATTCGATGCGCGTCTCTAAAGAGTTGCGCGATAGCCTACGGAAATATCTTCGTGTAGCGGGGATCGAAACTAGGTCGGTGTTTCCCCCGGTTCACACGTTTCCCCACTATGCTTTAGATATAAATTGCCCGATAGCAGCGGACATTTCGGAGGGTGGTATTAGTCTGCCAAGTTATCCCGACCTAACCGAGGAGGATATCTTTACTATCTCATCAAAAATCGAAGAGTTCTTCTCGTCAGCAAAGTCGGACCATAAATTAGATTTAGCCCTTCCATGAATTTGTCATGCCTTTCTAAAAACCTTCTTTCGTTCCTTTGCGCATAGACGCCGCAATCGCGCCATAATGCGTATCCTGGTCACCGGTGCTACTGGATTCATCGGGCGTAATCTAGTTCCGACGCTTATCGCGGCAGGCCACGAAGTGGTTGCGGCCGGACGAAACTGGAGTGGCTTGGTGCATGGATGCGAGGGTGTCGTACATCTTGCCGCGATTGCCCACATCGGTAGTTCGATTTCGAGTGAAGACTATGATCGTGTTAATCACCGCGCCGTTGCAGACCTTGCTCTGGAGGCGCAACGAGCAGGGGTCGATCGCTTCGTTTTCATTTCATCCATTCGAGCGCAGACGGGATCACACGCTTATTTTCCGATCACAGAGATTGACCCGCCGCAGCCTACGGATGATTACGGTAAGGCTAAGCTCGCGGCGGAGAGGGCGATCGAAGCGACATCATTGCGCTTCACTATTCTTCGACCCGTCACGGTTTACGGCCCCGGTGTGAAAGGCAATTTTGCCTCACTGGTTCGCTTGGCAAGGCTGCCAGCCCCGCTTCCTTTTGGAGCCCTCAATCGACGTCGCTCGCTTTTGGATTGCGCAGCTTTGGTAGATGCGGTTGTTTTTTCACTTAGTAGTCCGTGTGCTGTGCGCCAGACGTTCATTGTTGCTGACAGAAAGCCTGTGTCCGTCTGCGATATAGTCGTTGCCTTGCGACGCGGGATGAACCGTCCTCCAGCTGTATTCTCGATGCCGCGGTCCATGCTTAAGGCAACTCTATCTACCTTCGGACGTGGCGACGATATCGAGCGTCTGGACGGTGAACTGATTGCCAGCCCTGCCAAGTTGATTTCTGCGGGGTGGAGGGGCGTTAAAGACACGCCGCCAGCCTTGGAATCCTATTCACGCCAGTTGTGGATGAGGGCTGAGTAGCTTTGTCGTGCTCCCGAAACGGCCGCTACTGACCGAGGTCGTTTTGCTCATGCTCGCGGAGCCCAGAAAGCTGTTGCAATGCTGTTGCTGTGAACAACATTTTGTCAGCTCAAAGCTCTGTAAGCATCTGATTTATATAATTAAATTATATAATTGACATGGGTGCATCCAGCCCTTGGTCCATCGCGTCCGCTGACGCAGCCACGCGCCGAATTTCGCCGGTGCCTCCTCGTGCGTGGTGGAGCGAAACATCGCCGCACGATAGCCGAAGCGTGCCATCCGGACGCCGAGATCGGCGTCTTCGGTGACGTTGTAGGCGTCCCAGCCGCCAACCTCACGCAGAATGTCTGTCCTGAAATGGTTCGACGATCCGCCGAGCGGCAGCGGCAGTTTGAATTGTGAAAAGCCGTGCAGGAAGGCGTCGAACTGCCCCGCGTATTCCGCCGTGAACATCCGCGCGAGCCAGCTGTCGGCGGTGTTGTCGATGCAAAGGCTCGCCTGAACGCAAGCCACCTCGTCGGGATTGTCGAGAAACGCCGCGAGAGCTTTGCTCAGTTGACCGGCATCAGGCCGGTCTTCGGCGTCGAACACGGCGAGGTATTTTCCACGTGCGAAGGGCAGCGCGTAATTCAGAGCTTTCGGCTTGGTTCGCGGACCGTAGTTGGGCGCGACGATGACTTGAATATGCGGCGGGAGCCGCAGATTTTTGAGCGCGGCGCGTGTCTCGGCGTCGTCGGGTTCGATGACCAGTTTGATGTCGAGCCGTTCGGCTGGATAGTCCAGCGCGGCGAGTGCGCGCAACAAGCCGTGGACTGACCGGCCTTCGCGATAAAGCGCGATGAGAATGCTGTAGAGCGGAAGCTCCTCATCGCTTAGCCGTGCGCGATGTAATCTTCGCTTGCGCGGCGCCAACGCTCCGGCGAGGCGCAGGCCATTGAACAGCAGGAACCAGATCGAAAGGACCGTGCCGCAGATCTGGACGGTCAGCAATGGCATGAAAAACGTGCAAGCCGCGATGCCGCCGAGCCCCAACGCCGCAACCAGATTCAACCTGCGGCCGGATGCAGGATGGCCGGCCGCCGAGAGATCAGGCCGCCGTTGTGAGAGGCCGTCGGCCGCTTCGTCCGCGAATTGCGGCTGCCGCATCAGGAATCGAATAAGGTCGGTCTGGGTTGTCAGCCGGATATGTTGTCGCAGCCGTGGGAAACGGTTGCTAAGCGCGACAAGCCGCCGGGCGGCAAGGCCCGTTGGCGCCTGCACATAGTCGATCCCACGCGCGGACAGCAAGGGGAGCAGCATGTGCTGCGCGCTGTAGCGCAATTGTGCATCGGCCAGCGGGCAATCCCCTCGCTTGCGGTGCGCAAAATCCTCAACGGCAACGCCACAATAGCGGCTCAGTCGCGCGACATAAGTCTCCTCGTCGATCGCGTTCCATCCGATCAGGACCTGATCTGCGCCAATCCCAAGTTCCGCGGCGCGCATCTCAGCGGAGGCGAGCAGTCCCGGCGGCAGCAGGCCGCGCAGGCAGTCGATCTCGAAAGCATGCTCCGGAGGCGACCAGACCTCGCGGCGCGGCGGCTGGGAGGACAGGGGGCGTAACAGCGCGGCGAGGCTGGCTGGAACATGCGGAGCGCGGAATCCGGGCGGATGTCGCGGCACAGGGCCGGACTCTCCCCTAAGCTGGCTATTCGTCGACGCCATGCCCCGCCCACTCAAACGCCACTCGCGTCCGCCGGGCGATGGTCCTATAAGGTGCCCCGCGGATATTCAGCCATGCAATCACAGACAGAAACCACCGGCAACGAAAGATCGGCAGTTTGCGCCATGCGGCTCCTTGGGGTCATGGTCGCGCTGTTTTTCAGCCTGACGAGTCCTGGCCCGGCGTCGGCCGATGATGCGCCCAAGCCGGCCGCAAAGCCGCTTGCTCAGGCCGCCCCGCAGGCCGTGCCTGGATTCTGGGATCCACGGCGCCGTCCCGAGCGTCCCGATCTGTCGCGCATCACCGTGATCCGGTTCTTGACCGAGACCGATTATCCGCCGTTCGATTTCACGGGTCCGGACGGCAACCCGGCTGGCTTCAACGTTGATTTCGCTCGCGCGATCTGTGAGGAGATCAAGGTGCCCTGCACCATCCAGATGCGGCGGTTCGAAACGCTGGTGGACGCGATCAACACCAACAAGGGCGACGCGATCATCGCATCGATGGCGGTGACGCCGGCGCTGCGTACCAAGCTCGATTTCACCGATCCTTATTATCGCGTCGCGGCTCGCTTCGTGTCGCGGCGCGACAACGTCACGGCAGAGGTGCGGCCAGAGAGCGTGTCAGGCAAGAAAATTGGCGTGATCGGCGGCACCGCGCACGAGGCCTATCTGAAGTCGTTCTTCACGGATGCGGTGATTGTACCCTATCCGAATGACGACGCGCTGCGCACAGCGCTGCGCCGTGGCGAGATCGATATGATCTTCGGCGATGCGATCGCGCTTGGATTCTGGATCGCGGGAACCGATTCAGGCGAGTGCTGCGGCTTCAGTGGGGGGCCGTTTGTCGAGAGCCGCTATTTCGGCGAAGGCATCGGAATCGGTGTCCGGCGTGGCAACGATATTTTGCGGCAGGCCCTGAACTGGGCCATGTTCAGGGTCTGGGAAAAAGGGCGGTTCACGGACCTGTGGTTGCGGTATTTTTCCGTTAGCCCATTTTAATCAGGTGGCGGCAGCGGCCGCTCACCGTGTCAGCGGAGATATGATGTCGGAGACGATCACGAGATTTGAGGATATGTCGGTGGCCGAACTGCGGGCCGTCGCCGAGAATTCCAACGCCTGGCCGTTCGAGCAGGCGAAACAGATCGTCGCGCGTCTCAAGAAGAAGCCAAAAGCTGAAGTTCTGTTCGAGACCGGCTATGGCCCCTCGGGTCTGCCGCATATCGGCACTTTCGGCGAGGTGGCGCGCACCACGATGGTGCGCCATGCATTCCGTGTGCTGACGGAAGACAAGATTAAAACCAAGCTGCTTGCCTTCTCGGACGATATGGACGGCTTGCGCAAGGTGCCGGATAACGTGCCGAACAAGGAAATGCTGGCGCAGGATCTCGGCAAGCCGCTGACGCAGGTCCGCGATCCGTTCGGGACGCACCCCTCGTTCGGGGAGCACAACAACGCGCGGCTGTGCGCATTTCTCGATGCGTTCGGTTTCGATTACGAGTTCGCCTCCTCGACGCAATACTACAAGTCCGGCCGGTTCGACGCGACGCTGCTCAAGGTGCTCGACAAGATCGAAGATGTGATGGCGATCATGCTGCCCTCGTTGCGCGAGGAGCGCGCGGCGAGCTATTCGCCATTCCTGCCGATCTCCCCGCGCACTGGCATCGTGTTGCAAGTACCGATCGTCGAGCATGACAAGACGAACGGCACAGTATCGTACGAGGATCCCGATACCAAAGAACGTGTCACTGTTCCGGTCACCGGCGGGCATTGCAAACTGCAATGGAAGCCGGACTGGGCGATGCGCTGGGTCGCGCTCGGCGTCGACTATGAAATGGCGGGCAAGGACCTGATCGATTCGGTCAAGCTGTCGAGCAAGATCTGTTCGGCGCTCGGCGGCACGCCGCCGGAAGGCTTCAACTACGAATTGTTCCTCGATGAGAAGGGACAGAAGATTTCCAAATCGAAGGGCAACGGTCTCACCATCGACGAGTGGCTGCGCTACGCGTCGCCGGAATCGCTGTCGCTATTCATGTATCGCGAGCCCAAGGCGGCGAAGCGGCTTTATTTCGACGTGATCCCGCGCAACGTCGATGAATACCAGCAGTTCCTCGATGGCTATGCGCGGCAGGATGCACGGCAGCGCCTCACCAACCCGGTGTGGCATATCCATACGGGCAAGCCGCCGCTGTCAGATATGCCGGTGACGTTCCAGCTTCTGCTGACGCTGGTGTCGTCGTCGAACGCGGAGAATGCCGACACGCTGTGGGGCTTCATCGGTCGTTATCGCCCTGGGGTCACGCCGCAGACCCACCCCAAGCTCAACGAGCTGGTGAACTATGCGATCAATTATTACCGCGATTTCGTCGCGCCGACGAAGAAGTTCCGCGAGCCGACCGATGGCGAACGTGTGGCGCTTGGCGATCTGCGCGATACGCTCTCGCAGCTTTCAGCGGAGGCTTCGGCCGAAGACATCCAGAACGTGGTTTATGAGATCGGCCGCCGCGAGCCGTTCCTGGATCAGGTCAAAAAGGGCAAGGACGGCCGTCCGGGCGTGTCGCTCGACTGGTTCAACATGCTCTACCAGGTGCTGCTGGGGCAGGAGAAAGGCCCGCGTTTCGGATCGTTCGTCGCGGTGTATGGCGTTAGCAACGCGGTGGCGATGATCGACGGCGCGCTGGCGCGGTGCAAACCGACCCATAGTTAGCCCGCACAGCGAGCATGTTGGCCCGCAAACGGAGGCATAGTACGCCCGCACGGCGTGGCGGTCGCCAGTTTCGACAGCTTCTATTCGGCCCCGCACCGCCACGCTGCCAACTTGCGCACCGTAAGATAACAACCTAGTTGAGTGCCGAGGGCTCGTTCAACCAGCAGTCAAGGGCATCGCCTTCGCCGCATTGGCTAAGGGAGGACTATGTGACAAGCGGGAAAGTCGTGCCGCTCGGCTATCTGAGCGACCATGAGACGAAGGTCGATCTCCTCAACAACGAGGCGATCGCACGGACCATCGTTCGGCTGATCAACGAAACGGTGGATTCCGCGGTTACGATCGGCGTGCACGGCGATTGGGGCGCCGGAAAATCGAGCGTCCTCGAGATGGTTGAGACCGCCTTTCCCGATGGCGGTGATGTCCTGTGCCTCAAGTTCAGCGGATGGCAATTTCAGGGCTTCGAGGACGCTAAGATCGCACTGATCGAGGGCGTCGTGAACGGTCTCATCGAAAAGCGCTCCCTGGCGACCAAAGCAACCGACGAGGTCAAGCGGATCCTGAAGAGCGTCGACTTGCTGAAGGTCGCGAAGAAAGGCGGACTGCTCGCCGTTACCGCCTTCACGGGCATCCCGGTTCTCGGTCTCGAGGAGTTGTTCGGCAGCGCCGTGGAGCTCATCAAGAACACCGTCACCGACAAGGACTCCCGCGAAGCCGTCCTCAAGCAACTCGCGGACCTGAAGAAAGAGAAGGCCGACGAAACCAATAGCCGTAGCGTGCCGACCGAGATCAAAGAATTCAGGGAGGCGTACAAGGAGCTTATCAAGAAGTCGGGCATCAAGAGACTGATCGTCCTCATCGACGATCTCGACCGCTGCCTGCCGCAGACCGCGATCGAGACGCTGGAAGCGATCCGGTTGTTCGTCCTGTGGGACAAGACCGCATTCATCGTGGGCGCCGACGAAGGGATGATCGAAGTCGCTGTCCGCGATCATTTCAAGAATTTCCCCGAGATCGACGTCAGCCCGAACGCGCGCGAGACCACGCAGAACTACACCCGGTCGTATCTTGAAAAGCTGCTTCAGGTGCCATTCCGAATCCCGGCGCTCGGCGAGACCGAGACCGGCATCTACGTGACCCTCCTGCTGCTAGGGCGATCTCTTGGCGAGGACTCCCCTGAGTTTGCCCAGTTGTTGGCTCTTGGCAGGTCCGCCCTCGGCAGGCCATGGGAAGGCAAAGGCATCGATCGTGATGCGATCAAGGCCGCCGTCGGAGGCCGGTTTGACGACGTCGTGGACGCCGTGAACCTGGCCGACCGCGTGAGCCCGGTGCTGGCGGCCGGTACGAAGGGCAATCCCCGTCAGATCAAACGATTTCTGAACGCGTTGACCCTTCGCCTCGCCGTCGCACAGGAGCGGGGTTTCGGCGACGCCATCGAGCAATCGCACCTTGCCAAGATCATGCTGGCAGAGATGTTCCTGCCCCAAAGTGTGTTCGACCACATGGCCACGATGGCGGCGTCCTCTGAGGATGGCATCTGTCCGGAGATCGCGACGATCGAGAAGATCGCCGCCGGAAAACCGGAACATCCTAAACACGGCGAAGATGGCGGCACCGACGTCGATTCGACCAACCCGGTGATCGACGATTGGAAGACGCGTCCCGAGGTCCTGCGATGGGCCAAGGTCAAGCCGGAGCTCGGCGCCGTTTCGCTCAAGCCGTATCTTTTCGTGATCAAGGATCGGAAGAACTACCTCGGTGCCGCCGCCCCCCTGTCGCCGAAGCTGATGGCGCTGCTCGATCGGCTCCTCGGCGGCGACATGTCCGCGAAGGGTGCCGTCGCCGACCTCAAGGCCAACAATCTTGGAGAAGCGGTCCAACTGTTCGAGAACGTCCGCAGAAAGGCGCTCGACGTGCCGAATTTCGACACGCGTCCGCCGGCGATGGCGGGCGCCGCTGCTATCGTGGAAGCCCATCCCTCCCTTCAAGGCAGATACGTCGAAATCCTTGAGGCCATGCCCGCAGACCGCGTAGGTCTCTGGGTCGCCTCCGGGCATGGCTTCGTGACGGAAGCGGGTCCGAAAGCCCGCTTGGGCGCCCTGACCGAGAAATGGAAGAAGGCGACCAAGAATTCGTTGCTGAGGTCAGCGCTGGAGCCGAAGAAGTCCGCAAAAGGAAGCGGCAAGCATGGGAACGTCTAATCCGTTCGGCGGTGGCAACAACGGCAATCCCCTCATCCCCGGGTGGGTCGGCGGCGGTGATGGACCCGATGGTCCACCTGACGCGCCGCCCGGAGCGCCCGACGGCGACAATCCGGAAGCGCCGGCCGGTGGAGATGCGCCGGAGCCGAACCGCTTCCAGAGCGCCCGAACGAACTTCTTCAAGTTCGCGAAGGCCGGCGGCGGGGTCGGTGGCGGTGCAGATGGTGGTCGTGGCGGCAATTCCAGCCGCAGCATGCGTCGCGCGATCGGAAGGTTTGTCGGCAAGTCGAGCGGCGGGGCACGTCAGGCGGCGCATCGCATGGCCTCCGAGCGGCAAGCCACCGCCAACCTAGGGCGGATCCTGTCGAGCGCCGGTGCCACCAGCATCCAGGAAACGGTGCGGCGTCTCGGCTACGCGCAGCTGGCGACACTGCCGGTGCCCGACATCTATGCCGCGCTGGTCGACGTCATCTGCCAACCGGGCGGCGAACTGGACGAGTCTTTCGCGAGAGAGGCTTACATCAAGGCCCTGGCTGAAATCAGCGCGACGAACGCGGACCTAGAACGCCCCTCGCCGGAAACGACGGTTTCTTTCCTGGCCTCCTTCATCGCCAACGCGATCCAGAACCGTCTGCTCAACGCAGTTGGAAACAAGGTAGTCTCGGTCCCGCTCGACGTCGCGGCGGTTCAGAATGTCGAGCAGCAGATCAACGACTATATCCGGGGTGAAGTGGATGACGCGATGAGGGAAGCGGGCGAGGACTTTCCCGTCGGCCTTATCGTCGAGACGATAGACGACATCTACGAACGTTCTTGCGAACTACTCGAGGATTTTCACGATCAGGAGCCCGACGCTGATGACGGCGCCGCCCCCGAAGCGGAAGAGGAGGCCGCCTAATGCCCGGCTACGTATTGAAGGGTCATATGGGGCCCGGCGACCTGCCTCCGGATCTGGAAGGTTTGTGGCACGCACAGCGGCGCATCGACCTTCTGGGCGGCAACCGGACGCTGAGATATGGCGTGGGGACCGCGATCCGCAGTCTGAGGAGATTAGGAGTCTATCCGAGCGAGATCGGCGTGGACATGCTCGTCCTCGCGGCGATGGTTCATGCCGCCGACACTCGCGTCAATCGGGTGCAAACGTCGCAGGATGCATGGACGCGAGAGCTCGGGATCGGCGTCCCGGTCTCGGACCCGGACCGATGGGCGCCCGCCCGCCCAATCATCGAAGGAATGCTTAGATTTCTGACGGGCGATCACTGGACTGTCGCGTTCAGGCATCGTCCGGAGGGAATGGCCGACTTTATTCGGCGCCCGGTCGATGGCCTCCATGCCCACAGGTTCGACGGAGTAGCGCTGTTTTCCGGGGGACTCGATAGCCTGATTGGAGCCATCGATCGTCTCGAGGAGGGCTTGTTTCCGTTGTTCGTGAGCCACGGCGGAGAAGGCGCCGTGAGCCGGCCGCAGCGGGACCTGTTTCTGGATCTGGTCTCGTCCTATGCGAGGGGCGACCGCGAACCTCGACGGCTCCGCATCGGAATGACCTTCAGTGAGGAGGCAGCGCCCGGCATCGGTCGGGAAGACACGACCCGCGGTCGATCCTTCCTGTTCATAGCGCTCGCTGCCATGGCCGGTTCCGGACTCGGGCGCCGCTTCTCGCTGGACGTGCCCGAGAACGGCCTGATCGCGCTAAATGTGCCGCTGGATCCGGTCCGGCTCGGGTCGTTGAGCACGAGAACCACGCACCCTTACTATCTCCACCGCTGGGACGACTTGCTGGCGACGGTCGGCATCGACGGTCGGATCGTCAATCCTTATTGGGACAAGACGAAAGGCGAAATGATGGAAGGCTGCCGCAATCCCGGCCTGCTGCGCCAGACCGCAGGAGCGTCCCTCTCTTGCGCTCATCCTTCCGCAGGCCGATGGGACAAGTCGGCTGCAGGTCGCCTTTCCCACTGCGGTTATTGCGTCCCTTGCATCATCCGGCAGGCCGCTTTCGAACGCGCATGGGGCCGCGGAGCCGACCCCACCGGTTACCGCATCAACATCCACGGAAGTCGGTTGAGCACGACGGCGGCTGAAGGGAAGCAGGTTCGCGCGTTCCAGTATGCGGTGGCGCGCCTGGGAGGTCGCGCCGATCGTGCGCGCTTGTTCGTCCATAAGCCAGGGCCTTTGCTAGAGGACATTGACCGGCTTGCTGGTCTGGCGGGCGTCTACTTGCGCGGCATGAATGAGGTCGGCGAGTTATTGCGCGATGTTGAGACCTTTTCTCGTGCTGCCGAAGCCGAAATACTGGCATGAAGCTGGTCGACTTCCACTGCCATCTTGATCTCTATCCTGACTTTGAGGAACTCGTCAGGGAAAGCGAACGGCTGGGAATCTTCACGCTCGCCGTCACGACCACGCCGAGAGCTTGGGCCCGCAACAAGATGCTGGCCTCGCCGACGAAGTACGTACGGGCCGCGTTAGGATTGCACCCTCAATTGGTTGCTGAACATTGGCGTGAAATCGAGCTCTGGGAAAGCCTGCTCGGTGAGACCAGATACGTTGGCGAAGTCGGCCTCGACGCCAGTCCGCGCTACCACTCGTCGATGGACCGTCAGACCCAGATCTTTCGGCGGATACTTTCTCGTTGCGCTGAAGCAGGCAACAAAATCCTTTCGATACATAGCGTGAGATCCGCAACCAAGGTGCTCGATCTGATCGAGGAAGAGGTCCCGGAAGGCCGAGCCAAGTTTGTCTTCCACTGGTTCACGGGATCGACCGCGGATGCTAGGCGGGCAGCGGCCCTCGGCTGCTACTTCTCCATCAACAGTCAGATGCTGTCGAGCGATCGCGGGCGCGCCCTGATCTCCTCGATGCCGATCGATCGAATTCTTACTGAGACCGATGGCCCTTTCACGTCGGCAGGAGGAGGCCCCGCTCGGCCACGCGACGTGAGCCAGACCTTGACACTGTTGGGCAAAGAAAAGGGTCTGCAAGGCGACCAGTGTGCCGACGTGGTATTGGAAAATCTGAAAACGCTCACGAGCTGACGGTGCCTCAAGCGTCGTCGTAGATTTTCTTGTTTGGCCATCCAGCGCAGCGATTTTCGCGGCGGCTCCGGCTTTTCGATTAGCCTTTTCGCCCCTTCCGCTTCGCCAGCCACTCACGCATTGCTAGTTCGGCGACGTGCGAGACGGGCTTCCCGTCCTCGATCGCGGCGATCTTCATCGACTTGATGACGTCCTCCTGGACGATCACCAGCATCTGCTTCTTGCCTTCGACGGTACGAGGGCGGCCGCGTGCGCCGTGCTTGCTGGCGTCTTTCTTGTCGGCGTCTTCCGGCATCCAAACCACCCTGATTCGTTGCCATCATTGTCGCCCTTTATGGTTAATAGGGCAAACGATGATCTAGTGGACTAGTTTTCTATTGACTCTTGCTGGTTTTCTCAAATAGTGGACTATAAATAATTCATGGAAATAGGACGATGGACGACTTTCAGAGCATGTCTCGCGAAGAGCGCGAACTCCTCGATCGTGTTGCCGAGCAGTGGGGGTCCTATGGACCGGCGCTGCGCGAGAAGCTTGCCATCCAGGGAAACATGACCTGGAAGACGGCGAAGGGCGCCCAGTACCTGGTCCGCTACTACCGCGACGACGCAGGCGTTTTGGTCAACAAGTCGCTCGGCCGCCGGTCTCCGGAGACCGAGGCCGTCTTCGAAGAGTTCCGCAGCCGCCGCGACGCCGCCAGGCAGACGGTGGCGCAGGGCGAAGACTCGATGGTCCTCGTCGGCAGGCTGGCCAAGGCCCACGGACTGGCCCGGATGCCGGCCCGCCACGCCGAGGTGCTCCGGGCGTTCTGGCGCGAGGGTCTCGACGACCAAATGATGCTGTTCTGCGGCGCCTCGATGTATGCCTATGAGCGTACGGGCCGCATGCGCGCGCCGGCCCACATCGCGAAAGACGAAGTCTTGACCTTCGTGCTCGACCCCCGCGCCGAACACGTCGCGCTGGATCTGATCAGGGACACCTACAAGGAGGCGATCGAAGCCACCGCCGCCCGGATCGACCAGGTCGACGGCCGCATCAGGCTTTACTCCTCCGAGAAACCGGCCCTCGAACTCGTCAGCGAGAGCTGGCTCGTCCACCGCGTGGAGGATCGGCACGGCGCCGACGTGCTGTCGAGCGCGCTGCGGGATCCGCCCCATCGGGCTGTCGTGGTCGCCCGAGACAGCCGGCCCGTTGAGATCCGAACGCTCGATCCGCGCGCCTACACGCTGGCCTGCAGCGTGATGAGTGATGAAATATGGAACGAAAGGGCGCGGTTCATGGCCGACGTGGTACGGCGCACATGGGGGTTCGAACCCGATCAGGAAGAGCTACTGAGCGCCTTTGACCCCGATGGGCATGGCTCCCCACCCCGAATGTAGGCGATCGAGAAAGTTGGTTAACAAGATCGAGTCCTTGAAAAAGTGCTTCTCCGAGATTCCTTGGCCGACAAGGCGGTCGGGCGTCAACATCGATCTGGAGCTGACTTCTGGAGTTTTCACGGCAGACGAGTCCTTGAAATATGGAATTCAAGTTGTGCCTGCAGCACAGGGGTTTTCGGCAACACGACAAAATTGGATTTTGAGAAAACGCTTTGACGAGGGTCGGGGAGCAACTAGCTTCCGGACCTGAAACGAAAGGATGCAACTGGAGACAAATTGAGAAAGGGCGGCCGCGCCAACGGTCCGCCCGTTCTTCAACCGGCCGAAAGCGTGACCGGACGCGCCCGCGAAGGCGTCCGAACTCTCGCTCAACCGCCTGCTTTCCGCAAGCTGGTTTGCGCCGTCAAACGGCGCACGGCCTCCACCAATTTCCCAGCCTGACCGACGACGGCACCGTGCCGGCGAACGGAGGCGCTTTACCGGAAGCCGACAATGATGATGACCCGCGAACAGTATCTGACGCCGAACCCGAACGTGCCCAAGCCCTGGGTCACGCCCAACCTGTGGATGCCGCCGCGTAAGGCCCGAGGCGCCCGCGCCATCGGCTTCCGTTCCAAGGGCTCCATGCGCGCCGTGCTGCCGATCAACGGCTTCGCGGAAGGCGCCGAGTCCGGCCTCGAGCTCGACAGCGGGCTGTGGATGCTGGCGCAGCCCGACATCACGGACGTCATCAGCCAGGCGCCGCAGGTCCGGTACACCGATTCCGACGGCAAGCTGCATACTTTCACGTTCGATTTCACGTCGATCCACACCGACGGTTCGCGCACGGCCCACTCCATCAAGCCGGCCGCGAAGGTCGCATCCTCCTGCATCGAGGAGATCCACCGGCTGCTGCAACGGCAGATGTCGCCGAAGCTCGCCAACCGCATCAACCTGGTCACCGAAGAGAAGCTCGCTCCGGAAGACCGCTTCAACGCGGAAGTCATCTACACCGCCGGCCGCCGTCCCGTCCCGGAGCACGATGCCGTCATCGAGGCCCTGATCGCCGACCTGCACGGCACCACGACCGTGGGGGCTCTCTGCCGGTCCAGCGGGCTTCACGGCGCGGCCTACCGCGCCGTCGTGCGCCTGATCGCCGGCCGCAAGCTTCGCTTGGTCGAGCGCGTCCGCATCCTGCCCAAGACGGCCGTGTGCCGTCCGCAGGCGGTCTGAGGCGCCGGCCATGACACAACTCCGTATCGCGCCGCCCGATCCGCCGCCGCTTCCTCGCGGCGGCGTACGGCTGCGCTACGGACGCTTCGACCGACTGGTCATCGACGGGGTCGCGTACACGGTGCGATCGGCCGGCACCAAGGCGGTCGTGCTGGCGCGCGAGGACAATGAGCAAGCCACGCAAACCCTGACCCACGCTCAGTTGAACGTGCTGCGCCACAGCCGCGGCTATCGGCACGACCGCGACTTCTACATGCCCGAACTGGCACTGGCCCGCACCCACGCCGGCGTCGGTTACGTCAGCGACCTGCCGGACGAGGAGCAGGCGGAAGTGCTCTGGAAAGAGAAATGGTGCCTGGCCGCCCTCCGGAAGAAGAAGGCGAAAGTGATCACGTTCAGCGACGCAAGTCTCGAGGCGGCCATTCCGATCATTGCCGCGGAGATCGGCGCGCTGACGAAGACCGAAGCCGACGGCGGCAAGCGGAAGCGGGCCGGCCGCAAGCGCACCGACATCGACGGACCGGGCCCGAAATGCCTGCGCGGGTGGATCAACGACCTCATCGAAGGAAACATGAATCCGCTGGCACTGCGGAACATGACCCGCATGTGCGGCAACCGCACAGCCAAGCTGAAGGCGGAAGAGTACGCATTCCTCTTCAAGTATGCCGCCATGGCGGCCATGCCGGAGAAAGAAGGCGCCAAGTCGCTGTGGCGCAAGATGTCGGCGGCGATCTCGGAAGAGAACAAGCTGCGCCGCGCCGCCGGCCGCCCGGATCTTGACGTGCCGTCGTACGAACGGCTGCTTGAGGAGATCGACCAGATCCCGTTCTTCGACTTGATGGCCGGCCAGGAGGGAGTCGAGAAGGCCAAGAACTACGTCCGCGCCCTGACGACCGGCCTGGCCGACGTCGTGCGCCCGCTTCAGCGGGTCGAATTCGACGAATGGACCGTCCACCTGCACGTGCTGCTGATCATGACCGGCGTGTGGGCAACCCTGAGCGACAAGCAGAAGGAACGCGTCAAGACCATCCGGCTGGTGCTGTGCATCGCGATCGACGTCGCAACCAAGTGCGTCGTCGGAATGAGCATCGCGCGCACCGCATGCCCGGAGAACGCCTACCGCTGCCTGGAGATGGCGGTCACCGACAAGCAAGAATACGCCGACGCCGCCGGTGCGGTGACGCCGTGGGATATTCACGGCACGATGGAAACCTCCACGGCGGACGCGGGCTCGAGCTTCGCCAACGACAAGTTCCGTGCCATGAACGTCGACCTCGGCGTCAAGTTCACCACCACGGTTGCAGGGATTCCGTGGCTCCGCGGCAACGTCGAACGCATCTTCCGTTCCACTGACGACAAATTTATCGCGCTGTTCGCGGGCCGGACGTTTTCTGACACCGCGGCGAAGGGCGACTACGACAGCGAAGGCCGCGCCTGCCTCACGATCGATGAGTTCGCCGAGGCGCTGGTCCGCTACAAGATCGACCACTACCACAACCACCCTCACGACGGCCTGGGCGGCGAGGCACCGCGCATGGCGTGGATCCGCCTAAGCGAGGAGTTCGGCGTCGACCCGCCGCCCGACGACCACCTCCGGCGCATCGTGTTCGGAAAGCAGTTGAGCCCCGTTCTCGGGGCTCACGGCCTGCGGGTGCTGGGTATCGACTATCAGTCCGAGGACCTGAACGACCTGTTCTGCAAGGAAGGCCACATCAACGTCGACGTGCGCGTCGACCTGCAGAACCTCGGCGGCATCTCCGCCAAGATCGGAGAGGGCTGGCTTCTGGTCGAAGGCCCTCCCGAACTGTATCGGGTCACGGCTAGGGACTGGATCGCGGTCTGGGACGAATTCCAAGCGCGCAACGCCGCCATGAACGCCCTCACCAGGCAGATCCTCGACGACACCATGACGCACTTGGTCGAGGTCGGCACGCTCGCCCGTCAGCGACGGAACATCGCTGTGGGACCGATGAGTACCGGCCAGGTCCGGTATCACCATGACCGAATGAACATTGGCGCCACATTCGTCCGCGAGCAGGCTGCTGCCAAGGCCAAGGGCCGCATCGATCTGCTCGACGGCGCGCTCGTCGTCGGCGGAGATGAGATTGCCGGCGACGATGAGGGGCAGCTGAACGCCCCGGAGACCAAGAAAACGCGTCGCAAACCCGCGACCGCTCCGAAGGCGGCGGCCAAGAACCGTCGCGTCAGCTGGGATCTGGACTGACCACATGGCCGTGACCAAACCCGAATTAAGCAACCTGCCGGACGCTCCCGATCCGACCGCACCGCTACGCGCCTTCCTGCAGCGGAAAGGCGACCGCGTTGCCTCCGTCATGGCGAAGCTCGAGGCGTGCTACGTCAGGTCCGCACGCGACGAAGCGATCGCCGCCCAGATCGAGCGGTTGATCGTCAACTGGGGGAAGAAGCGTTTTCCAAAGCGCCCCGAAGGCGACAACAACCGCCGGGCCGGTGTCGGCTTCGTCGTCACCGGCGGCAGCGGCTCCGGCAAGACCACCGCGCTCGACACCGCTCTGGTGGACCACGAAGCGTTTCCCGGCTACGGCGTCGAAGGATCCGGATGCACGTTCGTCAGCGTGCTGGCGCCGGCGCCGTGCACGCTCGCCCAGTTGGGGAACGCGACCCTCGAGGCGCTCGGATACGACACCGACAAGCCGCTGCCGGAGAACGAAGCCTGGAAACGGGTCCGCAAGCTCGTCCAGCGCAAGCGCGTCGCGTTCCTCCACTTCGACGACGTCCACAACGTGCTGCAGAACGCCAACGCCCGGGAGGTCAAGAAAATCCAGGCTACGTTCCGCAACCTGCTGATCTCGCGTAGCTGGCCCGTCCAACTCGTCCTAAGCGGCATCGAGGAAACGCTCGATATCTTCAAGAAAGACCGCCAGCTCAAGCGCAGGCTCAAGTACGTCGTGTTCGACGACCTCGTCGCCGCCGACGACGCCGGATGGATCAAGGATGCGGTCGAGGATTTTGCGACCGCGGCCGGTCTGAAATACGTCGAGCGGTCCGGCTCGATGACCATCGAGCGGCTGATCCACGCCGCGGCCTACCAGTTCGGTCTGGTGTTCGAGCTCCTGATCGAAGGCATCGAGGTCGCGGTGACCGCAGACCGCAAGAAACTCACCATCACCGACCTGGAAACGGCCTATGCCGACCGCACGGCGCAGCCGGACGAACTCAATATCTTCGCCTCGCCGGCGTGGCAGACCATCAATCCTAGCGTCATCTTCAAGAAGGAAAACGAGGAGAACGAAGCCGGCTCGGCCGAGAAGCCGGAGAACTACTAAGTGAAGCTGGATCTCGCGCCGCCGCTGCAGCCCGGAGAGCCGCCGACCGCCTACGCGTCGCGGATCGCGGCCGCGCACGGGCTGTTGGCAAGAGAGCTCTGCAGCGACTTCGGAATCCGCCACCTGCACCTCGTCAGCGGTCGCGCGCCGGCGATTGCCAAGCTCGCGGCGCTGGGCGATGCAAGCGAGATCGAACTGGCGCACTTCGCCTTTGCGAGGACCAGCGCCCACGGTTTCGAACATCGAGGCCAAGCGGTCCGGAGGGAGAACTTGATCGAAGGCCGTCTCGACGTCTGCCCTCGGTGTCTCGTCGAAGACATCGAGCACGCCGGGTCCGCGCCGTTCGATGCGGCCTTCTTCTGCCGCGCGGAGTGGTGCCTCGACGTGGTCGACACATGCCCCAGACACCAATCGGCGCTCGCCACCGTTCACAGGGCGCCCGGTCTTGCGCACGGAATGGACTTCTCGAACGTGCTGGCGTCCAAGATCGGCCGGCTGCGTGAGATGGCGGGGCAGGCCGAGGCACGCGCGCCAGCCGGCCTGCAGGACTACGTTCTCGCCAGGCTCGAGGGCCGTGAGTCCGGAGCGCCGTTTCTGGACACGATGGAACTGTCCGCCGCGATCCGGACCTGCGAGATGCTGGGTACAGCCGCGTGCTTCGGCAGGAAGGCCCAGTGCGACAAGCTGGATGCGGTACGGCTGCGGACCGCCCGCATCCGCGGGTTCGAGATCGGAAGCCGCGGGAAGGAGGGGATCGAAGAGCTCCTGAAGTCCATGACCGACGCCTATTCCCGCCGCCACTTGGTGGAGGAAGGAGGCTTCGCACGTCAGGCGTTCGCCGCCCTGCACAACTATCTGCACCTCAGCCCGGGGCATAAAGCCTGCTGGAAACACGGCGCCTTCGGCCCGTTGCGTACCGTGATCGTCGACTTCATCAAGGCGAACTTTCCGCTGAAGGCCGGCGACACCGTCCTCGGCGAGGTGATCCGGGAGAGGAAGCTGCACTCGGTGTCGTCGCTGGCGAAGGAAATCGGCTTCGGCGTTCCGCGCGTGACGAAGCTCCTCCGGCTCCATGGGGTGATCAGTAGCGATCGAGCCGGGCTCAGGCCCCACAACGTCGTCTTCGACGCCGCCAAGGGAGCCGAGGCAGTACGCGAGTCCCTCACGGCGCTGCCGTACCGCGGGGCGGCAATGTACCTGGGGACTGGCCGCCACCAGGTATCTATGCTGGCCGAGGCGAACTTCATCCAGCCGATCGAATCCGGTCCGCTCAGCCTGCGCGCGACGTTCGCCCCGCCATGCTGGACGCCTTCGTGGCGGGGCTGCTCAAGGGCGCCCAGACCGTGCAGCGCAGGGCGGCAAATCACATCACCATTCGGCAGGCCGCACTCAGGGCCACCTGCACGCAGGCCGACGTCGTGAAACTCATCCTCGATGGCAAACTCAAATGGGTCGGCATCCTCGGCCAAAAGCGCCACTACCAGTCGGTCCTGGTCGACTTGTTGGAGGTCCAGCGTGCCGCCCACGCACTGGGCCCGGAAACCATCTCGCAGCGCGAGTTCGCCAAGCGGTTCGGCTTCAAGAAGGAAGTGGCCCACGGCTTGGTGAAACACGGCTATGTCCGGGGTGTCACCTGCGAGCGCGCGGGATACCAGGTGACACGGATCCCGCCGTCGGAAGTGGATGCCTTTCAGCAGCGGTACGTTTCACTCGCGGAACTCAGCCGCGTCAGCGGCAAGAGCCATGTGACGGTCAAATGGCATCTGGACCAAAAAGGAATTCGGCCGGCATTCGACCCGAAGAAGGTGTGTGCCCACATCTATCGGCGAGATGATATTTCGGCTTGATCCCGCAGAATTTGGATTTGCGGGCTTGCTATGTCCCGAAATGCGGGCGAGATCATTTCACTAGGTGAGAAAATTTCTAGTCGAATCAATGACTCGAAAATTCGGTCTGCGGGCATAGTATGGGTCAACTTACACGCGGAGCGCCGGTTAAGCATCGAACTATCGGAGCCAGCCATGTCCAAAGCGACGCGCGCCACCAGAATGCTGGAGCAGGCGGGCGTCGCATTCACGGTTCATGGTTATGACTATGACACTGGTGCCGACAAGATCGGATTGCAGGCGGCCGAAGCGCTCGGTGAGGAGCCGGCACGCGTACTCAAGTCGTTGATGGCTCTTGTCGATGGCAAACCGGTTTGCGTGATCGTTCCGTCCGATCGCGAGGTATCGATGAAAAAGCTAGCGGCGGCTTTCGGCGGCAAGTCCGCGCAGATGATGAAGCCTGCCGACGCGGAACGGCTGTCCGGTTACAAGGTGGGCGGCATCAGTCCGTTCGGACAGATGCGGGCGCCGCGCGCCGCGATCGAACAACTGGCCATGGCGCAAGATATTGTCTTCATCAACGCCGGACAGCGAGGCTTGCAGGTGCGGCTCGATCCCGGTGAAGCAGCCCGCGTCCTGAATGCCGTGGTCTGTTCGCTTGTGGCGTGAGGTTGCGGCTACTGGCTCGCCCAGACGATCCGGGCGATCCATTCCACATCCGCCGTGGAGAATGTGCGATCGGGATGGGCCGGATTGAGTGACTGCAGTTCAATTACCTTTTGGGTGCGGCGGCGGAGCTCTTTCACCAGAACCTCGCCTTCCTTGGTTTTGACCACCACGCGGTCGCCGCGCCGGATCGGAGCGCCGGGCGAGACGACGATGACGTCGCCATCACGATAGGTCGGCTTCATCGAATCGCCGGAGATTTCCAGCGCATAAGCGTGCTCGTCATTGACCGAGGGTGGCCCGACTTCATCCCAGCCCTTGCCGACAGGAAATCCGCCGTCATCGAAATAGCCGCCGCTGCCGGCTTCGGCGAACCCGAGCAACGGCACCGATTGCATCCCCCGCGCTGAGGATTCGATGAACTGCACGAAAGTCTCCACGCCGATCCCGGTCGCGGCCAGCGCCTTGGCGACGGATTCCGTCGAAGGCCACCGTTCGCGTCCGTCGGCGGTAACGCGCTTGGATTTGTTGAAGGTCGTCGGATCGAGACCCGCGCGCTTGGCCAGGCCGGACGGCGACAGTCCGGCACGGGCGGCCAGGCGATCAAGCGCAGTCCAAATTTGGTCATGTGTCAGCATGGTGGGCCATTTGACTGGGTTCTAGGAATTATTACCTTTATCTGGACCGTTTGCAATCGGCCTTGGTTTCTTTCCGGGTCAAGTCTTGAAGTGTTCCAGCGTCCCCGCTACGGTCCCGGACAACTTCAAAAATGACAATAAACTCAAGGCTTCCGGAACATTTGCCGTGCCGATGATCTATAAAATCTGCCCGGCACCGGCGTGGCGGGAGGCTGAGCGTCAAGGGATTTATCGCGGCAGCGCAGATGATCTGCGGGACGGTTTCATCCATTTGTCGGCCGCCGCCCAAGTGGCTGGAACACTCGCCAGGCACTTCGCCGGACAGCCGGATTTGTTCCTGATCGCGATCGATGCGGACGATCTGGGCGATGCCCTGCGATGGGAGGCTTCGCGAGGCGGCGAACTGTTTCCGCATCTTTATGGCGAACTCGACCCGGCCGCCGCCCACAACGTGACGGCGCTGCCGCTGCGCGCGGACGGCTCGTATGGATTACCGGAGCTTTTGTCGTGATCGGTGCATTCGATAGCCTGACGCTACCGCTGTTGCGCCGTCTCGATCCAGAGAGCGCCCATCGCCTCGCGATCGCAGGTTTGCGTTCGCTGCCATTGCCGCGCACCAGGCCCGACGATCTGAAACTGGCGACCCAGGCGTTCGGCCTGGATTTTCCAAATCCCATCGGCATGGCGGCTGGCTTTGACAAGAATGCCGAGGTGCCTGACGCGCTGCTGCGCCTCGGGTTCGGATTCGTCGAGATCGGTTCGGTCACGCCCAAGCCGCAAGGCGGCAATCCGCGCCCGCGGCTGTTTCGCCTCGAGGAAGACTCCGCGATCATCAACCGCATGGGCTTCAACAATGACGGCGCGGAGGTTGTGCTGCGGCGGCTGAGGTCGCGTGCCGGACGCGGCGGTATCGTCGGCGTCAATGTCGGTGCCAACAAGGATTCGGCGGATCGTACGGCCGACTATGTGAAGTTGATCGAAGCGTTTGCGCCGGTGGCGAGCTATTTCACCATCAATGTTTCATCGCCGAACACGCCGGGACTGCGCAATCTGCAGCAGGCGTCTGCGCTCGATGAACTTCTGGCGCGGGTGATCGACGCGCGCAATCGCGCCAAGCAGGATGCAGGGCCGGTGCCGTTGCTCTTGAAGATCGCACCCGATCTGACGTTGCAGGAGCTTGACGATGTCGTGCACGTCGCTCTTGCGCGTGGCATCGACGGCATGATCGTTTCCAACACGACGCTGGCGCGGCCGCCGAGCCTGCGTGATCGCGGCGGTGCCCTGGAGCAGGGCGGTCTCTCGGGCCGGCCGCTGTTGCGGCTGTCCACGCGCATGGTCGCCGAGACGTTCGTGCGAGCGGAGGGACGCTTCCCGCTGATTGGAGTTGGAGGGATCGATTCCGGCGGCGCCGCGCTGATGAAAATTCGCGCCGGCGCCACCTTGATCCAGCTTTACTCCTCGCTGGTCTACAGGGGGCTGGGTCTGGTCGAGAGCATCAAGGCCGATCTGCTGTCGACACTGCGGCGGACCGGGCGCGACTCGCTGTCGGAGATTGTCGGCGCGGATGCTGCGACGATCACAGCCGAGGACTGGCCGGTCTAGCCGGGCTGCAACAGCGGTTTTCTTTCCGGAAATGTCGCGCGAAACAGCGCCGGATAACGCAGCGCCTGCAGCAGCCCGCGCGCGGCGAGGAACACCAGCAGCGCACCCCACAGGCCGGCATTGCCGAACGGGCGCATCGCCCACCATGCCGCGAGATAGATCAGGAACGCCGCGACCATCAGCGTTCGCATGTCGCGCGTCCAGGTCGCGCCGATATAGATGCCGTCGTAGCAGTAGGCCATCACGCCGCACAGCGGCGCGACGGCGGCGAGCAACAGGAAGTCGCGCGCCGCAGCGCGCACCTGCGGGCTTGTGGTCGTCAGGTCGATCAACGCGGTGCCGCCAAGCGCGAATAACGCCGTGATCGAAAGCCCGAACACGAAGCCCCAGATCAACACCAGTCGCACGGCTTGCGCGAAGTCATCGCGGTCGCGCGCGCCGACGCCCCGCCCGCACAGCTGCTCGGCGGCATTGGCGAGGCCATCGAGAAAGAACGATCCGATCAGGAGCAGATTGTTGAGCACGGCGTTGGCGGCAAGTGTGGTGTCGCCCGAACGCGCACCCTGTGCAGTGAAGAAGAGAAACGCGCCGATCAGCGCCGTAGTGCGGACCATGATGTCGCGATTGACCGCGAACATGTGCAGGATTTTGTCGCGTGCGAACAGGATGCGAGAGGTTACGCCGAGCCGACCGCCGACTGCGCGCCAGATAAATGCGGCTCCGGCCGTAAAACCTGTCGCCTCGGCAATCACCGCGGCGATGGCAGCGCCCGCGATGCTAAAATCAAAGCCGAGCACCAGCGTGGCCGTGATCGCCATGTTGGTGACATTGATGATGACCTGAAACACCAGGGCGGCGACGGTGCGGGCCTGTCCAATCAGCCAGCCCAGAATCACATAATTTGCGAGCGCGAACGGCGCGGACCACAGGCGGATCGCGAAATAGCGCTGCGCTGCCTGGCTAACGGCGTCGCTGCCGCCCATCAGGCCGAAAACAAGCGACTTGAACGGGGCCCCGAACGCGATCAGCAACAGGCCGATAACCCAGGCCACGATGAGCGCGCGGATCAGGATTGCGCTGATTTCGGTGCGGTCATCGGCGCCCAGCGCCTGTGCAGTGAACGCAACTGTTCCCATGCGCAGGAAACCGAACAGCCAGAACATGCAGTCGAAAACAATCGAGGCGATCGCGACGCCGCCCAAAAGCGAAGGCTCGCCAGTGCGTCCAATGGCGGTGGTCGCAACGACGCCGAGCAGCGGCGTCGTCAGGTTTGCCGCCATCGCCGGACCGGCGATGGCGAACACATGCCGGCTGGTGACGGGAGACGCCGCGCTCAATCAGCGCGGCCGCTGAGTCGTGAACAGCCGTGAGATCAGCCAGAGCGGAATCACGATTACAGCGCCGAGGATGAAGTAGCGCCACAGGCTGTTGATGGCGTCAAAGCCGAGATTCCAGATCCAGTCGGCGAGACGGCGAATGCTGGCGACGATATTCCAGGGATCGAGTCCGATTGCGGCCAGCACCACGCCGACCAGAACGGACATCAGAGCAAGCCGCAGCAGCACCGCCAGCGGCGAGCCGCCCAGAAACCGAGACAGCTGGTCGCTTGAGGCGGCCGGCAATTCTCTCGCGTCATCCTGCATCGTCGTTCTCCAAATCAGCCGCCCAATTATAGCACGCCATGCCGCAAGTGGTGCGGCAAAATAGCGGGATCAAGAACGGCGGGGCGTGCTGGGACAATCTGTCATAAATTTAATCCAGCTATTGTGCGCTGGTCGATGACCGCGCCTCGTCGGGGCTAGCCTGCTCGGCCTTCAGAAGCCGCTCCAGCATGTCAAGGCGATCGGCCTCGCCCGGCGGCTTGTCCCAGCGCAACCGGCTGATGCGGGGAAAACGCATGGAGACGCCGGATTTGTGCCGCGTCGATCGCGCCAAACCTTCGAAGGCGACCTCAAACACAAGGCCACGATCGGCCTCATGGATCACTTCGCGAACCGGGCCGAACCGCTCAATGGTGTTGCGACGGACAAAACGGTCGATCTGGATCAGCTCTTCGTCGGTGAATCCAAAATAGGCCTTGCCGACCGGTACGAGCTGATCACCGTCCTCGCCCTGCGTCCAGACACCGAAGGTGTAATCGGAATAATACGACGATCGCTTGCCGTGGCCGCGCTGCGCATACATCAGGACCGCATCGATAATGTGCGGGTCGCGTTTCCACTTCCACCACTGTCCCTTTGGCCGGCCGGGCAGGTATGTCGCATCGCGCCGTTTCAGCATCACGCCTTCAACGGCCTCGGCGTCGTCGCCGACACCGGCCTGCGCCGGGTCTGCGCGCGCCGACGTGAGGTCATCCCAAGATGCGAACGGCACCAGCGCCGACAAGTCGATGCGTGGATTGTCGAGTTTTCTGATGAAATGTTCGAGCTTTGCGCGGCGCTGTGCGAATGGCAGCGCGCGCAGATCCTGCGCGTCGTCTGCGAGCAGATCGTAGGCGCGCAGATGGATGGGATAGTCCTTCATCAGCTTTGACGTGACTGTCTTGCGATTCAGGCGTTGCTGCAACACGTTGAAGCTTTGAACGCGGCCCTCGCGCAGCACCAGAAGCTCGCCGTCGATTGCGCCCGGCAGCCGCAGCGCCGGGACAAGATCGGGAAAACTCTTGGTGATGTCCTCACCGGTCCGCGAGTAGAGCCGTGTGACCAGCTTGCCGTTTTCGTCCTGCCCGCTCACGGCCTGCACGCGAATGCCGTCCCATTTCCATTCGGCAGTGAAATCCTCGGGCGCGAGATTCAGGAAATCTGATTCCTCGATTGCGTGCGCCAGCATGACCGGACGAAATGGCGCCGGGTCCTGATTGACGGGCTTCTCTGCTTTGCCCTCCAGCCATGCGAACAGGTTGAGATAAGGCGCGGTCAGTGCCGGCCACAACAGTTCGACCTCATGAGCATCCTTGTCGCCGAGTGCGGCCGCCGCCGTCTTCGCCAGTCGTGCCGATACGCCGATTCGCAGTCCCCCTGTGACGAGCTTCAGCAGCGCCCATCGGCCGATCTCGTCCAGTTCATCCAGCCAGCGCGTAAGCTGCGCGGGGATTTCGCTTTTGCCGAGCGTGTTGAACGTGGTGACAACGTCCGTCAGTGTCGGCGGCGGCGGCGTGTTGGTCGCGCGCTTGTTCGCGGGCCACATCAGCGCGACGGTTTCCGAGAGGTCGCCGACATAATCGTAGGACAGTCCGAACAGCACCGGATCGGTGCGCTCGGCGATGAGATCGCGAATGAGGCCGGTCTTGGCGTGACGGAATGACAATGCACCGGTCAGTGCGGCAAGGGCGTAGCCGCGATCTGGATCGGACACGTCGCGCAGATAATTGGTGATCAGCCGCAGCTTGTTGTTGCGGCCGGGCTCGTAAGCCAGGCGATCAAGCAGTTCGGCGAAGCGATTCATGATGCTTCGCTCTCCGCTGCCGGCAAATCCTCGTCCTCCTCATCGCCATAGCCGACAAGGTCGAGCGGCCGCGCTTTCAATCCCTTCGTCTGGCACCAGTGTACCAGCGCGTCTTCCTGCCCATGTGTGACCCACACCTCGCCCGCGCCGGTCGCGCCGACGGTAGAGCAAAGGCCGTCCCAGTCGGCATGATCGGAAATCACCAGCGGCAGCTCGATGCCCTTCTGCCGGGCACGGGCGCGCACCCGCATCCAGCCCGACGCGAAGACCGCGACGGGATCTGGAAAGCGCCGCGTCCAAATGTCTGTGATGGCGGAGGGCGGCGCCAGCGTGATGGTGCCCGCCAGATCCGGCTTCTTCATGCCCTTGACGAGACGGAGCTCACCAAGGTCGATGCCGCGGCTTTCGTAATAGCGTGTGACCTTCTCCATCGCGCCATGCAGATAAATCGGCGCGTCGTAGCCCGCTTTGCGCAGCAGTGCGATCACGCGTTGGGCTTTGCCAAGCGAATAGGCACCGACCAGATGCGCCCGCTCCGGAAACAGCGCGACAGAATTGAGCAGCTTGCAGATTTCGCCATCCGCATCGCCATGCCGGAACACCGGTAGACCAAAGGTGGCTTCGGTGATGAACACATCGCAGGGCACCAGTTCAAAGGGCGCGCAGGTCGGGTCCGGTACATCCTTGTAATCGCCGGAAGCAACAATACGGGTCGGCCCGCTGGTCACCGCGATCTGGGCCGAACCAAGCACATGGCCAGCGGGGTGAAACGTCACGCGGACGTCGCCGAGCCTGATTTCCTCGCCACAGGAAATGGCCTGCGTATGTCCCGCAAAATTGTCGCCATAGCGCAGCCGCATGATGTCGAGGGTTTCCCGCGTGGCGAGCACCGAGCCGTGGCCCGCGCGGGCGTGATCGGAATGGCCATGCGTGATCAGTGCCCGCTCGACCGGACGCACCGGATCGATATGGAAGCCGCCGTTCTTGCAGCAAAGCCCGGCTTTGGCGGGCATCAGGATGTCTTGTGGACGCATTGGAGATATATAGGGTCATCCTGATTTGAGACGAGTCCGATGTCTTCTGCTCCTCTGTTCCTGTCCTCCGGTGATTTGATCGCCGACCGCCGATATGATTTTGCGCGCGACTTGCAATTTCGCGGCGATCTTTCGGGTGCCGCCGATCTGATGGCGCAGGCCGCCGAGTTGGCGCCGAATTTTTCGTCGGCCTGGTTCGCGCTCGGGGAACTCAAGCAGGAACTGAACTTGCATGGCGAGGCGATCAAGGCCTATCGCAAGGCCGTGGAGGCCGATCCATCAGATCGTCACGGCGCGAAATTGCGGCTGATGCGGCTCGGCGCGGAGAAGCTGTCGGACATGCCGGCGGCTTACGTCCAGTCGCTTTTCGATCAATACGCGCCGCGTTTCGAGGAGGCCCTGGTCAAAGATCTCGGCTATTGCGGGCCGCAGGTGCTGTTCGATGCCGTCATCGCCATGTGCCGCGACACCAAACGGCCGCCTTTATTTAAACGCGCGCTTGATCTTGGTTGCGGCACCGGGCTTGCGGCGCGAGCATTTTCGAAAAACGTGGATGAGTTCATCGGCATCGATCTGTCGCCAGGCATGATCGCCAGAGCGGAAAAGAGCGGTCTCTACGAACGGCTCGTTGTCGCCGATATGGTGCAGGGGCTCGCGGCTGAGCCCGATGCAAGCTTCGATCTGGTTCTGTCGGCAGATGCGATCATCTATCTGCCGGACCTCGCGCCGGCATTGAAGCACGTCGCGCGCGTGCTTCGGCCAAACGGCCTTGTGGCTTTCACCACCGAAACTCATCCGGGCGACGGGGTGATCATCGGCGAGGGGTTTCGTTATCAGCACGGCGCCAGGCACGTCCGCGATGCGCTTGCGGCGGGCGGTCTGGCGGTCTTTGCGCTGGACGAGGTTTCCACCCGTCACGAGAACAGCGTCCCCGTTCCGGGTCTGGTCGCGATTGCGCGAAAGAGTTGAGGACGGCGGCTCGCTTTTACCGGCGGCTATGCCTACCTTTCGCGGGTGACCGATCTGTTTTCTCCCGAGCGTTTGCGCCTGCGTTTGCCTGAACCGTTCGAGCGGTGGTTTGCCGCCCGTGGCTGGACGCCCCGCGCGCATCAGCTCGATCTGTTGGCGAAATCACGCGAGGGACATTCAGCCCTGTTGATCGCGCCCACCGGCGCGGGCAAGACCCTCGCGGGCTTTCTGCCGACACTCACGGAATTGGGCTTTCCAACTTCCCGTGTGCGGGAAGTCGGACAGGGGCGCGGCCTGCACACCCTCTATATCTCGCCGCTGAAGGCGCTCGCGGTTGATATCGCGCGCAATCTCGAACGCCCGATCGCGGACATGAATCTGCCGATCAGGGTCGAAACACGTACCGGCGACACGCCGGCTTCGCGCAGGCAACGGCAACGGCGCTATCCGCCCGACGTCATGCTGACGACGCCCGAGCAGCTTGCGCTATTGCTGTCGTCCGACGACGCGCCTTTCATGTTTGCCTCGTTGAGGCGGATCGTGCTCGACGAACTGCATGCGCTGGTAACTTCGAAACGCGGCGATCTGCTGTCGCTGGATCTGGCGCGGTTGTGGAAGCTCGCTTCGCAGGTCACGACTGTTGGGCTGTCCGCGACAGTAGCCGATCCGGACTCGCTGCGCCGCTATCTTGTGCCGCAGCAGTCCGGTGTGGCGCGCATGGCCGATCTGGTAATCGCAGACGCGGGCGCGGCGCCCGTGGTGGAGATGCTGGATACGCGTGAGCGGTTGCCGTGGGCCGGACACTCGGCGCGCCATGCGCTCGACGAAATCTACGAGCTTCTGAAGCGCAACAAGACCTCGCTGATGTTCGTCAACACCCGCAGCCAGGCCGAGATGCTGTTTCAGGAGCTGTGGCGCATCAACGACGACAATCTTGCAATTGCGCTGCATCACGGCTCGCTTGACGTCGCGCAGCGCCGCAAGGTCGAAGACGCGATGGCGGCAGGGAAACTGCGCGGTGTGGTTTGTACCTCGTCGCTCGATCTTGGTATCGACTGGGGCGACATCGACCTTGTCATCAATGTCGGCGCGCCGAAGGGCGCGTCCCGGCTGATGCAGCGGATCGGCCGCGCCAATCACCGACTTGATGAACCCTCGCGCGCGGTGTTGATACCGGCGAACCGGTTCGAGGTGCTGGAATGTCGTGCCGCCATCGATGCGATCGCCGAGAACGCGCAGGATACCCCGCCATTGCGCGTGGGTGCGCTCGACGTGCTGGCGCAACACATCCTCGGTTGCGCCTGTGGCGCACCGTTTTTGGCCGACGAGCTGTACGACGAGGTGCGCTCCGCCGCGCCTTATGCGGAGTTGTCGCGCAAGGATTTCGACGATGCGATCGATTTCGTCGCCACCGGAGGTTACGCGCTGAAAAGCTATGAGCGGTTCGCACGCATCAGGCAGGACGGGAAAGGGCGGTGGCGCGTCGCCAATCCGAAAGTGCGGCAGAGCTATCGCCTCAATGTCGGAACCATCGTCGAGGAGCCGATGCTGAAGGTGAAGCTTGTGCGTGGCCGTTATGGCGGCTCCGGTTCGACTGGTGTTATCGCGCGCGGCGGACGGATGCTCGGCGAAATCGAAGAATACTTCATCGAGGGTCTTGTTCCGGGCGACACGTTTGTGTTCGGCGGCGAGGTCGTGCGTTACGAAGCGCTGGCGGAAGATCAGGTTTATGTGTCGCGCGCCAGTGATTCCGACGCGCGCGTGCCGTCCTACATGGGCGGCAAGTTTCCGCTCTCGACCTATCTGGCGGAGCGCGTGCGCCAATTGCTGGCGGATCGCCGCGCGTGGCGGGGATTGCCCGAGCAGGTGCGTGACTGGCTGTCGTTGCAGGCGGATATTTCGCGCATTCCCGGTCCGCGTGAATTGGTCGTGGAAACATTCCCACGCGCCAGCAAGCATTATCTGGTCTGCTATCCGTTCGAGGGACGGCTCGCGCACCAGACGCTTGGCATGCTGCTGACACGGCGGATGGAGCGGGCAAAGGTGAGGCCGCTCGGTTTTGTCGCCAATGAATACGCGCTGGCGGTCTGGGCGCTCGGTGACATGTCGGCAATGATCAGGCAAGGTCGGCTCGATCTGAACGCGCTGTTCGATCCCGACATGCTGGGTGACGATCTGGAAGCGTGGCTTGCGGAGTCCGCATTGATGAAGCGCACCTTCCGGACCTGCGCGGTCATCTCCGGGCTCATTCCACGGCGTTTCACCGGCGAGGAGAAATCACGGCGGCAGGTGCTGTTCTCGACGGATCTTGTCTATGACGTGCTGCGCAAGCATCAGGCCGATCACGTTCTGCTGCGTGCCGCGCGGGCTGATGCGGCGACCGGTCTTTTGGACATCCGCCGACTCAGCGATATGCTGACGCGAATCTCGGGGCGGATCACCCACCGGGAACTCGACAAGGTTTCTCCGCTGGCGGTCCCTGTGATGCTGGAAATCGGACGCGAAGCCGTTTATGGCGAAGCGTCGGATGAGTTGCTGGCAGAAGCCGCCGAGGAACTCGTGAAGGAGGCGATGTCGTAGCATCGCGGATCAAGAGCGATGCACGGAACGTCCGCTACCAATCTCTCTCGATCCATCAGCCTTGCCGGCGTTGAGCTCGCCGCTGACCTGTCGGGCGCATTGTACTGGAGCGAGCAGCAGTTGCTCGTAGTGTCCGACCTGCATCTGGAAAAAGGATCGAGCTTTGCCCGGCGCGGCGTGCTGTTGCCCCCGTTCGATACTGCCGCGACGCTCTCGCAACTTGCCGCCGTGATGCAGCGCTACGACCCGCGGACGGTGATCGCGCTCGGGGACAGTTTTCATGACCGTGAAGCGCACGAGCGTCTCGTGGAGCCTGATCGCGACACGTTGACCAGCTTGCAGTCAGGCCGGGACTGGATCTGGATTTCCGGTAATCACGATCCGGCGTTGCCGCGTGATTTTGGAGGAACGGTTGCTGAGGAGGTTGCGATAGGGGCGCTGGTGTTCCGTCATGAGCCGACCGGAGCCAAAGGCGAGATTGCAGGGCACCTGCATCCCAAGGCAAGGGTATCGGCGCGGGGCCGCTCCGTCGAACGACGCTGCTTTGCCTGCGACGGCGAACGCATGGTGATGCCGGCCTTCGGCGCCTTTACCGGCGGGCTCAGTATTCGTGACGCGGCCTTCACAGCAATTTTTCAGGCGTTTTCCTTCACGGCGCATCTGCTTGGTGACCGGCAGATGCATTCGATTGCGGCGCGGCGCTGCTATTGAAACGGGGACGGTCTTTTTTCCAAAGCTCAGAAGTTCTGAAACTGCCGTCTGAAGATTTCAGCCGGCGAGTGGACAAATCGCCTTGGAACTTGTCCTGTTCTGCTCCACTTGTTGGCGGCAAGGTGGGGCATGGCGGACAATAGTCACTCTCATAGGCAGGCGCACGAGTCGAGTGCCGGCAAAGCGCATGGCGCCGGGCCCGACGCCGGCAAGCGTCATGGTTCAATCGCTCACGGTACCGAGCCCCGGGGGTTGAAGGGATTACTCAAGGCGCTCGGGCCAGGGCTTGTCACCGGCGCCTCGGACGATGATCCGTCCGGCATCGGTACTTACAGTCAGGCGGGCGCGCAGATCGGTTATGGGATCGGCTGGACCATGCTGCTGACCTTCCCGCTGATGGCCGCGATCCAGGAAATCTCGGCGCGTATCGGCCGTGTCACGGGGCATGGCATCGCTGGCAATGTGTGCCAGCACTATCCCGCCTGGGTTTTGAATCTCATCATCGCATTGCTGTTCGTCGCCAATACGATCAACATCGCCGCCGACCTTGCCGCGATGGCGGACGCCGTGAAGCTTTTGATTGGTGGTCCTGGATTCCTTTATGTGCTGGCTTTTGGCGCAGCGTCTGTGATCGCGCAGATATTCCTCGACTACAAGCGCTACAGCGCGGTGCTGAAGTGGCTGACGCTCAGCCTGTTTGCCTATGTCGCAGCGCTTGCCGTCACCAAAGTGTCTTGGATCGAGGCATTGCACGGCATCGCCGTTCCCCAGATCCAGTGGACGAGCGCTTTTCTTACTACGCTGGTGGCCATCCTCGGCACCACAATCTCACCCTATCTGTTTTTCTGGCAGGCTTCGCAGGAGGCTGAGGATCAGCGTGTCGATGTTAAGAAACACCCATTGGCCGAAAAGCATTACGGCGCGAAGCGGGAGTTCGACCGCATCCGCGCAGATACCATCGTGGGCATGGCGTTCTCGAACATCATAGCGATCTCCATCATCATTGTCGCGGCGGCGACACTGCATGCCACGGGTAAAACCGATATCGAAACATCGGCGCAGGCCGCTGAAGCCCTCCGCCCGGTAGCAGGCAAGTTCGCCGAGGTGGTGTTTGCGCTGGGCATCATCGGCACCGGGCTGTTGGCTGTCCCGGTGCTTGCGGGCTCCGCAGCCTATGCGATCGGGGAAGGCCGTCACTGGATTGTCGGGCTGGCACGGAAACCACGCGAAGCTGTGTCGTTTTATTCGGTGCTGGCGCTGTCGGCCGCGATCGGCATTGTTCTCAACTTCACGCCGATCAGTCCCATCGCGGCCTTGTACTGGAGCGCAGTGGTGAACGGTGTGCTCGCCGTCCCGATTATGGTGTTGTTGATGCTGCTCGTTCGCCGCCATGACGTGATGGGAAAATTCATGATCGGCGGCCCGCTCTATTGGCTGGGCTGGCTCTCGACGGCGGCGATGGCGATTTGTGTGGTCGCGATGTTTGCCGGGATGATTTTTTAAAGAAGAAAACCTGAGTCGGACCACATCGGTCCGACTTGTCTTAGTTCGCCGCTGTCCTGGCTTTTGCCGTTTGCGCCGATCGCGGCTGGGTCTTTCTGGCGGGCTTCGCGGCGGCCTGGGCGTCCCAGCCACCGGCCGGGGCTGGAACGGTGGCGGCGTCGGACGGTTGCTGTTCGACCGCAAAGGTCTGCACGGCGAGCTTGGCTGCTGCTAGCGACTGCGCGTCAAGGCGGGTGGCGATGTCGTCGCGCTTGCGGGCCGAGTCGGTGTCGCCTTGCGCGGCGGCAAGTGCAAACCACTTGTAGGATTCGGTCAGGTTCTGGGCGACGCCGATGCCGCGGGCATAAAGAATGCCGAGGTTAAACTGGCTGTCGGCCACGCCGCGGTTGCCTGCCTTCAAAAACCAGTAGGCCGCGCCTTTGTAATCCGGTCGGCCGCCGCCATCGGCCTGCAGCACAGCGAGGTTGTGCATGGCCTTGGCGTTGCCGCGATCTGCCGCCTGCCGGTAGTACGCAGCAGCAGTCTCGATGTCTTTCTTCACGCCCATGCCCTTCTCGTAGAAGGTCCCGAGACGGAACAAGGCGGGAGTGACGTTGGCTTGCGCCGCGCGGCTATACCAGCGCGCGGCGGCTTCGAAATTCACCGGCACGCCGTGACCTTCGGCATAACGCATACCGACTTCATAAGCGGCATTCGCGTTACCCTTGAGTGCCGCGTTGCGCAGGACTGGCCCGCCGATGGACTCCGGAAGAGGATCATCGCCAGCGCCTGGAATTGCAGCGAGAGCCGGAGCGGCAACACTCGACGGAATTGATCCGGTGATGTCAGAAGACGTCTGTGGCGCCGGTGCGGGCGCGGCCGGTTGAACGGTTGCGTTGTCCGAAGGGCGTGTGGGTGGAATCGCGGGCGTCATCGATTGCTTGTCGATCGGCGTTGG
>JAIENY010000074.1 GCA_019750915.1 Xanthobacteraceae bacterium
CCAGCCGAACAGCACTTCGTCGTTATAAATTTTCCAGCCGCTGCCGATCATGATGAACATGGTCACGGCATTGAGCCAATGCATCGCACGTATCGGCCATGGATGTAGCCTGCGCGGTTTCTTCCCGCTTTCCGACTTGAGGACGGCTGAACCGGTATCAATCACTTGCGTCAAAGGACAACCCCTCGTTGAATCGTATCTTTCCAGCGACCGAGCGATAAACGCTACGGCACACGCCGGAACAGCAGGCAACCAATAACGCAACCATTACGTGTTATGTATCGCAGTGCTTTGGCCCGACGTGATACGCTGAAGATGAAGAAATATTACTCGCAAATGGAATAAATTTCGTCGTTGCTTCAGCTGCGAGATTATGTGCATTCCAACAGCGCGAGTGAAACCGTTTTCTTGAGCTGGCCAGTCAAAATGCAGATTCTCAGATGAATGCGCGCTTGAACATGAAATGGTTGTCGATTCGGCTGCTCGTTGCGGTCCTTTTGTTGTGCCCTGTTCTGCATCAATCCATGGCGCAGGAGGCCACTCAGCGCCAGCCAACGCAAGAAGAGCGTTATCTCGCCCGCTTTCCGCAACCCGCGAAGGTCGGCCATCTTATCGGATTGCCGGTGCTTGACGGCCGCGACAGCACCATCGGTTACGTTCGCGACGTGGTGAAGACGGCCGACGGCAAGATCAAGCTGATCGTACCTTATAATTCATGGTTCGGCTGGGTCTCGGAGCAGAGTTTTTTCGACAGGTTCCGCAAGCCTGTTGCCGTGCCCCTTGAGACAGTCGCCATTCTCGGCAGCCAGATCGACGCGCTCGATATGGAGAGGCCAGCTTTCGAGAAGGCTCCCGCCTGGTCTCCCAAAGACGGCACGTCTTTGTCGCGCGACGATATCGTCAAGATCGGAGTTCAGCGACGCTGATCGCCTCAGCGATTCAGCACCCGTCCCGCAATCGTCTGAAGCTTCGCGACAAGAGCCACGTCGCGCGCATCCGGCGCCGTGATAACCGCATGCTCCAACGCCTGATCTGATCCTGCCGGACAGATTTCGTGCTCGCGCGGCAGGTCAATTGCCAGACGCTGCACCAGCTTTTTCGCCAGTTCGGCGTTCCCCAGAAGAGTTTCGATGACCTTTGCGACGTCTACAGCGCCATGGTCGGCATGCCAGCAATCATAGTCGGTGACCATTGCAACGGTGGCGTAACAGATCTCCGCCTCGCGCGCGAGTTTGGCTTCAGGCATGTTTGTCATGCCGATAACGTCACAGCCCCATTGGCGGTACAGCTTGCTCTCCGCAAGAGTGGAGAATTGCGGCCCTTCCATTACGAGGTACGTTCCGCCACGTACTACGTTTATGCCTTCTTTCTCGGCTGCGCGCGCGGCATGTTCGGCGAGCAGAGGACTGATCGGGTCACCAAACGGCACATGGCCGACGCAGCCATTCCCGAAAAACGATTTTTCACGCGCGAACGTGCGATCAATAAACTGATCGACCACCACGAACATGCCCGGCGCCAGTTCTTCCTTCAGCGAGCCGCACGCCGAAATTGACACCAGATCCGTCACTCCGATCTGCTTCAGGGCATCGATGTTGGCGCGATAATTAATACCTGACGGCGAAAACTTGTGCCCACGCCCATGCCTTGGCAGAAAAGCAATCGGCAGGCCCGACAGTTCGCCGATGAGGATATCATCCGAAGGATCGCCCCATGGGGTTTCGACCCGCGTCCAGCGGGCATTCGTCAGACCAGGGATGTCATAGATTCCCGAGCCACCCAGAATTCCAAGAAAAGTACGCATATCCCCTCTTTGGCCAAGACCGCCTGCTACGATTTTTACGAAGCCAGATCAATCCACGTTACCACGAGCGCAACGCATCCTGGGCAAATATCACCTCACCCGCTTCTTGAGCCTCGTTCCGCTCAGTCTATAAGGTCTGCGTGATACTGGCGAAATGCCACCCCGGAAAGCCTGTTTGTGATGTTTTCGATATTGCATGTTCTGATCTGCGGCGTGGCGGCGTTGGCGGTATGGACGACCATCGGCCTCGCCTTTACGGGGCGTATGACGGATCGCTTCACGGCCCTCGGCATGGCGCCCATTGTTGGTTGGGCCGTGCAAAGCACTCTCGCCCTGCCTTTGCTTTGGTTCACGGGCACATCGCCGGTCAGCGCCAGCCTCGCGCTCCTTCTTCCGGCCGGCACCGCTCTCTGCGCGCAATTTTATGGACGCTCGTACAAGCAGACGTCCGTGTCTGCGACCAACATCGTCGCGTTAGCGGCCAGCGCGGGTTTTATCGCTGCGATCATGACCGCTGCGATCACGCCGAAATATGCCGATGGCGGCATCGTGCTTTCAGCAACGATCTTCGATCACACCAAGGTGGCGATCATCGATGAAATCCGCCGCAACGGCCTTCCCGCCATCAATCCTTTTGTAGCGGATCCTGCGGTCTCCAGCCACCTCGCCTATTATTACCTTTGGCATTTCAGCGCGGCCATGCTTGCCTTTCTGACCGGCGCTTCAAGCTGGGAGGCCGAAGTCGGATTGACATGGTTCACACTGCTCGCCTCGCTTTCGGCCATGTTTGCGCTGGCCTACCGGATCGGCGGCAATCAAAGAGCGGTCTGGTGGGTTTTTCCTGTCGCGCTGGCGGGCTCGCTTCGGCTCGTTCTGGAAGAAATATTCGGATGGGATTTCGTCACCTTCACGTTCGGGTATCGCACCGGGTTTAGCGGCTGGGCCTTTCAATCGACATGGGCGCCGCAACACATCGCGGGGGCGACTTGCGCCACCATCGGGATATTTCTGCTGGCCCGCCTTGCACGCCGGCCGAGATTTCTCGAAGCGCTCGTTCTCGGACTGCTCGCCGCCGCCAGTTTTGAAAGTTCGACCTGGATCGGCGGCATCGTTTTCCCGATGGCCGCTATCCTGGCTGCAATCCCTCTCCTCATCCTGACCACAGACAATAAAGCGGGCTTCGTGCGCTGCGTTCTGATTGCGGGTGTGTTGACGGTCGTATTGTCTGTACCGTTCCTGATCGACCAGCTGCGCGTGTCCTCGCTACGGGCGTCAGGACTGGCTATCGGGCTTGCTCCCTTCGGATCGCTTGGCGACGACTTCCCCGATCGTGTCCGCACCCTGTTGGATCCGGTTTCGTACTGGGTTCTGACGCTTCCGCTGGAGCTGTCCGCAAGCTACATCGTCGGATGCTGGGCTTTGGTACGATACTGGCGCAATGCCCTCGGCGATCGGGATCGCATGGCGTTGATGATAGCCGCGTCCGCTTTGATCCTGTGGTCACTGCTCGTCGGTGCATTTTTTGTCAGCAAGCTTGCCCACAACAACGATCTCGCCTGGCGGGGCGTTCTTCCCGCATCGATCCTGCTAATCTCGTTCGCGGCGGCAGGTCTGGGCAGCTCATGGCGCACACTCTCCCGATCCGCACGGATCGCAACGCTGGCGCTTCTGCTTCTTGCGTTCGAGGATACGCGCGGAGGCCTCTCCAGCACCTTGTTTCAGGAGCCGTCGTCGACCGCCCAGGCTTTTGCGAAATCAGCCGACATGTGGGTGGCGGTGCGCCGCCACGCGGGGCCGACCGACCGTGTCGCGAACAACCCGGACTATCTTGAGCATGTCTTTCCCTGGCCGATCAACGCGTCCTGGGCCTTCTGGTCCAACCGCAGGTCTTGCTACGCCAACGAGGATCTGGTCGGTCCATTTTCGTCCTTCGGAAGCTCAAAGCGGGAGGCAACCAATCAGCTTTTTACCAGTCTGTTTGCGGGTACCGCGACAACCACCGACGTGGCGACGATCAAATCATCTTTCGACTGCCGGTTTGTTGTCGTAACTCCGGAAGACGGTCTATGGCGCAACGACGCTATCCTTCTTTCCGGCGGCTATGAGCTGGTGGAATCCTCGACCGCGTGGCGCATCTATCGCGTCGCAGCCAATCGATGACGACCACAACTCGTCAGCTCTGCGATGAGAGTTCTTTCATGCCGGCGTCAAAATCCTCATGCGCCGCCCAGCCGAGCTCCCGCACGATCCGCGATGAATCCGCCGTGATATGACGAACATCTCCCAGCCTGAACTGCGCGGTCACAACTGGAGCCGGACCATTCAGGGCGCGCGATAGAGATGCGGCCATCTCGCCAACGGTGCGCGGCGTGCCAGATCCGACATTGAAGGCGCGCACGCCTTGCGTGAACGCCTCACAGGCCAGGACGGTCGCCGCGGCGATGTCACGCACGTGGACGAAATCGCGGCGCTGCTGGCCGTCTTCGAACACGCGCGGCGCTTCGCCCCGGCGCAGCGCCGAAGTAAAAATCGAGGCCACTCCGGCATAGGGTGTATCGCGCGGCATGCCCGGTCCATACACGTTGTGATAACGCAGGAACGATGCCGAGCCTCCTGTCACGCGCGACCAATTCGATGCATAGAATTCCTGCGCCAGCTTGCTGGTTGCATAAGCGTTACGCGGATCGACGGGGATGTCCTCCTCCACCAGCGTCGGCGCCAGCGACCTGCCGCATACCGGACATGGCGGATCGAACGATCCGGCCTTGAGCGCGGCTTCGCTACGCGGACCGACACGGACTTCGCCATGCTCGGGGCAGATACCGAATCCCTCGCCGTAAACCACCATGGAGCTCGCCAGCGTCAGGCGTTTGACGTCGGCTTTCGCCATGCAGGACAAAAGCTGGGCGATGCCTTCGTCATTCGTGGATGCATAGTCGGGATAATCGCTGATATCGACGCCAAGACCCACCTTGGCGGCGAGATGAATAACAGCTTCGATACCGGTCAGCGCTGCGCTCATCGCGACCGGGTCGCGTACATCACCTTGGCGAAATTCGACGCTATTCGGAAACATCGGTGCCACGCCAGTGCGATGAACGTCACCGCGAAGCGAATCGAGCACACGCACGTCGTGGCCATTTTTCTGAAGCGCACGCACGACATGCTGGCCGATAAAGCCAGCGCCTCCGGTCACGAGCACATGCATCTCAGCTTCTCTCCGGAGATTTCAGACGCGAAACCGCCGCACCCACAGGAAAGGTCCTTCTTCCCCGCTGCCTCGGCAGCGAACTGGCCAGTCGCACAAAGGTCGTCATGATTTTCCATGCCGCTGAAACACCGGCGACCAGATTGCCAGACACCTTCGAGACTCCGCCGCGGCGACACCGATGGTCGACCGCAATCTCCTCGATCCGATAACCGCCGGCTGCCACACGCATCTGCATCTCGAGATTCCAGCCGTAAGTCATTTCGGCCATCCCGAGATCCCGTAAATCGGCCACCCGCATCGCCCTGAAGGGCGACATGTCCGTGAACCGGACGCGATAATAAAGGAAGATCAGAGCGCCAGCGACCCACCCCGCCACGACCTGCTGCGGCGACATGCTGCCTGCCTCGCGTTGACCCAGCAGACGAGAGCCAATCACGAAATCAGCCCTGTCCGCTGCGATCGGTCCGACGATTTGCGGAAGAAACGAGGGAACGTCGCTGCCGTCGCCATCGAGAAAACAGACGATGTCCGTATCTGGCCGGATAGCCGCAAGGCCCGTTGCGCAGGCGCGCCCATAGCCCTTCACCGGCTCGACGACGACCGTGGCTCCGGCCTCGCGCGCGGCTGCATCGGTGCGGTCGCTGGATCCGTTGTCGACGACAAGCACCTGATCGGCGCCCGCCGACAGCAACTCACGCACGACGCCGCCAATGGCCTCTTCCTCATTGAGACAGGGGACCACGACGCTGACGATCTTGTTGCCCGAACACAAATGCATTGAGAATGGCTTTACGCTTTGACTTTCCGGCCCTCAACGAAGGTCCGGGTGGCAAGAGCCCGCTCGCGGCCTCCGTCCTCGGTCATAAAAGGCATTCGAATGCCGTCAAGCTCATTTTCCAGGATGCGGTAGGACTCGGCATCGTCGACATCGTACCAGCCGGGCACGTCCTCGACCGGCAAGCCGATCTCGGCAGCCCGCTCGCACGTCAGATCGTAAACCTGCTCCGTGCTCCACGGAATGTCCTCAAACAGGCGCTCGTGCACTTCCGACAAACCGATCAGCGTATATCCACCATCGAAGGCGGGGCTAAGAGCAACGTTGTTTCCGCGCGCCACGGCGTCGACCGCCTTGCGCAACAGCGATTTCGGGATCGTCGGTGAATCCGAATTGACGAGAATGACGCCGTCGTGACCGGCGGCCAGAATGTCCCTGGCGCCAGCCATCAAACGCTCGCCAAAGTCGCCCTGGACCTGGGGGATCAAAGCGAAATTATCCGGCAGCAGGACACGCAGGGCCGGCTCCGTGCCGACAGGGGTATAGAGAGCGTAAGCCGATACATCGCGGTCGCTCGCCAAATCTCCGATGGTTCGCGACAGGTCGCGGATGAAGCAGGCCGATATTTCGGCGCATTCCTCGGGCCGCAGCGGCGGCGACAGCCGTGTTTTGGATTTGCCTGGCGCAGGCGTTTTGCAGACGATGGCGACGGCGATCGTTCCCATCACGCTCTCTCCGCGGACGATTCAGAGAGCGCCGCACACAGATCGGCATACAGTTCCTCAACATCCTCAAGACCGACCGACAGGCGCAGCAGATCGGGCGGACACGAAGTGCCCTCGCCTTCGATCGAAGCTCGATGTTCGATCAGGCTCTCGATGCCCCCGAAAGACGTGGCATGCTTCCAGAGCTTGGTTTGGGTCGCAACACGCTTGGCAACAGCCTCGTTCCCAAGACGTATGGATAACATGCCGCCAAAGCCGCCCTGCATCTGGCGCATCGCGATACGATGCCCTGGATGGGTCTGCAGGCCCGCATAAAGCACCGATGCGATGCCGGCGTGCCCAACGAGCCGCTCGGCGATGATCTGTGCTGACTTGGCCTGCGCCCGCACCCGAAGATCGAGCGTCCGCATGCCGCGGGTCAGCAACCATGCCTCGAACGACCCAAGCGCGGTGCCGAGTTCCTCGCGGTGAGCGCGAATACGCTGCCACAAGCTGTTGCGCTGAACCGTGGCGAGCGCACCGGCCACGATGTCGGAGTGGCCGTTCAGATATTTGGTCGCCGAATGCATGACCATATCGGCGCCAAGCAGGAGCGGCTGCGTAAAAATCGGCGTTGGAATCGTCGAATCGACACAGACATCGGCATCGATCGCATGAGCGATCTCGCATACGGCCGCGATGTCTGTGATCGTCCAAAGAGGGTTGCTCGGTGTCTCGATCCAGACGAGCCTGGTCGAACCCGGCCTCTTCGCAGCCTTGACCGCGGTCAGATCGGAGCTATCGGCGAAGGTGATCGAATGTCCGAACCGGTCAACCCCGCGCAGCCATTTTCGCAAGCCCCAGTACATCATGTCCGATGCGACGATATGCGATTGCGGAGGCAGGGACAGGATAATAGCCGCGGCCGCCGCCATGCCCGAGACAAACAGCATGGCCTCGTCGGTCGATTCGAGCGCCGTGATGATCTTCTCTGCGTGGTGAACCGACAGGCTGTCGGCCCGCCCGTAAACATGGCCGGAGCGGTAGTTGCCGTCGGATTCCCGTGCAAATGTGGTGGCCATGTGAATGGCAGGCACAACCCCATTGGTCGAAGGTTCGAGCGCACCGAGAGCCTTTGCGACAAGCGTCCGGTGTCCGAGATGGATCTTACTTCGATCGTCCATGAAGATTATGTCCGCCTATTGAACCACGAGTGTCGGGAGCGTTGTTGAGCTCGAACGCACCGCTACACGGGAATCAATGCGTTTGCTGATATGGTCGTTAGTGGACATTAAAAACTTCGTAATTGGCACGCTCAGCGGCTGAGGATACCGGTAAAGTCGGACGCAGACCCTCTATGACCGACGCGCCCAAGTCCCCGCGGTCATATCGTCGCTTCGAAGCAGAGTTGCCCATAACAAACAGCGTTTCGATATTAGAAAACGAGCTTCCCGGATAATCGTTTCACTGCAAAAGGAAAGCCACACAGAAATTTGCACTGCCAAAGGTTTATTTCGCACTGCGGTTGTAACAACCGGGACGATCGAAACGTAATTTGGGAGTGGCTTGGCCTGTCCGGGCCATGATCGATTTTGGCTGGTTTTGCTGGCCAAAATCGCCCCAAGCCCCCCACTTTGGATATGTCGCACCCACGAACAAGCCCCCCTTGTCGGTGACAGCCGAACATTCGCTCCGTATTCCGGTCAGAGCCGCCTTTGAGCATGAGACGGTGGCAGGAAGCAACTGCTAGCGACCCAGTGTTGTCATCAGCCGCCTGCCTAAATTGCTGACTGAGGACACAACCGGAGATGGAACAATTTGTGTCAAAGTCATGAAGCGATGCGCTATTTTAGCCGCCGGCGCGTTTCCGCTTTCCCTGCACAGACGACAAGAGTGCCTTGTCGGTCTCGAGCCGTTTTTCGAGAAAACCGACGATGGCTTTAATTCTTCCGATGTGAAGCAGGTCCTCATGCACCGATATCCAGATATCGCGCATCGTGAAAAGGTCGGGAAGAACTGCACGCAGCTCCCTATTGTGCGCAGCCACGAAAGACGGCAGCATCGCAATACCCTGTCCCTCTGAAACAGCGATGTACTGAGCCATCAGACTGGTACTGCGGAAGGTTGTATGGACCGGCCGCAGGATATCCGACATCCATCTGTTTTCCTTGATGTAGACATGGTCGTCGATGAAATCGATGAAGGTATGATCGTCCAGGTCCTCCCGACGCATCGGCATCGGATGCCGTTCGAAATAGGCTGGAGCGGCATACAGAGAGATCTTGAACTCGCCGAGCTTTTTGACCCAAAGCCGCTTGCCTTGCGGCCTGAAGAAGCTGACGAAAATATCGGCCTCGCGCCGGCTCATATCCAGCAGACGCGTATCGGTGATCAGTTCGACGTGGATAGACGGGTAGAGCTTGTTGAAATCACCGATGCATTGGGTGAGATACATGCTCCCAATGCCGTCCATACTGGCCATGCGAACGGCACCGCCCGCATCCGTGTCACCAATCCCGATCTCGTTGATGATTGAATTGGCGTTACTTTCCATGCCCTCGGCATACTGCAACAGCCGCAACCCCATCTCGGTCAGTGAAAAACCCGACTTGCTCCGCTTGAACAGCGTTGCGTTCAGGCTTCGCTCAAGTTCGCGAATCCTGCGGCTGACCGTCGTGTGATCGACCTTCAGCTTCTGCGCGGCGCGAACCAGATTGCGCTGACGCGCAACCTGGAGAAAATAGGAGATATCGCTCCATTCGTATCGTAGCTGGCGCTGTTGTTTGGCCAAGACGGTCTCCGGCATTGCCGTCTGCCGGCCGGATTGTGATCCGATCGGCAGGCATCAATTGCAGCGACCGTCCGGAATCGTCAGGCCGCGATGATCGGAGCGTATGTTTCCACCAACCGGTTTGCAAACATATCGACCTTCGGAATCATCAGCTTCTGGCGGCACACCGCAAGGTCGATATGCTTCGGCATCACAACACCGTTCTTCATCACACGTGGTGCGACCACATTGATATCCCAAAGCGGGAAACCGTTCGGCGGAATGACGACGCTTCCACCCGGATAGGCGGTATCGGTCCTGTTGGCCAGTACGACCGCCACGCGATTATCCTCCGCACGCGGAACCGCAATCAGCTCCCGCTCGAACGGCTCGCGCAACGCCGCTGGCCACAGAATGATATCCGCGGCCGCGATCGCCAGACAACGCGACGTCTCCGGAAAGACCGCGTCATAACCCGACATCACACCGATCCGGCCAAACGGCGTTTCAAACACCGGATAATCATCTCCCGCCGCGGCCCATTTCTGCTCCTCTGCCGTGAGATGGGTTTTGCGGTAACGTCCGATTTCCTTTCCGTCAGGACCGACCAGTACGGTCGTGACAAAAAGACCCGCTGCCGCGCGCTCAATAACGGGAGAGGCGATCAGACATGCGTACCGGGAGGCAATGCCCGCCGCACGCGCAAGGACTGAAGTGGTTTGATCGGCTGCGGCATCAGCTTCGTCCTTGGTCAGGATATAGTGGCCGCAGAAAGCATATTCGGGCAAAGTGATAACCTTGGCGCCAAGCTTGGCGGTGTGATCGACCATGTCGAACACCTCGTCTGCGCTGACATCATCCGTAACGTGCATCTGCACTGCAGCGACCTTGGTGACGGCCTTGGACGGAATCAGCGGCTTGTCCGCGACGCCGTAAACGGGCGTCTTCTCGTAGGGAAGCGCCATGATGCCGTATGTCTCGGGCCGCCGGTCAGCGATCTTGTCGTTGGCCGTGTAGATCGACTTGTCGGCGGCGGCATCGAGATCGACATCGGCGATCGCCAGACCATGCGTATCGTAAGGCACCTTTGAGATCACGCGGCCTTTCGGATCGACGATCATGCTTCCGCCTGGATAGTAGATCGAACGTTCATGCCCGGCCTTGGTGGCAGCCACGAGCCAGACCCCATTCTCGTAGCTGCGCGCGGGTCCCCACATGTCGGCCTGATCCATGGAGAAGAAGTTCGCCATGTCGACGATGACTTCCGCGCCCTGCATCGCCATGGAGCGGAAAATCTCCGGGATGCGCCCGTCGAAACAAATCAACAGACCGATGCGGCCGAGATCAGTGTCGACCACCGGGCAACCGCGCTCTCCGAAGGCAAACCAGTTCTGGTCATGGGTGGCAAGAAACTGCTTGTGGTAGTGGCAGGCGACGCGGCCAGCGCGGTCGAACATGATGCCGGTGTTGAATATCTTCTGCTTCGCAGGGTCCCATTCGGTGATGCCGCTGGCAATATAGACGCCGTGCTTCTTGCTGAGAGCGGCAAGCGCCGTAACAAACTCACCATTGGTCACATCTTCGGCGAGTTCGCGGCAGTGTTCGGCTGAATCGAAAAGATATCCGGTGTCCATGCATTCCGGAAACACGATCAGTTCTGCGCCCTGACGGACAGCGTCCTCCACATAAAGCGTCGCCAGTTCGATATTGTGCTTGTAATCTCCAAGCCGCGCGAGCGTCTGCACCGCGGCGGCGCGAAAGCGTCGCTTCGTCATTTCCTGTTCTCCTTTTTCTTTATCTCAACCTGCCAAATAGCCAATTACGCATCGACGCTTCATGCTCGAACTTCCTTCCAGAAGCGATCGAGACAATGACGCTTCAATGTCATGAAGCTCTCGCTTGTCGTTGCATCGAGGTTTCGTGGCCACGCCAGATTGACATCGACGATCTCCGCGACGCGGGTCGGACGCCTCGTCAGCAGCACAACCTTGTCCGCAAGCTGAATTGCCTCATCCAGATCGTGAGACACCAGCAACATGGTGGTTTTTGTTTTCATGAAAATCTTCTGGAGCTGCTCGCGCATGAACAGCGTCATCTCATAGTCCAGCGCCGAGAATGGCTCGTCGAGAAAAAGGACCTCCGGCTCCGTCACCAGCGCGCGCAGGATCGATACCGTCTGCTGCTGGCCGCCCGACAACTCATAGGGATAAGCGTTGAGATCGATCCTGACCTCGAATTCCTCGATCAGCTTTTCCACCCGCCGCTTGCGCTCCGCGCGCGGCACGCCCATCACCTTGAGCGGATAGTAGATGTTGTCGATCGCGCGCAACCAGGGGAACAGCGCCTCGCGATAATTCTGAAAGACGTACGATATCTTGGTTTCAGCGATGCGTTGCCCGTCATAGAGAACTTCGCCGCGATCCATCGGCATGAGCCCGGAGATCATGTTGATCAGCGTGCTTTTGCCGCATCCATTCGGGCCGAAGATCGAAATGAACTGGCCGAGCGGCAGATCGATTTCAAAGTCGTCATAGACGACCGCATTGTCGAATGTCTTGCGAAGCCCTCGCACTGTCATGAAGGCCTGCCGCTTGCCGGCAACGCCCGCCGACGGAGTCGGCATCGCCCCGCCGGAACCCGACGGCTCGGGCGAAACCGCTTTCAGCGGTACCACGCTGGTCCGGTGGCTTCTCAATTTCCAAGCTCCGCCTCGGTCAGGATCTTGTCCTTGACGTTCACCGGTCCCGGCAGAACGCCCTCCTTGGTGAAAACATCAACGAGCGCCTGATAGGACTTGATGTCAGTGTCATTGATATCCTTGAAGCCGCGCAGATAAGGCTGGGCAAGCAGATCAAGCTGTTCAGGCTTGATCGCGGTGTACTTCGGGATCGCGACCTTGTATTTGTTGAAATCGGCATTGACGAGATCTGTCGCCTCGTCGATCACCTTCACGACTCGCTTTGCAACATCGGGACGCTCTTTCAGGAATTTAGTCGTCAGGATCGATGCTCCCGAGTAGAACGGCTCGGCGATAAGCACTTCCGCGGGATTGGTTTCGGCCCTCTTGGCCTTGCCTGACGCGGCGGCGATTGAACCGACAGGCTCCAGTGAGAGTGTCGCATCGACGGTGCCGCCGATGACCGCCGGTACCTGCAACGCGACCGCAAGATCGACAAACTTGACGTCCTTATCCGGATCAAGACCCGCTGCCCGAACCATGTAGCGCGAAATCGTACGCCACTGAATTCCCGGGACGTGCCCGAGGGTTTTGCCCTTCAGATCCTTGAAGCTCTTGATGGTGTCGTTATCGTCCTTGACGATCAAACCGTCATTGATCCGCTTGGCGGCATTGCTGCCGCCCTGCAGTCCGAAAATCTTGAACTTTCCGGGAAACTTGGACTCGGCGATCATTGCAATGCCGGCAGCGGCGCCGGGAGGTCCGAAATCGGCCCGATCTGCGACAAGCGCATCGATGATCTGGTTCGGAGATTCCATCTTCACCGAGTCGACCTCGATGCAGGCCTTTTCAAAAAGCTTTTCTTCCAGCGCGACATAATAGGCCGTCGTCTGCATGATCGGCAGCCAGGCGGCGGTGACCTTGTCCATTTTATCGCATGCTGCGTGCGCCTCGCCGAGAGACACCGACATCAAAACCGCTACGGCAGGAAGTAGACGTTTCACCATCGCAAGAACTCCTGTGTTCAGTGAGACATGACGCTATCGGCCAGACCAGTGGATCACCGACCGTTCGACAGAGAGCAGCACAAGGTTGAGCAGATATCCCATCGCGCCCGCGATCAGGATCGAACCGTACATATCGGTCAAAGAGTACGAGATTTGCGCATCGATGATGCGATGGCCCATTCCGTCGGTCGCTCCGATGAACATCTCCGCCACGATGATCACCACAAGAGCGAGCGACACTGCCGTGCGCAAACCCACAAAAGTTTGCGGAAGCGTCTCGAAGAAAATGACATCGCCGAAAATCCGGAACGAAGATGCTCCCATCGATTTGGCGGCGAGAATTCGCGTCTGCCGGGCATTCATCACGCCATACGCGACGTTAAAAACGATCACGAGCCAGGCCGCGAACGAAGCAACTGCGATCTTGGCCAAATCGCCCAGACCGAACAGCAACAGGAACAACGGAAACAACGCGGTCGCCGGCGTCGAGCGGAAGAAGTCGACCAGAAACTCGACGGAACGATATACGGCAGCCCTGGCGCCGAGAATGATGCCGATCGGAATGCCTGCAACGACCGCAATGACGATGGAATAGGTCACGCGAGACAGCGTGCGCCAGATATCCTGAGTCATGCTGCCCGACAGCAGGTTTGCAGCCGTATCACGCAATGTGTCGAAAGGAGATGGCAACAAATCCTTGTTGACCAGCGCAAACCTGAAAGCGATCCACCAGATGCCGACAAGCAGCAGCGGACCGACCACGAATTCCACGGCACGGCGTAATCGCTTTCCGTTTCGGTTTGTCATGACAGTCCGCCTACGCCTCTCGTGGTACTGGGCCGCGTGCTCGTGAGTAAGCTCCATCATCTTCACGCAATCGCGAGCGAAGAAAAATGGCGAGTTGTGCAACCTGATCTGCATTTTTGCATATTAAAATGCAGAAAACTTCTGATTAATTTGCGAGCTTACATGTTTAAGGTTTAGGCAAGACCGAGGGACTTCCATACCCTGACGAGGCAATACGGCCCGTGAAACAGGCAAAAAATAAGATTTTGCGAAAAGCCACAGTCACATCAAGTGGGAGCTTTCCAACTTTACAAACCCCCCATTGGTGTGGAGCAAAGGCGGCTCGTCACGTTCCGCCGCATTCACGACGCGCCCAACGAAGATCGAATGTGTTCCTGATCTTGTCTGCGATTCCACGACACATTCAAAGCTGGCGACGCAGCCTTCCAGAACGGGAGCTCCGGTCATTCCTCGGTGATAGTCGACGTCGCCGAACGGATTGTCGGACTTCAAGGCAAAATGCTGTGCCAAGTGCTCCTGATCCTCCGACAGCACGTTGATCGCAAAAATGCCCGCGCTCTCAATCAGAGCATGTGATCTGTTAGTCCGATTGATCACCACGAGAACACAAGGCGGCGTCGCTGATACACTGCACACCGCTGTCGCCGTCATCCCGTTCATAGCAGAACCAGACATGCTCGTGATGACCGTCACCGTTGATGCGATACGACGCATCGCGACCTTGAACTCAGCAGGACCGACGGAAGGCAGCGATATGATTTCACGAACCGGGCACATAAAATTAATCCTGCCTCGCGGCGCCGAGATGATCGCGCAGCGAATGTCCTTCGTATTCGCTGCGGAACAGCCCTTTCTCTTGCAGAATCGGCACGACCTTGCCCACGAAATCCTCAAACGTGTCCGGCAAAAATGCGGGCGAAACCACAAAGCCGTCTGCCGCACCGGATGTCACGATCTCGGCCATCTCCTCGGCAACGTCCTTCGCGGTGCCGACGAGTCTAGGACACATCACGCCGCGACCGTATATCCGGCCCGCATCGCCGATGGTCATGGACTTTCCCGCCGCAATACTCTTCAGCGCCGCAAGATTACCCTGACTGCCCGACGATTGAATCGACTCAACCGTTTCATCAAGGGAGAAATGGGAGAAGTCCGCATTGGCGTGGGCGGCCAGTGTCGAGAGCCCCACCAGCGGATTGACCAGTGAATCGTGGAGATTCCTTTTCTCCTCCGCCTCCGCCCGGCTCTCACCGATGAAGGGCATGATCGACATCAATACCTTGCTGGCGTCGGGCGCGCGGCCAGCATCAACAAGCGCCTGCCTGACCTCGTCCTTGAACACACGCATACGCTCGAGATTGGGCTGCAGCGCGAAGATGACCTCCGACCAACGCGCAGCGAAGGCCTTTCCGCGGCCCGACGATCCTGCCTGAATGATAACAGGACGCCCTTGAGGGCCCTGCGGGATGTTGAGAGGACCGCGCGACTGAAACCAGCGGCCTTTATGATTCAGGTAGTGCACCTTCTCCGGATCGGCATAGACCCCATTTTCACGATCCAGCACCAGCGCATCCTTGTCCCATGTATTCCAGAGACCGAACGCAACTTCCATGAATTCATCAGCACGGTCATATCGCTCGTCGTGTCCGAGATGCGGAACATCGCCGAAATTCAGCGCCTCTCCGTCATTCATCGACGTGACGACATTCCATGCGACGCGGCCGGCTGAGATGTGATCGAGCGTCGCGAATTCACGAGCAATGTTGTAAGGTGCGTCGTATGTGGTGGAGCGTGTGGCGCCGAGACCCAGTCGGCTCGTGACCGCCGCGAGCGCGCCGAGGATCGGCACCGGGTCCATTCGCGTCGCATCCTGGTCCGCGTGGCGGATCCCGGTTTTATGGCTTGCACCATACCGGTCCGCAATCGCCAATCGGTCGGCGAAGAACATAAAATCAAACTTGCCCCGTTCGAGCAGGCGGGCAATTTCGACATAATGATTGAGACTAAGGAAGTCGGTGCGGTGGTCCGGATTTCGCCAGATCGCGTGGCTATGGATAACAGGTCCTGCGATCATAAATCCGCAAAGATGCATCTTGCTTGATTTAGGCATGCGTCTCTCCGTGAGCGCAACCGGCTGGCTGCGCTCTTGTTTTAACGGCTTGCTTGATTTGCGACCCGAACGTCAGGTCAGGTTATAATATCGACGATCTCGTTCTTGCCGCCGTGGATCACCTGGTGAACGAACGACCGGTTGAGTTGGTCGCCACGATCATCGAAGTCCACCGTCGCGCCGGCACCGATGAAATTGATCTTCTTGCCGGCACGCACCATTTCGAGTGCTTTGACGATGTCATCGACTTCCTCGCCCGGAGGATTGCAAACCTCCCGAATCGACTTGGACCAGACGGCAGCGTCCTGCGATTTGGCATGTTCCATGGCGAGCGCGGTGACGCACACCTGATCGTGTGTATTGCCTGCGAACAGAAATACGGTGCCTTCCGGCGCGCCCATCTGCTTGACGAACTTCTTGTAGGATTCCGATTGAAGCGGCGGTCCGGGCTGGATGTGGTGAATGCCTTCGGAGACTTCGTTCGGAACGCTCTTGATAAACGCGCCGTCGGCGTCCGCCCCAGTCCCAAGCGCGACGATCTTGGATTTATAACCGCCGCGATACGCTTCCTTGGCGATCGCGACGAAGTCAGTCAAAAGCGAGGCGCAAAACACGCCATCCGGCTCGGAGCCAAACGCTTTCTCAACTTCCGCACGGTACGAAGGCTGGTTGGGATTGTAGATCACAACATCGACAACAGTGCCGCCAAGTTTTGCAAAGGCTTCCTTGAACGGATCGATCATGGCGATCACAAATGGATTCTGCTGAGCGAGAATCGAAACCTTCTTCAGCTTCAATTCGGTCACGACCTTCGCGCCTGCTGGTCCCCACTGCGAGCTTTTGGCCTGGAAGCGGTAGACAAGACCTTTGCTGTCATCGGTGATGCTGTCGGCCGAGGCAGACACCATCTGCACTTTATTCGCCGCCAGGATCAGCGGCTTTGCAGCCAGCGCCGGCGGGCTGCCCCAGAAACCGGCGACCACCTCGACCTTGTTGACATCGAGCAGCTTGCGTGTCGCTGTGACACTGGTTGTTGCACTTGTCTCGGAATCTTCGACATAGAGCTTTAGCTTGCGACCGCCGAGGATTCCGCCCGATTCGTTGATGGTTTTCACCATGAGATCGGCGGATTTCTTCATGTCCGGACCGTAGGGACCAGTTGCGCCGGTGAACGGGAGTACCATTCCAATTGGAATGTCTTCCACACCCTGTGCAAAAATGGGCCGGACGCCCAATCCTGCGAGCGAGACACCTCCCAGCAATCCAACAACCTGACGTCGATTAAGCATTCCATTCGACTTCGTCATGATTACAGCTCCTGTGCCCGAGTTTCTGATTGAAATGCGGCGAATGCCGCGGCAGCGCGCCCATCGTCGATTTGCAGTGCATCATTGAAGCGATTGAAAAATCCGGCCAGCGCTATTCGCAACGTCAGCTCGACGATCTGGCTATCGCTGAATTGCGCATGGAGCCGCTCAAATACGTTGTCGCGAATTTGTCCGGCCTTCTGGGTCACCAGCGTGGCGTATTCGATCACGAGCCTGTCCGTTTCATTAAAATCCGGATGATCTGCGCTAGGCAGCGTCGCGATTGCTTCCTCCGAAACACCTTCCACCTTCAAAACCGGGGAATGGCTGCCGATGCAGAAAGCACATTCGTTCAACTTGGAGGCCACGACGATGGCGAGCTCGATATAGCGCCATGGCACGCCACCTCGCTCCTTCAACTCCATCAACATCCGATACAGATGATCGAGGGCCGGAGGGACCTGCGCGAGAACAGCCGCCTGATCCTTGAACGGCCCAAACTTGACGAACCGTTCGTAGACGTCCGCAGTCTGCGGCGGCAGTGCCTCGGGCGGAAGGGGTTGGACGCGCGGCATCAGGTCGATTCCTTGTTATCTTGGAAAAAATCACGAACGCGCTTGTGCGGCTCAGGAAAGAGGCCCTGCGGACGGAGCAGCAGCAGGAGAACAATGCCAAGGCCAACCAGACCGAGACGCAGCGCAAAGAGCTGAACGCCGTCGATGGCATTGAGAGCGTCCTTCAGGAATCGCGTCGCCTCGATCAGGCTCATGATCGTACAGGCGCCGACGACCAGCCCGATGTTAGACCCGCGACCACCAAGAATGACAGCCATAAACGCATAGGCCGTGATGATGGAGGTGAACTGACTCGGATCGATATAAGTCAGATAAAAAGCATGAAGCGAGCCGCCGATCCCCATCACGGCACCACCGATCGCAAATGCCTTGATCCGCAGCATCAGAACCGGCTTGCCCAGCGCGCTCGCCACCGTCGGATCGTCCCGCACCGCGCGCAATGCGCGGCCCAAAGGCGATCGCACCAGCCCTTCCAGGACAAGAAACGTCACCGCAACCAGACCGATCGCGAAAAACGGAAGAAAATTGTCGTATTGCGCGGCCGGAATCACCGATGCGAGCGGTCGGGGTATATTGGCGATGCCAAGCGCGCCGCCGGTCAGCCAGTCTTCATTCAACAACAGGATGTTGATCACCTCGCCGAAGCCAATGGTGACGATCGCCAGATAATCCTCTGCGAGCCGCACCGAAAGGAAAGCGAGAATAGTACTCGCCGCCGCGCTGACCGCCGCGGCGAGCACCATTGCCATTACCCAACCGAGATGGGGCACGGTCAGGGCCGTGACATAGGCACCGAGGGCGACAAAGCCGACCACACCGAAATTGACCAGTCCGGCGACGCCCCACTGGAAATTCAAGCCAAGTCCAATCAGCGCTGCGACGGAAACCAGGACCGCCAGTGTTGACAGATAGACCATCATTTGCGCACCGCCTTGGCTCCAAGCAGCCCCTGCGTGCGCACGAGCAACAGCAGAAGGATGACGACGAAACTGACGATCTGACGGTCGTTGGTGGGCAGAACGAGCGTCGACAGTTCCTCGGCCAGTCCGATCACGAGAGCACCGATCACCGCACCAAGCGGGCTGCCTAGGCCGCCGAGAATAGCAGCCGCGAAGACGGGAATTTGATAGCTCCATCCAAGCAGAGGATCGATCGCGCGATCCATTCCCGCCAGCACTCCGGAAATCGTCAGAAGTGCCGCTGACATCGCCCAAGTGATATGTGAAATCGTATTGCGTTCGATGCCGCGGACAGCAGCGAGCGAGGGGTTGTCGGCGGTCGCGCGCATCGCCCGCCCGAGCGGCGAGGCATGGAGCAATATCTGAATGATGACGACGCAGACCACCACAGTGACGGCGGTTGTCAGCTGCTCGTGATTAATCCGAATGCCATGCCAGCGAAGCGGCCGCGCAATATCGATATCGAAATTGCGTGTGGAGTTGCCGAAGGAAAAACGGCAAACATTCTCGAGAATAAGGGAAAGACCGAGCGACGCGACCAGCAGCGTGATCGAGCCTGCATCGCGAAGCTTTTCGAAAATCAGCTTGTCGCAAAGGATCATCACACCGGCCACCGTCAGCGAGGCGGCGGCCGTCGCAAAAACTAGCGGCATGCCCAGCAGATGGTTGGCGACCCAGGCCGCATAGGCGCCGAATGTCAGCGTGGCACCCACGGCAAAATTCGGGAATTTAAGAATGCCGAACACGAGGGTCAGCGCAAGCGATGGCAGCGCGAGCAGCAATCCGGTCACGAGACCATTGAGGATCAATTGGCCGAGCATCGTTACTGGACCTTCCCAAAGAACAAGTCGGCCAGATCGACGCTCGAAATATCGGCCGGGCGCGTCAGAAGACGCTTGGTACCCGCGACCAGAACCATGACTTCATCGGCGACGCGCATTGCTGCAGCAACATTCTGCTCGACCAGGAGCACGGTGACACCCGACTCACGCACGCGAACCACGGCCTCCATGGTCTCGCCGACAAATTTCGGCGACAATCCCGCAGTCGGTTCATCGAGCAACAAAACTTCTGGATTGGCCAAAAGCGCGCAGGCGAAAGCGAGCATCTGCCGCTGTCCGCCGGACAGATTTCCGGCCAGCGTCTTGTGCCGTTGACCAAGTTCAGGAAACAGCGCCATGACTTGCGCCTCCTGTGTCGGACCCACGCCGGTGCGTCCGCGCAGAAACTCCGTTGCGAGTTTCAGATTTTCCTTGATTGTGAGACTGCGAAAGATATTCGCCTCCTGCGGGACGTAAGCGAGACCCGACATAACGCGCTTGGCTGGCGACAGGCTCGAAACCATTCTCCCCGTCACTTCGATAGAGCCTTCCCGCGTACGCAAAAGACCCGCCAGGGTTTTGACGAAAGATGACTTACCCGAGCCGTTCGGACCGATTACGGCCAGAATACTTTCCGGCGCCTGATCGAGCGTAATACCTCGCACAATATCTCCGCCGCCGGGATAGCCAGCGCGCAGATCGCGTATCGACAACGCGGGGATCGGAGCGTCCGCGTTCATATTGCCATTCCGAGATAAGCATCGATCACGCGCTGATCGGCCGTCACGTCGGCGAACGAGCCGGACACAAGCGCGGTGCCTTCCGCAAGGACATGAACGTCGTCACACACTTCATTAATCAGGTGCATGTCGTGCTCGACGATTGCAAATGAAATACCCTCGGCATTCAATTCCTTGATAATGCGAACAATGTCCTTCAGCAGCGGCGGCGCGACGCCGGCTGCCGGCTCGTCGAGAAGAATGAACTTCGGATCGAGCAGCAGCACCCGCGCAAGCTCAAGCAGCTTCTTCTGTCCGCCCGACAACGCAGCAGCCGACTGATCCGCCACGCGCCATAGACCGAGACGCTCCAGAATAGCCCTCGCCTTGGTGGCGTTTTCCCGATCTTGCTTGTTGACCAGCGGCCTTAGAAACAGGGCGCCGCTGACCTTCTCGCCGATCTGGTGCGGGGGACACAGCAACAAACTCTCGAAAACCGTAAGCCCGCGCAATTCCCGAACAATCTGGAATGTCCTGACCAGACCGCGCGACGCGATCCGGTGCATCGGCAACGCCGTAATATCCTGTCCATCAAACTCAATCGAACCGACATCAGGCTTTACCAAGCCGGTCATCGCGTTCAGCAGCGTGGTCTTGCCCGCACCATTGGGGCCGATGATTCCGGTGATATGCCCCCGTTCAAACGACAACGAGCAGTCGTCCAGCGCAGCAACGCCACCGAAATGCTTCGTCACATGCCGAACAGTCAGAAACGTACTCACCCATCGTCCCTTGTAAGCAGTCAATCTGTGGCGTTGGCAGGCATTCACATTCACGCGAACACGGCCAGAACCGCTGATTAAAGATTAAACACACCCGCCGTTATTCTAAGCACGTCCTATTTTTAATGCTTGATGGACGTTAGTTTGCGGACTTTCTACAAGCAAATTTATTGTGCTTCGCGAGAAGCTAAATTTTATTTATGTTTTCTCCATGGGACGTCCTTTAGAGATTAATCTTCTCCGCACGTTCGTGATGCTCGTCGAAGAGCAAAGCGTGACCCGCGTGGCGCGACGACTGAATCGGACACAACCGGCAATCAGTCTGCAACTCGGCCGCCTAAGCGATGCCGTTGGTCGCCCCCTCTTCGAAAATGACCTTCGTCATCCGCGTTTGACTCGGCATGGCGAAATGCTGCTGCCCTACGCGCGGCAAATGTTGAAGATGCATGACGACGCCTACTCCCGCCTATCAAGCGAAGACATCGCGGGCCGTGTCACACTCGGATGCCCCGATCTCTACGCGGCATTTCTCCTGCCGGAAACACTTGCGAGTTTTCGTGTCGCATATCCGGGGATCGAAGTGACAGTGCGTTGCGCACTGAGCGCCCAGCTTGCCGAGGAAATTTCGGCTGGTCGAATCGACGTCGCGCTGGCGACGCGGATGCCGCACGTCCGGCCTCAAGCGGCCCACATCACCGTTCTGCGCAAGGAGCCTCTCGTTTGGCTGGGCGCGATTTCGGGCACGGTGTTCAGTGAAGAAACATTACCCCTGGCCTTACTTCCCGAGGGCAACCTCTATCGGGATTATGCACTGCAGGCACTTAACAACATGGGCAGACCATGGCGCATCGCCTGCGTATCGGAGAGTATTGCGGGCATGGAAGCGATGGCGCTTGCCGATGCTGCCGTGATTGTCCTTGCCGAATCCGTGAAGGTTTCAGGACTGCGTCGGCTGGGCGAGCAAGACGGCATGCCAGCGTTGCCACCCGTTGAACTGGTGCTTTGGAATCGCGAATCCGGAGTTTCCGCCGCGGCAGACCATCTGGCGGCTCACATTGCCCGCGACATTGGATCGAAAGCCAAGGCCTGACAGGCCATGTCTTTTCTTAAAAAATTCATCACGTACGGTGATGTCCGCTTCTGGGGAAGCGAACATCGCCGGTGACCTCTTCGACGCAGTGTCAGTTCGCAGCCGGCCCTTGCGCAAGCAGCAGTGGCAGGTCCAGCAAATTGGATGCGTTTCTAAGCGGCGCTGGCGCGTTCGCCGGCACCTGATCAGAAAACCGATTCGACCAGTACACTGGCATACCGACCGTTCCGGCACCGGGAACGTCGTGCGCTGATCCAGCCACGAACAGAACGCGAGAAGGATCGCTTTCTCCGAGCGCCGCAAGCCCAGCCTTGTAGGCACCTGGCTCAATTTTATAGATGCCCGCACGCTCCGCGCTGACGATCTCGTCGAACCGATGGCCGGTCGCAGCCGCTGCAGCTTCCGCGAGCCGCTGCGAACAATTCGTCACAACGGCCGTGCGCCAACCCTGCTCTGCGAGCTTCGCCAAAACGGCAGGCGCTTCGGGCCAAGGCTGAAGCTCTCCCGCAGCCCACTTCGCCAGCAGGTCATGAGCAGAGGCCTCAGGAACGCCGACCTCGTTCGCTGCTTCCACCACAATGTCTTCGTAAGGCCGGTATTGTCCCGCGGTCGTGACAAGCTTCAAAGAGGCGCGGCGCCAGGCCCGGCCCAATTCCTCGTTGCCCGCAACCTGAATCCACAGCGACCAAGAGTCCATGAGCGCGGTGAGAAGATCAAAGGCGACGGCCTTGAATTGCTTCGACGATAGATTGGTTTCTTCTTTCACTTTTTTCTCTCCCCTTTGCACCGCCAATAACAACGACGCCGGAAGCCTGTTTGGCCCCGGCAGTCTCATGCACCAAAACTCGATTAGACGCTGCAAAATTTTATGTGTGACACGGCGACCGTGGGCTAGCGCTCACGCAATCAGACTTGATTCCTCGATCTTCGACGCTCAGTGCATGGATGCCATGCGTCCATGGCAGATCAATTACAGATCGAGTGTCACGGCGACTCTTGCTCGCGAGACGCACGGCATCAATCGGTCCTGGCGTTTCGAAACGGAAAGCACCTTGTCGCGGTGGATAACAATCCCATCGCGATAGCCGCATTCGCACGAGCCGCAGATTCCAAGCTCGCAGGACGACGGCATGACAAATCCACTGCTTCGCAAAACCTCCAGCAGAGACCTATCCGCGGGGACAAGAAGTCTCTCTCCGGTTGAGGCTATTGTGGCCTCGAAAGGCTCGGCCTTGAAGTTTTCGTCCAGCGTCAGCTGGAAGACTTCGCCGTGAACGTGGTCTTCGGGCCAGTCCGACAGCGACGCCTGCACCGCCTCAAGCAGCCTTTCCGGTCCGCAGACATACACGTGAGTGCCATCCTGATAAGCACCGATTGTCTGCGGATTGAACCGCGCTCCCTCGCGCGAAAACCAGCACTTCAACTGGTCCCCGCAAATCTCGCGCAGCTCGCGCAACAGCGGTGCATTATCGGCTGACCTGGCACAATAATGAAGGGTGAAGTTTTTGTTTTGCTTGGCCAGAGTTCGCGCCATCGACACAAAAGGCGTGATTCCAATGCCGCCCGCCACCAGCACATATCGCGTCGCCGTCTCCGACAGAGGCAGATTATTGCGCGGCGACGACACATGCGCTGTCACACCTTCCTTCAGGTGCTCATGCGCCCAACGTGATCCACCGCGTCCATCATCCTCGCGCTTGATCGCAATCTCATATTTGGCGCGGTCATCGGGATCACCGCACAGCGAGTATTGCCGCACTCGGCCGTCCGGCAATCGCAGATCCACATGTGCACCAGCCGTCCATTCCGGCAGTTCCGGCCGCAGCGGATGCACAAGTTCCACATGCAAGACATCCGGCGTGGCAAGACGAGCTGCAGTGACCTGCAGCTTCATAATCATTCGCGCAGTCATGACTCGATCAGCTCGATTGTATCGCCGGGACGAATGATGCCGCCACGCTCGATGCCGCAATTCAAGCCGGAGCGATTATACAGTGGAAGAAAAACTGGCTTGCCGAGCAATTCTTCGAGGTATTTGCAGGGGAAATTCAGACGTCCGCCGCGCAGGATCACCTCGCCGACTTTGAACCGCCGGCCAACCAGATGATTCAACGGTACGCCGATCACGGTCAGATTGCGGCGATGATCACGTGGTTCAAGCATAATAGGCCCTTCTTGCAGAGGCGGATCATTGCGCGAGAGCGCATCCAGTGCCTCCTGCTCGATCAGGGTGACCTCTCGCACATCTGGCTTCGGTGAATAGGTCCCGGCGCCGTCGTAATAGCGATCGCCTATAATGCCTCGGCCCGCGACGCATTCGGCCTCAAGCAATTCCTCCATTTCATAGCTCGCGCTCGGCGCGATATGGATGTGCAGTAACTTGCCGCTAAAGGCGGTCGCGCCGCCCGCCTTGCCGACAGCCACCGATCCCGCTGGATGCTCAAACGCCTCCATCATTTTTGGCACAGGTTTGACTGTCGGCTGGAAGTTCATCGACTTATCCTTTGGCTCGCAGAGCGATGGCTTCGATTTCGACCAGCGCATCCTTCGGCAGGCGCGCGACCTCGATGGTCGAGCGCGCCGGTGGCAGCTCCGTGAAATTTTCGGCGTAGATTGCGTTCATGGCGGCGAAGTCGCCCATGTTCTTGAGAAACACAGTGGTCTTAACGACAGAGGCAAAGGAAGCCCCGCCCTCCTCCAAAACAGCCGATAGATTGGCGAGAGACTGCCGGGTTTGCGCTTCGACGCCGTCGGGAATAGTCCCGGTCTTGGGATCAATGGGAAGCTGGCCTGAGGCGAACACCAGGTCGCTGGTCTGGATGGCCTGCGAGTAAGGGCCTGCCGCGGGCGCGGCCTTGGACGTACTGACGACGGTCTTTATCGACATTATAGCTCCTCGAAAGAGAATGGCGACGAATTTCCACTATAGTGGAAATTCGTCAAGTCCTTCTTTTTGGAATCACGCGCGCGACATGTCGAGCTTTTTGGTTTCGACTGACGCCAGCGCGGCAACCAGACTGATCGCCGCGAGTACAACCAGATAGACCGATATCGGCCAGGTCGCGCCCGACCAACTCAGCAATCCGGTCGCAACGACCGGCGCAAGACCACCTGAGATCGCCGCGGCGACCTGACAGCCGATCGATGAGCCCGTGTAACGAGTCTTGGTTCCGAACAGTTCAGGCAGATAGGCCGCTTCCGGACCGAACATCATCGCATGCGTCAGGCTGACGATGACAGCGATCGAGATGATGATGATCGCCGGATTTTTCGTGTCCATCAGAGCGAATATTGCAAACGCGCAGATTGCGCTGATGATCGAGCCCGCAATGAACATGATCCTGCGCCCAATTTTATCGGACATCCAGCCGAACAACGGCATGGTGATGAACTCAAGCAAAGCCGCGGCCAGGATTGCATTCAGAATCAGCGTCTTCGGCAGCCCCAGCTTGGTGGTCGCATAGACGATCGTGAACACCGTCATCATGTAGACCCACGCCACTTCGGAGATTTTCAAACCGATCGAGATCAGAAGCTCTTTTCTGTGATTGGTCAGAAGCTCCATAAGAGGCATCCGTGCAACGTTCTCTTCTTCCTTGACCTTCTCAAAAAGCGGCGTTTCCGCCAGGCGAAGGCGAATGAACGCGCCGATCACAATCAATATCGCGCTGAAGAGGAATGGAATTCGCCAGCCCCAGGAAAGGAATGCATCATTGGGGAGCACCGTAAGCAGCAGGAACGTACCGGTGGAGGCCGCCACACCTGCCGGAAAGCCGATCTGCACCAGACTTCCGTAGAAGCCGCGTTTTTCCGGAGGCGCATGTTCGATCACCATCAGGACCGCGCCACTCCACTCGCCGCCGACACCGATACCTTGAAGCAGGCGGAGCACGACGAGGAGAATGGGCGCCCAGATTCCGATTTGTGAATAGGTCGGCAGGCAACCGATCAGGAACGTTCCGACGCCCATGATCACCAGCGTCATCATCAGCATCGCCTTGCGGCCGATTTTATCACCGAAGTGACCAAAGATAATGCCGCCAAGCGGCCGCGCGCCGAAACCGACGGCGTAGGTCGCGAACGCGGCGAGCGTTCCGGCCAGAGGATCCAGTGTTGGAAAGAAAAGCTTGTTGAACACCAGAGCGGCGGCAGTGCCGTAGATCAGAAAATCGTACCATTCGATGATCGTGCCAAACACGCTGGCCCAAACGATCCGGCTGAGTTCGGGCATCCCCGAAGCCTTCGCCGGGGTGTCTTCAATTGCCTGTGCAATAGACATCGACTTCCCCTATTCCTGTTTAGTGGACATAAATCCACTATCGAAGAAGCAATGGACGTGCCAAATGCCTATTACGCAGAATCAATGGGTTAGCCGCTTCGCGCAGCGGCTGTGCCCGCGAGTGCGTGGCTGATGATTAAATTGCGGTGGATGCGCTTAGTTTTTGACCGTCAGCGCAGGCCAGACGAGTCGATGACGAGAAAATACTCGCAAGGACCGGAACCGATGTTGGTGAAGGTATGTCCGGCATCGGCCTCGAAATAGAGGCTGTCACCTTCCGCCAGAACGATCGAACGGTCGCCAACAGTCGCGTTGAGGCGGCCCTTCAGCAGATAGATGTATTCCGAAACGCCGCGCCGGTGCGCGACGAACTCGCCCGTCGTCGCCTTGGGCGGAAGGGTATTGAGTACCCAATCAATGCCTCGCCCCGGCAAAACAGGCGAAATACAACGGCGCAGAAAGCCCGAGGTCTCATCCCGCAGCACCGGCTGCCGGGCCGCCGGAATGTGCAGAACTTCCCGCTCGGTCGCGGGCGCCATCAGTCTCGAAAAGGTGACGCCGAGTGCCTCGGCTAGGCGCGACAGCACCGCTGTGGACGGAACGGCCTCCGCCCGCTCGATCTTTGAGATCATCGAACGGCTGACGCCTGACAACTCCGCCAGCGCCTCCAGCGGCAAGCCGCGCTGTTTGCGATGGATTCGAACCTCCTCCGCCAGAACTTCAAGCTGGGAGCGTTCGCCGTTGTCGGCCGGTTTGGATTTGGCTGCCGCGGATTTCGGAGACATGGGCCTTCAACGAGGTTTTGTTGAGCGGACTTATAGCCGATTTTCGAGGCTTGTAGATGAGTGGAAATAATTCTACTAAATAAGACGAAACGTCGCGGGTCTGACAATGGGAATCGTTAAAGGGCCGTCCGAGCCAAGCCGGATCGGGATCATCGTTTATGACGGTGTCGAGCCGATCGACGTTGGCGGCACGGTCGGCGTCATCTCAATGGCTCAGCGTATCCTGCCCGGGCTGGACTACGTGCTCATCGCTGAACGGGCTGGCCCAATCAAACTCGCGAGCGGCCTCACGGTTCTCGCCGATACCGCTTTTGAGCAGGCTCCTCCTTGCGACACCTATATCGTGACGGGCGGACCGGGCTGGCGCGACCAAGTCAGCAACCCGGCGATGCTGACCTTTCTTGCGAAACATCAGCCCACGCGGATGGCGTCGGTCTGCACCGGCGCCCTGATCCTCGCCGCATCCGGACAACTCGCCGACAAGACCGCGACCACGCGCCGGCGCGCCGTTGGCACTGAGGCCGATCCCCCGATTGATTTGCTCGCCACGCGGCACCGCGCTCACCGTGCCACGCCGGCGGCGATCGTCGATGACAATGGTACCGTCACCAGCGGCGGCGTCTCGCTCGCGATTGACGGAACGCTCTATGTGTTGGGAAAACTCTACGGCGATGACGTACGTGACGAGATCACATCGATCATCGAATACGATCGCGCCTTCGCAGCCAACCGCGATGCGCTAGGGCACATCGCGGTCTGAATTTACGATGCAGGATTCGCGATCGCCTTAGCCGACCGCTGCCTGTCCATCCCGGCGCGAGTCAGTTGCTGCCGTATAACCTTCAACGGCCGGATCACCCATCCGCCAGATGAACTGACCGGCGCCGAAATCCATATAGCTGTCGACCAGCGGAATGATCTTGTGTCCGAGTTTTACAAGACCGTCCGCGGTGTTCGCATCCATATGCTTCTCGGCGTTCAGATTAAGACCCGACTCGAAGCGCCAGCGCGGCGCGTCGCATGCTGCCTGCGGATTCTGGTTGAAATCGATCATACGCACCAAAGTCTGGAGATGTCCCTGCGGCTGAATATTGCCGCCCATGACGCCGAAGCTCATAACCGGCGCGCCATCGCGGGTCAAAAATCCGGGGATGATTGTGTGGAACGGGCGCTTGCGTGGCGCGACGCAGTTCGGGCTCGTTTCATCGAGAGTGAAGCCATAACCGCGATTCTGCAGCGACACGCCCCATTCGGGAATCACAACGCCAGAACCGAATCCCATGTAGTTGCTCTGGATAAAGCTCACCATCATGCCCGAGGAATCGGCGGCGGTGAGATAAATCGTTCCGCCCTTGACGGGATTGCCTGCCTTGAAGTCCTGCGCCTTCTTCGGATCGATCAGTCTCGCACGCTCGGCAAGGTAGCTGTCATCGAGCAGTTGTTCAGGTGTGACGTTCATCGCTGCGGGATCGCCAACATAACGATAGGTATCGGCGAAGGCGAGTTTCATCGCTTCGATCTGGAGATGCTGCGCATCGACTGAATCCGCCGAGACACCGCTGAAATCAAAATGCGACAAAATCCCGAGCGCCATCAGCGCCGCGATGCCCTGTCCGTTTGGGGGAAGTTCATGAACGGTATAGCCGCGATAGTTTTTGGCGATTGGCGTTACCCATTCCGGCTTGAACGCTGCGAGGTCCGCCGCCGTCATCGCTCCGCCTTCGGCGCGAGCATGCCGCTCGAGGGTTACGGCGATTTCACCGCCATAGAGAGCGGCTCCGCGTGTCTCGGCAATCAGGCGCAGGGCCTTGGCCGCGGCCGGAAATGTAAAGCGTTCGCCGACATGCGGCGCGCGGCCCCACGGCAGAAACGTCTCGGCATAACCCGGCTGCTTCACCAGATTCGGCAGGCCGGCGGCGCCAACCCATTTATGCTGAATGGCGGTCGGGACCAGGTAGCCGCGCTCGGCGATTTCAATGGCAGGCTCCAGCAAATCTGCGAAAGGGAGCTTGCCGAAGCGCTCCGACAACGCCACCCAGCTCGCGACTGCGCCCGGAACGGTCGCGCTGTCCCATCCGCGCATCGGCAATGCCTTCGCGTCCTTTCCGTATTTCGAACGGAAATACTCCGGCGTCCATGCCGCGGGAGCAAACCCGGAGGAATTCAGACCGTGAAGCTGCTTGCCGTCCCACAAAATGCAGAACGCATCCGAACCCAAACCGTTGCTGCAAGGCTCGACGATCGTCATCGTGGCCGCAGCCGCGATAGTCGCGTCGACCGCATTGCCGCCCCTCCAGAGCATTTTCATCCCGGCCTGTGCCGCCAGCGGATGTGTCGTCGAGACGACGTTGTTGCCGAACACCGGCATACGGCGAGACGGATAGCCCGCCGCCCAGTCAAAAGATGAGTTCATCCCGAATCCTACAGTCAAGTTTTGCCTGAACGATGCACGCACGCCCTCAGTGGGCGTCGCCGAACACCGTCTCCAACTGAGTCAATGTCGGTGAGATATCGAATCCTTGGCTCGCAAGCCATCCATCATCATACAAAGTTGATCGATAGCGCTCGCCCGAGTCGCACAGCAACGTCACGACCGAACCTGTATTTCCGTTGCTGACCATATCCCGAATGAGATGAAAAACGCCGCAAATGTTGGTGCCTGTCGACCCGCCACAGGGCCGGCCGAGTATTTCGCTGAGCCTGCGGGCTGCGGCAATGCTCTCGACATCGGGCACGGCGACGACGCAATCCACCAGATCCGGCATGAAGGACGGCTCGACCTGCGTTCGGCCAATTCCCTCGATCACGCTGGAGCAGCCCTTCACGCGCATCACGCTGCGGTCCGCGTAATGCTGATAAAATACGGACGAGGATGGATCAGCAACACAAAGCCGGGTTGCATATTGGCGATAGCGGATAAACCGGCCGATGGTGGCCGCGGTACCGCCGGTGCCCGCGCCGCAGACCACCCAACTCGGAATCGGATCCGCCTCTTTCGACACCTGTGAGAAAATCGATTCCGCTATATTGTTGTTGCCGCGCCAGTCGGTTGCACGTTCGGCGAACGTGAACTGATCCATGTAGTGGCCATTGAGTTCGGCCGCGAGCCGATGTGCCGTCTCCGCAGTATCCCGGCCATCGATGAGATACGACTCACCGCCGTGAAATGCGATGGCAGCGATTTTTTCGGCAGAAGTCGAGCGCGGCATCACAGCGATAAAGCGCAAGCCGAGCAGCCGGGCAAAATAAGCCTCCGAAATCGCGGTTGACCCTGACGATGCCTCAATGATGGTAGTTTCAGGCCCGATCCAGTTATTGCAGAGCGCATAGAGAAACATCGAGCGCGCGAGACGATGCTTGAGGCTGCCCGTCGGATGGCTCGACTCGTCCTTGAGATAAAGGGTAATGCCGGGAACGCGCGGCAACTCGACCCGGATCAGATGCGTATCGGCCGAGCGGTTGAAGTCGGTTTCGATCAACTGAACGGCGTGCGCGACCCAGTTGGCATCACGGAGCTTCTCATTTCTTGGATAAATGACTTCCATCACGCAGACCGCAGTTCCGCCTCAGCACGCTGACGCAGCGCCGCGCGGTCGATCTTGTTGGTGGAGGCGAGAAGCATTTGGTCAAGAAACCAGATGCGGCGGGGGTGCTGATAGGCAGGCGCATTCGCCAGCACATATTTCTTGAGCCCTTCCTCGTCGATGGTCGCGCCGGGACGTTTCACGACGAAAGCGACGGGTTTGGTGCCTTTAATGTCATCCTCGACCGGCACCACACAGGCCTGCACGACATCGGGGTGGGCTTCCAGCACGGCCTCGACTTCGCCCGGGAAGATGTTTTCGCCGCCGCTGACGAACATGTCGTCGGTGCGTCCCATGAAGTAGTAGAAGCCTTGATCGTCGCGGCGGAAAACATCCGACGTGTCGTAACCCCCCTCTGGCGTGATCGGCGAGCGCACATCCGGCCGGTTGTGATAACCCAGCATCACGGCAGGACTCTTCATTTGCAAAACACCGCTGAGCGGTGCGTCAGGACCGGCCAGGCGCACCGACACTTCCGGATGCGGATAACCGACCGAACTGATCGGCGTCGGAAGGCCATCGGGATGGCGGCCGAATACGATAGGACCGCCCTCGGTGGTGCCATAGGCATTGATGATACTGGCGTTCGGTAGAAGTTCGCGGATCTGGTGTGCCAGCGTATCGTTTACAGGCGCCGAGCCCATGCGCACAATGCGCACGCTCGAGAGATCGGCGTGCACGAGCGCGTCTTTCTCCCTGAGCATCATCGCGATCATCGGAGGCACGGCCGTCAGCCATGTGCAACGATAGCGGCTGATCGCCTCGATATAGGCCACCGCCTGAAACTGCGGCAACATGATCGCTGTTGCGCCGCTGGCGCAAACCAGAATTGCGAGTGCCAGCGCATTCATGTGATAGAGCGGCGCTGCGATCAGAATGCGCTCATCATGCAGATCGAATTCGTTTCGCCGTGTGTTCGCAACCCAGATGTGCGAGGCGTGCGACAGCAGGACGCCCTTGGGACGTCCTGTCGATCCGGAGGTGTAGAGGCTCAGCGCAGGTTCGTCGGCATTCGGTGCGATCGGGGTGAACGGGCCCGGATCGAGCAACGAAGCGACGCCGTCTGCGCCCATACCGTCGAAATTGACGAAAACCACGCCGGGAAATCTCCCAGGATCAACCGAGGCGCTGCGTTCGTCATCGTAAATTACGAGCCGTGCACCGCAGTCTGCGATCACCTGGGCGATGGTCGCGGGAGGAAATTTGAAATTGACCGGAACCGGCACGACACCTGCACGCATTGCACCGAATGTCAGCGCAACATAATCAGGCCGGTTCGCAGCCAGGATCGCGATGCGGTCGCCGCGCACGATTCCCTTCCTGGTCAAGCCGCGCGCAAAAGCATCGGCCATCGCGTCAAACGCGCCGCGCGTCATGACGGACTCGCGGCCGTCCAGACCGACTCCGATGATGAGCGGGCACTCCGGACTATCGGTGCGGCGAACAAAGTCACCGAGGTTACCAGGCAAGCTCATTGATTGCTCCGGCACGTCAAGTTCAGAGCAAGATCTGGCAGCGCCAAAGTGGCCTCGCGTGAAGGCGAAATCCATTCCCATACGACACTCTCCAACAAGGCCGCGCGCCGGGCGATGTCATCCAGATTATCGAACACCAGTTCGACCGTCACAAAGTGCGCCTTGGTACCATCGACAATACGAATTTCTGCATCGTCGAGCGGAACAACCCAGCCGCTCGAGCTCAGCTCGAGCGTGCTCGCACAAGCTGCCGCGTACCGGCGTGCATCGGCCTCGGCGGTCGGGCTTTCGATTACGAAGCGTTCGATCAAGCGGAAGCCATTAGGATGCAATAGCCATTCATCCCGCCAGACGAGTTCCGGCGTCAGATGTTCGCAGAAATAGACCCGTCCGCCCGAAAAAGTATCCAGAGGAAAGCGAACCGTCCTGAAGCGCGCGTCAAGCATCTTGCCCTTGATCTCGACTGGCCGCGAAAACGCACCAACCGGCTGCGCAGGTAACCCGGCTTCCTTGAGCCGCACGTAGTCGGCATCCGCATTGTCGCTTCGGAAAACGAGCCCGTTCAGTCCGTACGGACTGTCAAGAACCTCCTGTCGCTGCAATCCCTCCTCCGGCACGCCTACGAGTTCGAGGTAGGCACCTCTGGTCATCATCAGATGATTGATCGAACCCAGCGTGTGATAGCCGCGCGGCGTCAACGTGAATCCCAGCGCCGCGAAACATTGGACCGCAGAGTCCATGTTTCGCAGCGCGTTGACGACGACATGATCGAGCATCGTCATGGAAGCCTCTTAGGCCGCCTGTGGCATCATGTAGACGCCGCGGCCGCTCGCCAGAAGCTTGCCCGAGGAATCAAGAATCTGTGCCTCCGACACGCTGATCTGGCTGCCGAACCTGATGACCTTACCGACACAGGTAAGGTCGCCCTGCATGGCCGCGCGATGATAATCGACACGCAGATCGACAGTCGGAACGCCGCGTCCGGTCTTCGACACCAAAGCCCAATCGGCAGTCAGATCGACCAGTGTCGCCAAGATGCCACCGTGCGTGTAACCACGATCGGCATTTACCACCCATTCGGGACGCCAGGTTGCCTTGATGCGGATGGTGCCTTCACCGACCTCCTCGACTTTCAAGCCGAGCCATTGATGAAAGGGACCACGCAAAAGCGCTGCTTCAACCTGCTCTTTGGTCATTGGGGTTTCCGACATGGTTCAAGCTTTCAAGGAGTGACGACGATCTTGCCCATGACCTCGCGGTCACGGATCATGCGAAGGCCTTCCGCCGCCTCTTCAAGCGGCAGGACCTTGTCGACAACAGGCTTCAGGGTTCCGGCCTGGATCATGTCCATCAGCGCGGAAAGGTTCTCGTGATAGAAGCTGTTCGAGCCGATGATCTTCAGTTCGAAGCTCCAAATGTAGCGGAGATCTTCCTTCGGATCGTGGCCGGCGGTCGCGCCGCACACCAGAATGATGCCGCCGCGCTTCACGCATCGCAGTGACGGCACCCAGGTGTCGCCGCCCGTGAAGTTGACCACCACATCAACGCCGCCGGCATAACCGCGACGCTCAGGCTTGCCGTACTGCTGAATCGCCCATTTCGAGAAATCGGTTTCTCTGTAGTTGACGACATGATCTGCACCCAGCTCTTTGAGACGGGCCACCTTGTCTTCACTGCCGGCGCAGGCGATCACTTCCGCGCCCATCTGTTTGGCAAGCATGACGCAGCCGGTGCCGACGCCCCCGCTCGCGCCAAGAACCAAAACCTTGTCACCCTTCTTAACGGTGTTGTGCGTCACCAGCATGCGGTGCGCCGTACCGTAAGCGACCGGCAAGGAAGCCGCGTCAACAAAGCTGACATCCGGCGGCATCTTGATGAGCTGACCGGCGGACACAGCACAATATTCGGCCATGCCGCCATCGAGCATCTCCCCCATCAAGCCCTTGCCGGGATTGAGCGGGTTGACCAATACACGATCACCGATCTTCCAGCCTTCGACGCCTTCGCCGACCTCTGTGATTTCACCGGCCATATCGAGACCGATGATCACCGGCAGCGGCACCTTGATGCCCGGCATGCCCTTGACCGTAAACACGTCATGATAGTTGAACGATGACGCGCGAACGCGGATGACAACATGTCCCGGTGTCGCGGCTGGAGCCGGATGATCGTTGACCACGGCGAGATCACTGATGTCGCCGTGGTGCTTGAGCAACAGGGCCTTCATAGTCTTAGACATTACTCACTCTTTCTCTCTCTGGCGTTTCCGACTGCCGCACTCCGGCGGCTGGCCGTTACTTGATTGACTTCGATTGTTCGTAGGGACCTGCCACCAGCGCAGAATCCGGCAACGTGCCCTTCACGACGCCCACGCCCTTGAAGACGTCAAACTCAGCTTTCAGCGAAGCGATGTCGGAAGGTTCCATGGAGACAGTGTAGATGCCGTCCCACAGCGCTGCGTAAGCCTTCGCTTCTTTTTCAGGGATATTTCCAGCTTCCATCAGGGCCTTTGCGACACCTGCTTTGTCGGCCTTCCCGGCATTGAAGGCGTTACGCATCGCGGCAACCACCTTCGCCGCGTCGGCCGGGTTGGTCTTTAGCCAGTCATTGCTCATCAGACCTACGCCGAGGACCGGCAAGCCGTCCTTTTTCGTCAGCTTCTTCCATTCTTCGCGGAACGTGCCGATCTTCTTCAGCTTCAGATCCGGAAGCAAGGCGAGCGTGACGGTTCGCAACGCAGCCGCATCAATATCCTTCTGCGCAAGGAATTGAGCGAGACGCGAATCATTGCCCGGCACGGCCTGAAAATCGGCCGTCTGCATACCGTAATTGTTGACCAGAATCGCCGAGGCGATCGCAGCCGTGGCACTGCCCGCCGGCGACATACCGACCTTCTTGCCCTTGAGCTCGGCAAGCGAGGCAATTGGCGAGTCCTGCAAAACAACGAAATCCAGATCCGCCGCTTGAGTCACCAGCACGATGCTCATCGGCAGGCCATCGGACGCGACACTGAAAGCGCTACCGGCGCTTGCGCCGATCGCAAAATCGATACTGCCCGCGGCCATTGCCTTCGTCGGCGCGTTTACATCCGGAAACTTGACGTATTCAACTTCGAGGCCTTGCTTCTCCATAAATTTTCCGGCTTCGAGATACGAGCCGAACCCAAGGCTTACCCCCGAGCTCCAGTAGCCGATGCGAACCTTGGCGGCCTCAGCCGGGGCAAAACCCAGCGCGGAAAATGCAACTGCACAGGCAAACAATCTAGCAAGTTTCATGGACATACCCCGTCGTTGGCAAATTTTGTGGGAGATCACGGCACTAGTTCGAGAGACGTTCTCTCCATGAGAAGAGATGTCGCTCAAGAGGCTTCAAGACGAACACTTCAAGAATAATCATCAGGGCAACCAGCGTCAGCGTCCATGCAAACACCTGGTCAGTCTGAACAAGATCCGCAGCTTGCCGCAGCCGATATCCGATGCCACTGCTCGCTCCCAACGTTTCCGCAACGATGCTGACACGCGCACCAAAGCCGAACGCCAGACGCGAACCGGCGAACAGGGGCGGCAAAATTGTCGGAAGATAGATCTTGCTGAGAACCTGAATCTTCGACATCCGGAACGTTCGCGCCAGCTCGATGAAATCGATATTCACCGTACGGGTCCCCTGCCAGACATTGGTAAGGATCAATGGCATCGCCGTCATGAACACCACGAATATGGTGCTCCAATTCGACAGCCCGAACCAGATCAACGCGAAAATTGCCCAGATCGAAGACGAAACCGTGTTGATCACAACGAGAACCGGTTCGAGGAACTCGCCCAGCAGCTTGCTCGATCCAAGCGCGACGCCCGCAACGGTCCCGATCACAAGAGCGAACGCAAAGCCGACGGTGATGCGCCAGAAGGTGATACCAAAGTCATTCCAGAACGTCGGAGTACCGATCAGTCCGGTCCAGACCCTCCACACCCGCGCGGGCCCCGGAAGGATAAAAGCAGAGGCATTAAGAGAGGCGATCTGCCAGATCGTCAGCAGGATAACGAGAAGCAACAGACGCATACATATAATGCGCAACCTTCGGTCGGCTGTGGCTCTGCTTTGCTTAGGCAGCATTTTCCGTGCAGCGGGTATGATGGAGGACAACAACATCAGGCTAGACTAAGCCGCAACAGACGCACCTCTTCGGCAACGTCCGGTGACAAAGGGTTACGGGGATAGCCGAAGGTGATCGGGCGTGTTTCACGCACCCGGCCCGGCCTTGGGAAAAGCACAACGATCTTGTCGGCCAGAACAACAGCCTCCTCCACATCGTGGGTGACAAAGATCATCGTCATGCTCTTGAGGGCGGCGATGCGCAGGACTTCATCATGCATCTGCGAGCGGATCGCCGGATCGAGCTTCGAAAACGGCTCATCCATCAGAAGAATTCGTGGCTCGGTCACAAGGCTTCGCGCAAGGGCCGCGCGGCTGCGCATGCCGCCGGACAGCTCGTGCGGAAACGCCTCGGCAAAATTCTCGAGACCGACCAGCTCCAGTACGCGCTCAACCCGCTCACGCCGCTCTTTGCGCGACGTGTTCGCCGCTTCCAGTCCGAAACCGACGTTCTGCGCCGTAGTCCGCCAGGGGAACAGCCGATCGTCCTGGAACATGTAGGTCATGGATCGCCAGTCCTTGAATTCAGACGAGCGCACGTCGTTGAGAAAAACCGTACCGCAATCAGGTTCGATCAACCCCGCGATAATGTTGAGCAGCGTACTCTTCCCGCTTCCCGACGCACCGACCAGAGCGACAATCGAACGCTCCTGCACATCGAAGTCAACGTCGCGTAAGACTTCGAGTTGCTCGCCGTCACGCCGAAGGAAACTCTTGCTGATGCGCTGGAGGCGGATAACGCTCAAAGCTCGGCTCCCACGAACTCCGCACCTAGCGGTACCAGAGCGGCGGAATCCCGCAGGCTCATGATCACCTTCTCCATTACCATTTCGCGGAACGTCTCCACATGGCGGCGCGCCACGATTTCCGCCGCATCGGCGTCACCGGACGAAAGATGTTCGATGAGGAGGTTGTGATCATTCTCGATATTGGGGCGCACACGCTGAACGCCGAAACCCAAAGCAACCAGACGCGTCATTTCGTCGAGCAAGCCGGACAGGGTCGTGTAGAGGCGCTTGTTCCCGGCGGCCTCGGCAATCGCCATGTGAAAACTCCGATTGGCCTCGAGAAAAAAATCAATCTGGTTGCCCACGTCGGTCGGAATTCTGACACGGCATGCCGTCTCGAGCCGCTCGAGATGCAATCGGTTGACCCGGCCGGCTGCGCCGCGTGCCGCGAGTGGCTCAAGCGCAATGCGCAATGCAAAGACCTCGTCGACATCCTTCACAGTAACCGGCGTGACCCGGTAACCGTGACGCGGCATTGAGGACACCAGTCCGGCCTGAATGAGACGCTGCAGAGCGATGCGGCAGGTCGCCTTGCCAAGCTCGAAACGATCCATCAGCTCGGCCTCGGTGAACCGTGAACCCGGCATGATGCGACAGGAAATGATCTCCCGTCGCAGAAGCTCGTAGGCCTGATTGCCCTTCAGGGTCGCGCTGGGAATTTGAAGATTTCCCTCGGAGTGCGTCGTGTCTCGTTCAATCAACTTGAACATCCTTCGATCAGCTGGTGAACAGCCTACGAAGCTACCGAAAGCACCTCAAGAGCAAAGGTTTGCCACCGTAAACAAAGAAATATGGTGCTATATCAATGGGATGAAATGGGATGATCAAATCGCAAGCAGGCGGCGCGACAGATAAAAGCAGCTGCGCCCACCGGTTCGCAGCGCCCCTGCCAGCAGGCCGCGACCGCTTCGGGAGGTTCAGGCGGTGATCTCAAACCCTGAATCCCCTTATGCGATCATTCCCGCGGCCGTCATCGACAAGCGGATGAGGACTGCGACACCCCCAAGCGCGACCACGCTCAGTGTCCAGAGCAAAACGAGCCATCCGACACGGCGAAGCCATGACGGGCGCGCTGAAACCGGCCCCGCATCCATCAATGATATCCCTCACCCGGCTTCACCTTGCCGCGGAAGACGTAATAAGACCACGCCGTATACGTGAGGATAAAGGGAATGACGAAGAGCGCGCCAACCAGCGCAAACCCCATGCTCTCCGGAGGTGAGGCTGCCGCACGGCCCGGAAAATGATATGAAATGAAATGGTGAACCCGAATTGAATTCGAGCGAATTCAAGAGCCGTCAAGCCAAACATTCGCGAAGCCCCGATGAGCGAGGTTTAGCGTTCAAGCCTTAGCGGATCGGACATGAGTCTAACTTCATACTCTTTGATTATAGCCTACAGGCGCCGGACCGGACCGCAAGCAGGACATCCTGTCCAAGGATGTCCGAAGGCCATGAATATCGCGATCCAACCTGATTAGCTGTGCGCGAGATGCAACCGGCGGCGATTCGCGTCCAATACCGGGCACCTTGGAGACTGTTTCTGTAAAGAGGCCCCAGCGCGCCTCATGGCACGCCGCACTCCGATTTCAGCTCGCGCAGAAGATTTTCACGGCGATCTGACAGCAAGACTGTCGTAGTCGAGAAGTGTTGATCCCGGCCGTGGTATTGGCGCGGTTAGATATGTTCTTATCAGAACAAATCTGGTTTATTATCGTTCTAAAGTCAGGTCTGCGTGGTTGCTCACCCGCAGAAGGTTCACAGGAGTGTGGCGATGGACCTAAGTCGTCGTGGTTTTATAAAACTTACCGGCGCCGGACTCGCGGCTTCCGGTATTGGGGCACTTGGCTTTGGGTACACTAGTGAGGCGCTCGCTGCGGATGTCCGACCCTACAAACTGGCGGCGACGACCGAAACGCGAAACACTTGCACCTATTGCTCGGTCGCCTGCGGCATTCTGATTTACAGCATGGGTGACCGTGCCAAGAATGCGCGATCCAACATCGTTCACATCGAGGGCGATCCGGATCATCCGGTCAACCGTGGAACGCTCTGTCCGAAAGGTTCAGCCCTCCTCGATGTCGTGCATGCACCGACCCGCCTGACCGCACCACGTTACCGTGCCCCCGGCAGCAACGAGTTCAAGGAAGTTAGCTGGGATTTCGCGATCGATCGCATCGCGCGGTTGATGAAGGATGATCGCGATAAAAACTTCATCGCGAAAAACAAGGACGGGGCGACCGTCAACCGATGGCTCAGTACAGGCATGCTAGCCGCATCGGCGTCTTCCAGCGAAACGTCATATTTGACATGGAAGGTCGCACGCTCGCTGGGAATGGTAGTCTTCGACAATCAGGCTCGCGTCTGACACGGACCGACGGTGGCCAGTTTGGCCCCATCATTCGGTCGCGGTGCAATGACCAACACTTGGCAAGACATCAGGAATGCCAACGTGGTCATCGTGATGGGCGGCAATGCAGCCGAAGCTCATCCTTGCGGATTTAAGTGGGTCATCGAAGCCAAGATCGAGAACGGCGCCAAGCTGGTGGTGGTCGATCCGCGTTTCACCCGCACGGCGTCGGTCGCTGACCTGTACGCACCGATCAGGCCCGGCACCGATATTGCGTTCCTGAATGGACTAATCCGCTATCTGCTCGAGAAAGATAAAATCCAGCACGAGTATGTGAAGCATTACACGAACGCAGCGTTGATCGTGAAGGACGGATTCGGCTTCGAGGACGGCCTGTTCAGCGGTTACAACGAGGATAAGAAGACTTACGACAAGTCGAGCTGGGATTTTGAACTCGACGAGCAGGGTTTTGCAAAAATCGACGAGACGATGCAGGATCCGCGCTGCGTCATCAATCTGCTGCGCAAGCATGTCGACCGTTACTCGCCCGAGATGGTGTCGCGCATCTGCGGAACGCCGCAGGACAAATTGATGCAGGTCTATGACCTGATCGCCACGACGTCTGTTCCAGACAAGGCTATGACAAGCCTCTTCGCACTCGGCTGGACCCAGCATTCAGTCGGCTCGCAAAACATCCGCACCATGGCGATGGTGCAATTGCTGCTTGGCAATATCGGTGTGGCGGGCGGCGGCATGAACGCCCTGCGCGGCCACTCCAATATTCAGGGCCTTACCGACGTGGGCCTGCTGTCGAACCTGATGCCGGGCTACCTGACGCTGCCGAACGACAAGGAGGACTCGCTCGACACCTATATGGTGACGAAGCAGAACAAGCCGTTGCGTCCGGGCCAGATCAGCTATTGGCAGAATTATCGCAAGTTCTTCGTCAGCTTCCAGAAGGCGATGTTCGGGGCGGCAGCCACGGCCGACAACAACTGGGCTTATGATTGGCTGCCCAAGCTCGACATCCCGCTTTACGACATCATCAAGGCCTTCGAGATGATGGCGAACGGCGAGATGAACGGATACATCTGCCAGGGCTTCAATCCGATGCAGGCTTTCCCGGATCGCGGCAAGATTCGCCGCGGTCTCAGCAAGCTGAAATTCCTTGTTACGATGGATCCGCTGGACACCGAGACATCCCGGTTCTGGCAGAATTTCGGGCCGCAGAACCCATCCGATCCTTCGAAGATCCAGACTGAAGTGTTCCAGTTGCCGACAACTTGCTTTGCCGAGGAGAACGGCTCGCTGGTCAATTCGGCCCGCTGGTTGCAGTGGCACTGGAAAGCGGCCGATGCTCCAGGCGCGGCTAAGTCCGACATCTGGATCATGAGTGCCATTTTCCACAAGATGAAGGAGCTCTATCGCAAGGAGGGCGGCGCCCTGCCCGATCCGCTTCTGAACGTGACTTGGAACTACACCGATCCGCGGGAGCCAAATCCCGAAGAGATCGCTAAAGACATGAACGGCCGGGCGTTGGCCGATCTGAAGGACGCGACAGGCGCGGTGACGCTGCAAGCTGGTAAATTGCTCGACGGATTCGCGCAATTGCGCGACGACGGCACGACCTCCTGCGGCTGCTGGATTTTCTCTGGCTGCTACACCGAAAAGGGCAACCAGATGGCGCGGCGCGACGCCACCGATCCGCGCGAGCAAGGTATTGCACCAAACTGGGCTTGGGCGTGGCCGGCGAACCGGCGAATTCTATATAACCGCGCCAGCGCCGACCTCGAAGGCAAAGCGTGGAATCCCAAGAAGCCGATCATCGAATGGAACGGTAGCCGGTGGACTGGCATCGACGTGCCCGACTACACACCGACCACAAAGCCCTCCGACGGCGTCGGTCCTTTCATCATGAATGCGGAAGGTACCGGTCGTCTGTTCGCACGCGCGCTGATGGTGGAAGGCCCCTTCCCCGAGCACTACGAGCCACTGGAATCCCCGATTGCGAACCCTCTTCACCCGAAGGTCAGCACGAACCCGATGGCGCGCATATTCTCCGATGACCGGAAGGATTTCGGCAACACTTCGGAATTCCCGTACGTCGGCACCACCTACCGCCTGACAGAGCACTTCCACTTCTGGACCAAGCACGCCCTGATCAACGCGATCCTTCAGCCTGAAGAGTTCGTCGAAGTCGGTGAAGTTCTTGCCAAGGAAAAAGGTATCGAACAGGGCGGTTGGGTTCGCGTTTCGTCCAAACGCGGTTTCATCATCTGCAAGGCCTATGTGACCAAACGTATCAAGCCGCTGACAGTCGACGGAAAGCCAACCCATGTGATCGGCGTGCCGCTGCATTGGGGCTTCACCGGCCAGGCCCGCAAGGGATTTGGTGCCAATACACTGACGCCGTCGGTGGGTGACGCCAACACGCAGACGCCGGAGTATAAGGCGTTCCTGGTCAATATTGAAAAGGCCAGTGGCCCCGCCGTCTGAAGGAGCGAACAATGTCCGACTTACAGTATCAGGACTACATTCGTCGCTCTGCGACGACGCTGACACCTCCCAAAGCTCGTGGGTACGAGCAGGAGGTCGCCAAACTCATCGATGTCTCCCGCTGCATCGGCTGCAAGGCATGTCAGGCCGCCTGCATGGAGTGGAATAACCTGCGCCCTGAAATCGGTCACTTTGAAGGTTCCTACGAGAACCCGATGGATTTGAGCCCTGAAGTCTGGACTCTGATGAAGTTCGACGAATGGGACAACGACAAAGGCGATCTGGAGTGGCTGATCCGCAAGGACGGCTGCATGCATTGCGCCGATCCGGGCTGCCTCAAGGCATGCCCATCCCCCGGCGCGATTGTCCAGTATGGCAACGGCATCGTCGACTTCGTCAGCGACGCCTGCATCGGCTGCGGCTATTGCGTCAAAGGTTGTCCCTTCAATATTCCCCGGATCAGCAAGACGGATCACAAGGCCTACAAGTGCACGCTGTGCTCGGACCGTGTCAGTGTCGGTCTTGAGCCTGCTTGCGTGAAGGCTTGTCCAACGGGCGCAATCATGTTTGGCACCAAGGAAGCCATGACGGATTGGGCTGGCGAGCGTGTCGAGGAGCTGAAATCGCGCGGCTTCAAAGACGCCGGTCTGTACGATCCTCCAGGCGTCAGCGGCACCCACGTGATGTATGTCCTGCATCATGCGGACAAGCCCGAAATCTACTCGGGGCTTCCCAAGAACCCGCAGATCAGCGACTTCGTCGGCTTCTGGAAGGGCATGATCAAGCCGGTCGCGCTGGCCGGTATCGCATTCACCGCATTGGCCGGTTTTTTCCATTGGATTACCGCCGGGCCGAACGAGGTGCGGCCGGAGGATGAAGCAGAAGCTGACAGACTGATGCGTTCGGCGAAGCCCAAGGCCGACAAGACGATGAACTCGGCCGCCGCGGGAGGAGAGTGATGAGCTATCCAAAGGGCACGTTCGTTCGTTATTCAACCGCGAGCCGGATCAATCACTGGATCACCGGCATCTTTTTCGTCCTGCTGGTGCTGTCCGGCCTGGCGATGTTCGACCCGCTGATGTTCTGGCTCAGCAACCTGTTCGGCGGCGGTCAGTGGACCCGCGCTTCGCACCCTTGGTTCGGCGTCGTCCTGTTCGTCAGCTATATGGGAATGATTCTCCAGTTCTGGCGCGATGAAATGTGGTCCCGCGAAGACTTCGCGTGGCTGCGTTCGATCGACCGCGTCATCGTAAACGAGGAAGAAGGCGTTCCCGAAGTTCCACGCTTCAATGCCGGGCAGAAACTCGTATTCTGGGCCATGGCGCTGTTGGTGCCGGTGCTCTTCTTCTCTGGCCTTCTGATCTGGGAGGTCTATTTCGGCTCCTCGACCACGATCGAAACCCAGCGCATTGCCCTGCTCGTTCATAGTCTCGCGGCGATCGGCGCGATCATCATTTGGATCACGCATGTCTATGCAGGCATCTGGATCAGAGGCTCGGTCCGCGCCATGACGCAGGGTTACGTGACCCCCGGATGGGCCTTTCGGCATCATCGCAAATGGTTTCGCCGTCTGGTAGACACCGGATCGCAAGGGCCTGTGCCCAAGTGATGGCTTCAGCGATGGCTCGAGCGCGGGTCATGGTCCATGAGACGCTGAAGCAATGAAGGAAAGCTTGTGAGGCAAGGCGAAATCGCACCACAGGGCAAGTGGGAAGGTGTACTCGGCGGCGTCAAGGCGCCGGAGCCGATTGTGCTGCCGGATCCCGCGAGGCGGTTCGCGAATACTGCCGCCCGGCTCGATGCGCTGGCGGAGGGGCATCCGATGAAGGACTGGCTGCGCTTCATGGCGCAGTTCGCCTCGGCGCAGCATGCGGCGGCTACAGACCAACCGGTACCGCAGCCACTCGGCCTGTCCGTCGTGAAGCAAGCCGTCGAGGGTCACATGCCGCCGCTCTCGGCGGACGGCCACCGCCGCGAAGTGGTCTGGCGCGACGGGTTGACCGCGCTGCTTGACCATTTCGACAAAGCCTCGGTACCTCCGCAAGCGGTTGCCGTGATGAGCGATCTTCGCGCCAGAGATCCGGCCGCCATCGAGAAGCTCGCCGACGCATTCCTGCACGGCCGGATTGAAGTGAGCGAAGCGGGCTGCGCGCTTTACGTCGCGGGAGCACTCCAGGTTCATTTCACGCGCATGGCGGCGAGCCTGCCCGTTGCGTCGCTTCGATTGCTTGATCAGCGCGGCCTCTGCCCCTGCTGCGGTTCCACGCCGAGCGCCGGGCTCGTCATGGCCTCGGGACATACTCCCGGTGCCCGCTATCTGCATTGCTCGTTATGCTCGAGCGCGTGGAATCACGTTCGCGCAGTCTGCATCACCTGCGGCGAGTCGCGCTCCATCAAACTTGAAGGCATCGAAGGCGACAACGGCGTGGTCAAGGCAGAGACCTGCAACGAGTGCCACACCTACGCAAAGATGATCTACCAAAAACAAGACATGAAGGCGGATCTTTACGCCGATGATCTCGCAACCCTCGCCCTGGATTTTCTGGTCGGCGAAGCAGGCTGGTCGCGCCATGCCCCTAACCCGCTGCTCCTGACGGGATAGTTCAGACGGCATGACTGCCTTCAGCCCGACGCGAGATTGAAATCTCGCCTATTGAAACATCTCCCGTCACTATCAATTGACGTGGCGATACGCTAATTCATCTCGAAGATTTATCGTAATTGACAGCGGTTATTCTTCGCCGGTTTTCGCGTAAACGGAGAAAATTTTTCCATGTTGGCGCCATCCTTTCGTTTGACCGATCTTGCGCATGGCGGCGGTTGCGGCTGCAAGCTGGCTCCGTCAGTTTTGCAGGAATTGCTTGCCAATCAGACCGCTGCTACCCCGTTCGCGCAGCTCCTGGTCGGCACCGAAACCGGCGACGACGCCGCTGTCTGGCAGATCGACGACAAAACGTGCATCATTGCCACCACCGACTTCTTCATGCCGGTTGTCGACGATCCGAGGGATTTCGGACGAATTGCTGCAGCCAACGCAGTGTCGGACATCTATGCCATGGGCGGCAAGCCGATCATGGCGCTCGCGATCCTGGGCATGCCGCTCGGCAAGCTACCGATCGAGACCGTGCGGGGTATCCTGGACGGCGGCGCATCGATCTGCGCCGAAGCGGGAATTCCGATCGCGGGCGGTCATTCGATCGATTCTGTCGAGCCGATCTACGGACTTGCCGTCATTGGATTGTGCTCGCCTGACAACGTCCGCAAGAATTCGGGAGCGCGCGTGGGCGACGCATTGATCCTCACCAAGGGTATCGGTGTCGGTGTCTACTCGGCCGCGTTCAAGAAACAGAAACTGTCCGATCCGGACTATGCGGAGATGATTGCCTCGACGACACTCCTGAACAAGATCGGCCAAGTGCTCGGCGAAAATAACGATGTCCACGGCATCACCGACGTCACCGGCTTTGGACTTCTGGGGCATGGCCTTGAGCTGGCACGCGGTGCAAATGTCTGTTTGAAGATCGAATGGGAGAAGATTCCGTTCCTCAACGACGCACAAGCGCTGGCGCAATCCGGCTTTATCACCGGAGCTTCCGGGCGCAACTGGGCGAGCTACGGTCATCAGGTCATCTTGCCGGAAGGATTGGAGGAGTGGCGACGCGCCCTGCTCACAGACCCTCAGACCTCGGGTGGCTTGCTGGTCGCCTGCAAGGCTGACCAGGCCGGCGCGATCCGCGCAAAGATCGAATCTGCGGGTTACCCGCGTGCCAGCATCATCGGTTCGGTCGTTGCGGGCGAGCCTGCCGTCGAGATCGCCTGAAATTCAGTGCGAACTAGCTTCCTCGATTTTCATCCGCAAACCGCGGCGATCGAAAAATTCGCCATGCTTGATCAGCGACCGGTCGCCCTCAAGATGCCGGGTGAGCGACTGAAGTCGCTGTCGTGCGAGTGTGTCGTCGATCAACCCGTCTTTATCGGCACGATAGAAAACCGCGCCGTTCCATTCCGCGCCGGCCGCGGCAAGCAGCTCCGTCATGTCCGCCCATCGCGTCTCATCGCCGATGATGTGGAGGTAGGACGACGCCAGCAGAGAAACCGACGTCTCGCCGATCTCCACCAGCACAATGAGCATTGTGAACGATCCGACGCTCGCGAAGGTCTCGACAAGCCAATCGTCGAAATCGGTGGTGCGTTCGGTCATCGAATATCCGTTGCGCGGAAAGTGGCGGAAGAGAGCGGGAGTCGAACCCACCAAAGACAGGCTCGCTGCCTCACTCGGATTTGAAGTCCGAACGCCCCACCGGGGACGATTCTCTTCCATGTCTCTCAGTGGACGATTGCACCAGAGGACCGAATAAGTCCAGCCGACGCTTGTTGGCGCGGCGCATATCGTCCTTGTTGACCGTGATCCCGTGACGGTCGAAGAAATCCAGAATCTGGATGGCGACCTTGCGACCATTGTCGACCCGGTCGCGGAACTGCGCGGCAGTAAAAATCCCGTTTTCGGCGCGTTCGGAAAGATCCGCCACGATGCCGACCATCTCATGGACCGTGCTGCGCAGAAAGAAATGGTCAGGGGCAACTTCGTCGGTCCATCCCATCCGCCCGGCGAGTTTCAAAAGCCTGCGGACATCGCGCTCGGGACTCGCGGTCACATTTGCAATGTCGCGGACACGCGGCGGTCGGAACCGGACCTCTCCCCCCAACAGAGGCTGGATCGACGACCATGACTTTTCATCCTTCGGTGAAAGATGAACAACGTGCGTAGCGAGCCGCACGAAAGCACCGTCAAGCACGATCCTGCTCTCTGAAGCCATCCGCGAAAGCGCAGCGATGAACTCCGGCGCCGCCAGACGTGGCTGCGACGAGAACCGCAATTTCTCGCGCCCCAAACCCTGCAGGTCAGGATTTTCACGATGATAGCTCGCGAGATGCCCGGTCAGGTTTGAGACCAGATCCTGCCAGCGGCCGGGCGCGAGAGCGATCTTCGATTTTCCGGCATCGAGAATGACCAGATTCAACGCCCTGGCGATGCGTGCTTCATCGTCCGAAGCGAGGGCACGATCTCTTACGAACGCGGAAATATCGTGAGCAAATGGCGCCACCGTCAGCAGCATCTCGAAAGCCTCGCGCGGGTCGGCCAGCGACAGCGCTGCACGCTGAGCTTGCCGCTCGGGCGTCCGGCGCCGGCGCGCAGGCGGGCGCAGATCTATGAAAAACCCGCCACCGATGGTCCGCCGCGCGGAAACGTCACGGATCACATATCGATCCGGCGCCGCGGCGGCGATCGGCCTTTCAAGAACGAGCTGAACGTCTGCGATCGTGCCGGGCAGGATGGGCCCATCGCCCAGCAGCACAATATGCGCGCCAACTTCCGCCGAGCCATGGTGCAACCGCACAGGAAACCATTGCCGGAGCGGCTTATTTTCGTCGGCCAACACACGCAGCCGCGCATCGATCCTGTCCGTCGGAGCGTGCAGCGACCGGTCGAGTACGACATCACCACGATGAATATTGTCTTTGGTGACTCCGTCACCGGCAAGATTGAGTGCGCAGCGATCACCCGCTCGCCCGATCTGAGCGGGACGGTTTTGTGAGTGCAGGGAGCGCACCCGCGCCTGCAAACCCGACGGGCTTATCGTGACATGATCCTCGACCCGCACGACACCGGATAACACAGTGCCGGTGACGACAACGCCGATGCCGGAGAGCGTGAACACGCGGTCCACCGCCAGCCGGAACCGTCCCTCGCTCGCGCGAGCCGATAATTGCTTCGCGCCGACGGTCAGCCTGCCGCGAAGATCGTCGATGCCCTCGCCCGTTGCCGACGAAACCGCCAAGATATCGGCGCCTTCAAACGTAGTACCCGCGATAGCCTCGCGAATTTGCACCGTCACTTCGGCTATTCTCTCCGGCGAAACAAGATCGGATTTTGTAAGCGCGACAATGCCACCAGAAATTCCGAGCAAATCGATGATCGCCAGATGCTCGCGCGTCTGCGGCATCACGCCATCATCGGCCGCGATCACCAACAGCGCGAAATCGATGCCACTTGCCCCTGCGAGCATGGTGTGAACCAGGCTCTCATGGCCCGGAACATCGATAAAGCCAACGATGTCGCCGCCCGCGACGGGCAAATAAGCAAAACCGAGATCAATAGTGATGCCGCGTTCTTTTTCTTCTTTCAGCCGATCCGCATCGACGCCGGTGAGCGCTTTCACCAGCGAGGTCTTGCCATGATCGATATGACCTGCAGTTCCGATAATCATTGTCTAAATATGGTTCGGACCGGCGCGGTATTCAAAGCGCTCTGACGTCCAGTTCGGAGAGCATGGCAACGAAGGCATTTTCGTCTTCCAGACAGCGCAAATCGAGGATCAGCCCGCCATCGGCAATACGTCCGATTACGGGGCGCTGTAATTTCCGTAACGCCGCAGCAAGCCGCTCCAGGGCTCCCCCGGAGTCGGAACGAATGGCGAGCCCGACACTGGAAAGAACATCGAGGGGTAGCGCGCCGGACCCGATCTGGCTTTCGCAATCGCACGACTCAACGGTAAATGCTGCACCCAGCGCCTTCGCAAACACAGGACGCAGACGCTGTGCCTGGGCAGCGATATCCGCCTTGCCGCGTGCCAGCATTCGCAAGGTCGGCAACCGTTCGGCGAGACGATCGGGATCGCGGTAAAGCTTCAGCGTCGCTTCCACAGCGGCAAGCCTGATCTTGTCGACGCGCAATGCGCGCTTCATCGGATTACGGTTGATCTTCTCGATCAGCTCACGCTTCCCGACGATGAACCCCGCCTGCGGCCCACCGAGCAGCTTGTCGCCGGAGAATGTGACAATCCCAGCCCCCTCCGCCACCGCTTCGCTTACGGTTATTTCCTTCTTCAATCCGTATCGCGACAGGTCAATCAGCACGCCCGAACCAAGATCGTTCAACAGTGGCACGTCCGCCTCATTTGCGATCGTCGCAAGTTCACCCGCCTCAACTTCAGCGGTGAAGCCCTGGATGCGATAGTTCGAGGTGTGAACCTTCAGAATGACGCCGGTGCGCTGGCTCAATGCAACGCGATAATCCTTGGGATGCGTGCGATTTGTTGTGCCGACCTCAACCATGATGGCGCCCGCGCGCGCCATGATGTCCGGCATACGAAATGCGCCGCCGATTTCGATCAGCTCACCGCGCGAAACAACGGCCTCACGGCCTAGCGCCAGCGTGTTGAGACACAGCAGTACCGCAGCTGCGTTGTTGTTAACGATCGTCGCGTCTTCAGCGCCGGTCAATTCGCACAAAAGCAAGCGCACATGATCGTCGCGCTCGCCGCGTTTGCCGCTCGTCAGATCGAACTCCAACGCAACTGCGCTATGCATTGCAGCGACGGCTGCCTCGACGGCCTGCTCGGCCAGCAACGCCCGACCGAGATTCGTATGAAGAACCGTACCAGTCAGATTAAAAAGCGGGCGCAGCCCTGATCGGTCCTCTGCGGCAAGCAGGGCTAACGCGCTGTGCGCCACATCATTCTCCGAGACGGCGACGTCCTGTCCCGCCTTGACGGCCGCGCGGACATCTTCCAGCACCGAGCGAATGGCCTTTGTCGCAGCCGATTGTCCAAAGCGATCCAGCAAAGGAGCCGTTCCGGCGGCGCTGAGCACCGCGCTCACCGACGGAAGCTTTCGAAACCCTGGCCGTTCCGTGATCGATCCCATACGCCGTCGTCGCTATCGCCTGAACAAGGAAATTCGTCCACAGCGCAGGTTGACGTTTTCGACGTCCCCCAGCACTGGATATCTTAGTTATGCCGATAATATCAGCGCGAGTCACTATCAGAACAGGGCACGGGCCGGCCACAAATTATTGAAAAGACGATCAATCGCAGCCTGCCCCGCCTTGGTCACGACGTTGGTGAGCCTGTCGCGACCAACGGTCTTGCCAGTATGGCGACCACATCATCGTGCACTTCACACCGATCGTTTTAGAGACGACATTTACGGCTGGTACCAGCGATGAATAAATGCATAAAGCACGCCATGACCCTACCAACGATATTGATGATTTCGCTCGGTGGCACGATCACCATGACGCAGGGTGCCAGCGGAGGCGTCGTGCCGACGCTCGACGCGAGTGACCTGGTCCGCACTGTGCCCGGACTGGATGCCGTGGCAAAAATTGAGACCTTGCCGCTCTTGCGCAAACCGAGCGGCTCCTTGAGCCTGAATGACCTCATGGCCACTGCTTCACTCCTCAATGAGAGGCTCGGCAAAGATATTGCCGGCGCTGTTGTGATTCAGGGCACCGACACGATTGAGGAATCCGCGTTCGTGCTTGATCTTCTCCTCGCCGGCGACGCGCCAGTCGTCGTCACCGGCGCGATGCGGAGCCCCGAAGCTGCGGGCGCGGATGGTCCGGCCAATTTGCTTGCCTCCGCCATCGTTGCTGCAAGCCCGGATGCACGCGGGCGCGGTACGCTGGTCGTCCTCAACGACGAGATCCACGCCGCGCGGTTCGTCCAGAAAAGCCATACAGCGCTGCCCTCGGCGTTTCGCTCACCGCTATGCGGCCCGATCGGACTGGTGACCGAAGGTCGCGCCCAATTCCAACTGAACCACCACCGCAATCCAACCTCGATATCTGCGTTATCGAATGCCGACCGTCCTGTCGCGTTGCTCAAAATCAGCCTTGGTGACGATGGGCGCATGATTTCAGCTTTGCCGTCACTTGGCTTCGCCGGTGCCGTGGTCGAGAGCATGGGCGCGGGTCATGTGCCCGCCGATATTGTGCCGCTGCTTTCAGCCTTAACGGAGCAAATTCCGGTAATACTGGCTTCGCGCGTGAACACTGGACCGACCTTCACACGCACCTATGGGTTTCCTGGCTCCGAGATCGATTTGATCGGCCACGGAATGATACCGGCCGGCGCGCTCAGCGGCCTGAAGGCGAGACTGTTGTTAGCGTTGCTGCTGCGATCGGGATCGAATCGCACCCACATTCGAACCGCGTTTGAACGATATTAGATCACGCCGTATTTAGCGCGAAAGAAAAACACAGCGCGAAGGGCGAGTCACATACTGCCGCGTGACTCCGCCCAAAACCCACTCCCGAAAGCGCGAATGACCGTAGGCACCCGCAACGACAAGACCTGCACCTATGTTGGAAGCAATGTCGTCGAGCTTGGTCGCGGCATCATCGACCACCGTCTCGGCCAGCGCCGAAGCAGAGATTCCGTGCGCGCCGAGCCACGCCACGACATCGTTTGTCCGGGCAAGCGCCTCTTCCTTATCCGTGGATTTGCATACTTCGGCCACCGTGACGTCTTGCGCCTTGGAGAGAAGCGGTAGCGCATCGAAAACCGCGCGCCGCGACTCTTTGGTGTCCTTCCAGGCGATCAATATCCGGCGCAGGTCGAGCCATGTTTCCGACTCCGGGACAACGAGAACCGGACGCCCGACTTCCATCACGAGATCGCTCGGGCTGGCACCCGCATAAGGGTCGGCTACCGATTCGGAACGTACGCTGGTCACGATCAAATCTGCGCTGCGTGCCTGAGTGGCAACGAAATCGTTTGCAAAAATCAGGGCGGAACGCCATTCGATGTGCCTCGTTCGCTTTGCCAGAACGCCGCGAAATTCGGCCTCAGCATCCGCGAGCTGCTTTCGGATCGCTTCCTCCTCGGCCAGAAGCAGTTTCTGGGCGTATTCACCCTCGGCAAAATACAGTGGCGGGCGCACCTCTGAAGCCGCGATCCCAATGACACGCGCGTCAAAGCGTTCGGCAAGGTCGGCAGCCACAACCAGACAAGCGCGGTTTGAACGGTCCAACGTCATGCTGACGGCAATCGACTTGTAATCCATGCCCTTCTCCAAAAAATGCGACACCGGACGCAACACTCTAAGATCGTTAAACTAAACAGCTGAAGATGCGTTGATCTGCATCAAGAGATTTCCGCGGCGCAATCCTATGTTGGACATTAGTCAACTTTTGGAGGCCGATATGCGTGCCGATCAAATCATGAGCCGGGAAGTCATCATCGTCTCACCAGAGACGTCAATCACCGATGCCGCGAGCCTCATGCTGAGCCACCACATCAGTGGTTTGCCGGTTGTCGACAAGTCCGGAAAATTGGCTGGCATTGTCTCCGAAGGAGATTTCTTGCGGCGTTCCGAACTCGGCACGCAAACGAAGCGTGGGTTTCTACGTGCACTCATCGCAGGTCCCGGCAAGGAAGCCGAGGAATTCACCCGTCAGACGGGGCGCAAGATCATCGATATCATGACGCCAGAACCGATCACCGTCACCGAAGACACTCTTCTCGAAGAGGTCGTCCGGCTGATGGAGAAGCATGACATCAAACGACTCCCCGTGGTCCGCAATGACAGGCTGATCGGCCTCGTGACGCGTAGCGATCTCCTACGCACCCTTGCCGGAATCGTTTACCCCTCGGCAGGTTCGTGCGAGGATGCGAATATTCGCGACAAGATCATTCACGAGATCAAAAACGCAACCTGGTCTCCGGTCAGTCTTAAAATTATGGTTCATGATGGCATCGCGCACATTCAGGGAATCATCACCGACGAACGATCACGGCAAGCAACGATCGTTGCCGCGGAGAATGTTCCCGGCGTTAAGCAAGTGCACGACCATTTGTGCTGGGTCGATCCGATATCCGGTCTGAGCGTGCTCTCGCCCGAAGACGAGGCGACCCAGGAAAAAACGGCGTGAAATAAAAGCACGGGTCAACAGGATTGAATAGAGCATCGACGCCGCTCTGCCAGAGGCACTATTAGCCCGCGATCTCGTGACAAGCGACAATCGAAAATCTTGTCTCTGCGCTGTCCTGCCTGAACATGGCAATTCGATCAATCGCCAGAGATGTTATCCCGAGTGCACCAAACGACTGTTGGAGCATGGGCAGGATCGCCCGGCTTTGCTCCGGCTGTAGCGACCCGGTCAATGTCATGTGAAAGCGGAAGTCATCCATTACGTAAGGATAACCCCACCGATCAAGATACGCCTGTTGCGAAGGCGTGAGCGTATCCGGATTTCTGCGAGCTCGATCCTCGTTGGTGAGGGGAGCACGAAAATCATCGAACTCCGCCACGCAATCGCTGGCAAGTGCGTTCAACTCCTCGTTCGTCACCGACGGCACAATGGCAACGAACGATTCAATCGGTCGAATCACCGGTTCGATCACCGCTCTTGCGCGCGGCCTCTGCGAAAAACGGACAAGTGCCGCACGAAGATCGTCTTCCTTAACACCGGGCCTGAGAAAAAAGGGAGCTTTTAGCGTGGCATGAAAGCCATATTTGCGAGGATCACGCGTTAAATCAGCCCAGTCCGGGCGCGTCCGAAGGACGCCTTGTGCGAAATCGACGTCCACGCCCGAGTACGCATCATACCCAATTGTTTGTGCGCCGAAGCGATGAAGTTCACTGCGCGGTCCGGGCGCGTAATAAAGCGCATAACGTGGATAAGGGTTCATGGGATGAAGATGAGACAGACGTTATTCCGCAGCAAGCCCGGCAATTCCGCTATCCACCATCCCCTGCACGCGCCGGCCATCAGTCAGAGGCACAAGCCGCCCGTTTGCGATCACTGCCACGACGCTTGGACGCCGTGCGACGCTGTCATCGACCAGAATAATGTCCGCACGCTTGCCTTGCGCGAGATGACCGCCATCGGTCAATCCGGCGGCCGAAGCCGGCGCTGACGAGATCAGGCTCCAAGCCCGCTAACGATAGGATTCCGTGGTCCACAAGACGAAACGCCGCGAACAACTGGGCGGGTAATAATAATCGGAAGCCAGAATCGAACATAGTCCCTTGGTTATTCCCTTGGCTATCAAGTCCGACGCCCTGGTCCAGCCGGTGTGGCTTCCGCCCCGCACCACATTGCGGCGCGCCGTAGACGATAAAGTCACCATGTTCAGCCGCATCGCGTGCCGTCTCCTCGTTAATCGGAAACTCCGCAAGCCTCACGTCCATGTCGCGAAAGGCCTTTCGCATCCGGGGAGTCTTATCGCCGTGAGACAGCGTCGGTACGAGCGCCGCGCGCGCCGCGGCGGCGAGCCTCTCGATCGATGCGGGAACGTCCGCCGCGCGGGCCATCACATCCGGGACAAGGCGCGTGCATAACTGTCTCGCCGTCAATGCCTTGGACCTCGGCTTCCGCGCGAAGAAGCGCAGCGGCGCGCCGGGGCGCTCCTTCGCTGGCTCAATTTCCGAGCGGCTCTGGTCGCTGCCACCATCCACTTTTTCGGGTGACGAGCAGCAGCGGGTCAACATCGCACGAGGCTTCATCTCCAGTCTTTTCGTTCTGTTGCTTGATGAAGCGACCGCATCGCTGGACGCGGCCAATCTTGCTGTCGTAATCTAACTGGTGACGGAAAAGAAACGTGCCAATGTCGCTATGCTCGCCATCGTTTCTGATGACGAGGTGCGGGAAAAAATCTCTGACCGACTGATCGACGTCGCCACATTCGCCGGGGCGGCATGATGAAAGATGAAACCGTGAAATTATTCGACGAAACCATCATCGGAAATGCCAAAGTCGTTCTCGCCGATCGAATTATCGAGCGAGGCTGGATTGCCTGCGCTAACGGACGTATCAGCGAATTTGGCGAAGGCACCGCACCTTCCGGCGCAATCGATGCCGATGGCGATCTCGTGATGCCGGGGCTGGTCGAACTGCACACCGATCATCTCGAAATGCATTTCGTGCCACGTCCAAAAGTGCATTGGGATCCCGTCGCGGCGGTCGTCTCTTACGACGGACAGCTCGCCGTCAGCGGCATCACCACCGTGCTGGATTCCCTCCGCGTCTGGAATGAGCCAGAAGTCGAGGAAGCGGCCGGGCAAGCCCCGCTTCTTGCCGAGGCAATCGCAACTGCGCGGGACGCCAACATCCTGCGCGCGGATCATTTTCTACATCTGCGTTGCGAAATTCCGATGCCGGATGTTGTTGACGAGGCGAAAAAGCTCATCGGCCGCCCCGGCGTGCGGCTGATGTCATTGATGGATCACACGCCCGGACAGCGTCAGTTTCGCGACGAGAGCAAGTTGCGCGATTATTACCGTGGTAAGGGCTCTGGAAAAACGGATGCGGAGCTCGACGTTATCTTCGCTCGCCGGGTTGAGCTTCAAAAGACCTATGCTCGTTCCAATACGCGCGAAATCGTCTCGCTGGCACAGGCATACAATATCTCGCTCGCCAGCCACGACGACACAACCGCTGCCAATGTTGCGGACGCGGTTCGTGACAAGGTCGCGGTGGCCGAATTTCCGACGACGTTGGAGGCCGCACAGGGTTTGCACATGGCCGGCATCGGAATACTGATGGGTGCACCGAACGTCGTGCGCGGCGGATCGCACTCCGGCAACATCGCCGCCGTCGATCTCGCGCGCGAAGGACTGCTTGATATTCTGTCGTCCGATTACGTTCCATCAAGCCTGCTGATGGGTGCGCTTCAACTTCCGAAACGTGTCCCGGGCATCAGCCTCGCCGCCGCCGTGCGGACAGTCACGAAGCAGCCCGCTGACGCGGTTGGCTTGACCGATCGGGGCGAAATTTCTACCGGCAAGCGTGCCGACCTGATCCGCGTGCACATGGCAGGTGATCTTCCGGCCGTGCGAAGCGTATGGCGCGAAGGACACCGCGTCGCATGACCTCACCAGGTCCGGCAGTTGCGCCACAAGCCGAGAAAATCGGGCCAGGGCGGCTGATCCTTGTCGTCGGACCAAGCGGTGCGGGGAAAGATACGCTGATCGGCTTCGTCAAAGCGGCGTGCCGGACCGATAGCACCATCGTCTTTCCGAGACGCATCGTCACGCGCGAGGCATCTTCGTTCGAAGATAACGATTGCATTTCGACCACCGACTTCGACAACGCCGTTTCAAACGGGCGTTTTTCTTTGCACTGGCAGGCGCACGGGCTGCAGTACGCTCTACCCGGTTCGATGTTGAGCGATATTTGCACTGGCCGAACAGTTGTCGCCAACGTCTCAAGGACCGTCGTCGCCAGATTGCGCGACCTTTATCAAAGCGTCACGGTTGTTCTGGTGACCGCCCCGCCCGACGTTCGGGCCGCAAGGCTTGTGGGCCGCGCGAGGACGAGCGATGGGAACATTACGGACCGACTGGAGCGCGCCGTTGACGTTCACCCGGACGCAATCATTCATAATGTCGGGCCGATCGATCAAAACGGCCGCGATCTTATGCAGATTGTAACCGGCGAACGGTAACTACGCAGCATGTGCCGCCGAACCTATCCGATGCGCGTCACAGGCGGTTGATTGGAGAGATTCCGGATTGGTGGGCCCGGCAGGACTCGAACCTGCAACCAGACCGTTATGAGCGGTCGGCTCTAACCATTGAGCTACAGGCCCCC
>JAIENY010000002.1 GCA_019750915.1 Xanthobacteraceae bacterium
GGCTCGGCGGACAGCCACCCGGTCAACAGCAGGGTCGCGATGTTGTAGGGCAGGTTGGCGACGATCTTGGCCCGCGCTCCATCCAGCATCGGGCGTGGATCGAAGGTCATGGCGTCGCCATGGACGATCTCCAACCGGCCCGGATAATACTCGGCGATTTCCTGCAACGCCGGAATTGCGCGTTCGTCGCGCTCGATTGCAATGACACGCTTTGCTCCCGTCGCGAGCAGCGCGCGTGTCAGACCTCCAGGGCCGGGGCCGACCTCGATCACAGTGGAGTCCTCGAGAGGTCCAGCGGTCCTGGCGATCCGAGCGGTCAAGTTCAGGTCCAGCAGGAAATTCTGCCCCAGCGATTTTCGCGCGGAAAGATCGTGGCGGCGTATGACCTCGCGCAGCGGCGGCAGATCGTCGATCTGGCTCATCAGGAATGCCGCGCCATCCGCGCGGCCAGATGCAGGGCGGCGATCAGGCTCGATGGATTGGCCTTGCCCGTACCGGCAATGTCGAACGCGGTGCCGTGGTCGGGTGAGGTGCGGATGAAAGGCAATCCCAGCGTGACGTTCACGCCATGGTCGAACGCGAGTGTCTTGACCGGAATGAGGGCCTGATCGTGATACATGCAGATCGCGCAATCGTAAGATTTACGCGCTGCTTCATGGAACATGGTGTCGGCCGGGAGCGGGCCTCGCACGTCGATCCCGGCATGGCTTAGCCGTTCGACCGCCGGAGCGATGACGGCCAGGTCCTCGGTGCCGAGCGAACCGTCTTCACCGGCATGCGGGTTCAGGCCGGCAAGGGCAAGTCGCGGCTTGCGCAATCCCAACCGGGTCTTCAGGTCGGCGGCGGCAATCGTTGCCGTTTCGACGATCAGCTCGGTGGTCAACGCGGTAATCGCTTCACGCAGCGGAAGGTGGATCGTAACCGGCACAACCGCGAGTTCAGGCGACCAGATCATCATCACCGGATGCGGTTTAAGGCCACCATTGGCAGCCAATTCAGCCAGGAACTCGGTATGGCCGGGGTGACGGAACCCGGCCTTGTAAAGCACGCTCTTGGCGATCGGGTTGGTAACGACGGCGCAGGCACGTCCTTGTTGGACGTCGATGACAGCCTGTTCGATTGCCGCAATCGCTGCGAACGCGCTGGTTGCGTCGGGCTTGCCCGGTTCGCCCGTCGCGGTATGGCCGGTCGGAGCGACAGGCAGTGCATCCTCGAACAGCGCTACAGCGTTTTCCGGCGCAGTCTCGGCGGTGGAAATATCGAGGTTGAGGTGCTTTGCGCGACGGCGGATGCAGTGCTCATCGCCGATCAGATAGAACGGCGGGATATTGAGTTCCCGCCGTTTGATCCATGCAGCAATTGCAATGTCCGGGCCGATGCCCGAGGGCTCACCAATGGTGAGAGCCAGCGGGCCGATGCTCATCGATCCGAGCGATATTCGATCATCGCCGACTTGCGCAGGTCGGTCAGATACGACTTGGCCTTGGTCTCAAACTTTTGCGCGAACAGTTTGTCGCGCGCTTCCCGCTTGGCAGGCGTATCTGCTGTGGTTTTGCGGCGATCGCACAGCGCCACCATTTCAATACCCTGTTTTGTCACTTCAGGCGGCGACAGGTGACCGATCTGCATCTTGTCGAGCTGCTCGCGGAAGTTCGCCGGCACGTCGGCAGATGTTTTCGCAATCGGATCACGGATCGCAGATTCACGAAGCGACTGGAAAATGGAGATCGCTTCATCGCAGCTTTGCACGCGATCCCTGATCACCTCGGCTTCCTTCCTGCGCTGTTCAATGACGGCGGGCGCGGCTCCGCGTGCCACGAACAGAACGACCGGGCGCAGCCGGTATTCAAAACTTTCGGTGTCTGCCGGTTGAGCGTCGCCGCTTGCGGCGGACTGCACGTCCTTTTCGCCGACCAGCAGGCTTTGCTTGAAGCGACCGCGGACGAGGGCGGACCATGCCGTCTCCGCCTTGAGGCGGGATTTCAGGGTTTCCGGTCTGATGCCCTGCGCCTCCAGCACCTTAGAGAGCTGATCGGCATTCAGCCGCATCCGTGAGCCCATCGCGGCATAGGTTTCGTCGACATCCGATGCACTCAGATCAATGCTGAACTTTTTCGCCTCCTTGATCTTGAGCTTGTCGTCGATCAGTTCCTGAAGGACTTCCTGTCGCGACGGCGTCTTATGCGTGGTCAACGCGATCAGCTTCGAGCGCTGTTCAATATCGAAAGTGGTCACTGGATCGCCGTTGACCATCACAACCACGGCTTGTGCCCGAGCTGGCTGGCTCATAACCGACAGCGTTAGTGCAACGCACGCTGTTGCTGCGAGACGGGTGAACAATGAAAGGATCGATGTCGCGTTCATGGTCATTCTGGTCATCGTTGCAAATGGGTTGAGTTCATCGGCACATCATGGAGCGCAAATGGACGCAATTATGTCACTGAGCCGCAGCCGTTGCCGAGCCGACATTGGTTGATGCCGACGTTCCGCCGATCGTACGCAGGCTGATCTGGAACGTGATGCGGTGGTCGGTGACGGTCTGGGCGCTGCCGATGGTCGTGTAGTCGTAGTCGGTCACGTAGTTTAGAGCCGCGATGAAGCAGTCGTCCACATAGCCCGCGCCGACAATGTACTGGTTGACCTTGTTGTTGGCGAGGTCATAGCGCAGTCCGCCTGAGACCTGCCAGTTGGCGGCGATCTTGAACGTGCCGGTTCCCACCAGTCCCTGACGCTCGTTCAGGAAGCCCAGTTCCGGCTGCGGGGCATATTTGCCGTAGAGCAGGCTGACCGACCAGCGGTCGAAATTCGCTCGTGCTTCTTCTTCGAACCGCTTCACGTCCAGCGTTGATTCGTCGAGACGGAAGCGCGTGGTCAGGCTGAAGATTTTGTTCGGCGAATAGGCGATACGGCCGACATAGTCGGAAGCGGGCTTGTCGAGGCCGGAATCCAGACCGGTGTTGGTCAGGCTCTGCACCGTATAAGAGTTGAGGCCGTAGAGCTGGTACGACTGGCCGAACAGAACGTTGATCGAGCCGCCGCGGTCGAATTGCGTGGTGGCCTGGATGCCGACATTGGCGCGGCCACCGCCTTCGACACGGTCCCAGCCGGAGAACTTGTTCACACTGAACAGGTTGGTGTCGTCGAATGTCAGGCTCTGGGCGTCCTCGTTCGGCAACCGGCCCGCGGCAACCTCGTTCGGACGGATGATGACCTGCGCGATCGGTTCGATCGTCGTAGTGCCCCACGGCTGGACGTTGATGAAGGGGTAGCGGTACTCGAGACCAATGGTCGGCGTTACCCGTGCCTGCTGATGGTCGCCGGGGGCGAGGTAATTGCTAACGCCTGCCTGATTGGAAACATCGGCGTTGATCAAATCGCCGCGTACCGAGGCGAAGGGCGTAAAGATTTGACCGAAAGGATCAATGAACGAACGCCGCCAATCCGCCTCGCCGGACAGTCGCGTGTAGTCTCCGGGGACGCCACGAAGCAAGCAATTCGTCCGAGCGGCGGCCGGATCTGCGCTCGACAGACAGGACGATGGAGTAATCGTCGGCTGTGCCAGTGCTTGGGCTTGTGCCGTTGGCGAGATAGCATCGAAATTTGCTTCACCCCGGTGCAGATTGACGAAGTTCGCCTTGTAACTGAACTCGCCACCGAGCACGTTGCGGTTCAACACATTGTTGTAGTCGATCACCGGCGCGACGACCGGGATCTGCGACTGCACGTCCTGTGCGTTGAAGCCGAAATAGTAAATCGAGCGGATATCGAAATAGCTGCGGTTGCCGACGCCGGTCAGATAGGCCTGTGAAATGCCTTCCGACGGTGTGAGCAGGAACGTGCTCAGGGGGTTCTTGAACGCGGCCAGATTGTAGTCGCTGAAGAAGCGATTGTCGGTTGCGTAGATGCCGTTCCAGCCCCAGACCCACTGGTTATTGAGGGCGAACTGACCGGCGGTATCGAAGCCGCCGCGGAATTTGCGATCACCGACCTGGCCTGCGAACTCGTCAGGCTTGAGCTGCTCAATACCGTAAGCGCGGACTTCGTATGCGCCGTTGATGAGACGCTGACGGTAATCGATCTGGCCGAGCACGCCCTGCTTGGTGGTGATGCGAGGCGCAATCGTCAGATCGCGGTCCGGCGCAATCGCCCAATAGAACGGAATTTCGGCACCATAGCCGGTTCGTGTGCTCGAACCGAACCATGGGATCAGGAAACCGGTCTTGCGCTTCACTGTGGGATCCGGCGTCGAGAAATAGGGCAGATACGCGATCGGCTGACCGAAAAACTCCAGCTTCGCGTCTTCGAAGTAGAGCATCTGTTCGGTTTTGTTATGGATGATGCGGGCGGCCTTGACCTGCCACAGCGGCGGCTTTTCAGGGTGGTCGCGGCACGGCGCGCAGGCGGTATAGGTGCCGCTCTGGAAAATTGTGATGTCGCCATTTGTGCGGTCGGCGCGCGCGGCTGACAGATGGGTGTCGTCCGGCGTGTTCAGCCGCAGTGAGTCGACAAAGCCGTCGCGATAGTCGTCGCTGAGATCCAGAAGGTTGGCGTTGATCACCTTGCCGTCGGACTCGGTCAGGCGGACGTTGCCTTCGGCATGCAACCGTTTGGTCTTTTGGTCGTAGATGACCCGGTCAGCCTCCAGCGTGGCGCCGTTGTAGTAGATCTGCACGTTGCCGACCGCCGAGACGCGGTTGTTGTTGTAGTCGTAATTGATCTCGAGCGCCTGCACCAGCATCTGGCCCTTGGTGGCCGGATTGACTGCGCGCTTCTCGACCGGCGGACGCGGGGTGAATTTGAAAGTGTTGTTGATGGACGCAGCGGAGGCGGGGGAAGCCAAAATGGCGCCACCCACCGCCAGAACGGCAGCAACAATCATCCATTGACCGCGCACCGCTGTGCGTGGCCTGAAAACAGGCGTCAGTCGATGGAGGGCGGCGATAACAGCCACTACCCGTCCTCCTGGTACAGCAAAGCAATGACGCCAGTCAGCCCGCCCACACACACAGGCAGCCATGCGGCAGCGAGCGGATACATCAACCCGGCCTTGCTCAAATCTTCAGTTACTTTCGAAAGGACATAGAGCAGAAAGCCCGCCGCCACGCCACTCAAAACCATCTTTTGCACGCCGCCGAACCTGAAGAACCGCAGGCTTACGGCAGCGGCGACCATCACCATCGAAGCCAGCAAAAACGGCCTCGCAAGGAGCTTCTGATACTGCAGACGGTAACCGGCTGCAGTCGATCCGGAGTTTTCAGACGATTTGATGTACTCCGGAAGTTGCCAAAAAGACACACTTTCGGGAGTGGCAAAGCTGTTCCGGACCTGAGTTTTGCTGAGGTTCGTCGCCAGGAACAGGGTGTCGTGATTCACAGGCAATTCCGACAGCGAGTAGACACGCGCGTTCTTCAGTTCCCAGCGACCGGCGCCCAGATAGGCCTCCTGCGCCTCGATACGTTCCTTGAAGGCTCCATCCGGACCAAGGCGGAAGATGGTGACGCCGGTCAGCTTGGTGCCCTGGTTCTGGCTGAAGGCCGCACTGATGATTGACCGGCCTTCGCCCGTCACCTGGTTGGCCCAGAATTGCGCAACGTCCTGCACGACGACCCCGCCGGTGAACAGCTGGACTTCCATCTCCTTGCTGCGTTCCTGCATGTAGGCCGACATCGGGTTGTAAATGGTTGTCGCCAGCACGCCGAGAACGAGCGCACTCACCAGTGCAGGGGTCATGAACTGCCAGGCCGAGACACCGGCCGCGCGCGCGATCACCAGTTCGAGGCTGCGCGAGAGTGCAAGATAGGCCGACATTCCCCCGATCAGCACGCAGAACGGCATTAGCCGCTCAAGTAATTGAGGCACGCGGAACAGAGACGTCTCGGCCACCAGCAGGGCGGAAGCGGTCGGAATGCTCGATGTTTTCCGCACCATCTCGATATAATCAACGAGCAGCAGAAGCATGAAAATGCCGAGGAACACCGCGCAGGAGGCGATGACAAAGCGTTTGGCGAAATAGCGCGCGAGCGTTGTGGTCAGCATGAAGCCGATTGCCCACGCAGTTCGCAGCCGATGAACAATACATCTGCCGCCGGCGGCGCGCCCGCGTCCGGCAGGAGCGACATCGCTGTCGTCCTTTCATTGGCTATGTGGATCAACCCCGTCAAACAGTACAATCCCCGGTCGTCGGAATGGCAATACATCCGGATTTCTGGTTGAAATCCCCCCGTGGATGTCGGCCACTCACACGCTCACTATAACGCATACCATCCCGTTGATCGGACAATAAAATGGCCGGTCAAAGGCAACCCGGAGCCTGTGGTTAACAAAAGCCATTTCCGTGGCTTTCGTGTCACGATTCGGGGTATGCCGCCACGCGGTTAAAGTTGCCGGCCACGGCTTTGCACGCAATGCAGGAAGAGCATATTGATCTCTCCCGCATCGGCCATCAGGCCAGGACGTTTCAGCTTTGGAGGATTCCCAACATGACCGACGCCGTGAAGGTCGGCTTTGTCCCGTTTTCGGCCGCGCCGCGAGGCGTGCTCGTTGTCTTTACCGATGAAACCCTGAAGTTCGGGCCTGCGACTCGGAAAGTCCTGGCTGGCGCGGAAGACGTTATCAAGCGCGCGGCCACCGCCAGCGAATTCAAGGGCAAGAGCGGTTCGGTCGCCGATATTCTTGCGCCGCAGGGCCTGAAGGTCGATCGTTTGATCGTCGCGGGCACCGGCAAGAGCGGATCGCTCAAGGATGAGGATTTCATCAAGATCGGTGGAGCGATCACCGGAAAACTCGGCGCTAGCACCAGCGCGGCGACCGTGGTGGCGGAATTGCCCGCAGGCGCTTTCAAACCGCATCAGGTCGCAGCGATTGCGGCGGGCGTTCGGCTGCGGGCCTACAAGTTCGATCGCTACAAGACAAAAACCAAGGACAAGGACAAAGCCCTCCGCGCCCAGATATCGATTGCGGTCGCCGACGTCGCGGCCGCGAAGAAATCCTTCGCCATCGACAACAATGTCGTCGACGGCGTTTTGATTGCGCGCGAGCTGGTCAACGAGCCGCCGAATATCCTCTTTCCCGCGGAATTCGCCCGCCGCGCCGCCGAGCTTCGCAAGCTTGGCGTGCAGGTGCAGATCTTCGACGTGCCTGCCATGACCAAGCTGGGCATGGGCGCCTTGCTCGGCGTCTCGCAGGGATCGTCGCATGACGGCCGCATGGTGGTGATGCGCTGGAACGGTGCTCCCAACAAGTCCGAAAAGCCCGTCGCGTTTGTCGGCAAGGGCGTTTGCTTCGATACCGGCGGCATCTCGATCAAGCCCGCGGGCAGCATGGAAGACATGAAGGGTGACATGGCAGGCGCGGCCTGCGTGGTCGGCCTGATGCATGCGCTCGCAGCCCGCAAGGCGAAGGTGAATGTGATCGGGGCAATCGGCGTCGTCGAAAACATGCCCGACGGCAATGCGCAGCGGCCGGGCGATATCGTCACCACGATGTCGGGTCAAACCATCGAGATTATCAATACTGACGCCGAAGGACGGCTCGTGCTGGCTGACGTGCTCTGGTACGTCGCACAAAAGCATAAGCCGAAATTCATGATCGATCTTGCAACGCTGACGGGTGCGATCATGGTTGCGCTCGGCACCGAATATGCCGGTCTGTTCTCGAACAATGACGAGCTTTCGGAACGCCTCACCAATGTCGGGCGCACCACGGGCGAGCATGTCTGGCGCATGCCGCTTGGCCCCGAATACGATAAGCAGATCGACTCAAAGTTTGCGGACATGAAAAACGCTGCGGGCCGTTGGGGCGGGTCGATCACTGCAGCGCAGCTGCTGCAGCGGTTCGTGGACGACACCCCCTGGGCGCATCTCGACATCGCTGGCACCGGCATGGGCGCGCCGGCAAGCGACATCAACACGAGCTGGGGCTCGGGTTACGGCGTTCGTCTGCTTGATCGTCTGGTGTCCGAATACTACGAGACGAAGCGATAATCGTTTCAGCGTCAGGTCCGGCAGATGCGATGACGGAAATTCTGTTTTATCATTTGCAGGGCATGACGCTGGAATCCGTGCTGCCGTCATTGCTTGAAAAATCACTGGAGCGGGGCTGGCGGGTTGCCGTGCAGGCCGGCTCCGAGGAGCGGGCCGAGATGCTGGATTCGTATCTCTGGACCTACCGCGAGGACTCCTTTCTGCCTCATGGAACCTGGCGCGAGACGGATGCGGCCGATCAGCCTCTGGTCGTTACCGTTCATGACGCCAATCCCAACCGGGCGACGGTCCGGTTTCTTGTCGATGGCGCTGCAATGCCTGCTGATTGCGCGGCCTATGAGCGAATCGTTCTTATTTTCAACGGCGATGATGACGAGGCGGTTCACGCCGCGCGGCAGGCCTGGAGCAACTGCAAGTCGCTGGGGTTCGATCTGACGTATTGGCAACCGGACGAGCGCGGGCGCTGGCAGCGTCGTAATTAATGATTTTGTGCTTTGATGCTTGCTCGCAGCCACCATCGTGCCGCAAAGTGGTGGTGCAAGCGCGAATAACAAGGTTTGTGAGTGGGCCATTTGCAGTGGCCAGAGCGGGGTTGGTTTCAGGATGAGGGCCGGAAACCAGAAATGTTCAGTCAGGTCTGAGTTGAAAAGCGATCGAAACTGCTTTGCTGCGCGAGCGGCACTCGTTGTATTTATTGTCGCGCCTGCCTTGGCGGGCTGCGCGGGGACTTTTAGTGACTATTCCATCAAGGACCAGGAATGGTTTCAGCGCCCGGCCAAGATATTTGGTACGAAATCGCTCTCGCTTGAAACGCCGCCGCTTCATACTGAAAAGCCTGTTTCGCCGGATGACCTGATTACGGCAGAGGGTGCATGCCCAGGCATGGCGCCTTCAGCACCACCGGTCGAGGCGAATGCACTGCAGAACAGCAACAGCGAACAGGCGGTCGCGCCCATCGCACCGGCAGGCGGGCCCGTTGCTCTTGGTCACACCGAGTGTGACGTCGCGCGGTCAGCCGGCGTGCCGAACAATGTCAACATCACTACAAATCAGCGCGGCGAACGTCTTGCGGTGCTGACGTATACGCAGGGGCCACGCACGGGAATCTATACCTTCACCTCCGGCCGCCTGACGTCTCTGGAAGCAGCTCCGCAGCAAGCCGCGCCAAAGCCTGTGAAGCCTGCCAGAAAAAAGCACACCGGCTAGGTCAATCCGCTTTTTCGTAAGCGGTACTCGCCTCCAACCATTGTTCTTCAGCCTTTTGCAGCGCGCTTTGCGCGGCCGCGCGGGCCTTGGTTAGTTGCGTTGCCTGCTTCGGATCGCGCGTGAAGATATCCGGCAATGACAGTGCTGCATCGATCTTGGCAATGATCTCCGTGATGCGAGCGACTTCGGCTTCGGCGGCCGCGATCTTCTGCTTGAGTGGGGAAAGCTTTTTGTCCGCCTTTGGCCGTTTTTCGGTGCCTGCCGAGCGTTCCCGGCCTGCCATCCTCGATCCCCGCGAGGTCAGGACGGAGCGGCGATAGTCGTCGAGGTCACCGTCATAGGGCGTCACGGCATGATCGGCGACCACCCATAACTGATCGGCGCAAGCTTCGATCAGGTAACGATCGTGCGATACCATGATGATCGCGCCCGGATAGTCATTGATGGCTTCGACCAGAGCGGCGCGGCTGTCGATATCCAGGTGGTTGGTGGGCTCGTCCAGTATGATCATGTTCGGTGCGTAAAACGTCGCGAGGCCCAGCAGCAGCCGGGCCTTTTCGCCGCCCGACAGGCTTCTGACCGTTGTCTCGCCGGCCTTGCCCGAAAATCCGATCGCGCCGACGCGAGCGCGGACCTTGGTTTCGGTCGCGTCGGGCATCAAGCGGCGAAGATGATCGTAAGGTGAGGCATCGAGATCGAGTTCGTCGGTTTGATGCTGCGCGAAATAGCCGACCGACAGCTTGTCGGCCCGCGTGACTTTTCCCGAAAAGGGCGGGAGTTTCCCCGCGAGCATTTTGACAAATGTCGATTTGCCGTTGCCGTTGGCGCCGAGCAGCGCGATGCGATCATCATTGTCGATGCGCAACGTCAGCTTTCTGAGCACCGGATTCGCCGGATCGTAGCCGACCGATACGCCATCGACCGCGATAATAGGGGGCGACAGCGTTTTCTCCGGTTCGGGAAAGCTGATTTCTTTCACATCTTGCGTCACCATAGCCGTCACCGGCTTCATTTTCTCAAGCATCTTGACGCGCGATTGCGCCTGACGCGCCTTCGACGCCTTGGCTTTGAACCGATCGACGAAGGCCTGCAGCCGCTTGCGTTCCTCCGCCTGTCGCTTTGCATGCCTGGCGTCGAGCATCTCGCGCGCGGCACGCTGTTCCTCAAACGAAGAATACGTGCCCTTGTAGAGCGTCAGCTTGCCGTGATCGAGGTGCAGGATCTGATCGACCGAGGTATCTAGCAAATCGCGGTCGTGGCTGATGACGACAACCGTGCGTGGATAATTCGCCAGGTGGTCCTCGAGCCAGAGCGTACCTTCAAGATCGAGATAGTTGGTCGGCTCGTCCAGCAGCAACAGGTCCGGCGCGGAAAACAACGTCGCCGCAAGTGCGACGCGCATACGCCAGCCGCCGGAAAATTCCGAGCAGGAACGCAGTTGATCCGCGGCGGAGAATCCGAGTCCGCTCAGGATCGAAGCGGCGCGCGCCGGAGCTGAGTGCGCTTCGATGTCCACGAGGCGCGTCTGAATCTCCGCGATACGGTTGGGATTTTGCGCCGTTTCCGCTTCCTGGAGCAATGCATGTCGCTCCAAATCAGCCTGCAGGACGACGTTGATCAGGCTCTCCGGCCCGTCGGGAGCTTCCTGAGCGAGGCTGCCGATCCGCCACCGCGGAGGAATCGAAATTGAACCGCTTTCGAGCCCAAGATCGCCGCGGATGGCGTGAAACAGTGTGGATTTACCGGCGCCATTGCGCCCGACAAAGCCAACTCGCGCTCCGGGAACGATCTGGACATTGGCCCGATCAATCAGGAGCCGGCCGGCAATCCGGATGGAGATATCGTTGAAAGAAAGCATGGCGCGTTCTCTCCGGAACGCGGGCCGAACGCAAGCCTTTCGGTTACTAGACGGCTTTACGCAATTGGGGCGGCCGCTGAGCGGGAACGATCGAGGGGGCTTCGTCGATTTCTTTCAGGCGATCGACCAGTCTTTGAAGAAAATCGGGAAGCGGCGCCGCCACTGTCGGCTGCAGCGTATCTTTCAGCCGGTCACCGATACCGTCACAAACCGCCACGCAAGTCCGGTGGTCGAGTTCGATCGAAAGATCACTGTCCAAGGAATTCGCCATCGCCGTCACCACTGCAATTATTCCTTCAAATTGATCGTACAGCACCAATGGACACGCGAAAGGAATGTTTCATTTATTCAAATCTGATGGTGTTTTTTCCGTAAATTTTTAATCAATGTGGAGGGAACTTCCGGAGGCCACCATGAAAGCAGAAAGCCCGGCAATTGCCGGGCTTCTTGGTGGTCGATGAAATACGTCGCTCAATAGCAGCGATTTACCAGCCTCCAGCGGGGCCCCCAAGGGGTGGGCACCAGCCGCCGCACGTAACAGCCGCCGTAAGCAGCGTAAGCGCCATAGCCGCCGTAATAATAGGGACCGCCGCCGTAAAAGCGCGGACCGCGATATCCGCCGCCATGCCAGCCACCACCATGCCAGCCGCCGCCGTGCCAGCCACCCCCGCCATGCGGGCCGTGGGCCGACGCTTCAGATGGCAGGGCAGCCGAACCGACCACGAGGGCCGCGACAGCCACGAGGCTCAGACCAATCTTGCGCAACATCTCATTTCTCCTTGCCTTGGCGTACCAAGCGCCATGATTTCCCGACCAGCGGAGACATCTTCGGAGGTCTTACCGAGATATTATGAGATGCAAACTGAACGGCCGCCCGATGGTGCCGTCAGATCGGGTTCATGTTGATGAAATCGTTGTAATCATGGGAGGAAGTATCTGAAGCAAAAGCCGCTTTAACGGTTGCGGCGCTTGCCCGCGCCGGAAGCCGTCGCTATAAGCGCCGCAGATTTCCCCCACTTCAAGGACATGTCATGGCGATTGAGCGCACATTTTCGATCATTAAACCGGACGCGACGGAACGCAACCTGACGGGCGCGGTCAACGCGATCATCGAAAAGGCGGGCCTTCGCATCGTCGCGCAAAAGCGTATCCTGATGACTCGCGCACAGGCCGAGACGTTTTATGCCGTGCACAAGGCGCGTCCGTTTTTCGGCGAGCTGGTGGACTTCATGATTTCCGGCCCGGTCGTCGTTCAGGTTCTTGAGGGCGAAGGCGCTATCGCGAAATATCGCGACGTGATGGGTGCTACCGATCCGTCCAAGGCGGCAGAAGGCACCATTCGCAAGGCGCACGCCAAATCAATCGGCGAAAATTCGGTTCACGGCTCTGATGCGCCAGAAACCGCTGCTGTTGAGATTGCTCAGTTCTTCGCGGGCAATGAGATTGTCGGCTGATCAGCAAAACGTTGGTCAATGAACTCGTGATCAGTAAACTTGGCGGCGCTTCAAAGCGCCGCCATAATAAGCCGACAAAAAAAGATCCTGTGGGGAGGCGACGGTTCGATCTGGCGTTGCAGGAATTGCAAATATCGGTCGTGGCCCCGGTCCGGGCTGATCGTTGCGACAATTCGTCCACGGACGTGCCTGCGATTTTACGCTAGCGAGCTCAGCCGGATAACGAGAAGGGGGACTTGGACGTGCTGTCTCAATTCTTTGATTCCAATGCGATCGGCGGACTGCTGGCTCAATTCCAGGCGGAGATGGCTCAGCCGCAATTCTGGCTCGCGCTGACCAAGATCATCTGGATCAACGTCCTTCTCTCTGGCGACAACGCCTTGGTGATTGCGCTGGCTTGCCGCGGCCTGCAGCCTAAGCAGCGCGTCTGGGGCATGATTCTTGGCGCAGCCGTTGCCGTGCTGCTGCGTATCATTTTCACAGGCATCATCGCGTCGCTGATGGGTCTGCCTTTCCTAAAACTGATCGGCGGTCTTGCGCTGGTGGTGATCGCCGCAAAGCTGCTCGTACCGGAGGATGCCGACGAGGATTCCGTTCAGGCAGCGCACCATTTGTGGTCCGCCGTGCGGATTGTTGCCGTCGCCGACATCGTCATGAGCCTCGATAACGTCATTGCCGTAGCCGCCGCTGCGAACGGCAGCGTGATCTTGCTTGTCCTCAGCCTTGTCATCAGCGTTCCGCTGATCGTTGCCGGTGCGGCGCTGATCATGGCGGTTCTGGACCGTGCGCCGGTGCTGGTCTGGCTCGGTGCTGCATTGCTGGGGTGGATTGCGGGCGATGTCATTGCCACCGATCCGATTGTTCATCCGTTCCTTGATCGCCTGCTCGGCGGCAAGATCGTCCTGGATATTGACGCGAATTCAGCGATTGGAGGATTTTCGAACCATCTGGGCTTCACCGAGAGCCTCGGCGAATTCACCCTCGCGCTGCTGGGTGTGGCGGTGGTTCTTTTGCTCGGCACGGTGCTGCGCAGGCGCGCTCTTAAGGCACATAAAGCGCAAGTCGCCGTCGTGGCGTAACGCCGCCGGACTGACAGCGTCAGACCCAAATCAAAGCGAAGGCGAGATCAGAGCTGTGTCCGGAGCGACTGTCCCGGACGAGCTGAAGGTCTTGCCGTCGAAGGCGACTTGTCCGCTTGCGACCATACGTAGCGCCTGCGGATAGATGAGATGCTCGACGCCGAGTACGCGGGCTGCAAGTGTGTCTGGCGTATCGTCAGGATGCACGGCAACGGCGCCTTGAGCGATCACCGGTCCGGCATCGACGTCCGGTACAACGTAATGCACAGTCGCGCCGTGAATTTTCACGCCGTCGGCGATTGCACGTTCATGGGTGTGAAGTCCGCGATAGGCGGGCAACAATGCGGGGTGGATGTTGATCATCCGGCCCTCCCATCGCTTCACGAACCACGGCGTCAACAGCCGCAGAAATCCGGCCAGGCAGACGATTTCGATTTTGTGTGTTTCAAGCTCGGCGTTCATCGCGCGCTCAAAGGATTCGCGATCCTTGCCGAATGGTTTGCTCTCAACGGTGATCGTTTCGATACCCTCTGCCTGAGCTTTCGTCAGACCGCCAGCGCCCGCGATATTGGACGCTACCAGAGCAATCCGCGCTGGAAAATCTCGTGCTTTCGCAGCGTCGATCAGCGCCGCCATGTTGGAGCCGCGGCCGGAAATCAGGATTGCGACGCGGCGTTTGCTCATGGCGTCAGGTCGAGGCTGCCTTCGTACACGACGCGCTCGCCGTCCGTGATCTCGATGACTTCGCCGAGATCGACCGCGCGCTCGCCGCCCTCAGAGAGGATGCTCATCACATCAACGAGTTTCTCACGGCTGACGATGGCGATCATGCCGATTCCGCAGTTGAATGTGCGCAACATCTCCAGTTCGGCGATGTTGCCCTCATTCGCCAGCCATTTGAAGACCGGAAGGACAGGCACTGCGTTCAGGTCGATGCGGACCCCGAGGCTTTTCGGCAGCACTCGCGGAATGTTGTCGGTGAAGCCGCCGCCGGTGATATGCGCGAGGGCCTTAATGCCGCCAGTCTCGCGGATCGCACGCAGGCAGGATTTCACATAAAGCTTCGTCGGCGCAAGTAAAGCGCCACCCAGCGTCATGACGGGCGCAAACGGGGCGGGAGCATCGAACGCCACGCCGGATTTCTCCACGACCTTGCGGACGAGGGAAAAACCGTTGGAGTGAACGCCGGAGGAAGCGAGGCCGATTACGGCGTCGCCGACGGCAATATCCTTGGTCGGCAAGAGCGTGCCGCGCTCGGCCGCGCCGACTGAGAAACCGGCTAGGTCATAGTCTCCGTCCTTGTAAAGGCCGGGCATCTCCGCCGTCTCGCCGCCGATCAGCGCGCAACCGGACTCGCGGCAAGCCTCCGCGACGCCTGCGACGATCTCCGCAGCCGCCTCGGGATCGAGTTTGCCGCAAGCGAAGTAATCGAGAAAGAAAAGCGGCTCGGCACCCTGAACGACCAGATCGTTGACCGACATCGCCACGAGGTCGATACCGATGCCAGAATGAACACCGGTCTCGATGGCGATTTTGACCTTGGTGCCGACACCGTCGGTCGCTGCGACCAGAACGGGATCCTTGAAGCCTGCCGCCTTGAGGTCGAACAGGCCGCCAAAGCCGCCGATCTCGGCATCGGCGCCCGCCCGCGCGGTCGCGCGCACCATCGGCTTTATCAGGTCGACCAGTCGGTTGCCTGCGTCGATATCAACGCCTGAGGATGAATAGGTGAGGCCGGGTTTCTTGTCGCTCATGCCATTTTCCGAAACGAGTGGTCCGATTCCAACATTCGCATCCCACTGCGGTTGGCGAATTTGCGAATGTCGGAATCAAGGCCACTCGCAAATCATGTTTCCAGGGGAGCTTCGGATTCAATGTTCGCATCGCGAGATGCAGCCAAGGCAGCAAACGCTAAATCCGCTCGATTAGCCTGTGGGTTACGTGGAATTCCTCGATCGTGCAATGGCTCGTATCGACGGTCCCCGTGGACTATGTGTAGATAAGTCGAATCCGGGCCAAGAATTGAGCCCGCCGGGTTCGCCCACTTAGCCAGACTCCGGGATTTGCGGCTTGAACATTCCGAATTCCATCACACTGGGGCGCATCGTCCTTGTGCCGCTTGTGGTCTGGGCGATCGCCTCGTCCCAGATGATGGCTGCTTTTGTGCTGTTCGCCATTGCCGGGATCAGTGACGCGATCGATGGATTTCTGGCGAAGCGGTTCGGGATGGCGACCCAGCTCGGGGCGTTGCTGGATCCAATTGCCGACAAGGCGCTTCTCGTATCGATCTACCTCACGTTGGGAATCGAGAACGCCATTCCGCGCTGGCTGGTCATTCTGGTGGTGTCGCGCGATATCATGATCGTGGGCGCCGTGATGGTGTCGTGGCTTTTGGACAATCCGATGCCTGTGAAGCCGTTGATGATCTCCAAGCTCAATACCACGGCACAGGTGATTTTCGCCGGTCTGGTGCTGGCATCGCTCGGATTTGGCTTTAAGGCATTTCCCTATGATATTGTTTTGATGGCCATGGTTGCGATTTTGACGCTGCTGTCGGTGTCCGCCTATTTCATCGAATGGGTTCGCCATATCGGCACCACCGAGGCGATGTGAGAGAGAGAATGGTCGCGATCGACAGACAGCCCCGGCAATTGGCCCTCGAACTTCCCCATGAGGAAAGCCTGTCACGCGACAACTTTCTGGAAGGGCCGAGCAACGCGCAGGCTCTTGCATTGATCGAACGGTGGCCGGACTGGGCAAATCCGGTGATGATGATCGTGGGGCCGGAGGGCTGCGGCAAAAGTCATCTTGCAGCGATCTGGGCGGCGGAAGCGGGGGCTCGCGTGGTCGCCGCACACACGCTCACCTCGGCGGCCGTGCCGGGGGCTCTCGCGACGGGGGCATTGGTTATCGAGCACCTTGAACCGAAGAACTTCGATGAGCGCGCGCTTTTTCATCTCCTGAACCTTGCGCGCGAGCAGCAGGCTTTTGTTCTGATCACAGGGCGGACGGCGCCGTCCTCGTTCGAGGTTGATGTGCGCGATGTGGGATCGCGGCTTCGGGCGGTCCCGACGGTGACGGTGATGCCGCCGGACGATCAGCTACTGCGGGCCCTGCTGGTCAAGTTCTGCGCCGATCGGCAGATGAGCGTCGATGAGACCGTGATCAGTTATCTAGCGTCCCGGATCGAGCGGTCGTTTGTGGCGGCGCGAAAGGCTGTGGAGCTGCTGGATGCCGAGTCCCTCCGGCTGCGTCGGCCCATGACCCGGGCGCTGGCAGCAACCGTGTTCCGTGATCAGGGCTCATTACCGCTTTAACCGGAATGCGACTTGCCAACGCGGCGCATTGGTCCATCATGTCATTGAAAGGTCATGAGGTTCGCGGATTATCCGGCCGCCCTGCCGATTTGATTTTTCTTTACGGATTACCTCATGGACAATGCGCAAGCCACTGTAAGAAAAAGCGAAAGTGAAGCCGTGGTGCCATCGCCCGAGATTGCGATGGGCCCGGAACGGTTCATCAACCGGGAACTGTCCTGGTTGCATTTCAACCGACGCGTCCTTGAGGAATCGGTCAATCCGGACCATCCGGTGCTTGAACGGGTGCGCTTCCTGTCGATTTCCGCGAACAACCTTGATGAATTCTTTATGGTCCGCGTCGCCGGCCTCAAGGCGCAGGTCCGCGAAGGTGTCACCGAGCGCAGTCCAGATGGGCTCACGCCAGCGGAGCAGCTCCACCTGATCAACCAGGCAGTGTCCCGGCTTGCTACCGATCAGCAGTCGATCTGGCGCGACCTCCAGAAGGTTCTGGCGGATAACGGCATCGTTCTGGTCGAAGGCAAGGAGGCTACCAAGAGCGAGGCAAAGTGGTTGGAGGAGCATTTCCTCCATAACATCTTCCCGCTGCTGACGCCGCTTGCGATCGATCCCGCGCATCCATTCCCGTTTATCCCAAGTCTTGGATTCACCGTTGCGCTGCATCTGATCCGGAACTCGGACGGCAAGGCGATGAATGCGTTGATCCGTATGCCGGTCAAGATCGACCGGTTCATTCGGCTGCCGGCCGGCAAGGAAGGCGGTGTGCGTATGATCACCGTCGAGCAGGCGACCGGCATGTTCATCGGCCGTCTGTTCCCAGGATACACCGTCAGAGGCCAGGGTGCTTTCCGCATCATTCGGGACTCCGAACTCGAAATTGAGGAAGAGGCGGAAGATTTGGTGCGCCTGTTCGAGACGGCGCTGAAGCGCAGGCGCCGGGGATCGGTGATCCGGCTCGAAATCGAGGCCGCGATGCCGGAGGACCTCCGCGCTTTCGTTAAGCGTGCGCTATCCACACCCGATGACGACGTGCTTCTGGTCGATGGCCTGCTTGCGATGAACGAACTATCGCAACTGACCCGCGTCGACCGTCCCGACCTGGAGTTCACCCCTTATGTTCCGCGCCATCCGGAGCGCGTGCGCGATCACGGCGGAGATATCTTCGCCGCGATCCGCCAGAAGGATCTGATCGTTCATCACCCCTACGAGTCTTTCGATATCGTCGTGCAGTTCCTGCAGCAGGCAGCGCGCGATCCGGACGTGGTTGCGATCAAGCAGACGCTGTACCGTACCTCGCGCGACTCTCCGATTGTTCGCGCGCTGGCGGAAGCTGCCGAAGCGGGCAAATCCGTCACCGCGCTGGTCGAACTGAAGGCGCGCTTTGACGAGGAGGCGAACATCCGCTGGGCGCGCGACCTCGAACGCGCCGGTGTGCAGGTCGTTTACGGCTTTCTCGAACTCAAGACCCACGCCAAGCTGTCGTTCGTCGTTCGGCGCGAGGCTGGTGGCCTGACCACCTACGTCCATACCGGCACGGGGAATTATCACCCAGTGACCGCGCGCATCTACACCGACCTGTCGTATTTCACCTCGGACCCGGTGATCGCCCGGGATGCGGCGCGGGTTTTCAATTACATCACTGGTTACGCCGAGCCGATCGACATCGAGAAGATGGCGGTGTCGCCGTTGACATTGCGTAATCGAGTCCTCGAGCACATCGAAGCCGAGGCAAATTTCGCAAGGCACGGCAAGCCGGCGGCGATCTGGATGAAGATGAATGCGCTGGTCGATCCCGATATCATCGACGCGCTTTACGCTGCGTCGCAGGCTGGCGTGCCGATCGAACTGGTCGTGCGCGGTATCTGTTGCCTGCGGCCCGGGGTTCCAGGCTTGTCGGAAAACATCCGTGTCAAGTCGATCATCGGCCGGTTCCTGGAACACGGACGGATTTATTGCTTTGGCATGGGATATGGTTTGCCGAGCGCGAAAGCGGCTGTGTATATCGCCTCTGCCGACATGATGCCGCGTAATCTCGATCGTCGCGTCGAGGTATTGTGTCCCCTGCAAAATCCGACGGTGCATCAACAGGTTCTCGAACAGATCATGGTCGCGAATCTGGAGGACAACGAGCAAAGCTGGCAGTTGTTGCCGGATGGGTCGTCAACGCGTATGAAAGCCGCGAAGGGCGAGGAGCCTTTCAACGTGCAAAAGTATTTCATGACGAACCCGAGTTTGTCTGGCCGTGGAAAGTCGCTTAAAGAATCTTCGCCGCGTCGTCTTACGCGCCGTTCGGAGCGTCAGCGCGACTGAACCGGTCGCGCCGGTCGAACGTATCGTTCGCCGGCCGCGGCCCCGCAAAAAAGAGTCCATGACGGTCGGCGTAATCGACATCGGGTCGAATTCCGTTCGTCTCGTTGTCTATGAGTCGTTGACGCGAAGCCTTGCGCCTATCTTCAACGAGAAGGTGCTGTGCGGCCTTGGTCGTAACGTGCAGACAACCGGATTGCTTGGCGAAAAGGAAGTCGAGACGGCGCTGACAGCACTCCGCCGTTTTCGAGCATTGTCCAAAGTCATGAAGGTGGGACGTCTGCACGCGATCGCGACTGCGGCGTGCCGTGACGCCTCGAACGGCCCTGCCTTCATCGCGAGGGCTGAACGTATCTGCGGTACCAGGATTGAAATCCTGTCGGGTGCGCGCGAGGCAAAGCTTTCGGCACTGGGCGTGATTTCAGGGATCTACAAGCCTGACGGCATTGTCGGAGATCTCGGCGGCGGCTCCCTTGAATTGATCGATGTCAAAGGCCATCGGGTTCGCGCTGGCGTAACCCTGCCTCTGGGCGGTCTTGCGTTGCAGGATGCCTCGCAAAAATCGATCAAGAAGGCCGAGCGCATCGTTAAATCCGAAATTTCCAAGGTTGAGCAACTGGCCGGCGGGGCCGGGCGCACGTTCTATGCTGTCGGGGGCACGTGGCGTGCGCTCGCGCGAGTTCACATTATTCAAAGCGGTTATCCGTTGCGCGTGATGCACGGATACAGCATTCCCGCCGCGGCCGCGCTGGACTTCGTTCGTCGATTAAGGCGCCTTGTCGCGGTCGATGCGCTCGCCGACATCGACACTGTCACCGAAGCCCGCAGACCGCTACTGGCCTATGCCGCGCTGGTTCTGGAATACATCATCCTCGTCGCAAAGCCGGCAACCATCACCTTCTCGACCTTCGGCGTTCGTGAAGGATTGCTCTTTGAGATGCTATCGGATGCGGCACAGCAGGAAGACGGTCTGATCGCAACCGCGCGAAAGCTGAACGACTTGCGCTCACGGGCGCCCGCTCATGCCGACGAACTGATCGAGTGGACCGATCGGCTCGTACGCGCAGTGAAGCTGGATGAAACGGACGAAGACCGGCGCCTTCGGCACGCCGCGTGTCTGTTGTCGGATATCGGCTGGCGCGCCCATCCGGATTATCGAGGGGATGAAACGCTTCATGTGATCGCGAACGGCAGTTTCGGGGCGACCACGCATGAATCGCGCGTCTTTCTCGCCCTTGCGGTCTATTATCGCTATTCCGGGATCGGTGAGAAGAATGAGCCCACGACGGGTCTGCGCGAACTGCTGACACCGAAGATGGTGGAACGTGCACGGGTTGTCGGGACCGCGATGCGGGTCGCGCACTTGATTTCCGCCGCGCATCCAGGCGTGCTTGCACACACGCACTTCAGGAACCGCGAGCAGAAACTTTTCCTCACGTTCGAGCCACGGATTGAAAATCTGATCGGCGACAGGATCACCAGCCGCTTCCGGCAACTTGCACGGCTGCTGGGCCGGACCGGAGAGCTTGAAGTCCGAACTTGAGTCAGGATCTGCCGACGGCGATCACGCGGCTTTTCTCGATCACGAGCGCGAGCTTCCCGTGCTTCAGCGCCAGTGCGGACTCTCCGAACAACTCACGGCGCCAGCCGTGCAGAGCCGCAACGTCGGCGCTGTCGCTTGCCGCGATTTGCTCCAGGTCATCGACGGTTGCGATCACCTTGCTGGCGACGCTGTGTTTCTCAGACGTCATCCGCAACAGAACCTTCAGAAGTTCAACAGTCGCTGCGCCATTGGTGTTATTGCGGGGCTTCTCGAGCTGCGGGAGTTTGGATAAATCGCGGGCGACGCCGCGTTGAACCGCATCGACAATGTCCTGTCCCGACCGCGAGCGTTCGAAACCCTTCGGCAGCGAACGTAGCTGGCCCAGCTTCTCGATGGTCACGGGGGCGTGGGTGGCGATATCGCCGATTGCGTCGTCCTTGAGGATACGGCTTCGCGGCACGTCGCGGGTTTGCGCTTCCCGTTCGCGCCAGGCGGCGACTTCCATCAGCACCGCCAGTTCCTTCGGCTTGCGCACGCGGCTCTTGAGGCGCTCCCAGGCACGATCGGGCTGAAAATCGTAGGTGGAGGGCGAGGTGAGAACCTCCATCTCCTCGCTTACCCAATCGCTGCGGTCGCGTTTCTTCAGATCAGCGTCGAGGGCCTTGAAGACGTCGCGCAAGTGCGTGACGTCGGCTACTGCATAGTTCATCTGCTCTTTGGTCAGCGGGCGGCGCGACCAGTCGGTAAAGCGGTGGGTCTTGTCCAGACGATGTCCGGTGATCTTTGCCACGAGCTGGTCGTAAGCGATCGAATCGCCGTAGCCGAGCACCATCGCCGCAACCTGTGTATCGAAGATCGGATGCGGGACGATGCCGGCGCGATGCCAGATGATTTCAATATCCTGCCGCGCTGCATGGAAAACCTTCAGCACTGCCTCGTTGCTCATCAGGTCGAAGAAAGGTTTCAGGTCGATGCCGTCGGCCAGCGCATCAATCACCACGGCCTCGTCCGCGCTCGCAAGCTGGATCACGCAGAGCAGGGGGTAGTAGGTCGTCTCACGGAGGAACTCGGTGTCGACCGTAACGGCCGGGTGCTTGGCCAGGCGATTGCAGACGTCGGTCAGACGTTCAGTCGTAGTAATTAAATCCATGAGGCTGCATAACTGTTCTTTGCGTCCTTGTCGCCGGGTTAGGACCACTGGATCGCTGTTTTTCCTTGCTTTTTATATCCCACGGCCCCGAGGGCAACGCCTCCTAAAGTCGGCATAAACTGGAACCATTTATGGCGATTATGCGTTCAAGAGGCACAAATCTTGCGAGGCATATACCCAAACAGGACATGGCTGAGAGCGCGTGAACGTCGTTTTATTCATCTTCAATCGCCCCCATGAATCCCGGGTGACCTTCGAAGCTATCCGCGCAGTAAGACCGGAACGGCTCTTCATCGTGGCCGATGGCCCCCGCGCGTGCCGCGCGACCGACCACTCACTCTGCGCGGAGGCCCGGGCGGTGGTGGCCGACATTGATTGGCCGTGTGAAGTGCATCGCAATTACTCGGAAACAAATCTGGGTTGCGCCAGGCGTGTTTCCAGCGGCCTTGACTGGGTCTTCTCTCAGGTTGAGGACGCGATCATCCTTGAAGATGATTGCGTAGCAGACCCTTCATTCTTTCGTTTTTGCTCCGAGCTTCTTGACAAATATCGCGACGTCGATCGTGTGATGATGATCGCGGGCAGAAGTCATGCGACGGTAGATCGTCTTCCTGGCGGGGACAGCTATTATTTTTCGAAGTTGCCTCGCATCTGGGGATGGGCGACCTGGCGCAGGTCCTGGGCCAAATTTGACTTCGATCTGAAGGATCGGCCGCGCCATCGCGAACTTCGGATATGGCCCGGTCATCTCTTTTATCGGATCATCATGCGGCATATCCTTGATCTGGTTTTGAATGGTGACCTCGAATCCTGGGCTTACCGCTGGTTTTATGCGGTCAACCGAAATGACGGGCTTTGCATTACGCCATCTTCGAACCTTATCGAGAACGTCGGCTTTGATGAGCAGGCCACACATACCACCGTTAACGACGGCCGCTGGAGAACGGGCACGTGCCCGATGATGTTTCCGCTACAGCACCCGGATCAAATTCGCGCGTTGAACCGTCTCGATGAGATTGAACGCCGTCTGCTTCATCCGTTGAGCGCCAGTGAGGCTTTCAGGCACTGCGAGTTTCGGCGCTGGTGGCGCGAACAGCGCAACAAGCTGAAAAAGCTGGCTCCAGCAAGATAAAGGAATTCGTATCCAGTCTTGACGACAGTCATCCCGCCCTTGCGCAAGCTTCCCCGAATTTCTCAGCGTGGGCGTGTGCCATTTGCTGCGCAAAGCGTGGCCCCGAGCCCTTCTTCGCACGAGAGCGACCCCGCCGGCGCAGATAGATATTGATGGCTGAAGCCCAACGATCTGCGCTGTTGATTTTGCTGGACTTTTTTGCATCGTTGCGCCGAGGTTAATCTTCCCAACAAGAGCTAGCTCGGGTAAACCCTGCCGCGCGCGCCACTGGCGGCGTTCTCTCGATTCTTCCTTTTGAAGCTGTTTTCAGGATTTCCATGCATCGCTACCGGTCCCACACCTGCGGCGCGCTCCGCGACAGTGATATCGACTCCAGTGTCCGTCTGTCGGGATGGTGCCATCGTATCCGCGATCATGGCGGTGTGCTGTTCATCGACCTGAGGGACCACTACGGAATTACCCAATGCGTGGTCGATCCGGATTCGGCTGCGTTCGGGCTGGCCGAGAAGCTGCGCTCCGAGTGGGTTGTCAAGATCGACGGTCTGGTCCGCCGTCGTCCCGATGGGACTGACAATGCCGAACTGCCAACTGGCGCCATCGAGGTGTTTATCAGCGACATCGAAGTGCTCGGCGAGGCGGCCGAACTGCCCTTGCCGGTGTTTGGCGAGCAGGATTACCCGGAAGACATCCGGCTCAAGTACCGATTCCTGGATTTGCGCCGCGAGCGGCTGCACCAGAACATCATGACGCGTGGACAGATCATCGATTCCATGCGTGCGCGGATGAAGAAAGAAGGCTTCTTCGAATTCCAGACTCCGATTCTGACGGCCTCCTCGCCGGAAGGCGCGCGCGACTTTCTGGTGCCGAGCCGAATTCATGCGGGCAAGTTCTACGCACTGCCGCAGGCGCCGCAGCAGTACAAGCAGCTCCTGATGATGTCGGGCTTCGACCGCTATTTCCAGATCGCGCCATGCTTCCGCGACGAGGATCCACGCGCCGACCGGTTGCCGGGCGAGTTCTATCAGCTCGACCTTGAGATGAGCTTCGTCACGCAAGAGGATGTTTTTGCGGCGATGGAGCCGGTCATCACCGGCGTGTTCGAGGATTTCGCCAACGGCAAGCCGGTGACCAAGACGTGGCCCCGTATTCCGTACGCCGAGAGTCTGCGCAAGTACGGCACCGACAAGCCCGATCTTCGCAATCCGTTGGTCATGCAGGACGTCTCCGAGCATTTCCGCGGCTCCGGCTTCAAGGTGTTTGCGCGGATGCTGGAAGACAGCGCCAATCAGGTTTGGGCCATCCCCGGTCCGGGCGGTGGTTCGCGCGCATTCTGCGACCGGATGAATTCCTGGGCACAGGGTGAAGGCCAGCCGGGCCTCGGCTATATCATGTGGCGCGAGGGAGGTGAGGGCGCAGGTCCGCTCGCCAACAACATCGGTCCAGAGCGAACCGCCGCGATCCGCGCGCAACTCGGTTTGAAGGACGGAGACGCGGCCTTCTTCGTCGCCGGCGATCCGCAGAAGTTCTGGAAGTTCGCGGGCCTTGCCCGCACCAGGCTCGGCGAGGAGCTGAACCTGATCGACAAGGACCGGTTCGAACTGGCCTGGATCGTCGACTTCCCGATGTACGAGTACAACGAGGACGAGAAGAAGATCGACTTCTCGCACAATCCGTTCTCGATGCCGCAGGGTGGTCTTGAGGCGTTGCAGACCAAGGATCCGCTGACGATCAATGCATTCCAGTACGATATCGCCTGTAACGGCTACGAGATTGCCTCGGGGGGCATCCGTAACCACAAGCCGGCTGCGATGGTGAAGGCCTTCGAGATCGCAGGTTATGGCGAAGAAACAGTCATCGAACGGTTCGGCGGCATGTACCGCGCCTTCCAGTATGGTGCGCCGCCGCACGGTGGTATGGCTGCCGGCGTTGACCGAATTGTTATGCTTCTTTGCGGCACGAACAACTTGCGCGAAATCTCGCTTTTCCCGATGAATCAGCGGGCGGAAGACTTGCTGATGGGAGCTCCATCGGAAGTCACGACCAAGCAGTTGCGGGAATTGCACATCCGTCTCAACCTTCCGCAAACCTGAGGGAGCGCCGAGCGAAGATCGGCGATAGGAACTTGGCTTCAGAAATGGCACCGTCGACCGATGAGCTGCGCAATGCGGCACTTCAATATCATCGGCTGCCGAAACCCGGTAAACTCGAAATCACTGCGAGCAAGCCGCTCGCGAACCAGCGCGACCTGGCCCTGGCATATACGCCTGGCGTCGCCGCAGCCTGCGAGGCGATCGCCGCGGACCCGCGTGAGGCCGCTCATCTGACCATACGCGCCAATCTCGTTGCCGTGGTGACCAACGGCACCGCGGTGCTTGGTCTTGGCAACATCGGGCCGCTCGCTTCCAAACCGGTGATGGAAGGCAAGGCGGTTCTGTTCAAGAAGTTCGCTGGCATCGATGTGTTCGATATCGAACTGAACGCGGATACAGTCGAACGTGTGGTCGAGACCGTCGCGGCGCTGGAGCCGACGTTTGGCGGCATCAACCTTGAGGATATCAAGGCCCCTGAGTGCTTCGAGATCGAGGAGCAGCTCAAGGCGCGCATGAAAATTCCTGTCTTTCATGATGACCAGCACGGCACTGCCATCATCGTGTGCGCGGCAATTCGCAACGCGCTGCTGTTGAACGGCAAGAAGCTCGAGGACATCAAGATCGTGACAGCGGGTGCCGGCGCAGCTGCGCTGGCGTGTCTCAATCTTCTGGTGTCGATGGGCGCAAAGCGCAAAAACATCTGGGTCAACGATATCGACGGTCTGGTTTATGAAGGCCGCAATACGTTGATGGACAAGTGGAAGTCCATCTACGCGCAGAAGACCGACAAGCGTACGCTCGCCGAATCCATTGTCGGTGCCGACGTTTTTCTTGGCCTGTCCGGTCCGAATGTATTGACGCCGGAAATGCTCAAAACGATGGCGGATGGTCCGTTGATCATGGCGCTGGCCAACCCGACGCCGGAAATCATGCCCGACGCAGCGCGCGCGGCACGGCCCGACGCGATGATCTGCACCGGTCGCTCCGATTTCCCGAACCAGGTCAACAACGTTCTGTGTTTCCCGTTCATCTTCAAGGGCGCGCTGGATGTCGGCGCGACCGCGATCAACGAGGAAATGAAGCGCGCCGCCGTCGACGCGCTGGCGCAGCTTGCGCGGGATCCGCCGTCCGATGTCGCTCCGCGCGCGTTCGACGGTTCGGAATCCACCGGCTTCGGCCCGGGATCGCTGATTCCCGCTGCGTTCGATCCTCGGATCATCCTGCGCGTCGCTCCCGCCGTGGCAAAGGCTGCGATGGAATCGGGAGTGGCCACGCGCCCGATCGAGGATTTCGACGCCTATCTGGAAGAGCTCGACCGCTTCGCCTTCCGCTCGGGTCTCATTATGAAGCCCGTCTTTGCGCAGGCGAGAAGTCAACCCGTGCGCGTGATCTACGCCGAAGGCGAGGATGAACGCGTGCTGCGCGCGGCACAGGTTGTGCTGGAAGAAAAGATTGCACGCCCCATTCTCGTGGGACGACCAAATGTCGTCGCGACGCGGCTGAAGCGCGCCGGCCTGTCACTCACGGCAGGCAAGGATTTCGATCTGATCAACCCAGAGGACGATCCGCGCTATCGCTCCTATGTGCAGACCTACGTTGATATTGCCGGCCGTCGCGGCATTGCGCCGGAGGCGGCGCGTACCATGGTCCGCACCAATTCGACGGTGATCGCGGCGCTCGCTGTTGCACGCGGCGAAGCAGATGCCATGCTGTGTGGCCTTGATGGCCGCTACCAGAGCCATATGCGCCGGATTCGGGAAATTCTCGGTCTGCGCAAAGGGCTCACGGACTATGCGGCGCTCTCGTTGTTGATTACGAATAGCGGATCCTATTTTGTCGGCGACACACAGATCCGGCAAAATCCGACTGCCGAGGAACTGGCTGAATTCGCTTCACTCGCCACCGTCCATGTGCAGCGGTTCCATATCAAGCCTCGCGTGGCGTTCGTGTCGCATTCGGACTTCGGCAACAACGACTCCGAATCTGCTCGCAAAATGCGTCATGCGGCCGAACTGATGGCGCAGCTGCATCCCGAGATTGCATGTGACGGCGAGATGCAGGGCGACAGCGCGCTGTTGGAGGCGACGCGGAAGCTGGTGATGCCGCACTCGCGTTTTGATGGTTCGGCGAACGTTCTGATCATGCCGAATCTTGATGCGGCGAACATTGCCTATCAGATGATCAAGGTGCTGTCGGGCGCGTTGCCGGTCGGCCCGATTTTGATCGGCCCGGCCAAGCCGGCCCACATCCTGACGCCATCTGTCACCGCACGCGGTATTCTCAACATGACTGCGGTCGCTGTCGTTGAGGCGCAGGAGCGGATGAGCGAGCAGCCAACGCTGTTTGCGTGAAGCTAAGTCTGCGGTGTGACTTGTTCACACCGCAGACCCATGCAATTCTAGGATTATTGTATTTACCAGATGCGGTCTGGCCGCGTCCGGTAAGAGTTATATCGTTCGTAGACGCTGCGAGGACGGGATGCCCGCGTTTTACGTGCTGGGACGTATTTTATTTGCGATTCTGTTTGTGGTGTCGGGGGTCTACAAGCTTTCGGACATTAGCGGCATGGCGCAGATGGTCAGTGCGCACGTGCCGATTCCCGAGCAGCTTTCACCTTATACAGCCCAGATCGAGGCGACGACCAAGCTGCCGATCGCGCAGCTGATGGTGATTGCCAGCGGAACGCTTGAGGTGCTGGGCGGGCTACTGATCGCGCTAAATTTTGGAGCGCGCGTCATCTCCGCGTTGCTTGTACTGTTTGTGATCGCGACGATCTTTTATTTTCACGACTTCTGGAACATGACCGGCACGGAGCGGGTAACCAATCTGTTCGAGGCATTGAAAAATCTTTCGATCATCGGCGCGCTGTTCATGATCATCGGATATCCACGCTCGATCGCGCTGTCGCAGTCATCGTCATCGGCCTACGACGGCGTCTGAAGGCCTCAGGCTCTGCGCCAGGCGGTCAGGTCGACATCGGCCGCCGCATCGAGAACCCTGTGCTCGGCCGCTCGCAGTCCGTGGCTTGTCAGGATCTGTTGCGGAGTGGAGGCTGGCACCCCGGGAAAGACCCCATGCCCGTCTTCGATGTTTACTTGGTGGGCTTGAGACAGCCAGAACGCGTCGTAGCGATCGAGGAAGATTTCATACACCGCAGGGCCGCCGATGACGGCGATCCTGCCGGTTGTGCCGACTCCGGCGGCAGCGCAGGCCTCTTCAAACGTCGCGCCGGCTGGATTCCATAAAGTGGACAGCGGATGCGTGCCATCCTTCGCCAAGGTAGGCACGCGTGAGGTTAAGACAACGCGCCTTCGCTCCGCAGAGCGCTTCTGATCTTCGTGCGAATGGCGGCCGTGGATGATCAGATCGGCGCTGTCGAGCGCGCTTTCAAAGAAAGACTGATCGGCTGGAAACTTCAGAGCGTCCGGCATGATTCCGGTTTTGTCCGCGAGCATCCCGTTTGCGGAAACAATGACGTAGGCTTCGATCGGCAAGGTATTTCCTGCTATTCGGAGATTGTCTGAACCACGCTCGATACCGGGCGTGTGCTGACGGTTGGCAAAGCCAGACTCTTCGTGAGTTCATCATCGTACTTGGCGATGGTTTGAACTGGTGCCTTCGCCTTGACCTGCACAACCTTGTAACCGCCTGCCTTTAGCCGTTTCATCAATTCAGGCAAGGCCTCTGCGGTACGCTTCTGGAAGTCGTGCATCAGGATGATGCCCTTGCCGAGCTTGTCGAGCTTGGTCATGACCGTATCGACGATCTTTTGCGGGGTGCTTGCCTTGAAGTCAAAGGAGTCGATGTCGCACGACCAGATCGCGATGTTACGTTCCCCAAGATATGTGATCATGGTCGGCGGATGCTGCAGAGCCGGAAAACGGAAGAACGGCGAGGGTGGTGAGCCAAGCGCCCACGCGACGGCACTGAAGCCCTTTTCGATCTCGTCCTTGCGTTGATCGTCGGTCAGTTTCTTGGCGTTCAGATTCGCGTGCGACCATGTATGGGCACCGACGGTATGGCCGCGCGCGGCGACCTCCTTGAGGATTTCAGGATGCCAGGTGGCATGTTTGCCAATCGGAAAGAACAAGGCCTTGGTGCATTCGTCGTCGAGTGTTTTCAGGACCGACGGTGTGTTGCCCGGCCATGGCCCATCATCAAATGTCAGGACCACTTCCTTATCGCGCAGGAAGTCGAGCTGCTTGAAGTGCTCGAATCCGAAACCCGGTCCGCCTGTGGTGTCGATCTGGACCACTCGGGCCACGCCGATGGCGTCGGGATTGGCGCAGGCGGTCTTTGAGGGAGCGGCAGCCGCCGTGGCGGCAGGTGGTAATGCAGCAGGCGGTGTTGCGGGCTGCGCGGCAGCGGAAGGCGCGGCTGCGGGCTTTGGTGGGACGAGCGCTTGCGGCCACGCGCACGTAATGCTCAGAGCGGAGACAGCAGTCGCCACGAACAAGCTGGTTTTGAAACGCATCGCACAAACCCCTCGCATAGCCCCATGCGAAGCCTAACCGGGAGCGAACGAACGCGCCAAGGAATTCTGCGAAGCCGGAGCGGGGCCTACTCGGAACTTGCAAAGATGCTTAAAGGCGCTGGCTTTCAATTCGGAGGTGTCAGCGATTAGCGCAGCGGGATGATAAAATCGGTTCCACGGCCCGTTTCACCTCCGAGACCGAGTTCGGACACGGTCAGGGAGTCTCCCGGCGCGAAAATTTGCGCAAGCCTTTGCATTGCATCATCGGGAATCTTGATGCGATCGAGCGCCTCCGTCGGACTAGCTGAGGGAGAGCGGATGGTGTCGTTGACGAGGAGTTTCTTGCGCGACGAAACGGGTTCGAGGCGCTCGCGCTGGGGCAACGACATGACTGACCACTGAAAGGTTTTGGGATCGTCTTTGCTGGCTCGCATTGTGAAGACGTGAGTGCCGAGAGGACCACCGGCAGCGATGGTCACCGGAACCTCGAACAACGGCTCGAAATTTTGCCGGACGAACAGCTTGCCTTCCTTGCGGCTGATGAAAGCCGCGATATGTCCCCAACGCTTGGGAGCCGCCGCGGCCTTTGCGGGATCGGAGGAGATATCTTTGGTCGTTGCGTCTGGTTGTAAGCCATTCGGTGCGGGCACAGCCGGCTTGGTATCGATGACGGCGGCCTCAACGGGTTTGCCTACTTGGGGCGAAGTGATGGCAGGTGAGGATTGATCGTCCGGTCGCGCCTGATCCTTGTCCGTCTTCGGTGCAATATCCGTCACAGGCAGAGTGGGCGCCGAGCCGCTCGCGTCCGCTGTCCGGAGCGGTTCTGCGGTTTTGTTTGTTGATTTTACGCCAACATCAGCGGCTGTGAACTCCGAAGGCTTCGGCTCCTGACTGAGCGCGACCACATCCCTGTCAGCCTTCGGTGTCGTGATCGTGCCAGCAGGAATCGGATTGGTTGACTCGGTGACCGCGGCCGTCTTTGGAGGATCCGGCCGTTTTGTGAAGAGCAGCGGATTTGAAATGTCGGTCTGCACCAAACTGCCTGGCGCGATGACAACGCGGGCGCCGTTTTTGGTCCATCCGTACATGCGGACGGCGAAATTCATCGGCATCCGGATGCAGCCATGCGAGGCCGGATAGCCGGGCAGCACACCGGCATGCATGGCTACGCCCGACCAGGTGATGCGCTGCATATAGGGCATCGGAGCGTTGCTGTAGATATTGGAGCGATGGTATTTCTCTTTGGCCAGAATGCTGAACACGCCCATCGGCGTGGAATGGCCCCGCATGCCAGTCGATACCGGAGTCTGCGCAAACAGGCCGTTGTTGTCGTAGATTTTCATCTCCTGACTATCGATCGAAATCGCGATGAACAGCGGGCCTTGCGGCTTGGCGGTTTCCTTGATGACAGTCTTGGCTCTTGGGACGCGCTGGTGCGGCGCCGCGTGCTGGAGCGGCCTTGATGGCGGGCGAACAATAATTTCGTCGTCGTCGAAACGATTGTTAGGCCAGAAGAATTGGGCATGCGCAGAAAGGGGCAGCGCAATCAGCGCGGTCATTGTGACGAGCGCGAGTCGCGTTGCGCGCAATGATCTTTGAGCGGCTCGCAGAAAAAGGCAGTCGTTGTTCACGGCTTCGTCCCTAACATTGACTTCATCAAATTGATGTCACGTAAAAGCGACGGCTTACTGGCAAATTCTGAAACAACTGATCAGAATCAAACTACTGGCAGTACACTGCCAGCATGTTAACAAAACCCCGCCTTGGCGCAGTTCCATCTCCGGCTCGTATAAGACTAGCACACCTGTTAAACACGAAGCTGAGGGCTGGAGCGGTATCGGAGTGCTTTATGCATATGAGACGTACTGTGGTGGCCACCTTGGCAGGGCTGGCTTTTCTGGCTTTGACGCCCGTCCTCCATGCGCAGGAACCCGACCTGATCTTCCGTCGTTCGACGGTGTTCAAGCTGCTCAGCCCTAACGATAAGCTCGCGACCTACGGTATCGACGATCCTGAGGTTGAGGGTGTGGCGTGCCATTTCACCGTTCCAGAAAAGGGCGGTATTAAAGGATGGCTTGGGTTGGCCGAGCAGGTGTCCGACATATCGCTGGCGTGCCGGCAGATCGGTCCAATCCGTTTCAAAAACAAGCTCTCGCAAGGCGACGATATGTTCAGCCAGCGCAGATCGCTATTCTTCAAAAGGATGCAGATCGTGCGCGGCTGTGACGCCAAGCGGAATGTGCTGGTCTACATGGTTTATTCGGACAAGCTGATCGATGGTTCGCCGAAGAACTCGACGTCGTCGGTACCGATCATGCCCTGGGGAGCCAATGACGCCGTGCAGAAGTGCGGCGACTCTTTTTCCTGAACAGCGAAGACTATTCTAGTTGGGGCGGGCGTCCTTGCGAGGGACGCACCGCTTGACGGCGCTCACGCCCTTTACGGTGAGCGTTTTACCAGTGATTTCCTTGATCTGACCGGTCGGGCAGGTCGCGTCGTCGACATAGATCCGTTGGCCAAGCCGGATACTGGAAATATCGGATTCCCGGGTTACCGCTGCAGCGCAGACCTGGGTCGCGGTCACTGCCAACACGCAAACTGTTGCGGTTATGGTTCGTATGGTGAGCCGTTTTTTCTGCACGGTTATTTGTCCTTTACGTGCAATCCGTTGGGGCCGATGTTGATCTGCAATCCCTTCGGCTCTTTCTTGGCCTCATAGAGGTTGTAGCCGACAATGCCGAGTGACACAGCGAGAGCGGCGATCACGATATAAAGGATGTTTCTGGTCGGCATTCCAGCCTCCTAATGCGCTACAGTTCTTGAAAACAGGTTGATGGTCACAACACCGGCCACGATTAATGCCAGCCCAATGACCGCGGGTAAGTCCAGTTTCTGACCAAACCAGATCAGACCGACGAAGGTAATCAGAATAATGCCGAACCCGGACCAGATTGCGTAGGCAATACCGACTGGCATTGTGCGCAAAACCATCGACAACAGGTAGAATGCGCTTCCATAGCCGATCGCAGTCAAAACAAGCGGCTTCGGCTTAGTGAACTGCTCGGAAGCCTGAAGGGCGGAGGTTCCGATCACTTCAAAAATGACGGCAAGCGCGAGATAGAAGTAGGTCATCTGTCTTGGTTACCGGGAACGGTATGATTCGACTACAATGTGATTTGCCGACGCGGGACGCGGCGGTGCCGGATCGTGTTACAAAAATGCCAAAATACACGCTGGCACAGGCATCTAGCACGTTGAGAACACCAGACTGTGACTGTTTGTGCGTTGCAACGTGACTCTTAAATTCCGTATAAGGAACAAGGTCCGGAACCGCTTTGGTAGCTCCGTTACGGACTATGTCTTCAAAAGATTTGGCCGGTGCATCATCGATGAATGAGCTCGTTCGTATTGCTCTGAAGCGTCCATATACGTTCGTGGTTCTGGCGCTGCTGCTTTTGATCATCGGACCGCTGGCGGCATTGCGGACGCCAACCGATATTTTTCCGGATATCCGGATACCTGTGATTGGCGTGGTCTGGCAGTACACGGGCCTGCCGCCCGATCAGATGTCAGGCCGTATCACCACGCCGTTCCAGCGCGCGCTGACGACAACCGTCAACGATATCGAGCACATTACGGCCAATTCCTATAACGGCTTTGGCATCATCAAGATTTTCTTCCAGCCGAACGTCAACATTCAAACGGCGAATGCACAGGTAACTGCGATTTCGCAGACGATCCTCAAGCAATTGCCGGCGGGCGCGACGCCGCCGTTGATCCTCAACTACAGCGCGTCGACGGTTCCGATCATCCAGCTCGCATTGTCGGGAGAAGGCTTGACGGAGCAGAATCTGGGTGACCTCGGCCTCAACCAGCTTCGAACGCCTCTCATCACGGTCCCCGGCGCGGCTATCCCATATCCGTTCGGCGGCAAGCAGCGCCAGATTCTAATCGATTTGAATCCGACCGCGCTTCAGTCGCTCGGCCTGTCCGGACAGGATGTTGCGAATGCACTGGCGGCGCAGAACCTGATTACTCCGGTCGGTACCCAGAAGATCGGAGAGTTCGAGTATAACATCCAGCTCAACAACTCGCCATTGCAGGTCAGGGAGCTTGGCGATCTACCGATCAAAGCCGTCAACGGCGCGATGGTTTATGTTCGCGACGTTGCTCAGGTCCGCGACGGAAATCCGCCGCAGACCAATGTCGTTCACGTCAACGGCAACAGGTCTGTGCTGATGATGGTCCTCAAGGCAGGATCGATCTCGACGCTCGATATCATCGCCGGCATCAAGCAAAAGCTGATCGACGTGAAGCCGACCATGCCGGATACCCTTAAAGTCGGCCTGGTCGGTGACCAGTCGATTTTTGTGCGCGGCGCTATTACCGGGGTCGTCAGAGAGGGGGTTCTGGCGGCGCTTCTGACCAGCGTGATGATACTGCTGTTTCTGGGAAGCTGGCGTTCCACCCTCATCATTGCGGTATCGATTCCGATTTCGGTCCTCGGCGCAATCGTCTGCCTCTCGCTTGTCGGTGAAACGTTGAACATCATGACGCTGGGCGGTCTTGCCCTGGCGGTGGGCATTCTGGTCGACGATGCCACGGTAACCATCGAGAACATCAATTATCACCTGGAACACGGCAAGGATGTCGAGCCAGCCATTCTCGATGGCGCTGAGCAGATCGCCACCCCCGCATTCGTGTCGCTGCTTTGTATCTGTATAGTCTTTGTGCCGATGTTCTTCCTGACCGGCGTCTCGCGGTTTCTCTTCGTGCCGATGGCCGAAGCGGTGATGTTCGCGATGGCCTGGTCTTTTTTCCTGTCGCGGACGCTGGTTCCGACGATGGCCAAATATCTGCTTCACCCGCATCCGCACGACGAGAACGGCAATCCAGTTCCTCCGGCTGCGACGAAGAATCCTCTGGTGCGGTTTCAGCGTAAGTTCGAAGCTGGCTTTGAGCGGTTCCGTGAGGGATACCGCGATGTTCTGGCGCTCGCGCTTCATCACCGCGCAGTCTTCGCTGTGGGATTTCTGCTATTCGTCGGCGGCTCGCTTCTGCTTGTGCCTTTCCTTGGCCGCAATTTTTTCCCCGCCGTCGATACGGGGCAAATCCTGATTCATGCCAGCAGCCAGACGGGCACCCGTCTCGAGGAGACAGCCAATCAGTTCGCCGAAGTTCAGAAGGCGATCCGGAAAATCATCCCGGCCGAAGAGATCAGCACCATGACCGACAACATCGGTCTGCCGATCAGCGGCATCAACATGACTTATAACAACACGGGCCGGATCGGTTCGATGGACGGCGATATACAGATCACCTTGAAAGAGGATCACCATCCGACCGATGACTACATCAAGGCATTACGCGAGCAACTTCCCCGGGCGTTTCCAGGTATGCAGTTCGCCTTTCTTCCGGCCGACATTGTCAGTCAAATCCTAAATTTCGGTTCGCCCGCGCCTATCGATCTTCAGGTTCGCGGTGCAAATCTCGACGCCAATTTCAAATATGCAAACGATCTGCTGCGGCGGATACGCCGCATTCCGGGCGTTGCCGACGCGCGCATCCAGCAATCACCGAATTATCCAACGCTCAATGTCGATGTCGACCGCACGCGCGCGCAATATCTCGGCGTGACGGAGCGCGACGTAACCAACAGCATGGTTGTCAATCTTGCGGGCAGTTCACAGGTGGCGCCGACCTATTACCTCAATCCGAATAACGGCGTGTCCTATTCCATCGTCATGCAGACGCCTCAATATCAGATCGACACGCTCAACAAGCTGGAGACGATGCCGATCAACACCACCACCCCGTCGAACAGCTTGCCGATCCTCGGCGGCATCGCCAATATCAAGCGTACAGTGTCCAATGCGGTCGTGTCGCAATACGACATCCAGCCGATGGTGGAGATCTATGCGACACCGCAAGGGCGCGATCTTGGTTCGGTGGCGGCTGATATCCGGCAGGTGATCGCTGACACGGCGAAGGATGTGCCGAAGGGCAGTTCAGTGGTGCTGCTGGGTCAGGTGGAGACCATGAACAGCGCGTTTTCCGGACTTTTGTTCGGTCTGCTTGGCGCGGTCGTGCTGATCTATTTGCTGATTGTCGTGAATTTCCAATCGTGGTCGGATCCGTTCGTCATCATCACAGCGTTGCCGGCGGCTCTTGCCGGGATCGTCTGGATGCTATTCACGACCGGTACAACGCTGTCGGTGCCCGCGTTGACGGGTGCAATCATGTGCATGGGCGTTGCGACCGCGAATTCCGTGCTGGTGATCGCCTTTGCACGCGAACGGCTGGACCATCTCAACGACCCGATTGCCGCCGCGCTTGAAGCCGGATTTGTCCGTTGTCGTCCGGTGCTGATGACCGCGCTGGCGATGATCATCGGCATGGCGCCGATGGCTTTGGGCCTGGGTGAGGGCGGTGAGCAAAACGCGCCGCTCGGCCGTGCCGTCATCGGTGGATTGATTTTTGCGACTGTTGCGACACTTGTTTTCGTGCCCGTCGTCTTCAGTATGGTCCATCACAAGCGCTATGCCACGGCGGCGCCAACTCCTTCGGAGACAACTCATGCCGCCTGATCAACACGTCCACGTTTCGCGGCGCAAGCTGGGCATTGCGGGGATTGTGGCGGGCGGCATTGCCGCGTTTGTCGTGATTACCGGTATCGTTGCGCGGGAAAAGGGCGACGCGCACCTGCGCGAATGGACTGATGCTCAGTCGATTCCGACGGTCGCCGTTGCTAATCCGATTACCAAGCCACCGAATACGAAGCTGACGCTTCCCGGACGTCTGGAAGCCTATTATCGCGCACCGATCTTCGCGCGCGTTAGCGGTTACATCAAAAACTGGTATGTCGATATCGGCGCACAGGTGAAGGCTGGCCAGCTTTTGGCCGAAATCGATGCGCCAGATCTGGACCAGCAGTTGCTGCAGGCCCGCGCGGACCTTGCGAACGCGGAGGCCGCTTCGAAGCTTTCGTCGGCGACGCTGAAGCGCCGTCAATCCTTGCTCGCGTCCAACTTCGTTTCGCTTCAGGAAATCGACGAGCGCACTGCCGACCTCTCGAGCAAGGACGCGCAGGTCAAGGCCGCGCAGGCCAATGTCGACCGGCTGCAGGCGCTGGCCAGCTACAAGCGCGTGGAAGCGCCGTTTGACGGGATCATCACGGAACGCAACACCGATGTCGGCGCGCTGATCAACGGCGGGACCGGCAGCGGACTTGCGATGTTTGTTGTCTCGGATTACCGGAAGTTGCGCGTCTACGTGAACGTTCCGCAAAGCTATCTGGCGCTGGTCAAGGTAGGCGCCGGTGCATCGATTTCGGTGCCCGAGTATCCGGGGCAGAAATTCCCGGCGACGGTCGAAGCCTCGGCGCAGGCTGTGGACGTCAACTCGGGAACGACCCGTATTCAGCTTGGACTCGATAACAAAAATCACGAGCTGCGACCCGGCGCCTATGCCGACGTCGCTCTCGACCTGTCGGGCGTCAAGGAGCCGTTGTCGATTCCGGCTAGCGCGCTGATTTTCAACAAGGACGGTTTGAGCGTCGCGACGGTCGATCAGGATAATCGCGTCAGGTTCAAGAAGGTGACGATTGCCCGCGATCTTGGTCGCGAGATCGAAATTGCCTCGGGCCTGTCGGCCTCGGATCGTATGGTCACGACACCGCCGGACGGCGTGGTTGACGGTGACGAGGTACGCATTGCGGGCCAGCAGTCCAAGGACGGTGAAAAAAGAACCTCCGACGCCCGATAGCCCACCGCGTCCTCGGGGCAATCACGTCCAGAGCCGGACCAGCGGGCCGTTGCGGCCGTGAAGCGGATCGGTTTGAGGCAATGCGACCTTGGGGATGGTTTCAAGTGCCTTGCGGTAATTGTCCTTGGTGGGGCGCGTGATCTGCATATGCGGCCCCGGAGGGTAGGCCCCGACGACGACAAAATCGGCGCTGCAGGACAGGCATTGATGGCCCGTTCCTGCTGGCAGGACGACAGCATCGCCAGCGGCTAGACCGAATTCCTGTCCATGGTCGCCGCCGAAACGGACACGAGCATGGCCCCTGGCGATCGCCAGAGCTTCATGGACGGTCGCGTGATAATGCAGATAGTCGTAAATTCCGTCGCGCCACATCTGCCCCCAGCCGTGGGCGCCAAACAGGCCTTCGATGGTGTGCTCGGAATGTGACGGATCGATCCTGATGGCTTGCCGATATACCAGAAACGGAAGGCGGCTGTTCGGAACCAAACCGTCGTCTTCAAAGAAGATCGCAAGCGGCTGGGTTTCTTCGCGTGTGACGCTCATGGGCTTTCACCTGAGAGACAGACTGTTGCGTTAAGATAGGTCACAAACCTTGCAGTTCCATATCCCTATGCCTTGATAATGACGTCGCAGGTGAGGTGCGCTCATGAATCCAGCCACTACGATCGCGCGGCCTAAACCTTCGACCCGCACCAGGGCGGCGCGGCCGCCGATGTACAAGGTCATTCTGCTGAATGACGATTTCACGCCGCGCGAATTCGTCGTGCTGGTGCTTAAGGCCATTTTTCGGATGCATGAGAGTGTTGCTCATCGCGTCATGCTGACGGCTCATCAGAAGGGCGCCTGTGTGATCGCCGTCTATACCCGCGACGTCGCCGAGACCAAGGCCAAGGAAGCCACGGAAATGGGTAAGGCCAAGGGCTATCCGCTGGTTTTTACGACCGAAAAGGAGGAATAGCAGAGCTTCGCTGTTCATCGGCGGCCCATTTTGTATAGTCGGATGGTCGAGGGAGGCCCTGAAAGCAGGCCATGAACAGTTTGGTGATCTATCCGTCGCGAAATCTCATTCGCGGCGCGCTGTTCATGCTGGTGGTATGGACTGCAGCTACGGCAGCCTATTGTTATGCCGGATGGAGCTTCCAGGACGCCCTTTATATGGTCACTCTGACGGTGTTCACCGTCGGATACGGCGAGGTGCATCCCATCGACACGATGTATCTCCACATCGTCACGATGACGACGATGGCTTTCGGCTGCACCGGCATGATTTTCCTCACCGGTGCCGTGATCCAATTCATGACCTTTAATTCGCTTCAGCAAATTCTGGGAGGCCGCCGCGTGCATAATGAAATCGAAAAGCTGAAGAACCACGTCATTGTCTGCGGCTATGGCCGCATGGGCGTCGAACTCGCCAAGGCGCTCAGGGATGGCCGCGCCGCCGTGGTTGTGCTGGAGCAGGATGATCGGCGTGTCGCTGAAGCGCGCGAGGCTGGACATCTATGCTTTCAGGGTGACGCCACGAACGAGGATACGTTGCGGGATGTCGGGATCGAGCGGGCGCAGGCGCTTGCCAGTGTGTTGCCGAACGACGCCACCAATGTCTTCATCACGCTCAGCGCCCGTAATCTGAACAGCGACATCAAGATCATCGCGCGCGGAGATGCCGTTTCCACCGAACGCAAGCTGCTGCATGCGGGCGCCAACAAAGTCGTGCTGCCGACGCATATCGGCGCCGAACGCATCGCGGAAATGCTGCTGTTTCCGGAGACGTCACGCCTGATCCGCGAGTCAGCGCAGATGCGTGACCTGGACAGGTCGTTGCGCGGCCTCGGCCTTGTCATGGAGGTTGTGGTGGTTCCGGAAAACGGCGCGCTGACCGACCTGACGATCGAAGAAATCGAGGCGCGGAACAACGGCGCTTTTTACATTGTGCAGATCAATCGCCGCGAAGGACACTCCGTTGCTGCGCCGGATAAAAGCACCCGCGTGCATGCGGGTGACGGCGTCGTGGCCGTCGGGCGGAGCGGGCAGGTGGTCAACGCTGCTTTTGCTGCGTCGCGCGAAAAAGTCCGGGCCGGACGAACGCTGTTCTAGCCGCTGGTGGAGTTGGAGAGCCATTTGCAGTCCATCCGTGTTCCCGGTAAAAAGTGCCCATGATGACTCGGTCCTTTTGCGTTCCATTCGCGTGTCTGTTGCTGCTCTGGTCTTCCGCCGATTCAGCGCATGCGCAGTCTGCAGACCTGGTTCTGTGCGATCGCGTCGCCGCCGACCCTGCCGATCCGGACAAGCCTGCTGACGTCAAGGGCGTGACGTCGATCGCACCTTCGGACCTTTCGACCGCCATCAAATTCTGCAAACAGGCGTCGGGCTCGCGCCGCGCGATGTATGCACTTGGACGCGCTTACGCAGCTAGCCATCAACCCGCGGACGCGCTGGCCGCTTACCGGAAGGCAGCAGACAAGGGCAGCACATCTGCGATGGTCGAGCTTGGCGTCGCCTATGCGACAGGCTCCGGAGTTCAGAAAGACGAAGCGCAGGCGCGCAAGCTGTTTGAAAAAGCGGCCAATGCAGGAAATCCGCGAGGCATCAGCAATCTTGCATCGTTATCGGGAGGTGCCGGCGCACCGGCGGATCCGGTGAGGGCGCGCGATCTGCTGTCCAGGGCAGCGGAGACCAATGCTGAGGCTCAGTATCAGCTCGGCATGATGATGGCGAACGGCGCTGGCGGCCCCAAGGATGACGTTGCGGCGCGAGGCCTGTTTGAGAAGGCTGCGGCCCAAAATCATCCAGGCGCGCTGGAACAGCTTGGCGCGTTTGCACAGGCCGGGCGAGGGGGCGCGCAGGATTCCGCCGCCGCCAAATCCTATTACCAGCGTGCTGCAGACCTCGGAAACGCGGATGCTAAAGCCGCACTGAAGCGCATCGAGTGTCCGTTCGTGCTTAAGGACAAGAAGGGCGCGCTTGTGAGCAACCTTTGCTTCTGATCGGATACTTTGAAAGTATTCGTCTGAATACTTTGATAGATCTGTTGTCAAAATAGCGCAGAAAGTCCCGTAAAATCTGTAATAGTGACGGCATATAAGTCATTCGGCTAATAGGTGTTGCACTGCAGCTATGCGGCGACCATCTCATTGATTACTGTCCAGCTGAGGCTGGCTGCCACATGCGGATATCTCCATGAGCAAACTGTTTTCGCCGTACACCCTTCGGGGCGTGACGTTGTCTAACCGTATCGTTGTCTCGCCGATGTGTCAGTATTCGGCGGAAGACGGCGAGGCCAATACCTGGCACCTTGTTCACTTGACCAACATGGCGATGTCAGGCGCGAGCATGCTTTGCCTGGAAGCCACTGCCGTTGAGCCTGAAGGCCGCATCACCCCCGGCGATCTTGGTCTGTGGGACGATAAGACCGAGCAGGCGCTGAAACCGGTGATCGATGCGGTCAGGCAATATTCGAAGTCCGCCGTGATGATCCAGTTGGCACATGCCGGCCGCAAGGCTTCGAGTGAAGTGCCGTGGAAGGGCGGTGCGTTAATCCCGGTGTCAGATGGTGGTTGGGCGCCGAGCGCTCCGTCGGCTCTGCCTCACAAGGAGGGTGAGGACGCACCGATCGCTCTGGACGCCGCGGGATTGCAGCGCATCCGCGACGCTTTTGCAGCTTCCGCCCGGCATGTCGTGAGGCTTGGGCTGGATGGCGTCGAACTCCATGCTGCGCACGGTTATCTGCTGCACCAGTTTCTTTCGCCGATCGCCAATCACCGCACCGACGCGTATGGCGGCTCGCTGGAAAACCGGATGCGTTTTCCGCTTGAGATTTTCGATATCGTACGGGCGGCAATGCCCGCTGATAAACCCGTCGGCGTGAAGGTGTCCGCGACGGACTGGGTCGACGGCGGATGGGATGTTGATCAGACCATCGCATTTGCGAAGGAACTGAGGAAGCGAAATGTCGATTGGATCGACGTCTCCTCGGGCGGGGTTTCCCCATTGCAGAAAATCACGCTTGGACCGGGCTATCAGGTGCCGTTCGCACAAGCCGTGAAAGAGGCGAGCGATCTGCCGACCATTGCTGTCGGCCTGATTACCGAGGCCAGGCAAGCCGAAGAAATTGTCGCAGACGGCAAGGCGGATTTTATCGCGATCGCTCGTGGAGTGCTCTATGATCCGCGATGGGGTTGGCACGCTGCGGCGGAGCTGGGCGCTGTGGCAGATGCGCCTCCGCCATATTGGCGCGCCCCGCCGCGGGAACATCAGAACGTATTCGGCAGGACTGTTTTCGGCGCTCGTTGATTGCGACAAACCGTTCTGCGAAGGCCGTTCTAGACTTAACTTCTTTGCCTGCCAGGTTGCCAGGAAACCGACTTATGATTCAAAGCCAGCTCTCTTTTTGCATGCCGATTTTCAAGTTCAGGTCTTTGCCGTTGGCAGCCACCGCGATTGTATTCGCCGTGACGCTGAGCGGCTGCGGGCAGGGGTCTAATCAGGCGTCTGCACCCCCGCCGCCTCCTGTGACGGTCGCGCAGCCCGTCAAGCGTGTCGTAACTGACTGGGATGAATTTACCGGGCGTTTCGACGCGGTTCAGCAGGTTCAGATTCGCAATCGCGTCACCGGGTTTGTCAAAAGTATCGAATTCAAGGACGGCGATATCGTCCACACCGGCGACTTATTGTATGTGATTGATCCCCGTCAATACGAGGCTGTCGCTGAGCAGGCGCAGGGGCAGCTTCTCGATGCGCAGGCGCGCGTCACTCTGGCGCAGCGCGAACTCGAGCGCGCCAGTTCGCTGGTCAAGACGGACGCCGTTTCTCAATCGGTCGTCGATCAGCGCACCCAGCAGCTTCAGACAGCGCAAGCGGTAGCGGTACAGGCCGAGGGCACCCTTAAACGCGCACAACTTGATGTCGAATTTACAAAGGTTCGTGCGCCGATCGCAGGACGGATCAGCCGCCACCTCGTGACGGTTGGCAATCTGGTGCAAGGCAGCGAGTCGGGGGCGACGCTTTTGACATCGATCGTCTCGATGGATCCCATCCACCTCTATTTCGATATGGATGAAGCGGTTTACATCAAGAACTCGCGGCTCTGGTTCGAGGGTAAACGTCCAAGTTCGCGCGATACGCCAAATCCGGTCCAGATATTCCTCGCGGGCGATCTGAAGCCTTCGCATCAGGGAAAGATGGACTTTATCGATAACAGGCTGGACGTCGGCACCGGCACGTTGCGTGGCCGGGCCGTCGTGGACAACCCGGATCTTTCGATTCTTCCCGGTCAATTCGCACGTGTGCGCGTGCTTGGCAGCGCCCCTTACGAGGCTTTGCTGCTGCCCGACAGTGCGATAGCCACCGACCAATCGCGCAAGATCGTGTTTGTCGTGAATGACGACGATACGGTGTCAGCAAAGCCGGTGGTGCTTGGACCGATTGACGATGGGCTGCGCGTCGTCAGGGAAGGACTGAAGCCGACTGACCGGGTTATTATCGAAGGCATCCAGCGCGCTCGTATTGGCGCGAAGGTTGCTCCGCATCCGCCCACTCCGACCAACGCCGGCTAATTGTCATGAATCTCGGCCGCCTTTCCGTCAATCAGCCCATCCTTGCAATGGTGCTGTCGATCGTTCTGCTGATTGTCGGCGCGATCGCCTATACAACGCTGCCTGTTGCAGAATATCCGTCGGTCGCGCCGCCCACCGTCGTGGTCACAACCCAATATCCAGGTGCTTCCGCTCAGGTGGTTTCGGACACGGTTGCCACGCCGATCGAGCAGCAAATCAACGGCGTCGAAGACATGCTGTACATGTACAGCCAGGCGACTTCGAACGGCCAGTTGAACATCACCATCACCTTCAAGCTGGGGACTGATCTCGACAAGGCGCAGGTGCTGGTCCAGAACCGTGTTGCTATCGCCCTGCCGCAGTTGCCAGAAGAAGTGCAACGCAATGGTGTAACGACGCGCAAGAACAGCCCGGACCTTCTGATGGTTGTGTTCATGCTGTCGCCGGACGACACCTATGACCAGCTCTATATCTCAAACTATGCACTGCTTCAGGTCCGCGACCAGTTGCTCCGGCTCGATGGCGTAGGCGACATCCAGATCTTCGGTGCGCGCGACTATTCGATGCGCGTCTGGCTTGACCCCGACAAGATCGCCAATCTCGGGATGACGGCTGGTGACGTTCTCACCGCGATCCGTGCGCAAAATTTGCAGATCGCCGGCGGGCGCATTGCTGAACCGCCGATTACGGACCGCGCGTTCCAGCCGAACCTGACGTTCACCGGACGGCTTAAGGATCCGCAACAGTTCGAGAGTATCATTTTGAAGTCTGGCGAGGACGGGCGAACCGTGCGGCTTCGCGACGTTGCGCGCGTTGAACTGGCGGCGCTGTCTTATGACACGAATGCATTCCTGCTGCGCAAGGAAACCGTGGCAATTCTCGTTTCCCAGCGGCCGGGTTCGAACGCGCTGGCCACCGCTGACAAGATTTCGGCCACTATGACCGAACTCAAGAGCCACTTCCCGAAGGGGCTCGATTACAATATCGGCTATAATCCTACCGAGTTCATTGCGCAGTCCGTGCACGAACTGATCAAGACGATCTATGAGGCGATGATCCTGGTCGTGATCGTCGTGCTCGTGTTCTTGCAGGGCTGGCGGCCTGCGATTATTCCCATTCTCGCAATTCCGGTTTCTCTGATCGGCACATTCGCGATCATGGCGGCGCTCGGATTTGCGATCAATAACCTGACGCTGTTCGGACTTGTGCTTGCGGTGGGCATTGTGGTCGACGATGCGATCGTCGTGGTGGAGAATGTCGAGCGACATCTTCAGTCCGGAATGAGCCGCCGCGACGCTGCCCTGCTCACAATGCAGGAGGTCGGCGGAGCGCTGGTATCGATTGCCCTCGTGCTGTGCGCCGTGTTCGTGCCGACAGCGTTCCTTGGCGGAATTTCCGGGCAGTTCTTCCAGCAGTTCGCCGTGACAATCGCAGTTGCGACGGCGATTTCCTGCTTCTGTTCGCTGACACTGTCTCCCGCACTATCCTCTCTCATTCTGGAGCCGCATCACGAAAAGAAGCCTCCAGCGCGCTGGAACGTAATCGCCCGCGGGTGGGGCGTGTTTGTCGGCTATTTCAACCGCGGATTTGACCGCCTGTCGCACGGCTATGCAGGGACTGCGGATTTCGTAATCCGGCATTCAAAAGCTATGTTGATTGTCTATGCGGTATTGATTGGCTCGGCGGGCTGGCTGCTCGTAACAACCCCGAAGGGATTCATTCCCGCGCAGGATCGTGGTTATGTCATCATCTCGGTGCAGTTGCCGGGAGCCGCGTCGCTTGCGCGCACGACCGAAGTCGTGAAGGAGATCGAGAATATCGCACTTGGCATTCCCGGTATTGTACGGGTGCCGACGCTTGCAGGCTTTTCCGGTGCGACGCGCACCCAAGCGAGCAACGCCGCGGCGATGTTCCCGGTTTTCGACGATCCCGAAGTGCGCGCCAGGAAGCCAGGCCAATCTGCGGCGGAGATCACTGCAGAGCTTCGCAGGCGCCTTTCAAAGCTCGAGAAGGCATTCATCATTGTCGTACCTCCGCCGGCCGTCCCTGGCATTGGCACAGGCGGTGGATTTGCGATGCGGATCGAAGACCGGCAGGGACGAGGCCCGGAGCTTCTGGCAGCGGCGACAACTGAGCTTGTAAGCGGGGCCAACAAGATCCCCGGACTGACCGCCGTGTTCTCGCCGTTCTCGGCGAATACCCCGCAGGTCTTTGTCGACATTGATCGTCAGAAAGCGGAAATGCTTGGCGTGCCGACGCAGAATGTCACGGAGGCCATCGAGACTTATTTCGGTTCCTCCTATGTCAACGACTTCAACATTTTCGGCCGCACCTATCACGTGACCGCGCAGGCTGATCTGCCATTCCGTAAAGATACGTCCGACGTGGCGCGCCTGCGAACGCGCAATAATGCTGGACAGACGGTACTGCTCGGCAGCGTTGTGAATTTCCGCAATGTCACCGGGCCTGATCGCGTCGCGCGCTACAATCTCTACCCCTCGGCCGAACTTCAGGGCGACACACTACCCGGTACCAGTTCTTCAACCGCCATCGACAAGATGAGGACGCTGGCGGCGGACATCCTGCCGAGTGGCTTCTCCTATGAGTGGACAGATCTGTCGTATCAGCAGGTTCAGGCGGCTAATGCGGGGCTTTACGTCTTCCCGGTGTGCGTGCTGTTCGTGTTCCTTGTTCTGGCCGCGCAATACGGAAGCTGGACGCTCCCTCTGGCCGTGATCCTGATCGTGCCGATGTGTCTTCTGGCGGCAAGTATCGGGGTTCGGATCATGGGGCAGGACATCAATATCCTGACGCAGATCGGATTCATCGTTCTGGTCGGTCTGGCTGCGAAAAACGCGATTCTAATCGTCGAGTTCGCACGTGACATCGAACACGAAGGCAAGGACTCGCTTCATGCTGTCATCGAGGCGTGCCGCCTGCGTCTGCGGCCGATCCTGATGACTTCGTTCGCTTTCATCCTCGGCGTGTTGCCGCTGGTGATTTCCAGCGGTTCCGGATCGGAAATGCGGCAGGCGGTTGGCGTGGCGGTGTTCTTCGGAATGTTGGGCGTGACGGTGTTCGGCCTCGTCTTCACGCCGATCTTCTATATCCTGATCCGCAAGCTGTTCCCGAACTCGGTGGTCGTGCCGAGCCGCGACGTCGGTGCGCACATCTAGCGCACCGACTTCGGCTAGGCGCGGCATTTGCGAAAATAGCGGTACGTGTCCGGTGCCTGCATCCATATGAAATTGGGCGTGAGACCGCCGTGCTGTGCGATCCACGCCTTGATGTCCGAGGCGTAGGCGTTTTCCAACGTGGCCGTGGCATCGGCGCGATGGGCGAGGTGAAAGCCAAAGCTCGCCTGCGGCGTAACGCAGATCCGCTCGCGCGGGATATGGCCCAGCAGCACCGTGCAGGCTGATTGGCAGGGGCCGACAATGCGTACGCTTGCTCCCCGCGCCGCATAGGCGGCCCATCGTGCATTATAGGCCGCGACGCTGCCGCCGTGATTGTCACTGACGTCAATGGTTTCGGCACGGACCGGCGTGCTGACAAAACAACTGAAAAATATCAGAAGGAACACTCCACGCATCGCATGCGCCGTGAAATACGAGCCGTTGCCAGGAAACATCATTGAAATTGAACGTTTGGATTCCGGAACGCAAGATCGGGAGCACGATATGATCCGCAAGCTTTCCTCGGGTGAATACAAGCTCTATTCACGCAAAATAAATCCAAGGACAGGCAAGCGCCGCAACCTTGGAACCTTCAAGTCTCGCGCTCAGGCCGAAAGGCATGAGCGCAAGATACAGTATTTTAAAAGGCATTGATGTCGGTGCCCGAAGGCAACAGCTCACACGCGACCCGAGACGGGGATGAGCGCGCCCGTTACGCCGCTTGCCTCGTCGCTTGCCAGAAAGAGGATCATGGCCGCGACCTCCTGCGGCGTCGCCCATTTCGAAAAATCGGCATTCGGCATATCACGGCGGTTAGCCGGGGTATCGATGGTCGATGGCATCACCGCGTTGACGGTGACCTTACCTTTCAGTTCCGCCGCCAGCGTTTCCGTGAGCTGATGAACGGCCGATTTCGATGCGGCGTATGGGCCCATGCCGGTGCCGGCGTGCAGGGCACCGATTGCGCCGATATTGACGATGCGGCCCGCTCTGGATTGGACGAGATGAGGGATGGCAGCGCGTGAGGTGTTGAGCGCGGTCAGGGTGTTGAGGCGATACAGCCGCTCCCAGAGTGCGGTGTCGCCGTCGGCCACTGTTTGGGATGAGAACGCGCCTGCAACATTCACCACCACGTCCAGCCCTCCGAAATGATTGGCTGCCGTATCGATGGCTCGCTTGGCCTCGCTTGTTTCGGAAAGGTCGACGCCGCCGATCTCAAAACGGTGTTCGGTCGGCGATGTCTTGGTGGCCGAATGATCGATCAGCGCAACCTTTGCGCCGTGTTCGAGCGCCAGTCCCGCCACCACCCATCCCAGCGCGCCTGACGCGCCGGTGACGACCACGATTTTCCCTTGCATCCTGAATCTCCGGGCGGGTATCGCCCAAGAGCTTTATAGCAAGGTTCCCTCGCGTGTCCCGAGTCCGAAGTGCGCGGGACAATTGCCGACAAATCCGCGAAAGCGAGCACCGCGTATTTACGAACGACCTTCGCTAGAGGTTGAAGATATTCACGTCGCGTAAAAGGACACTGGCCCGCGAGGCGACCGTGGGCGCATCTTTCTCCACAACGGTCGGCGCTGCGTCGAACACCTGACGCGGGCTGCGCGCTGCGCGATCTTCGATGAAAGCCTGCCTTGGCGTGTAATGGCGTTCAGGATTCACAGCCGGTGCCTCCGGCTTGGCCGGGATTGCCTTTGCCGGCTCAGGCTTAAAAGGAAATGTTCCGAGATCCTCCACGGCCGGGGCGGGTACGTCTTGCCGCAGCGGGCTGGCTGCAGCTGGCTGACGGCGGCTGGCCTTGGCAGGCGTGGCGGTAGGTGCTGGCAGAACGTCCTCGACGATTGGCTTGTCCAGCTCATTGCCGCAGCCGTCGCAGCCGTAGGTGAATTCGACCTTGTCGGCGCCCCAACGGATGTCCCTGACGGCCATCAGGCGCTGAGTGCAGTGAGGACAGATCACAACATCCGGCTTGAAGTCTTTGAAATCACGAAGGGGGACATTCGTCAGCATCTGGACCTCCTGCCGCCGGACCGGCCGACTCAACCGAATACGGTCACGAATTTACGCCCGTCAGACAGCCGGTATTTCGATCTCGCATCGAAATGCACAGGTAATTTCGTTGAATCTTCAGGTTGCGGCAGGTCGTTCAAGTTAAAGCAAAGCTTGAACTTGAAGTTCATAAGCTCATGGCATCGCTTCCGCGACGTCAGCATGCCAGTCAGCCGTGAACCGTCGTCCTGCCTTTGGCATCAGGATAGTATTGAGGAGCCTCGCGGCGGTCGAACATGCCGTAGTCGCGAATCACCCGGACTCGGCGCAAGCGCGCGCCGCTCGGCAGGAGGATTGCGTTCTCGAAACGCTCAGCATCCGCGCGGGTGCGCCAGGACATTAGCAGGATGACGTCGCCGGGCGACAGGACCGCGTCGAACACGTCCCAAGCGACGAGACCCTCCGCGCCGGAAGGCAGCCCGAGTGACGTCGCCAGCTCACCGGAGGCCGTCGCCTCCACAGCGGCGGCGGCTTGCCTTGCATCGATCAGGGTGACTGTCGTGCTTTCCCCCGCGATGGTTTCGTCCAATCTTTGCTCGATCAGGGGAAGGCCGCCGGGCGGGTTGTTGTCTCGTGTGATCTCGCCGACACGCAGATGGTAGTCCTGCATGATCCGGTCCCGGCCCTGTTGCTGGGAGCCGTGGTGTGTTGTCCGCGTGCGCCATCGCACCAGGGCCTTCTCGTCGCGCCAGCTTGACAGCGACAGCAGCCAGCCCGGACGCCGCAGGCTTGCGTAACGTACGTTGTCGATGAACCCGTCGATCTGCTCAAGTTCGGGTTTAAGCATTTTAGCTATACCGAGGTAGGATTCCCATTCCTCGGATTTGGGATGGACTTCGAAGATCACGGAAAACATCGGGGGTCCTGGGCCGGTCGGCTTTCAATTTCGCACAAGATAGAGCGGAGTTCGCAGGATGAACTGGAAGGCAGGTTTCGGAGTCCAATAAACCGTTGCCGTCACGCCGAACAGCCGGTTGTCGTTGTCGTCCATCCGGTCGATGTCGGCTCGCAACACAGGCTCGGTGAATGAGGCAAGAGACACCAGCGATCTGCCAGCCGGAAGAAACGGAGCCAACGCGCTGATGTTGGCTCCACCGAACGATTGCACGCCGGCACGTCCGGTCAGTTTCCAGTTGTTTGGCCATTGATAATAGGCGCCTACATAGCCGATCACGGCAGGCTTGATGCTGGCAAGACCGGAATCGACCAGCACGTTCGTAAGCTGCACCCCGGCCAGAAAGCCCTTGGTTTCATCCTCGTTCAGCGCGTAGTCGAATTCGAGCGTGTTGACGAAACTCGTGGTCGCGAAAGGACCTGAGACCGCTGATCTGGTTAAGGTCGAGAGCAGAGTGGCGCCCGGAATAGAGCCGCCGTTCTGTTCATAGAGATCCGCTTGAAAACCAACATTCCAGCTTGCGACGTCGAAAGACGTCCATGGCGTTGCGTCGGTCTTGGTGGTGCTGGCCGTCACGCCGCCGAATACCGAAAGATGTTCGTTGACGTCGACCGTCAGCGGAAGCTCGAGAGCGACGCCTTGTCCTGACAATGATGACAGTGATGAAAGCGCGGGGAGCGCGTTGAAATTGCCGAACCCGATCGCCAGCGTCCCGGCCGGGACCGTGACGTAATTGGTCCGTACATCGAGATAGATATTGGGCAGTTGAGAGGCGGCGGTTGCGGGCTTGTCGTCATCGTCCGCTGCGAGAGCGGCTCCTGCACAAAGTGTAAATGTCGCGAGCGTTATGGCGCGAAGGGCGGGCCGTCTGCGCGGCACGAAGCCGAAGCTCGCGCGGTGCAGGAGTCCGCGACTATCCCGGACGGCGTTGGTGATTCCCACAAAACGAGCCCGATGATGAAAAGACCGCCCCGTGCGGCAGCCAGACTATAGGCAAACGGCCAAGAGCCGACAACCTGATCGATGCGGAAAGCATCGCCTGTTCCAGCAGGGTGCGTTGTGGCGGGCGGCAGAATTTTCCCGGCAATTGTTTTACGGCGGCAAGAACGACGCAAGGTAGATGCAGGATTCTTCAAGGAAATCGGCGCGTTTCGGGTGCGCGATGAGCGGCACGGGATTTGCCCACCGGCTGTCATTGGAGGAAGGGACCCATGTCAGTTTCGTCTGCCGGTAGTGCTGCGCTGCAGCTGTTCACACCTTCGTCGTCGAGTTCGCTCGCAACGTCGAAAAAGCCGCAATCGGCTGAACAGAAATTTCTTGAATTCGCCGATCAGACGCCGGCGCAGCGCCTGTTCAATTCGGTGCTTGGCCAGCTTGGTCTGACCGAGGACCAGTTCAAGGCGTTGAGCCCCGACGACCAACAGAAGGTCGCGCAGAAAATCCAGCAACTCATCCAGCAGCAGACGCAAAACGGCGGGAACAGTCAGCCCGGTCAGGTGGCCGACAAGTCAGTATAATCCCCGTTCGGTGTTCTCTGGCTAGCTGCGGATCGAGCGCATTTGAATTCTGGGAACATGACGAACTCGTTCCCCCGGCACGAATGCTGATCGAGAATTGTCATCTGGTTTCCTCCAGACCAGTCAGCAGGCAAGGCCCGGCATCTTTCAGATGTCGGGCCTTTTCTTTTGGAAATAATGACCATTGGCTGGCGTGGCGCTAAGTTTTGACCTGCCGGGCATTGTCAGCGCGAATGGTTCAGGTAGGCTGAACGCCTTAATTCCACCGGGAGCTACCCCCAATGAAACGCCTTTCACTTGTCGTTGTTTTGAGCCTTTTCGCCGCCGCGCCCGCCTTGGCGGATGCATCCTGCAAAGCTGTCAGCGGTGATGGCAAGCCGCTGTCGGGGGCTGCCAAGACGAGCTATATGAAAAAGTGCTGCGAGGACAATGCCAAGAGCTCCGAGGGCAAGCCGCTGGCCGGCGCCGCGAAGACCTCGTTCGTCAAGAAGTGCCTGGCCAGCTAACTATCTCGGCGCGAGCCACGTCTGCTAAATCATCAAGCCCCGCCGAACAGGCGGGGCTTTGTTTTGTTAACGCGCGGTCAATCGATCAGGCAAACTGCGCGCGATTTGGCAAGGGACGTCATATCCCCACGCGCGCGAGTGCATCCTTCAAAAGCTTCGCGCTCTTGTCCAAGCCTGCGCGCTCCTCGTCCGACAGGTCCGGCTTGAACACCTCGGTGACGCCCTTGCGCCCGACCACGCTCGGCAGCGAGAAGGTGACGCCGAACTCCCTATGGAATGAGCCGATCGGAACAACGGCACGCTCGTCCGTCAGCACCATTTCTGCGATCCGGGCCGACACGATGCCGATGCCGTATTGGCTGGCATCATGACCTTCAATGATGGTGATGTTGGCATAGCGCACCTGTTTTTCGATCTCTTCCCGCAGGTCGGCGAGCTTCTCGCCGCGGCGCTTCAACAGATCGGCGAGGGGGACGCCGCCGATCCGGGCCGATGACCACAGGAACACCTGCGCGGTGCCGTGATCGCCGATCACCTGCGCCTCGACATGAACGGGATCCACACCGAAATGTTTGCCGAGGTGCACCTTGAAGCGCTGGCTGTCGAGATAGGTCCCGGTTGAGAGCACCACCGAGGTCGGGCTGACCTGACGCGCCACGTCGGCGAGCGGATCTGGCGGATCCGACACCGCGACAAGCACCGCGTCCGGTGCGGCCTTGACGATCTTCGGCACGACATCGCGATAGACGTCGGCGTTCTTGTCGAGCAGTTTGAGACGGCCCTGCGGATCGCTGCGGTCTGTCGCGCCGCCGGTCTTTTCGTTCACGCCGATGGTGATGAGCACCACTCCCGCACCCGCAAGATCGCTGTAGTCGCCGTCCCTGATATCGACCTTGTGACCGAGCGGCACGCCGTAGCGGATATCCGTTGCAACGGCTTCCGCCGTCTTGCGGGTGCGGTTGACGAGGATAACTTCGCTGGCGCTGCCACGAATGACAGTTGCCATCGCGCAGGCGCAGCCTACGGTGCCCGTTCCGATAATACCAATTTTCACGTCTGGACCTCCGGTGGAATCCGGCGCGGCAGGAGTTGCCCGCGCCGGATATCAAACAGACAAGATGATAGATTGTTCAACAATCTGTCGCTCAAGCAATCGCGACGTTGGCACGGCCGGGCGCACAAGCCTGTCAAAGATGCGACAGCGCGAAAGCGATCCGGCCGCGAGACCGCGGTTGAAATCAGTTGTTAAAAGCAGATCAGTGCGGCGGGCCTGTTTGCGCGCGCGTCGAGCTTTCGGAAGTTTGCGTCGGCCATACAATCGGCCCGTAATGTGGGACTGGCTTGCCGAATTCAAGAGCGCCGAGGTCCGGGGCGTTGCCGGTGAAATGATCGTTGATGTTGGGCAGAACATCCCCCTTATCGACAGCGCTTGAATTGGCCTTCAGACCAAAATCGAAATTTTCCGGCGCATAGAGACGCTGGGGATCGTTCGGATCCGGCGCACTCACGTTCTGAAAGATATCGTAATCGACCATCACGCTGTGCCGGTCCTGATTGGTGCCGTGCTGGTATTCAGCAAGGGTCGCGTAATGCCGCTTGGTGAGACTTGCGGCTTTGTAGACCGCCGGGCCACCGAATTCAGGCGAGGTCCAGCCGAAAGCGTAAGGAGCCTCCGGATTGAGACGCCAGCCGTTGTAATCGGAGCTGGAATAGTTGGTGAAGGTCGACAGATCGAACACCGGCTCCTTCCAGTTGTCGCCGACAAACAGATTGTTGCGAAAATGCGCGTTGGAGACCGGAGCGATACCGCCCTGACCGATAAATGTATTCTGATAGACGAGCATGCCGGCAGGAGTGTCCGTCGTCTTGAGCGGCCCACCCGTGGTGGCCTGATAAACAATGTTCTCGAACAGGTAGGCCGGGCCGCCAAAGACAGGCTGGAAACTAAATGCGCCGCCCGCCGTGTTGAAGCAACGGTTGCGGAAGGCGCGCACGTTATGCGCGCCGCCGTCCAGCTCGATGCAATTGTCGGCCATGCCGTAGAAGTCGTTGTTGTAGAAGTCGATCGACACCGGAATTTTGTCCGGGTCCTCGCTCGGCGTGCCATAGGTTGCGATGTCGAAACCGTCGTGCATGGCGGCGACGTAGTTGTTGGCAACGACATGGCCCTGTCCGTACAGCTTCACCGCGTATTCGGATGTGACTGTCGCGGGATAGCCGGGATATTTTCCCCAAAAGTCCGGCTTGTACCAGGTCTGCAACTTGTCGAACGAATGACGGCCGATGAAGACGTTGTTGGCGATGTAGAAGTCCTTGGAGTCCGCCCAGTCGTCCTGCACGCCGCGTCCGATGTTTTCCAGCCTTGAGCGGACCAGCGAGAAGCCGCTCGCACCCACGATGTTCTTGATGCCGAGAAGGAAGGCGACATCGGTGTTGCGGACGGTGATGCCCTCGAAATAATTATAATTGCCAGCTTCCAGATTGAAGAGATTGTAGTTGTCCGCGCCGTCGAAGATCACCTCGCCGTCGCCCGCCGCCTTGATGGCGATGGGCCTGTCCGGCGTGCCGCTGGCGGTGAGATAATACGTGCCGTCGAAGTTGACGCCGTAGGCGGGGACTTTGGGATCGATGCCGCCGTAGACGTATCGCTCGCCGCGATAAAGTCCGGCGTGGACCAGAATGGTGTCGCCCGGCTCGACGCGCGGTGGAAGCGCATTGGCGTGATCGCCGTCGCCGGTGCCGCGATAGTAGGCACTCATCAAACCGGTAAAGGCCGGCTGCTCCATCGGTCCGTTATATCCAAAGGGATAGACATGATAGACGTGGCCGCCGCTGGCGGGCGCCGGGACTTTGCGGGTGTGAACCGTAATCGTTTCCTGGGTCTGCCCGCTCACGCCGTCGGGATCGTTCAGCACGAAGCGGCATTCGTAATCGGTGTCCGGCTCGAGATTGAGAACGCTTCCCGCGAACATGTTTGGTGCGGTGTAATCGTAATAGAACGTGCCCCCTTTGACGGGACGCCCGCCGTTCACGACTTCGCCGTCAAGGCGCAGCATCGGCAGGCCCTTGCGCCAGTCGCTGTCGCCCTTTTTGCGGTAGCTGACGGCGACGTTCGCGTTGCGGTTGTCGTCGCCGGAAATGCGCCACTCGAACCCAAGCGAGAGAAGCGTCGGCCGCTCGACAGTGAATTTCTCTGCCCGTGTGGTGTTATCCGCAAACGCCGGTGCGGCGATCATGAGGAGCATGGATGCAAGTGAAACGGCAACGAGCGGGGTGCTGAGGCGGGGCATTTCCTGATCTCCGGCAATGCGGGCGTCTTGCGGCCCGCTATCCCAAGGCGTTTAGTGAGGCCCGAAGAACGGCGCAACGCGGTTTGGCGCAACCCTGCCAGACCGAAATTGGAAACAAAAAATTTTTCAAGACGATGCGGGCCGGGTCAGGCTCGTCAGTGGCGTACGACGGCTTGCCGTCCTACGTGGTGAGCATCATGAATTTCCCGATGAACTCGTCGCCTGCGAACCGCATACTTCGCTGATAAATTCGAGCCGTCGCCCTCAGGTACGCATTTGGTGGAGGTTGGCGAGTAACGCGGTCTGTCCCTTCGCCATCAGCGCGTTGACGATTTACCTTTTGAATTTTCTCAAGCGCCGGACCCCAACCCTGTTCACGCCAGAGCCCGCCTCTGAAATGACGGTCGCCTGTCGAGGCGGACTGGATATGGACGGCTATGTTCCGGCATGGCATAGCGAGATGAAAAGACCGGAGATTTTCGCGTGACCGAGGACGATCTCAAGACAGTGCTGTGCCGTCTCGAACCGGGGATGTCCCTGACGCTGCCGGACGAATGGGTGGACAGGAATTTTCGCGGCACCCCGGCGATACGCGTCGGTGAACTGCGCGAGATCGCGCTGCAACTCGGCTGCGCGCTCCACCACGGCATCGGCAATTCACGGATCGAGAAGCTGGATTATCCGAGGACGGGGTAATCGTTGCTAGGACACATCGAGCTGACGTCACTCTGAGTTGCGGTCACGCGCTTGGCCTCCTAAAACGCGTGTTTGGTGCCTTGTTTGTTTTAGCTAATGAACGGTCTTCGTTGTTGCCTGCGGTGGTTTTCCAGATATTTTGGATGAGTGTCATGATCCGGTCGATCATTTTATTTTTTGCTTTGCTCGCATTTACCTCACTTGCTTCGGCGGAAGTTGCATCACAGCAACAAGCTACGCCCACAAAAAAACAACGGCGAAGCGTTCCCAATCTAAAGCGTCAACACCATCCCAAACGGGACCCTGCATCGGTGTTCTTCCCGTTATTGGTGATACCTTTGGCGTCAAGGAAGTTGGCGTCACCGTTTTTGGCAACAAGTATACTGAAATCCCGATTGCTTCGTGGGCACTGGACGATCTTGTTGTGGCTAGGGTCCGAGCGGCGTCGCCTCGCGGTTTCGTTGTCAAACGCATCCCCTTCGCGGTGTCTGCTTTTGATCCGTTTTACAAACCGCGCCGAGCGCTTTTTCCGGAACCAGGCACCGATCTGGTAGACATCGTCCGGCGAGTCGCATCGTCTTCGGGGTGCGCGCGTTATGTCGTTGTTACGAAGTGGGACAGCCGCTTTGGTTCGACGAACCAATCAGTAAGAGGCATTGGCTTGGTTCATGCGGGCGGGCTTTTTGCAAAAACGACCCTGTTGTTTGCCATCACACGTGCTGTCGTCTACGACCAAAACTTCACACCATTGAAGGAGGCCCTTATTCAGATTGACGATAGATCTATTTTGGCTCGTTCGTTGGACATCGTGCCAGGGCCAACCTGTGAGCTTGATGATTACGCGTGGCCGGATCAGCCTGCGGCTGCGGACACACCGACGAACAAGGAAATTGCATAAGCGTTGCTGAAAGATGGTCTTGATAAGACGTTGCCGAGTTTGCTTGGTCAGTAAACTGACTTGGAATGCGATCGGGAAGAAACGTGCTTCTTGACCGATGTATCCGAAGGGCCATCGATGGCTAATTGAAAGAAGGCCGCCGTTTCGAGCGGCCTTCTTTTTGTTTTTGAATCTGGTTCGTCACGAACACCCCGTCGTACTGCCACACGTGTCGCACTTCATGCAGGTGCCGTTGCGCACCAGCGTGAAGTTGCCGCACTCGCTGCACATCTCGCCTTCATAGCCGCGTGCTTTCGCTTCGGCGCGGCGTTCGGCTTTCGACGGTGCGGCAGCTTGCGCCGTGCCCGCCTTGCTCCACTGCTGCGCTTCCAGCTTTTCCGTCGGCGACAATTCGCGCTCGGGCTCCGCGATCTTCAACGCCACGGCGCCGTCGCCCGCATGCGATGAAGAGAGGGCGGTGACACGTGTGCCACCGGCCGGTGCGCTGTCGTCGCTCGATGAGATCGCGGCAGCGCCGCCGCGCATCACCACGAGGTTGTCTGTCCGCGAGCGGGTGAGACCCTTCGACAGATAGCGCGTGGCGGCGTGGCCCTCGTCCGGCGACTTGCCTTCTTCCACGCCTTTGCCGAGCGCGTCGAAGCTCGACTCGGTCGGATCGACATGGGCGAGATCGAAGCGCGACATGTAGCTGACCGCGAGTTCGCGGAACACGTAGTCGAGGATCGAGGTCGCGTATTTGATCGAGTCGTTGCCCTGCACCGGACCCGCAGGCTCGAAGCGGGTGAAGGTGAAAGCGTCGACGTATTCTTCGAGCGGCACGCCGTATTGCAGGCCGAGCGACACGGCGATGGCGAAGTTGTTGATGAAGGAGCGCAGCGCCGCGCCTTCCTTATGCATGTCGATAAAGATTTCGCCGATCCGTCCGTCGTCATATTCGCCGGTGCGCAGATAGACCTTGTGGCCGCCAACCACAGCCTTCTGGGTGTAGCCCTTGCGGCGGTCCGGCATCTTCTCGCGCTCGCGGATCACGGTGACGCGCTCGACGATCTTCTCGACGATCTTCTCCGCGATCTGCGTGGTGCGCGCCGCCATCGGCTTGTCGTACAGCGCCTCGATTGCATCCTCCTCGTCGTCATCGTCGGCGATGAGCTGGGAGTTCAGCGGCTGGGAGAGCTTCGAGCCGTCGCGGTACAAGGCGTTGGCCTTGAGCGCGAGTTTCCAGGAAAGCAGATAGGCGGACTTGCAGTCCTCCACCGTGGCGTCGTTCGGCATGTTGATGGTCTTGGAGATCGCACCCGAGATGAAGGGCTGCGACGCCGCCATCATGCGGATGTGGCTCTCGACCGACAGATAGCGCTTGCCGATCTTGCCGCAGGGGTTGGCGCA